>NZ_JBCPSO010000002.1:0-561486 GCF_051129925.1 Bacillus sp. Je.9.29.b
ATCAGGTTGATAGGTCTGAGGTGGAAGCGTGGTGACACGTGGAGCTGACAGATACTAATAGATCGAGGACTTAACCTATATTCTAATGTGAAGCATGAACATTGTTATCTAGTTTTGAGAGAACATTCTCTCCATCAGGTTTGGTGGCGATAGCGAAGAGGTCACACCCGTTCCCATACCGAACACGGAAGTTAAGCTCTTCAGCGCCGATGGTAGTTGGGGGTTTCCCCCTGTGAGAGTAGGACGCCGCCAAGCTTCTATAAGGATCAGTTCCAGTCGGAACTGGTCTTTTTTGTGCAAGTTGAGGGTACATACATTCACTTGTTTGATAAAAGATCGTGGCTTCATTTTATGTCCACAAGCAGCGTGTGAAATACTTGGATATAAAGAAAAAATGAGCCTATCGCATAAAACATTATCTATAAAAAAACAATAGAGAGACAGAGTGTCAGCTTATATAGGGAAATTAAAGATGTGTAAGCCTCTATGATTTTTATAAATGCTTACGGCTAAGAGATTACATATATCATTAAAGTATAAAAATAAGGGACTGCTAATATTTCTGAAGGAATCGAACGTTTTAAAAGAGAATATAGAAGAGAGAAGTTCAGCTGCTGAACGTGGAATAGTAGCTGTTTGAATAGGTGAAATGACGATCATTTGTTAAAAGAAATACGCAATGAAAATTGAAATAAAAATTTTTTAATATAGCCTTTACAAATGATTAAAACCTGTATATAATAATCTTTGTCGGATCGAGAGATTCCTACATAGTGGAGGATTAGCTCAGCTGGGAGAGCATCTGCCTTACAAGCAGAGGGTCGGCGGTTCGAGCCCGTCATCCTCCACCATATTTATTCTTACATAATGTTAGGATAGATAAAGCCGGTGTAGCTCAACTGGTAGAGCAACTGACTTGTAATCAGTAGGTTGGGGGTTCAAGTCCTCTTGCCGGCACCACTTTCATATGGTAAGATAGACAAGTCGCTTTTAAAGCGAGCCATTAGCTCAGTTGGTAGAGCATCTGACTTTTAATCAGAGGGTCGAAGGTTCGAGTCCTTCATGGCTCACCATGTTTCATGCGGGTGTGGCGGAATTGGCAGACGCGCTAGACTTAGGATCTAGTGTCTTTATGACGTGGGGGTTCAAGTCCCTTCACCCGCATTGCCAAATAAAATAAAGAAATCCTGTAATGCGGAAGTAGTTCAGTGGTAGAACACCACCTTGCCAAGGTGGGGGTCGCGGGTTCGAATCCCGTCTTCCGCTTATACCATCCACGCCGGGGTGGTGGAATTGGCAGACACACAGGACTTAAAATCCTGCGGTAGGTGACTACCGTGCCGGTTCAAGTCCGGCCCTCGGCATTATAAATAAGCGCCCGTAGCTCAATTGGATAGAGCGTTTGACTACGGATCAAAAGGTTAGGGGTTCGACTCCTCTCGGGCGCGCCATTAAGATCGGGAAGTAGCTCAGCTTGGTAGAGCACTTGGTTTGGGACCAAGGGGTCGCAGGTTCGAATCCTGTCTTCCCGACCATCTTTTATGGGGCCTTAGCTCAGCTGGGAGAGCGCCTGCCTTGCACGCAGGAGGTCAGCGGTTCGATCCCGCTAGGCTCCACTTTATAAAAGTATATTTTGATCATGGCGGTGTAGCTCAGCTGGCTAGAGCGTACGGTTCATACCCGTGAGGTCGGGGGTTCGATCCCCTCCGCCGCTATAAAGGACCTTTAGCTCAGTTGGTTAGAGCAGACGGCTCATAACCGTCCGGTCGTAGGTTCGAGTCCTACAAGGTCCACCATCTATACGGAGGAATACCCAAGTCCGGCTGAAGGGATCGGTCTTGAAAACCGACAGGGGTGTCAAAGCCCGCGGGGGTTCGAATCCCTCTTCCTCCGCCATATTTTTTAAATTCATATCATCGCGGGGTGGAGCAGTTCGGTAGCTCGTCGGGCTCATAACCCGAAGGTCGCAGGTTCAAATCCTGCCCCCGCAACCAAAATGGTCCGGTAGTTCAGTTGGTTAGAATGCCTGCCTGTCACGCAGGAGGTCGCGGGTTCGAGTCCCGTCCGGACCGCCATTTTTCAAAAGAATACATGGCTCGGTAGCTCAGTTGGTAGAGCAACGGACTGAAAATCCGTGTGTCGGCGGTTCGATTCCGTCCCGAGCCACTTTTATAAAAAAACATTCATAGTATGGCGGTTGTGGCGAAGTGGTTAACGCACCAGATTGTGGCTCTGGCACTCGTGGGTTCGATTCCCATCAATCGCCCCATACATATTTTTGCGGGTGTAGTTTAGTGGTAAAACCTCAGCCTTCCAAGCTGATGTCGTGGGTTCGATTCCCATCACCCGCTCCATTTGTATATCTGTTCATGGGCCTGTAGCTCAGCTGGTTAGAGCGCACGCCTGATAAGCGTGAGGTCGGTGGTTCGAGTCCACTCAGGCCCACCATGATCTTCCGCAGTAGCTCAGTGGTAGAGCTATCGGCTGTTAACCGATCGGTCGTAGGTTCGAGTCCTACCTGCGGAGCCAAATGGAGAAGTACTCAAGTGGCTGAAGAGGCGCCCCTGCTAAGGGTGTAGGTCGCGCAAGCGGCGCGAGGGTTCAAATCCCTCCTTCTCCGCCATTGTTCTGGCCCGTTGGTCAAGCGGTTAAGACACCGCCCTTTCACGGCGGTAACACGGGTTCGAATCCCGTACGGGTCATTTTTAAAAGAGATCTTGTCAAAGATCTCTTTTTTATTTTCTTCAAAACAAAAGACCCTATGATAGCGGTCTTTTTTTACATATTCATGGAATAGATCGTATAAGACAAGTATGTCGCAAAGAAGCCCCATAAGACATAAGGAATCAGTAAAATTGGAACGACTTTGCTTAGTTTACGCGATACGATGACAAGTGCGAGTGCTGTCAGTGCGACGAGCAGGCAGTCGATCGTAGCCACAAACAAATCCTTTTGTGTAAATTGAAAAAAGCTAAAGGCTTGATTGAATACATAATTTAAAAGGAAAAGAATCCAAAACGGTAATGTGATTTTTTGGAATCCATACTTTCCATAAATGATCGCTGCGGACAATGAGATGAGTGCAAACAAGACAGCCCATACAGCACCAATCACACCGCCACCAGGCGTCCATTCTGGTTTATTCAATGCGTCATACCATTCTCTGTCGATGGGGAACAAGAATCCGGCAATAGAGAATAGTGCGTATGTAATAAAGAAGACGACAATCGCCCAAATAATACTTTTTCTAGCCATCAAGAATCTCCTCCAATCAAATTCACTCTTAAAGTAATTTCCCAATAATTACATGATATAAACATAAAGCCCCCAATATGAGGGGACTAATGATTTTCTTCTGTATAAGGTTCTTCCTCGTACGGTTTCAAGTCACCAAATACCGTCATGACACCTTCTTCGTCTAATGCATCTTCATAGGCCTCGTGTGCTTTGTTCGGATACACCTTGCTTGATTTTCCTTCTATATCAGCAGCTGCGAATCCTTCGTAGTCCTCCACATAATCTTCATCTTCTGATTGTGTATACACATCATCGTATGTCAGAGGAGGGAATTCCATATCAGACGGGGTTTCAGAATTTCCGTAGCGTTCTACGTCTTGGTAGGCATCCTCTCCATCGTACGCAGCACTTTCTTCATTTTCAAATTGTCCCGCTGGCGGACTTAATAAATCCTCTTCAATCGGACGGTTTTGTGAAACGGTCTGTTCTTTTGAATGCTCTGTGCATGTGACGGCAGTAGGCAAGGCTTCTAAGCGTTCCTTTGGAATAGGGGCTTTACAGACTTTGCACAGACCATAAGAGCCGTCTGCAATGGCTTGAAGTGCTTCATTGATGTCTAACATATGTTCATGTTCCAAACTGTTTAAAGCAATATCTTTCCCACGCTCGAATAGCTCTGTCCCTTGATCACCCGGGTGGTTATCATAGGCAGACAATTCACCGATCGAATCGTAAGGAAAGGATACTTTCTGTTCATCGTCATGGCTTTTGGCTTCAAGTTCTTTCTTTTCATCGAGAAGGCGCTGCTTCAAATGATGTAATTCGTCTTTAGACAACAAAGCGATCATCCTTTCATATCAAACATATTGTTAGTATGAGCAATTTTGTATGTAAGACTAGTTCCAATTTGAAGCAATTCCTTATTAAAAAAACGCCTGCGGCTGCAGGCGTTTTTTGTTACGCGATATAGTATTGTAAGATCAAAGCGATCGTCAGCAGAAAACCAAAAAATGTATTGGTTTGAGCTGTAGACTTCATGGCATTCATTAATTCAATCGGTTTTTCTTTTTGCTTAAACTCTTTAATGGCTGTATAGGCTTTTGGCACACTGAGTAAAACAAGAAGACTCCAAAGACCGACGATATCTGTGAAGATATAAACAAAAATGAGTACATATGATACCAAAAACATAGAAAGTAAAATGTTCACTGCAGCTTTACGTCCAGCAAGAATGGCAAGTGTTCTTCGTCCATTTTCCTTATCTCCGTCTAAATCACGGATATTGTTCGACAGTAAAATGGCACCAACTAAAATAGAAATTGGTAGTGAGACGAGAACAGCTTTAGACGTCAGTGTGCCTGTTTGGATATAGAAACTAATCAGGATGATTCCTAATCCCATAAAAGCACCTGAAACAAGTTCTCCAAATGGTGTATATGCAATTGGTACAGGCCCGCCAGTATAGAAATAGCCTGCTGCCATACAAATAAGTCCTATTAGTGCAATCCACCAGCTAGACATCATGCAAATATATACCCCAAGTAATAAAGAAAGCGCAAATAGTGCATAAGCGAGGCTGAGAACTGTCTTTGGCTTCACACCGTTTCTTACAATGGCTCCGCCGATGCCGACAGATTTCTCGTTGTCGAGCCCGCGAACATAATCAAAGTACTCATTAAACATGTTTGTTGCGATTTGGATAAACATAGATGCAAATAGCATGGCTAAAAATAGCCCAACATGTATTTGACCACTTGGAAGTGCTAAAACAGTTCCTAAAGTAACGGGAATAAATGCCGCTGTTAGTGTATGCGGTCGTAGTAAATTCCACCAAATTCGCCAGTTTTTATCAGGCTTAATTGGTGAAAGCTGATCTGATATCGAATGATGCTGCATAAAATATACTCCTTTAAATAAAAAAATACGTACACGTCCAAATTCCAGTTTAGCAAAGTTCAAAAAGGTGTCAATATATTGATGCGATGAAACGGGAAAAAGATGTTTGCTAATCGTTGCCATATCGAAGGAAACTTGATTTTCGAACGAGGTCCGGCCATTTTACCTTAGATGCTCTCGTTTCAATAAGCAGGAGCGAAAAAATCTTGAAAGCGTGATATAATAAGGATTCGAGGTTTTAAAAGCTGTTTTCTTTACTAAGTTCATCTGTTAAGGTTTATAATAGAAAAGCAGGTCATTCGACATATTCGAATGTTCATGTATTTTTTCATTATGGTTTTATTTTTTTATGTTATTTCATGGGTTTTGGAGGAATGTATCATGGTGACAACAGTGCAAAGTACTTTCCGGCAGGAAGCGCTTGCGACATTAGAAGAAGCGAATAACGTCAACCATGCTGTTTTGATAAGCTACTCCAGAAGAGTTGACGATCTGGATCCTCTTGCCTTTTTCCAAAGCGGCGAAGCGGATTTTTTAGGCGAGCGGTTTTTTTGGTCTGATCCAGAAAGCCAAATGATATTTTCTGGACTTGGCAGAGCGGCCGTCATTAAATCATCTGAGCAAGGCAAGGAACGATTCGATATAATCCATCAAGAATGGGAACAGCTCAAGCAGCACATGTTCCATTTTCATGATGAGAAGGAGTTAAAGCAAGCGGCTGTTGGTCCGCTTTTATTTGGAGGATTTTCGTTTGATCCGTATGAAGAGAAGGCGCGTCATTGGGAAGCATTTGGCGAGGCTCATTTTTTCGTGCCATCGATCATGCTGACTGTCTCAAAAGAAGGCAGTTTTCTTACGATCAATGAGTGGAAGCAGGTGGACGGGAATGTTCATCAGCTTATTCAGGAATTAGAACAAAAAGCCTCTCGTTTCGAGACATTGCCAGTACGGACTGGTGGACAAGCTGAACTTGTTCATATGGAAGAGCTGGATGTGAAGGAATGGATGAAGGCGATCCAAGAAGCGACAGACCACATTCGTGCAAATGAATATGAAAAGGTTGTTTTAGCAAGAGAAGTCTTGCTTCACTATAAAAATCAAATTGAACTCGCTCCACTATTAGCAGAATTATTAAAGCATCAAACAACGAGTTATGTATTTGCGGTTGAACAAGGAAGACAAGCATTTGTCGGAGCCACGCCGGAGCGCTTAGTGAAAAAAAGCGGCGGAGAGGTCTTTTCATCCTGTTTAGCAGGTTCCATTGTTCGCGGAAAAGATGAAGCGGAGGATCACGCATTAGGCGAGGAACTGCTGCATGATGAGAAGAATTTGATTGAGCATCAAATTGTCGTCAATATGATTGAGCAAGCATTTGAAGCGAATTGCCTTCACGTGCATAAACCAAATCAACCAAGTCTTTATAAAACAAAAAACATTCAGCATTTGTTTACACCGATTGTGGGAGAAATCAAAAGCAGCTGTTCCCTCTTTTCATTAATTGAGCAGCTTCATCCGACGCCGGCACTAGGCGGATATCCTAAGGAAAAGGCGGTTGAAGTGATTCGTGAAATCGAACCGCTCAAGCGCGGCTGGTATGCAGCGCCGGTAGGCTGGATTGATTCTCAGGATAATGGAGAATTTGCTGTAGCCATTCGGTCTGGTCTTATTGAGGAAGATCATGTTCGTTTATTCGCTGGCTGCGGAATTGTAGAGGATTCCCTTGCAAAGCAGGAGTATGAGGAAACACAAGTGAAGTTAAGACCAATGCTGTCTGCTCTTGGAGGTCATCCTATTGAATAATCACATCATGACAACATATATAGGCAGATTGATGGATGAATTTGTCCAAGGTGGTGTGAAAGAGGCAGTAGTCTGTCCTGGTTCTCGTTCAACTCCGCTTGCAATGCTGGCCCTTGCTCATCAGGACATCCATGTCCATGTTTTAGTGGACGAACGGTCTGCTGCTTTTTATGCGCTTGGTCTTGCAAAAGCAAGTCAATCGCCAGTGCTGCTTATTTGTACATCAGGTACGGCAGCAGCTAACTTTTACCCAGCCATTGTAGAGGCGCATTATTCTCGTGTACCTCTTATTGTTTTAACTGCTGATCGGCCGCACGAATTGAGAGAAGTTGGGGCACCTCAAGCGATTGATCAGCAATTCTTATTCGGTAAGTTTGTTAAATGGTTCACAGACTTAGCGTTGCCAGAGGAAAGTCAAACGATGCTGCGTTATGTTCAGACGGCAGCTGCGAGAGCAAATCACATGTCGATGCAGGAGCCAAAGGGGCCTGTTCAGGTCAATGTACCTCTGAGAGAACCATTGCTTCCTGATCTGTCTATTGATCCTTTCGCGCGAGAAGAATCAGACACGAAAAAGGTATTAGCATCAGGTCAGGCTTTCCCAAATGATCGAGTGATGTCTGAAATCGTGACTGCCTTGAACCAATCTAAAAAGGGAATGATTGTGGCTGGTGAACTTCATACACAGGAAGAAAAAGAGGCAGTTTTACGCCTTTCGAAAGCCCTGCATTTTCCTATTTTAGCTGACCCGCTTTCTCTTTTGCGCAACGGGCATGAGAATAAAGAGCTAATTATCGATGCTTATGATTCTTTATTGAAAGATGAAGCATTGCAACAGCATCTATTGCCGGATATGATCATTCGTTTTGGCCCGATGCCTGTGTCTAAGCCCTTATTCAAGTGGCTGGAAAAACATGCGGAAGTAAAGCAGGTTGTTGTAGATGCTGCCGGGGGCTTCCGTGATCCTGGGTTAAGTGCTTCATACGTCATTGAAAGTACTGTCTCTGCTTTTGTAGAAGCAGCATTAAATCAAGCAGAAAAACGTGAGGAGACAAGTTTCTTAAAACGCTGGCAGAATGCTAATTCTTCATTTAGAACGCATGCAGCCCGCTTTTCAGATGAGGATTTGTCCTTCGAGGGGAATGTGTACCGTCAGCTTCAGCACCTCTTGCCAAAGGAGAGTGTCCTTTTTATCGGAAATAGTATGCCAATTCGTGATGTAGATACATTTTTTGAAACTCAGTCCAAGCCTTTTCGAATGATGGCGAATCGCGGAGCAAATGGCATTGACGGCGTTGTATCCACAGCACTTGGCACGTATGCAGCTTTAAAGCAGCCAGTTACTTTAGTCATTGGAGATTTATCATTTTACCATGATATGAACGGTCTGCTTGCAGCTAAACTGATGGACATTCCGCTGACAGTTGTTTTGATAAACAATGATGGGGGAGGTATCTTTTCTTTCCTTCCGCAGGCGTCTGATGAACCGTATTATGAAAAGCTCTTCGGTACGCCGACAGGACTGAATTTTGAGTATGCATCGAAGTTATATGGGGGAACCTATTCGAAACCGGCATCGAAACAAGAGTTACATGATGTGTATATGGCACACATCGATGAACCTGGGCTTCATTTAATTGAAATTGAAACAGATCGTCATTCCCGTGTAGACAAGCATCGTCAAATGATGGATGACATATTGGAAGAAGTGAAAAAAGAATGCCTTCTCTCATCATAAGAATGCGTGATGGGGTAGCGTACGAAGTGGTGGACCAGAACCCTTCGGCAGCAAATGCCACACTATGCTTACACGGCTTCACTGGAAGTGCAGCGTCTTGGACGTTCTTGAATGCTTATTTGGAGAATACAAGACTGATTCAGGTCAGCTTGCTCGGACATGGGCGTACGGACTCGCCAGAAAGTGTGAGAAGATATACAATGTCTCAGCAGCTGGCAGATCTTGCAGAGATTTTAAACCAATTAAAGCTTCACAAAGTGAATATTCTCGGATATTCTATGGGAGGACGTATTGCTTTATCATTTGCCGCTCGTTATCCAGATCGTGTCAATAAATTGATCCTTGAGAGTACGTCTCCAGGGCTACGCACTTTTAAAGAGCGGATGGCAAGACTGAAGCATGATCATCAGCTCGCTCAAAAAATCAGACATGAGGGCTTAGTGAAGTTTGTGGATTTTTGGGAAAGCATTCCTTTGTTTGCTTCGCAGAAAACTTTATCAGCTGAAAGGCAGACTGAGCTGAGAGAGGGAAGACTGAAGGCCAATCCTCTTGGGCTGGCTCGCAGCTTAGAAGGAATTGGAACAGGTTCACAGCCGTCTGTTTGGAAGGCATTAAAGCATATTCATTTGCCTGTATTATTCATTTGCGGAACGCTTGATGAAAAGTTCTGCCTTATCGGGAAACGTATGCAGCAGGAGCTGAAAGGAAGTCAATTCATTTTGGCGGAGCATGCTGGGCATACAGTTCATGTGGAACAACCACATTTTTTTGGTAAAATAGTAAGTGAGTTTATTTTAGCGCAAGATTAGAGGAGGAAATATTGATGGCTATTGAATGGCAAACTGAGCGTCAGTATGACGAAATTTTATATGAAACGTACAATGGGATCGCAAAGATTACGATTAATCGTCCACACGTACATAACGCGTTTACCCCAAAGACTGTTAGTGAATTAATTGATGCATTTTCACGAGCTCGTGATCATTCAGAAGTTGGTGTGATCGTACTTGCAGGTGCTGGCGGAAAAGCATTCTGTTCTGGTGGAGATCAAAAAGTTCGCGGCCATGGCGGTTATGTAGGAGACGATCAAATTCCACGTCTAAATGTATTAGACTTACAGCGTTTGATTCGTGTCATTCCAAAACCAGTTATCGCAATGGTGGCAGGGTATGCGATTGGCGGAGGACACGTTCTTCACGTTGTGTGTGACCTGACGATTGCAGCAGATAATGCGATTTTTGGACAAACAGGTCCAAAAGTAGGCAGCTTTGATGCTGGTTATGGTTCAGGCTACCTTGCACGTATTGTTGGTCATAAGAAAGCAAGAGAAATTTGGTACTTATGCCGTCAATACAATGCACAAGAAGCGCTTGATATGGGACTTGTTAACACAGTTGTACCATTAGATCAGCTTGAAGAGGAAACCGTGAAGTGGTGTGAGGAGATGCTAGAAAAGAGCCCGACTGCTTTACGATTCTTGAAGGCTGCATTTAACGCAGATACAGATGGATTAGCTGGAATTCAGCAATTTGCAGGAGATGCGACTCTTCTTTATTACACAACAGATGAAGCAAAAGAAGGACGCGATTCCTTTAAGGAAAAACGCAAGCCGGACTTCGGCCAGTTCCCGCGTTTCCCTTGATTCAATGATATTAATGAAAACAGCTTAGTGCATCAGACTAAGCTGTTTTCTTTTACGAAAAGGAGGTGTCATGATGAAGCAACCTAATTGGCTGCTGCACCGTGCCTATTTAACGCCAGATCGAGTCGCACTTATTTATCAAGAGAAAGAGTGGACATTTCACGAATTAGCTCATGAAGTGGACGAGCTTTCAAATAGACTTGCACAGGCATCATTGAAAAAAGGGGAAACGGTTGCCCTTTTGATGAACAATCATCCTCACATGGTGATGCTTGTACATGCCTGTTTTTTATTAGGGTTAAAAATTGTGCTATTGAATAATAAGCTGACAAAAGCTGAAAGACGCTATCAGCTAGAAGATGCAAAAGCAGCGGCTTTATTAACGGAATCTATTTATGCAAGCGACCATGAGGGTGATTTACCCGTTTATACAATGGAAACTTTACCTGAACCAGGGCAAGGCCATGACAAGAAGATCGAGAGCGAATTTGATTTGAATGAAACAGCGACCATCATGTATACATCTGGGACTACAGGACGTCCAAAAGGGGTAGAGCAAACGTTTGGCAATCATTTTCATAGTGCAGTTTCCTCTGCACTGAATCTGGGTCTCAGAGAGGTTGACCGCTGGCTCATTTCCCTGCCTCTTTTTCATATTAGCGGCTTATCCGCTTTATTTAAGTCTGTGATATATGGGATGACAGTCGTGCTTCATCAGAAGTTTGATGTTGATGAAGTAAAGGATTCTATTGAACGGCATCGTGTGACGATGATTTCTGTTGTTCAGACGATGTTATCTCGTTTATTAAGCAGACTGGAAGAATGTCCATCTTCTTTGCGCTGTCTTTTATTAGGCGGAGGGCCTGCGCCTTATGCGATGCTCCAAGAAAGCAAAGAGAAGGGCTTTCCTGTCTTTCAATCGTACGGGATGACGGAAACCTGTTCACAAATTGTGACCCTTGCGCCCGAATTTAGCGTAGAGAAACTTGGTTCAGCGGGAAAACCTCTTTTTGGGTGTGAGCTGAAAATTCAAGATGGTGATCGCATTTGCCGTCCTTTTGAGCATGGCGAAATTATGGTGAAAGGTGCAAATGTGATGAAAGGATACCTTTACCGTGAAGAAGCGACCTCGGATGCCTTTGATGAGGGCTGGCTGAAAACGGGCGATATTGGCTATGTGGATGAGGAAGGGTTCTTATTTGTGCTTGACCGCCGTTCAGATTTAATTATTTCTGGCGGAGAAAATATTTATCCTGCGGAAATTGAAGCGGTTCTGCTAACACATCCGCATGTAAAGGAAGCCGGAGTAACGGGTATGTATGATGATAGATGGGGAGAGGTACCTGCTGCTTTCCTTGTAACAGATGATAAGATACCGGAGAATGAGCTCTATGCTTTATGTGGGTCGCATTTAGCCAAATATAAATGGCCCGCAGCTTTTCACTTTGTGGACGAGCTGCCAAGAAATGCGTCGAATAAATTGCAAAGGCACAGACTCAGATCAAAGGGGTTTTCAAATGATTCAAATTGAACGAGTAATTTTATATCATGTCACGATGAAGCTTAAACAGCCATTTACAACAAGTCTTGGAACCATTTCAGAGCGTGAGTTTATTATTGTTGAAGTCAAAGATCAGACAGGATTGACTGGATGGGGAGAAGTTTCTGCTTTTTCTTCTCCGTGGTATACAGAAGAAACAATTGAGACTTGCTATCATATGCTGAGGGCTTTCTTTATCCCGAACGTGCTGACGCGCACCTTTACACATCCTTCAGAAATCCCTGACAGTCTGTATCATTTTAAAGGCAATAGGATGGCGAAAGCAGGCATTGAAGCGGCTGTTTGGGATATTTATGCGAAGCGTGAGAATAAGTCTTTACGCGATGTATTAGGCGGTACAAAAGATAAAATACCATCTGGCGTTGTGGCGGGGTTAGGCCCTATTGACGATATGCTTGAGCAAATTCAGCAATTTGTTGACCAAGGCTATCAGCGGGTGAAGGTGAAAATTAAACCAGGACAAGATATTGGACTTCTTCAAAAGATCAGAGAGTCTTTTCCTGATCTGCCATTAATGGCAGATGCAAACTCTGCTTATGAATTAAAAGATATTAGCAAGCTTAAGCAGCTCGACGATATTCGTTTATTAATGATTGAACAGCCTTTAGCTGCAGATGATATTGTGGACCATCGCCATTTGCAAAAGCATTTAAAAACGCCGATTTGTTTAGATGAAAGTATCTGTTCTTTAGATGATGCTAGAAAAGCTGTAGAGCTTGGCAGCTGTCAAATTATTAATGTGAAGCCTTCACGAGTTGGCGGATTGACAGAGGCTCTTAAAATTCATACGTTCAGTAAGGAGCATCAAATTCCATTATGGTGCGGAGGGATGATTGAAACAGGTATTTCCCGAGCGCAGAACGTAGCACTTGCTTCGCTTCCTCAATTTACGATTCCCGGTGATATTTCAGCTTCGTCAAAATTTTGGGAGCAGGATATCATTTTTCCTGAAATTAAGGTTGAAAATGGGTTTATTGAGGTGCCCCGCTCCCCAGGAATGGGCGTGGAAGTTGATTACCAAGCGCTCCGTTCGTTTTCAGATAAAATCGACGTGTTTACAAAACATGATTTTGTGAGATAAAAACGAAGGAATCACCTTTTGCATCCCCAATATAATCTAGGTATAGTGAGAGAAAGTTTTTCCTTCCTGTCTGAACAAAAAAGAAAGAGCGGTGATCCGCTCTTTCTTACTCTTCAACCAGCTCGCTGTCAAAAGCAAGCTGTCCGATATACTGATGAATTTCACTTGGCATGTTTGATGCATGTCCATATTCATAATCCCAAAGATTTAAAAAGGAGTGAGCGGCTTGGTGGAATGCGGCTTCATCCGCGTCATGAATTTCGTCAAAAAACGTTTGAAGCAGCCGATCGTGTTTCAAATTGAAGCGCCTCCTTTAATGAGACTTAAAGGTCTTGTGGTTTAAACGTTTTACAATCCGTTTCTTCACTTTTCTCAGCCGTATTTCCTGTGTGGCTGACGACATATATTGCATCTGCACCACAGCGGTTTCCAGCATTCCAATAGGAACAGTTATTGACTTCACAAAGGATTTTTTGACTCATACAGATGACCTCCTTTTGAGTATGTCTTTCATCTATAATGTAACCGAAATGAAGCTCGTCCATTCATGTTAATCTTCCTGGCGAATATAGCGCTTATCCTTCATAAATAATTTCCAGAAGAAATAAAATCCGGGAAACAAGATGATAAACCCTACAATATAGGTGATAAATAATGCCCTAAATGTGACAGGGTCTGTAAATCCAGACATGATTGTAATATCTGGATAAGCCATGTAAGGCAAATGGGCACGCCCATACACATAGCTTGCTAAGAAATATTGAATGGTAATTGCAATGACGGCAAGGCGTGGTCTCCCTTTCCGATGCTTAAACCGGCTGTTTGGTAAAAATAGAGCCAGTCCTGCGAGCAGAAACATTAAGAGAGATACAAGAAGAATAGGAATGTTCTGCATCATTTTTGTGAACAGCCAATTGGCCTCGCTTCGTAATGTCAGCATGATAAAAAAGGCCATCATGAGTGAAAGTGGACCCGTAATGAGCGCCCCTCTTCTATAAATGCTGTAAGCTTCATCTTCATCAGCAACATTAGAGAAATCAGCTAAAAGCAAGGACGAAAGAAAAAGGGTGCTGAAAATGGCAAAGCCGACAAAAGAATAGACATTTGCACTTGTAAAGACCAGTCCAAGATCTAATGAGTAGACGTTGTTCTCCTGAAAGATAAAGCCACCATGGGTGATTGGGAGAACCATGATCAGGATGGACGGAATGATAAAGCCGCTGATCCCTGAAATATACGTCACCGCTTTTCGGTATTTCTTAGGCAGTGAATGAGAAAACACGAGAAACCCGCTTCGCAGTGCAAGAAGCAATAATATAATGCTGCCGGGTATTAATAAAACGGTACCAAGTACAAAGGTCGCACCTGGAAACAGGCTGAACAATGCGACAACGATGGCGACAATAAAGACGTTTGTCACTTCCCATGTTGGAGAAAGGTACTTATTTGCGATATTAGCGGCCTTTGTTTGTTCTCTATTCATATAAATCATCGACCAAAATCCTGCGCCGAAATCCATTGATGCCATCACTGCATAGATAAAAACGAATCCCCATAAGATGGTGATTGCAATGAGCGCATCAGTTGTAACATCCATTTGCATCAAGATCGCTCCCTTTTTAAGATTCTGTTAACCGTAGGTCTTCTTCAATCGAATGTTTTCTAAAGTAGTACGTCAGCACAATAACGGTTGCTATGCCTAAGATGAGATAGACAATGGCAAAAAGGATAAAAAGTGTCCCGATCGAGCCTGATGATGTGACAACCTCTGACGTTTTGAGCATTCGATAAATGACCCATGGCTGGCGGCCTGTACAAGCAAAGATCCAGCCAAATTCAATAGCCAAAAGACTAAGAGGCCCGCCGAATAAGTAAAGAAAAAGAAGCCACTTCGGAAATTTGTCCCGTTTTAAAATTTTACGGTAAAGCAGCGCTAATACCGCAAATAGAATGAGTACCGATCCAATAATGACCATGCCGTTAAATAATGTGTGTATAAATAAAGGCGGCCACTCGTCACGAGGAAAATCATTTAAGCCTTTGACCACTGTATCGAAGCTATTTCCTGCCAGAAAACTGAGCGCCCAAGGAATTTCGATCGCACCTTTAATTTCCTGCGAATCAGCATCCGTAAAACCACCTATTGCAAGAGGCGCATGTGATTGCGTTTCAAATAAACCTTCAGCTCCAGCCAGCTTTTCAGGCTGATATTCATACAGAAGCTGAGCGGATTCGTGGCCATTTAAGGCTGTTAGAAAAGAGAAAAGTCCTCCTACAATGAGTCCAAGAAAAAGGGCTTTTCGATGAAATGTATAGAGCTTCTCATTTTTTCTCGTTTTGAGCATTTTAAAAGCTGCAACTGAAGCAATCACAAAAGCACCTGTTGTAAAAGCAGACAGCACAACATGTGTAGCAGTTACAGCAAAGCTTGGATTGAAAAAGGCCTTCCAAGGCTCGATATTTGTGATTTCTCCATTTACCATCTGAAAGCCAGCAGGAGTTCCTTCAAAAGCATGTACGTTTGTAATTAGAATCGCTGATGCAGCTGCACCAATGACGATAAAAATAACCGTAATGATGCGCATTGCATTTGATAGGCGGTCCGCTGCGTACACATAAATAGACATAAATAATGCTTCTATAAAGAACGCATAGATTTCAATCTGGAATGGCAGTGACATGACCTTTCCGATGACCTCCATAAAACCTGGCCATAAAAGGGCAAGCTGCGTACCAGCAATGGTGCCTGTTGGAATGGCGACCCCTAACAGAACAGCCTGTGCTTTTGTCCACCGCTTGGCCATGATGGCATAATGCGGGTCCTTCGTTTTTTGAAAGATGAGTTCAGCTAACAAAATCATTAGCGGGATGCCAACGCCAAGCGAGGCATAAATAATATGAAAGCCCATGGTTGTGCCGAACAGGCTTCTAGCTAAAACGAGATCAGTCAATTTTTTCTCCGCCTTTCTTATCGCTTCTCTTTTTCATGATGCTTATTATTCTCCACCATTTTTAGATTATTCTTCCTGACTAAGAAAGCTTGTTTTTTGACAAGTTGTAAAAGAGGGAGTAGAATATAAATATAAAACGTAACAATTACGTTTTATTAACGAAAGGAGTTTTGACATTGAAAAAAGATATTCATCCAACCTCACATGAAGTTGTATTTATGGACGTAAACAGCGGTTACCGCTTCTTGAGTAGATCAACAAAGACATCAAACGAGACAGTAGAGTGGGAAGATGGGAAAACGTATCCTGTCATTAAAGTAGAAACAAGCTCTGATACGCATCCTTTTTATACAGGACGTCAAAAATTCGGAGAAAAAGGCGGAAGAGCTGAGCAGTTTAAGAAAAAATATCAAATGTAATCAAAAAAGCACGCCCGATAACGGTGTGCTTTTTTTACAGCAAAAAACCCCGGTTGATCACCCGGGGTTCAAAAGCATTAATCATTTAATGCAGTTTTTAAGGTCTTTAAGTTTTGTTTCATTAAGCTGACGTAGTTTTCGCCATTTTTGGCATCATCTTCAGTAATGGATTCTAGATTTTTAAGGGTCAAGCTTTTTGCCCCAATTTCACTGCGGATTGTATCTGATACTTTGCTGCTGACATTGTTTTCAAAAATAACGTATTGAATGTGATGCTTTTCCGCTTTTTGTACAATGTTTTCGAGCTGTTTTTGTGATGGCTCCTCAGAAGCGGATAACCCTAAAACACTGATTTGCTCAATGCCATAGCGCTTTTCCCAATAACCATAAGCTGCGTGAGAAACAAGAATTTCTTTATGTTTAGCTTTAGATAACGTTGTTTTAAATTCTTGATCTAACGATTGCAAATCTTTTTTTAGATGTTCATAGTTTTTTGTGTATTCGTCTTTATGATCTGGATCTAAAGAGACGAGTGTGTCTTTAATGTTTTTCGCCATTTGCTGTGCATAAACTGGGTCTAACCATGCATGAGGGTCTTTATCTCCGTGATCGTGCCCGTCATGATCATGGTCGTGGTCTTGACCTTCATGGTCATGATCTTCGCCTTCTTCATGTGCATGTTCTTCTTTTGTCGATAACAATTTGATGCCTTCGGCTGCTTTGACTGTTTTCACACCTTGGTCTTTTAAAGTGGCAGCAGTTTTGTCTGCGAATGCTTCAGCCCCTGTGCCGCTATAGATAAAGGCATCACCTTCAGCCATTTCAACCATTGTTTTTGAACTTGGTTCAAAGCTGTGTGCATCTGCATTTGCAGGATACACGCTTTGAGCATGAACGTGAGAGCCGCCAATTTTTTCAGTGAAATCTTGAATTGGGAAGATCGTGGTGTAAATGATTAGTTTCCCGTCTGCCTTTCCTTTTGAAGCATTAGGGCCCGCACTGCTTGAGCAAGCGGCAAGACCGATCGCGAATAAAGCAGCTGTTAAAATAAAAAAGATTTTTTTCATGTAGAAAATGTCTCCTCTCAATCTAATAGATAGAAATGATTACGATTTAATGTCCTGAGTTATTGTATCGTAATAATTACGATTTGAAAAGAGGAAAATAAAAAATTTTCATCAGCAGATGTTTTCTTTAAAAAAATAAGCTGCAAAACGTGACGAAATTTCTTACATTGTGCTATATTTATTTTTAAAAAAAGATAAAGGAATGGACAAACGTATGAAACTTTTAGATGAAATCATCGAATATAATCAACAATTTATTGAAGAGAAGAAATACGAAGAGTTTACAACAACAAAGTTTCCACAGAAAAAAGCTGTCATTCTATCGTGTATGGATACAAGACTTGTTGAACTGCTTCCACGTGCCATGAACATGAAAAATGGTGATATTAAGATTGTCAAAAGTGCTGGGGCGCTTGTTTCTCATCCATTTGGAAGTATTATGCGAAGCATTTTAGTTGCTGTTTACGAATTAAATGCTGACGAAGTATATGTCATTGGGCATCATGATTGCGGGATGAGTAAAATAGACAGCCAGACACTTTTAAATAAAGCCGTTGAGCGCGGTATTCCAGAAAAACGTATTGAAGTACTGGAATACTCAGGAATTGATTTTAAACAGTGGCTCAAAAGCTTTAGTTCAGTTGAAGAGAGCGTGAAGGACAGTGTGTCTGTAGTAAAAAATCACCCGCTTCTTCCATCAGATGTACCTGTACATGGGCTTGTCATTGACCCTGGAACAGGGAAGCTTGACTTAGTTGTCAACGGATATGAAGAAAAGTAAGTTATTTTTCCTTTTTAGGCGGAACAGGATCGATGCCTCCAGGATGAAGCGGATGACATTTCAAAATCCGTTTTATGGTGAGCCAGCCGCCCTTGATCGCGCCATGCGTTTTGATTGCCTCTAGTCCATAGTTTGAGCATGTTGGATAAAACCGGCAGCTTGGCGGTGTCAGAGGGGATATACATTTTTGATAAAAGCGTATCATGCCGATAAAAATTTGTTTCATAGAGCTTCCTCCTTGTCTGTCTTCCACAGTATAAGAAAAAAGGACAAGGAAGGAAAGTTTTATAAACTAAACTGGTCGGAGAAATATGTTATAATATAGGAAATTGCAATTATAGGAGTGGTGATTATGCCTTCAGTCGAAAGCTTTGAACTTGATCATAATGCTGTAAAAGCGCCATATGTTCGTCATTGCGGCGTTCATAAAGTGGGATCAGATGGGGAAGTAAATAAATTCGATATTCGTTTTTGTCAGCCCAACAAGCAGGCGATGAAACCTGATACGATTCATACATTAGAGCATTTGCTTGCGTTTAATATTAGAACACACTCAGAGAAATATGATCATTTTGATATCATCGATATTTCTCCAATGGGCTGCCAGACAGGCTACTATTTAGTTGTCAGTGGTGCACCAACTCCAAAAGAGATCGTTGAACTTCTTGATGCAACATTCAAGGATGCGGTTGAAGTAACAGAAATACCTGCTGCAAACGAAGAGCAATGCGGCCAAGCGAAGCTTCATGATCTTGAAGGGGCAAAACGTTTAATGCGTTTCTGGCTTTCTCAGGATCAAGAAGAGCTTTTAAAAGTATTTGGTTAATAGAATGATGAACCGGACATTTAGATGTCCGGTTTTTTATTTGAATTCAAACAGAGATGTCAAAATAGGGGATATTTGTTAAAATGGACATGTCAGTAAAAGAAGGGGGAAACGCAGGATGCGAAAAATGTTGGGAATGATTCTGATGCTCACGTTATTGAGTGCATGTGGAAACTCTGCAGCAAATAGCGGCAAAGGGGAAGTGCCTGAGCTATTAGAAGTAAAGCTCACAGGACCTGAACAAGTGGAGAAAAATGAAAGCGTTATAGTAAAAGCAGCTGTCACATACGGTGATACGCCTGTTGATGATGCAGATGATGTTCAATTTGAAGTGTGGAAAGATGGCGACAAGGATAACAGCAAGATGATTCAGCCAAAGAAAGAAAACAAAGGTGTATACGAATTGCACACAGCCTTCAAAAAAGATGGCCTTTATATCATACAAGTCCATGTGACAGCTAAACAGCAGCATAATATGCCGAAAACGAACATCCACGTAGGTGAGGTGAAAAAAGAGAGTTCAACTACTGCAGAAGAAGAAACCTCACATCATTAAAAGCGGATTTATTTTGGATTAGGACGTTGATTTGGTTCTGCATCCTGTGGTGAATCGACTTTATGCTTATATTCATAAGCCTTCGATGTCGTCCACAATGATAAAAAGACAACGATTGAGATAATGATAAAGCTGATAATCCCAAGTAACAGCATCTAACTCCCTCCTTATTTCCATATTAACATATATTTCATGCAGTCAAAATAGAAGAAATTGACGGCAGGTTTCAGTATAATAAGAAAAGGGTATTCTCATACTAAACGCAATTACATAAGGAGGAATAAATATGTCTGAACAATTATTAAACGTCGTCAATAAACAAGTAGCTGATTGGACTGTGCTTTACGTGAAATTACATAACTATCATTGGTATGTAAAGGGGAAAGATTTCTTTACACTCCATGAGAAATTTGAAGAACTATATACAGAAACAGCTACATATATTGATGATTTGGCTGAGCGTATGCTTGCTTTAAATGGACAGCCTGTTGCGACAATGAAAGAGTGCTTAGAAATTTCCAGCATTCAAGAAGCAGAGGGCAAAGAATCAGCGGAGCAAATGGTGAAAAATCTATATGATGATTTCTCCAATATCGCTGAGGAATTAAAGCAAGGAATGGAGCTAGCTGCAGAGGTTGGCGATGAAACTACAGGTGATATGCTGCTTGCGATTCATCAATCCATTGAAAAACACAACTGGATGCTTAAAGCATATTTAGGATAATACACGTATGTGAAAAGAATGTCGGTCATAAATAGGCCGACATTCTTTTTTTACTGGAATCGGGACAGACAGCCCATTGAAATCATAGGGCTTTCAGCCGAAGAGAAAAGAGAAGGGAGGGAAGAAGATGTCTTCTATTGCAGGAATGATGAGTCAGCAAGTAGCGAGCATTCAAAAGACACTCAATATTAGTTTGTTGAATTCACAGCTTGCTACGAATACAGCACAAGCTATGGTGATGCTGGATCAAGTGCAGCAGCAGCCTCAAGCTGTTCAACCAAAGGATTCAGATGCTTCATTTATTGATGTCAGAGTCTAAAAAGAGAAGCCGCCTCATGGGCGGCTTCAGCGTGTAGACAAACCCTCGCATTCGGTGTCAGGTCTGCGCTCCGGTGCTCACGAATGTTTCAATTCGCTCCGCTCCGGTACTCGCCCTTCCTAGGGCTGCAAAGGTTTTCTATCACTCTGAAAAGAAGACAAAGGGCTAAAATCAAGATCATTTTAGCCCTTTGTCAACAGTCTAAAGCCGCCTCATGGGCGGCTTTTTTGGTCTCATTCGTCTCCCTGAATACATAACAGCGCCTTTATTTTTTGTCGTCCAAGCTATTGCGAGAATTCGGCATATACTATTGAGGTAAGGAGTTCCACTTTGAAAGGATGTTGATGCCAAGTGAGCAAGGATTTAGGCATCTTTTCGTTGGTTACAGTGAGTTTGTCGGCGATGGGCTTTCTGTTTGGTGGAGCAGGATATTTACTGATGATTTTAGTGACGTTGATGGCTATTGAATTAATTTGTTCAAGCCTAAGAGAATCTTTGACTGGGCAGCTCACAATGAAACGGTTTTTGACACGGATTGTTCGAAAGGTCGTGACAGTCTCCTTAATATCTATGGCACATTTCTTCGATGTCATGCTGAAGACAAATGGGACGATTAAGGATTTAGCGATCATCTTTTATATTATTTATGAATCTTACCAAATCGTCTCGACAGCCAGAGCCCTTGGAGTTCCCATTCCACAGTTGTTTATTGATGTATTGGACATGTTGAAAAATAAATTGCGCAAAAAGCCGTAATTTCCTCATATCTGGTCATACTAAAGGAAAAAGGATGATTCAGATGGCGAGACACACATACTATGTATCCGTACAAGATGGATCGATATCGCAGCATAGAGATGCAGCGGCTTGGCAATTTCAAATAGAAGCAGATGATGATCAAATTTTGCAGCTGAGAGACTACTTCGATGAACAGTATATGACAGATTGGAAAGGCTTCTTTCGGGCGCATGTTCCGTTTCTTGAATATCATTTTGATAGTCCAAATGATGAAATGGATAGAAAAAGAAAAGAGATTTACACAATGATTTATGAGCTCGGCAATGAAGAAACAAGGAGCTTTATTGAGACAAATGGCTTGATGAATTGAAAAAGCATGTAGAGAATCTCTACATGCTTTATTTTCGCGGTTGTAAAATGCCTCCGATCAAATCACTGATCCCGCCGCCTCTATTTTCTTGCTGTGAATTGGTGAATTCATGAGAGGAGCTCTGGCTCTGAGGTTTGTAGCGATTATCATCTAAGCCCACCCGTAAGCCAGATGTGCGCTCAGATGGCTGGATAATGACGATTTGATCTTGTTCCTGGAACTCAAATAAGTAGGATTCGCCAGATGTTTGTCCAATGAAAGTTTTCCAGTTCACATCTAGTTTGACCTTCGGTGCTTTGCCTGTCCAAGCAACAATTGCGTCAGGGTCTACACGGCAGGGGGCTTTTAAAATGAGCGGATTTCCATTCGTTTTAATAGCGACCTGCGCTCCGTGCCCTTGATAAGAGAGTTTTGATGTAAACAGTCCTTTCTGTGATAAAATACCAACGCCCACTGGTGTGACGCCGTAATGGCATTCCTCAGTAAAGGCAAGTAAATCTTCACTTTCTACACTTACATGCTGCCAAGGACCGCTTGGCTCAAGGTTAATCACGGTTACATGCTCGCTTGCATCCGCCAAGTAGCAAGTACCTTGTCCACTCACTTCCATCATCTCAAGGTTTTCACCTGTGAATTTTCTGCTGATATGGTTAAATACTTGGCTGACCATATTTCCTTTATTCGTTCCAAGTAATCGCTTGCGGTATTGGAAACTTCCTTGATCAGCAATCATGGCGCCTTTTTTGGCAAAAAAGATTCCGCTGCCTTCTGCTTGTAAGGTAAGTTCTTCTATCGTGTTGAAATGAAATCCCATAGGTGCCGGCTCCTTTCCTGCGTCAAGATGTAAATCCGTAGATGCGGCATAAATCATTTAAATCTAGAGTAGTCCCTTGCCCGGTCGCGGTGATTTTCCATTCCTCCTGGTCTCTCGTGAGTTCAGCGCATATAATGGATGTACAATACGAATAATCCTCTGTTAACTGAAAGGTGCAAATCTCTTGCTGCGAGATTTGATCCGTAAGTCGCACGTAGGCATTGGTGACTTGTCCAAAATGATGCTGGCGTTCGTGTGCATCATGTATCGTGGCTGTGACGACAATTTTATGAATATCAGGTGAGACTCTGCTTAATTGCATAATAATCATTTCATTGTCTCGATACCCTCCGCCAAATTGATGATCACCAAGATGACGAACAGCTCCATCTAAGCTTTGCTGCTGGTGATAATAGATCAGATGCTTAGGAGACAACAGCTTGTCCTCTTCATTTAAAAGAAACACTTGCGTATCTAAATCAATTGGCTGACCAGCCAGGTCCCAGCCAAGCCCGATATGAATTTGGTCGACCGATGGATTGTCTTTTGTTAAATCTAACTTTTGTCCTTTCACGAGGTGTTTCTTGATCACCTCATGGGGTGAGTCTTGTTTTGACCCATTTTTTATACTCATGCTGATTTCCTCCTCGTTGTCATAGGACAAACACTGATTCATTTACGTCATATAGGGATAAAAGGTTTCATGATTAAAATTGGGTGAAGTTGGAGATGATAAAAAGGTTTTAGCAACAATACCTCATTTTAGATACAGACGAGTTGGAACCACTTGTTTGTTTCACTTTTGATAAAAATTCTTCAGATAAATGTGATCTGTGGTATGATGTTTTACAAGAAGCAAGGACAGGATATGAGGGATTTCACATGCATGTATTTAAAGACTATTATCATAATACGGTCAAGCTCTCTTTTGAGGAGAAGCCTTTTTCAAGTCATCCTAAGCATGTTTGGGCCATCTGCCGCTACCAAGGGAAATGGCTGCTCACTGAACATGAGGATCGGGGCTATGAGTTTCCAGGAGGGAAAGTTGAGCCGGATGAAGAAGCAGATCAAGCCGCTATACGGGAGATTCAAGAAGAGACGGGTGCTGTTGTTCGTGAATTAACGTATATTGGTCAATATCAGGTGCTGGGCAGAGAAAAGGTCATTGTCAAGAATATTTATTTCGCTGATATTGAAAAACTAGTGAAGCAAGACACGTATTTTGAAACGAAAGGACCCGTTCTTTTCGCAGACTTGCCAAGATCCATCGCAAAAAATAAGAATTTCAGTTTTATTATGAAAGATGATGTGTTAAGACAAAGTCTTGCTTATTTAGAAAAGAACGGTTTGATTCGTTAAAAAAAGCGCAGGGTGACAATCCCTGTGCTTTTTATTTTTGAAGAAAACGACGTTCGAGCCATTCCACAAGCTGGTACATGATGGTCGCAAACACGGCAATAATGAAAAGACTTAAGAACACGAGTGTAAAGTTGAAGACTTGAAAGCCGTAAATGATCATGTAGCCGAGCCCTTTTGAGGAAACAAGAAATTCCCCTACAATAACCCCTACCCAAGAAAGGCCGACATTGACCTTGATCGCAGAAATCATCGTTGGAATACTAGCTGGCAAAATGACCTCGCGAAAGACGACGCTTTTTTTCGCACCAAAGGTTTTCATCACCTTTAAATAATTCTCATCGACCTCTTGAAAGGCTGTATATATGACGATCGTCGTAATGATTACACTAATGATTGCGCCCATGGCAACGATGCTGATCATGCCAGGCCCAAGGGCAACAATTAAAATCGGGGCGAGGGCAACTTTTGGCATGGCATTTAAAATGACTAAATAAGGATCAAGAACGTTTGCCAGGCGGGTGGACCACCATAAGGCGGCAGCGAGCAAAATGCCGCAAAAGGTACCAAGTAGAAATCCGAGCACTGTTTCAAATAATGTAATACTCATATGATTCATTAAAGACCCATCGGATATTTTTTGTACAAACAATTGGCAGACTGCTGATGGTGAACTAAATATCAGTGGATCGATAAGACGAAAATGACTGGCAAGCTCCCAAAGCGAAAAGAAGCTGGCGAAAATAATGAACTGATAGATTCGGGTCATGCGTTTTTCCATTCGGTATTTTTTGCGATAGGCTTCATGTAAAAGGTCACTGTGTTTCAACGGTTTTCAGCTCCTTCCAAATCGTTTGAAAGAGCTCTTGGAAACTCTGGGTCTGTCTTGTTTCGAAAGGAGAAAGAGTCCTCAGTTCATCTGGAACGGTAAACATTCGCTTGATTGAGCCAGGATGCTTAGAGAATAAGAAAATGCGGTCACTCATCGCAATGGCTTCGCCGATGTCATGTGTCACAAGGACCGCTGTTTTTTGATAGTTTTTGAGTGTATGAAAGACGAGATCCTCTAAAGTGAGTTTGGTTTGATAGTCTAGAGCTGAAAAGGGTTCATCTAGTAAAAGCAGACCGGGATTCACTGCAAGCGTTCGGGCGAGAGCCGCACGCTGCCTCATACCGCCTGACAGCTCCTTCGGGTATTTTTCCTCTACATCATGAAGGCCAAGCTTAGGCAGTAAGCCAAGAGCGGCGGAGGTGGCTTCATGTGAATCTTGCTTGGTAATTTTTAACCCGAGAATGATATTTTCCTTGATGGTTTTCCAAGGAAACAAATAATCTTGCTGGAGCATGTAGCCGATTTGATGCTCTTTTTGATTCGGTTCTTTTCCTTCGATTAAAATTCGGCCTTCAGAGGGCGGCGTTATTCCTGCAATGATAGACAGCAGGGTGGTTTTTCCGCAGCCGCTGGGACCAATAAATGAGATAAATTCTCCTTGGTCTATCTCCATATTGATGTGCTGTATGGCCGTTGTTTTTTCTTTTAAAGAGAAGTACGTGTGGGTCACATGGTCAATTTGAAGGAAAGACATGTGCTACCTCCTATTCTATTTGTGTTCTGTGACCTTCTTTGCAATGGATGAATCGACAAGTTGTTTGTACGGGATAAATTTCGGCAATTCATCGCTCTCCTTCATGATTTCCTGCAATTTGTTCCATTCCTCTTCATTCAGAAGGGGATCTGCTGCATAGGAGTTTTGCTGTTTGTAGCGTTTGATGGCAGTTGATAAGACATCAAGTTCTGTGTCAGGAAAATGAGATTGAATGGTTTTGGCAATCTCCTCCGGCTGCTTGGCTTCTACCCATTTCTGCGCTTTGTAAATGGCGCGAGTGAAGGCTTCAGCTGTCTCTTTGTTTTCCTCTAAGTAACTCTTCTTTGCCATGAAGGTGGTATACGGCACCTTTCCGGAAGCCTCTCCAAAGGAGGCGGTAATGTACCCTTTGCCTTCTTTTTCAATTAAGGATGCTGTCGGTTCGAATAACTGCACAAAATCGCCAGTTCCAGAGGAGAAAGCGCCTGAAATGTTGGCAAAATCAATATTTTGAATCATGCGGAGATCCTTTTTTACATCAATGCCTTCCTTTTTCAGGACATATTCACCGACCATTTGCGGCATGCCGCCTTTCCGCTGTCCAAGAAAGTCTTTTCCTTTTAATTGATCCCAAGAGAATTCGCTCACTTTCTCCCTTGAAACAAGAAATGTACCGTCTGTTTGTGTCAGCTGTGCAAAGTTGATGACAGAGTCTTTTGTGTCTTGAGCCTCTACATAGATAGAGGATTCAGATCCGGTCAGGGCGATATCTGCACCGCCGGATAAGAGAGCTGTCATCGTTTTATCACCGCCCCAAGTCGTTTTTAATTCAACCTCTAGCCCTTCTTCTTTGAAGAAATCCTCAGATAAGGCAACATATAGCGGAGCATAAAAAACCGAATGGGTCACCTCGGCTACTTGTACGGTCTGCTCTTGTTCTTTTTTACAGGCGACAAATGGAATAAAGAGCAGGACAACGACGATGAATGCAAGTCTGACTTTGATGGAACGATTCAAGAGTAATTCGCCTCCTTTGTTCTAGATCACTAATTAAAGTATGTCAAAAGGGATTTTTGGTGAGTGCCTAGATGAAAATAAGAAGCGCATTGTTTATTTATAGAACGTGTCTTTTTTTCTATACTAGAAGCATGAATACTTTCTTGAATTTGGAAGAAATAAAGGGGCGGTTTCGTGTATAGAGTGAGTTGGGTATTTCTTGGATGGTATTTAGTAGGGCTCATATTAATGGTCTCTTTTGAAGTGCCAGCATGGCTTCAGTTTGCAAATGGCATTTTCCTTGTGCTTTATGCCTGCTGTGTGATAGAGATTGGGCGAAATATTTATGGGGCATGGGGGGGTGTGATCAAAAGGGCAGCCGTTGTCGGGGTGCTGACATTTACGGTTGAATGGGTTGGGATCACAACCGGTTTTCCTTTTGGGGCCTATGACTATTATCCGACGTTAGGTTTTCTAGTGGCAGGGGTGCCTTTAACCATTGCTTTTGCATGGGTTGGTGTGTTTTTAAACAGCCTTTTTTTATCCAATCAGCAGTCGAAATGGAAACGAGCTGTCGAAACGGGGATATGGATTGTCTTGCTTGACCTCATATTAGACCCAGTAGCGGCTGAACGGAAATTTTGGGTGTGGTATGACGGCGGCGGTTTTTATGGTATTCCTT
Source organism: Bacillus sp. Je.9.29.b (assembly GCF_051129925.1). Taxonomy (NCBI): domain Bacteria; kingdom Bacillati; phylum Bacillota; class Bacilli; order Caryophanales; family Bacillaceae; genus Bacillus; species Bacillus sp. Je.9.29.b. The sequence goes on from NZ_JBCPSO010000002.1 coordinate 27,141, forward strand.
TTGAGAATTTTGTGAGCTGGGGTATGATTGGAGCAGGACTTTCCTTTCTCTTCCCGCTTGTTCAGATTGATCAAAAGGCTCTGAGCTGGACGAGCCGTATTTATCAGGCAATGGTGTTCTTTTTTGGTGTGCTGGCATTAAAGGGCGGGCTCGATGTCATTTTTTATTTAGCACTGATCATTGTTATTTTGTGTGAAGGAAGGGTTCAATTTGAAAGAAAGCGACAAAAGCCGATCGTTTAGACGTATATTTTCTCTTTATCTTGAGCGGTATTTACTTCATAAACATTTCCGCTGCGTGATGATGAAAGGCACTGTGGACCCAAACGAGAAGCTGCCTGTTCTTTATATCGCCAATCATAGCTCATGGTGGGATGGACTGATCATCTTTCTTTTAACAGAAAAAGCGTCCGAACTCGATCACTATATGATGATGGAGGAGAAACAGCTGAAGCAATATGCCTTTTTCCGAAAGCTTGGTGCCTTTCCGGTTCAGAAAGAGAATCTGAAAAGTGTGAAGCAAGCATTAATGACGGCAAAAGAGAACATGCAGGCTGGCAGGGCTGTATGGCTTTTTCCACAGGGGAAAATCATGCATCAGGATATGCGGCCGCTTGAATTGGAGGGCGGGGCTTCATTTTTAGTGAGACAATTTGAGCAAGTCGTGGTGAAGCCTGTGACCTTGCATTATACATTTAATCAATTTCAAAAGCCGACAGTATCTGCTGTGTTTGGTGAAGATACCTTAGTATCTGGCGGAGAATTTCGAAGCAAGGACGTGACGCATCTGCTTAGAGATCTGCTTGAAACGCAGCTAAATACACATCAAGCACAGGTCATCACAGATCCTGATTTTTCAACTAATCAAGAATTTAGACAGATGACAAGGACAAGTCAATCAACAAGTGATGCGTTTGATTCCTTTAAAAAGTGGGTGAAAACATGGCGGTCTTCTTAACCGTAATCAGTGTACTCTTGCTCTGTCAGTTTATTTTCACCATATGGAATATGAGGCAGCTTCCTGTTTTAAAGCCAGCACCCTTTTCGCCAGGTGAACCTATTTCGTTATCAATTCTGATTCCAGCGAGAAATGAGGAAAAACGAATAGAAGCCTGTCTTCAGTCGATCGTTGATCAACGCTTTTATCCGAAAGAGCTTATCGTACTTGATGACCATTCGACAGATCAGACTAGAGCGCTGGTGGAGCGCTTCGCAGAAACATATCCGTGGATCCGAGTCCAGTCAGGTCAGCCATTAAAGCGGGGCTGGCTTGGTAAATCATATGCCTGTTCTCAGCTCGCAGAGGCAGCAGCTTCTGATTGGCTGCTATTTTTAGATGCGGATGTCCGGTTAAAAAAAGGGGCAGTTGAATCAGTTTACAAGCAGTTATGTATGCAAAAAACGGGCATGCTGTCAGGTTTTCCAGAACAAAAAACAGGTACATTTTTTGAGCATCTTGTCGTTCCTATGATGATGTTTACCATTGGCTGTCATCTGCCAGTGAAATGGGTAAGAAAATCAAAGAACCCCGCTTTTGCTGCAGCACATGGTGGTTTTATTGCCATTGAAAAGAATTGTTATCACGACATTGGCGGGCATGAAGCGATCAAGGATTCACTCGTTGATGATATGGCTTTGGCTAGAAGGGTGAAGGAAAAAGGCTTTCCGTTCACACTTGCAAGCATTCATCCATTTGTGTATATGAGAATGTATGAAAGTGGACAAGAGGTTTGGGAAGGTTACCGGAAAAATTTGTTCCCGGGGGTGAATCGAAGCATTGCTTTGTTAAGCAGTGTCTTTTGTTTATACACCCTCCTTTATTTGGCTCCTGTCATTTGTTTCATGATCGCCTTGTTTCAGCTGGATGTTTTGAGCATATGCTTAGCCATTCTTTGCTATGGGCTGGGTGTATCGATTAAAGCAGCAATTGATACTGAAAATGGGCGGACATCTGCGATGGCTTTTTTATTGCCGGTCAGTATTTTAAGCCTGATCGCCATTGGCTTTGCTTCTATGAAAATCGGTCTGAAAAAAGAAGGGTATGAATGGAAAGGGAGAAGGTACGAATGAAAAAAGTGATCATCATCGGCGGCGGACTTGGCGGATTATCAGCAGCGATCCGTCTACAGTCACGCGGGGTTCAGGTCACCATTTTAGAAAAAGAAGCGGCTTTAGGGGGGAAATTGCAGCGCCATCACGAGGCAGGCTACTCTTTTGATTTAGGACCGAGCACCATTACAATGAAGGCCTATTTTGAAGAAGTGTTTACATCCTGTCATAGACGGATGGAGGATTATGTGACCTTTTATCCGATTTCTCCGCTTACCAAAAATATTTTTCCAGATGGACATACGGTCGAGTTTACGCCGAATATTGAGCAAATGGAATCACAAATTGCTGCATTCAGTCCTGAAGATGCGAAGCAATACCGCGCATTTTTGCAGGAATCAAAGACGCTTTTTCAAAAGGCAGAGGAGCAGTTTTTAAATCGTTTGTTATTGAGCTGGAAGGATAAGGCGGATGTAAAGCTGATGAAAGCACTTCTCGCTGTCAAACCGTTCACATCGGTTCAGCGCCTGCTGCGTCAATATTTCCGTCATCCCCATACATTGGCGATGTTTGGACGGTATGCCACTTATATTGGCTCTTCTCCCTACGAGGCGCCGGCTATTTTTAATATGATGGCGTATTTAGAAGGGGAGAAAGGGATTTATGGAATACAGGGCGGTACGTATCGTTTAGTTGAGGCATTTGAGACACTGGCAAAAGAATTAGGCGTTCAGATTTACCTCAATGAACGAGTGAACAAGATTCATGTGAAGGATCGGCGGATCAAAGGAGTGGAGACGGATCAGCAGATGTATGAGGCAGATCAAGTCATTGCAGGAGCAGATGCGCTGACTGTATACCGTCATCTCATAGATGAAAAAGACCGTCCTCGTTTTTTAAATCAAAAACTGTCTGGCATTGAACCGTCGTTGTCGGGCTTTGTTCTCTTATTAGGGGTACCTAAAGTCTATGAACAGCTGGTCCATCACAATGTGTTTTTCCCTGAGGATTATGAGCAAGAATTCAAGGATATTTTTCAGAAAAAACAATTGCCTCAAGACCCGGCGCTATACATATGCTATTCAGGCCATTCAGAACCAGCTTTAAGCGGAGGACCGGGAAGAAGCAACCTGTTTGTACTGGCCAATGCACCTTATGTGACAAAAGAGCAAGATTGGGACATGCTAAAGGAGACATATCGTCAGCATGTAAAAAACAAATTAATGGAAAAAGGTCTTTTTGATTTGGATGAGCTTATCGAATATGAAGCGGTTCAAACCCCGCTCGATCTGCAGCAGAAAACGGGGGCATATCGTGGAGCCATTTATGGCATGTCTTCAAACTCGTTCAAACAGGCATTCTTTCGCATCAATAATCAGTCAAAGGATATTGAAGGACTTTGGTTTGTTGGTGGAACAAGTCATCCAGGCGGCGGCACGCCGATGGTGACAAAATCAGGCCAGCTTGTCGCAGAAGCGATACTGAAGCAATGGACGTAATCAAAGATGAAAAGGAGAGAAATCAAGTGATTGTGGAAAAAAGAAGGTTTCCGTCGCCCCATCCGCATATTCACTTATATACAGTGACCTATGAGGCAGATGGACTTCGGATGAAAGGCCTGCTCGCTGAACCAGCCGGGGAAGGTTTCTACGACGGCTTTTTGTATTTACGAGGCGGCATTAAAAATGTGGGGATGGTCAGACCTGGCCGGATTGTGCAATTTGCCGCGCAGGGCTTTGTCGTCTTTGCTCCCTTTTACCGGGGAAACCAAGGAGGCGAAGGGAACGAAGATTTTGCCGGAGAAGATCGAAAAGATGCGTTCGCTGCCTTTCAGCTGTTAAAACAGCACAAAAAAGTGAAGAAGGACCGCATTCATATCTTTGGTTTTTCGCGAGGCGGTATTATGGGCATCTGGACCGCTGTTGAAATGAAACAGGAGGCAGCTTCCTTTGTCACATGGGGAGGCGTCAGTGACATGAAACTGACTTATGAAGAGCGTGTGGATATGAGACGGATGATGAAGCGTGTGATTGGCGGTCCGCCGCATAAGGTGCCAGAGGCATATGAGAACAGAACCCCTTTAAATGATGTGGACAAAATTGAAGCACCTGTCCTTATCATCCACGGAGAAGAGGATCAAAATGTATCGATTGAGCATGCGTATTTGTTAGAAGATGCGCTGCGCCAGCACGGAAAGTCCGTGGAGACATGGTATTTCCATGGATACAACCACTATTTCCCGCCGCAGCATAATCGAGAAATTGTGAGAAGGCTGACCACATGGATGCACAGCCGAAAAAGCGGAAATGTGGTAAAATAAGCAGTATAACGAAATATAGAAAGTAGGGGGATTTTCATTATGGGAATGCCTGTTGAATTTAATACAATGATTGTAACAAAGGGAAAAGAGACAAGAATTGAAGAAAATGTATTTGAACTCATGAAGGATGGATACCGCATTTATCCATTAAATATTCCACTTGAGGTGCGCAAAACGAAAGACGGAGAAAAAACAGGGACAGCACATGTTGAAAAACTGGAGCTGACAGACAATGTCACGAAGGTGACGTACCGTCTTGTGTCATTGCATTCAACAAACTAAAAAAGCTGAGGAATTTTATTCTCCTCAGCTTTTTTCATTTGGTTATACGAGTGGACCGCCTTTGGCTTCAATGTCACTTGCCGCGTGGCTGAATTTTTGGAAGTTCTTTTTAAATTCATTGGCAAGGAAGTGTGCTTTTTCTTGATAAGCCTCTTGGTCCTCCCATGTTTTAGCAGGTTGAAGCACTTCATCTGGTACACCAGGAATATGAAGCGGGATGTGTAAGCCAAAGATGTCATCAGTAATCATCTCGGCATTGTCAAGGTCACCTTCGATTGCTGCCTGCACCATTGCTCTTGTATGAGCGAGATTCATTCGTTTGCCTGTACCGTAGCCTCCGCCAGTCCAGCCTGTATTCACAAGGAATACTTTTGCACCGTGCTCATCAATCTTTTTGCCAAGCATTTCAGCATAGACGTGAGCTGGAAGCGGAAGGAATGGTGAACCGAAGCAAGTAGAGAATGTCGTTTCTGGTGATGTGACACCGCGCTCAGTTCCAGCTAATTTACTTGTGTACCCGCTCAAGAAATGGTACATTGCCTGCTCTTTTGTTAAACGGCTGATTGGAGGTAAGACGCCAAACGCATCAGCTGTTAAGAAGACAATGGCAGATGGATGTCCTGCGATACTTGGTTTCACGATGTTATCAATCATTTCGATTGGGTAAGCAGCGCGTGTATTTTCAGTAAAGAAGGTATCATCGTAATCCGCTTCACGTGTTTCTTCATCAAGCACAACGTTCTCAAGAACTGATCCGAAGCTGATCGCTTTGTAGATCTGAGGTTCTTTTTCTTCACTTAAGTTCACACATTTCGCATAGCATCCGCCCTCGATATTGAAGACCCCTGTGCCAGACCAGCCGTGCTCATCGTCTCCGATCAGCTTGCGGCTTGCGCTTGCAGAAAGCGTCGTTTTCCCAGTACCTGAAAGCCCGAAGAATAAGGCTACATCGCCTTCTTGACCTACGTTTGCTGAGCAGTGCATGGATAAAATGTCTTGCTCAGGAAGCAGGTAGTTCATCACAGAGAAAATGGACTTTTTCATTTCTCCTGCATATTCTGTTCCACCGATAAGAATCGTGCGTTTTTCAAAAGAAACGATGATAAACGTTTCAGAGTTTGTGCCATCTGTTGCAGGATCTGCTTTAAAGTGCGGTGCAGATAAGATGGTGAAAGGTTTTTCGTTTGAAGAAGGTGTTGACCCGTCAGGTCTGATAAATAGCTGCTTGGCAAAAAGATTGTGCCATGCGAATTCGTTTACAACTGTAATCGGCATACGATATCTTTCATCAGCGCCTGCAAACCCTTCAAAGACGAATAGTTCATCACGTTCTTTTAAGTATGACACAACCTTTGTATATAAACGGTCAAATGCTTCTTTGGAGATCGGCTGGTTGACTTGACCCCAATCGATTTTATGTTCAGAGCTTTCTTCTTTGACGATAAATTTATCTTTAGGCGAACGTCCTGTATAGGCTCCAGTTGTGGCGCGGACAGCTCCAGTTGATGTTAAAACGCCTTCATTACGTGCCAAAATCTTTTCAACAAGTTTCGGAACAGATAAATTTTGGTGCGTATTTTCTAATGAGAGCAATGACTGCAAATCTTCTTTTAAATCCACTGAGTTCATAAAAAAACCCTTCCTTTACCGTTGAATTTGTTTGTTTCGATTAGTATAACACATTAATAATAATAGTCTATACTATTTAAAAATTTTTGTGTGTGTTTTTTCATTTCTGCTATGAAAATATGCTTTTTGGTGATGCTAATGGTGAGGAGAAAAAAGAGGGAGATAATTCTTATGAAGCATTGACATGACGCAAGGGTTTAAGATAAGATATCTTATTGAACGGATACTCTTATCCCGAGTTGGTGGAGGGACAGGCCCGATGAAGCCCAGCAACCGGTTTCTTATTTAAAAGGCATGAAAATGCTGAGAAACCAAGGTGCTAACCTGATGCAAGGTACAAGAACACCTTGAGCGATAAGAGTGAAAGGCATGCGATCTCAGACCCTTTCCTCGCAATGAAGGAAATGGTTTTTTTATTTTTGGGATATCATATGAACAAATTGCCAATAACATCTCTAATATAAACGTTTTCAAATATAAGAGGGAACGAGTTCCGTATCATATTGGAGGCCTCATCTTGGGATGATGTGGTCTTGTACAGGAGGAAATAGCCATTATGAGTCAAAATCGTCGTTTATTTACTTCAGAATCAGTGACAGAAGGACATCCGGATAAAATCTGTGATCAAATTTCAGACAGCATTTTGGATGAAATTTTAAAGAAAGATCCAAATGCACGTGTTGCCTGTGAAACTTCTGTTACAACCGGTCTCGTATTAGTAAGCGGTGAAATTACAACGTCTACTTATGTCGATATTCCAAAGACGGTGCGTGACACAATTAAGGAAATTGGCTACACACGTGCGAAATATGGTTTTGATGCGGAAACATGTGCGGTACTTACATCAATTGATGAACAGTCTGCTGATATTGCGCAAGGTGTAGACAAAGCGCTTGAAGCACGTGAAGGAACAATGACTGAAGAAGAAATTGATGCGATTGGTGCAGGTGACCAAGGATTGATGTTTGGTTTTGCCAATAACGAAACCGAAGAGCTCATGCCGCTGCCAATTTCACTAGCGCATAAATTATCTCGCCGTTTAACAGAAGTACGCAAGAATGAAACACTTGCATACCTTCGTCCAGACGGAAAAACACAAGTCACAGTTGAATATGATGAGCAAAACAAACCAGTTCGTATTGACACAGTGGTTATTTCTACGCAGCATGCACCAGAAGTGACGCTTGAACAAATTCAAAGTGACTTAAAAGAACATGTCATCAGTCCTGTCGTTCCAAGTGAACTGATTGATGAACAGACAAAATACTTCATTAACCCAACTGGCCGTTTCGTGATCGGTGGACCTCAAGGGGATGCTGGTTTAACTGGACGTAAAATCATCGTTGATACGTATGGCGGATACGCTCGTCATGGCGGCGGTGCTTTCTCAGGTAAGGATGCAACGAAGGTTGACCGTTCTGCGGCATATGCTGCTCGTTACGTAGCGAAAAACATCGTAGCTGCCGGCCTTGCAGATTCTTGTGAAGTACAGCTTGCTTATGCAATTGGTGTAGCACAGCCTGTATCGATTTCAATTGATACATTCGGGACAGGAAAAGCTTCAGAAGAAAAATTAATTGAAGTGGTTCGTGCAAACTTTGATCTTCGTCCAGCTGGCATTATTAAAATGCTTGACCTGCGCCGTCCGATCTACAAACAAACAGCTGCATACGGACATTTCGGCCGTCACGACTTAGATCTTCCGTGGGAAAAAACGGATAAAGCCGATACACTTCGCAAAGAAGCATTGGGACAATAACAACATAAAAAACCGCTTATTTTAAGCGGTTTTCCTTTTGATTAAAAAAAAATCTTCAAAAAGCGAAAAAATGTGAAACAAAATCGGACAAAATACTGTCTAATTATAGGTCTACTTTTAAGAAATAACATAACGTGGAGGCAATAATATGTGTGGGTTTGTTGGTGTATTTAATCACCGTCCATTGTCCGAAACTACTGAACAGGAAGAGCTAATTAAACAAATGAATCGTCTCATCGTTCATCGTGGTCCGGATGATGAGGGTTACTTTCATGATGAGCATGTAGGATTTGGATTTAGACGTTTAAGTATTATAGATGTTGAGCACGGAAAGCAGCCGCTTTCTTATGAAGATGAAAAGTATTGGATTATTTTCAACGGAGAAATTTATAACTATGTGGAGCTGAAGGAAGAGCTTGTGAAAAAAGGCTATACGTTCAGCACAGATTCTGATACGGAAGTACTTCTTGCTACATACCGTCATTATAAAGAAGAAGCGGCTTCTAAGCTTCGCGGCATGTTTGCATTTTTAATTTGGGATAAAGAAGCGCAATTATTATATGGCGCAAGAGATCCTTTCGGCATCAAACCGCTTTATTTTACACAAATGGATGAGCAAGTGTACTTTGCGTCTGAACGCAAAAGCTTGATGGCAGTGAACGAGAACATTTTATTTGATGAGACTGCTTTGCAGCAATACATGTCATTCCAGTTCGTACCTGAGCCAAATACACTTGATCAAAAGGTGCACAAAGTAGAGCCAGGTCATCAGTTTACTTTACGCCCAGGACAGGAGATTGAATTTAAGACTTACTGGAAAGTTCAATTCAAGCCTGAGCAAACACAAGAACAGAAGCTGATTGAAGAAGTACGCGATGCAATCTATGATTCTGTGAAAATTCATATGAGAAGTGACGTACCTGTTGGTTCATTCCTATCAGGTGGTATCGATTCTTCTTTCATCGTATCTGTTGCAAAGGAATTTCATCCTGAGCTGAAGACATTCTCTGTTGGCTTCCAGCAGGATGGTTTTAGTGAAGTTGATGTAGCGAAGGAAACGGCTGACAAGCTGGGCTTACAAAACTTCAGCGCTGTGATTTCTCCTGAGGAATATATGAATGAGCTTCCGAAGATTGTTTGGCATTTAGATGATCCTTTAGCTGATCCGGCGGCGATTCCATTGTATTTCGTGGCAAAGGAAGCGAAAAAACAAGTGACGGTTGTTCTTTCTGGTGAGGGAGCAGACGAGCTGTTCGGTGGTTATAATATTTACCGTGAGCCGCTTTCTCTTAAACCATTTGAATCTGTTCCATCTATGCTGAAAAAGCTTCTTCTTCGTCTGGCGCGCTTAATGCCAGAAGGAATGAAAGGAAAAAGCTTTATCGTCCGCGGCTGTACACCATTAGAGGAACGTTATATCGGTAATGCGAAAATCTTTGAAGAGCCAGTAAAGAAAAACCTCTTAAAGCAGTATGATCCGAACATTACGTATCGTGATGTGACGAAGACATACTTCGAGGAAAGTGCAGGCTACAGTGATATTAACAAAATGCAATATGTTGATATTCATACGTGGATGCGCGGGGACATCTTACTGAAAGCAGATAAGATGACAATGGCGAATTCTCTTGAGCTTCGCGTTCCTTTCCTTGATAAGGTCGTATTTGAAGCGGCTTCTAAAATTCCAGAAGAGCTGAAAACAAAAGATGGCACAACGAAATATTTATTGCGTAAAGCAGCAGAAGGCATTGTGCCTGACCATGTGTTAAACCGCAAGAAGCTGGGCTTCCCTGTTCCAATTCGTCATTGGCTGAAAAATGAGATGAACGCTTGGGCGAAAGACATCATTAAAAACAGTCAAACTGACGAGTATATTAACAAAGCGTATGTGCTTGATTTATTAAATGAACATTGTGCTGGTAAAGCAGATCATAGCCGTAAGATTTGGACCGTCCTGATCTTTATGATTTGGCACAGCATTTATGTCGAGCGCAGTATTGATCCAGAGCAATTGAATCATCAACCGAAAGAAGTCATCTTTAGTTAATGAAAAAAGGTTTTCAGCTTTGTGCTGAAAACCTTTTTTGTCATGATAGAAAGTGGCGGAAAAGGGTAAAATAACAAGCGGTTCATAGTTATTGCTTAATATCCTGAAAAAAACGTGATAAAGTGAAGATACACGTATGATGTTAACGAGATAAAAGGGAACGATAGTATTGTCCTTTTTCTACATATTCTCTGCGGATTCGGTCCATGTCTTGAATATCTTCATCTGTTAACAGCCGAACGACTTTGGCTGGACGGCCAAAAGCGAGTGATCCTTTTGGGATGACCTTTCCTTGAGGGACAAGACTTCCTGCACCGATAAAGGCGCCTTCGCCAATCTCCGCACCATCGAGAATGATGGAACCCATGCCAATGAGGGCATTTTTTCGAATGATTGAGCTATGTAATGTGACTTGGTGTCCAATGGTAGCACCATCTTCAATAAGAAGTGTTTTTCCAGGACTTTGATGCAGGCACGATAAATCTTGAATGTTGACGTTCTTTCCAATTCTCACAGGTGCAACATCGCCTCTGATGACGGTTTGAAACCACACGCTCGAATATTCTCCAATTGTGACATCACCGGTAATGGTGGCGTTATCTGCGACAAAGACCGATTCATGAATCTCAGGTGTAAACTGATGAAATGGATAAATCACTTTTTCGACTTCCTTTCTTAATACAACATTTGTGAGGTGTTTCCTTTGTGGACTTGGCATGCTGAAAGACCAGTTGGTACAATTGTCATTGTACATGGTGCGAGTGAATATCACGGCCGATATAAATGGCTGATTGAAATGTGGCGGAATGCAGGCTATCACGTCGTCATGGGTGACTTGCCTGGGCAAGGAACATCGACACGTGCGCGAGGCCACATTCGTTCGTTTCAAGAATACATTGATACAGTCGATGAATGGATCGAACATGCGAAATCATTCAGGCTTCCTACTTTTTTACTTGGACACAGTATGGGTGGACTCATTTCAATTGAGTGGATGAAACAGTATACCCATACGAAGTTGAATGGCCTTATTTTATCATCACCTTGTTTAGGTCTGCAATTTAAACCGAAGAAGCTGATGGATTTTGCGTCAAAAGGTCTAAATGTGCTGGCACCGTCTTTTAAAGTGGAGTCAGGGCTGTCGATTGAACTAGCCACAAGAAATCAGGCGGTCATTGAGGCAGACTCAAATGATTCTCTTTACGTGACAAAGGTGTCGGTTCGCTGGTATCGAGAGCTGATCAAAAATATCGATGCGGCGATGCAGCCGACGAATGTCTTTAAATCGATCCCGCTCCTTTTAATGCAGGCGGGCGATGATAAGATCGTGGATAAATCGAGGGTGATCAAATGGTTCAATGGCATAGAATCAACCAATAAATCATACCGTGAATGGGAAGAGCTGTATCACGAAATTTTTAATGAACCAGAAAGAGAAGATGTGTTTAAGGCGGCAAGAGCCTTTACAGATCAATATATTTGATTGTGAGCTTTAAGTTGGGGGTGGAGTGATTTGTCAGTACCAGAGCGTCCTTTTGCACTGATGACAAAGGTGTATAAAGATATTTTTCCGCTTGTTCATCAGGAGCTGAAAAAGTGGCGGGCTCATGCCGAAATGATTGAAAATGAAGAACTGAGAACGCAGGCACTAGCGAGCATATCGAGTAAAACGTTTCACTGTGAAGGCGGAGGCATTTTATCTCTTCTAGCAGGTGAAGAGAAAGAAACGTGTATTGAATTCATTGTTGCGTATCAAACCATTAGTGATTACTTAGATAACCTATGTGACCGCAGCACGTCGCTTGATCCAAAGGATTTCCAGATGCTGCATCAAGCGATGAGAGATGCGCTTGATATTCATGCTGAGCTCAAGCCATACTATCAATTCCGTGATGATCAAGAGGATCATGGATATTTACATGCGCTTGTCCGCACATGTCAAAACGTGCTTACGCGCGTTCGGCATTATCCGATCATTCAGCCATATTTACACACGCTGTGTGACTACTATAGTGACCTGCAAGTACATAAGCATGTCGTTCCTCATGAACGTGTGCCAAGATTAGAGTCGTGGTTCCGTCAATATGAAAAGGATTTGCCGAAGATGGAGTGGTATGAGTTTTCAGCTTGTGCGGGATCAACGTTAGGGATATTCTGTCTTGTGGCGTATGCGCTGCAGCCTGATTTTACAGAAAAGCAGGCGAAGCAGATTTACGAAAGCTATTTCCCTTATATTCAAGGTCTGCACATTTTACTCGATTATTTAATAGACCAAGAAGAGGACCGGCTTGGGGGAGATCTGAACTTTTGCTCATACTATGATTCTCATCATGAGATGATGGATAGACTTCAGCATTTTATCGAAAAAGCGGATGAGCAGCTGAAAGGCATTCCGCATGAAAACTTTCACAAATTGATTAACAGAGGATTACTGGCGGTCTATTTGTCCGATGAAAAAGTGACAGCCCAAAAAGAGATGAACAAGCTGGCAAAGCGGCTGATCAAATCAAGCGGGAAAACATCGTTCTTTTTCTATATTAACGGAAGAGCCTATCGGACCTATCAGAAAATGCCTTGGATGAAATCATCATAAAAAAGCTCAAATCCATTAGGATTTGAGCTTTTTTTCAATGGCGACCACAAACGGCGGGTCGTTTTGAATATTCATGTATTGATATGATAAAACTTGTACCTCTTCATGAGGCAGTGATCTGCAATAGTCGAGAAGCACTTCTTTTTCTCTTTTTCCTTCGGGATGTCCGTGGTAGATCACAAGGACGATCAGACCTCCGGGTTTGAGCCATTCGAGGAGCTGCTTGATGGCTTCAATGGTTGTATGAGCCTGAGTGGTGACGGCTTTATCGCCTCCGGGCAGATACCCAAGGTTAAACACTGCACCGGCTATTTGTCCATAAGCATCCTTCGGAAGATGATCCGCCAGTTTTTCATGCCCATCATGGATGAGGTGAACGTAAGGATATTGACCGCCAAGTCTTTTGCTTGTCTGCTGCAAGGCTTCCTCTTGCACGTCGAATGCAAACACTTGTCCATCAGTTCCTACAAGGTCAGCTAAATAGAGTGTATCGTGGCCGTTGCCCATTGTTGCATCTATAACGATGTCGCCTTTTTGACAAGCGCGTTCTAACAGCTCTTTACTAAAAGGAAGCATGCGTTTCAAAATCATTTGGCTGCTTCTTCCAATCTGACGAAACGTTTCCCTTGGTAGCTGTTACGTCTTTCGAGCTCAGCATTAATGGCATTGAGTACTTCCCACTTATTAACACTCCACATTGGACCAACCATTAATTCAATTGGGCCGTCGCCTGTAATACGGTGAATAATCATTTCTGGCGGCAGAATCTCCAGTTGATCACAAACAAGTTGAACATATTCCTCCTGGCTTAAAAACTCAAGCTTTCCTTTTTCATATTGCTTGACCATTGGAGTCCCTTTTAAAAGGTGAAGCAAATGAATTTTAATTCCCTGCACATCTAAATCCGCAACAGCTTTTGCTGTTTCCATCATCATGTCCCGGTTTTCAAGAGGCAGTCCATTGATGATATGTGAGCAGACACGAATTCCGTGTTTTCGCAGTTTTTCTACACCTTCAACGTAGCATTCATAATCATGAGCACGGTTGATGAGCATAGCTGTCCGTTCGTGTACTGTTTGAAGACCAAGCTCTACCCATAGGTAAGTGCGTTCGTTTAATTCGGCTAAATACTCCACTACGTCATCCGGCAGACAGTCAGGTCTTGTTGCAATGGATAGACCTACGACACCATCCAGATTCATAACGGTTTCATATTTTTCTTTTAGGACAGGTAGCGGAGCGTGTGTGTTTGTATACGCCTGGAAATACGCCATGTATTTTCCGTCTTTCCATTTTGTATGCATCCGGTCTTTGATTTCGTTAAATTGAGTGATGAGATCATCAGCCCGGTTTCCTGCAAAGTCACCAGATCCAGCGGCACTGCAAAATGTACAGCCGCCGTGGGCTACAGTACCATCACGGTTTGGGCAGTCAAAGCCGCCGTCTAAGGCTACTTTAAATACTTTATGACCAAAGTGTTCACGCAAATGGTAGTTCCATGTGTGATAACGTTTTTCACTGTTTGAATATAAAAAAGGGTTATGCTGATCCAAGTCAGTAACCTCCTTGCATAATAATAGGCATCCTTAAAGTTTAACAAAAATCACGAAGGAGGACAATTGAATCTGTCCAACATTTTCTTTAGTGAAAAAGCGTTACATGGGCAAAATAGGCGGGAGCGATGATGAAATGGAGGGAATGTAAGATGGCAACAAGGCAGTCGATCGATGAATTTATCCAAAAAAGTACGGAAACCCTTGAGTTTGCAAATGAACAATTTGATTTGAGCTCACGTCAGGAACATTATAATGAGGAAGAGTTTTCAAAAGCACAGCTCATGCTTGAGAATACGGTCAATGAATTAGAAAAATTAAAAGATGTCGCCAATGACCAGCAAAGAGAACGGTTAGACAGGGCGCGTGTTCAAATTCAGAGCTTGCAAAACCAAATGATTTTAGGGATTTCCTACGATAATGAATGATGAACAGATCCTTCTTTTAAGGGTCTGTTTTTTATTTTTTAATAAGCTATTGACTTTTATGCTGGGTGTCTATATTGTATTAAGTGTACTACATCAACTAATACACTACAGACGCTTAAAAAGTGAAGAAAGGTGTTCAACCATGAAAAAAGAAAAAAAACCAATCAATTTGAAGTGGATGGTGCTGGCTGTTGCGTTAGCATGTACATTTTTTTTCGTTCTTGTTTTCATTGGTTTTGAAGTTCAAAAAGATTTGATACCCAATTCAGTTCCTTTAATGCAAGGACATGATCAAGCGATAGGACTGCAAAAGCATGAATGAGGAAAGAGGGAGTCATCATGATTCAAATAGATCCAAGAAGCGCTGCGCCAATATATGAACAAATCATTGAGCAGCTTAAAATTTTATGTTTAAAAGGCGTGATGAAGCCAGGTGACAAACTGCCCTCTGTCAGAGAGCTCGCCACCATTATTATTGCCAACCCAAACACCGTCAGTAAAGCGTATAAAGAGCTGGAACGGGAAGGGATTATTGAAACTCTGCGGGGCCGCGGTACGTATGTAACAGAAGGTGCTCAGTTAAAGCTGAATGAAGGGAAGGTGCTCGAGATGAAAGAACAGTTAAGACAACTCATCATAGAAGCTCATTATGCTGGTATTGATATTCATCAGCTCAAGGAATGGCTGGAAGAGATCGGCTCAAGTCTAAAAGGAGGAAAACAAGTTGATTGAGGTCAGAAATGTATCGAAGAAATTAAATGGACGCGAAGTACTCAGCGACGTTTCCTTCAAAATAGGCGAAGGTGAGATCTTCGGTCTGCTTGGCCGTAATGGCTCTGGGAAAACAACACTTCTCAGATTGATTCAGCAAATTCTTCTTCCGGATGAAGGAGAGATTTATTTTAAAGATGTGCTGGTGAAAGACCACCCTTTAGTAAAGCAAAATATTGTATTCATGCCAGTCGTGAATCCTTACTTTGATAGATACAATTACGGACAGCTTGTCCAGCTGTTAAAGCATATATATCCAAAGTTTGACGTGACCTATGCCAATGAGCTTGTGAACCGCTATGAAATTCCGGAAAAAGTGAAGTATCGTGAGTTGTCGACAGGGTTAAAGAAACAGCTGTCATTAATTTTAAGCTTTGCCATCAAACCAGCGGTCATTTTATTAGATGAGCCGACTGATGGAATTGACGCCGTCACAAGAAATGACGTTCTTCAGCTGATGATTGACGAGGTGGCAGAACGACAAACAACGATTTTAATTACATCTCACCGCTTAGAGGACATTGAGCGCATGTGTAATCGAATTGGATTTTTAGAAGGAAATGAACTCACAAGTGTCATGGATTTAGATGAATTAAAGAATGACTATGTCAAAATCCAAATGGCCTTTGAAGAAGATATGAACTTAAGTATTCGAAAAAATGGCGTGGCGATTTTGGATCAAGCGGGCGTTTTCTATACAGCGCTTGTTCTAAAAACCGACGAAGAAGCTAAAGAGTACTTGAAGTCACTGAAACCAAAAGTATGGCATGAACTGCCTGTGAATTTAGAAGAAGTATTCATTGCGAAGTTTGGAGGGAAACGCAGATGGTAAAGCGGCAATTATTATATAAGGAGTGGAAGCAATCAGAGCTGACATTCATTTTAGTGATGCTTGTTGCTGCGCTTGCGACGCCCTTCGCATTCTTAATGGAATATTCGTCTTTTCAAACATGTCTAAATGATACAGAGTGTATTACGGATTCACCACGCTTTTCTTATATCTTTAAAACAGATGCTTTTCTTTCCCTTTCCTGGTTAATGGGGCTCTTCTTTGCTGTCATTCAGCTAGGATTTGAGAGAAATAAAGGGCATATGGACTTTACCTTATCCTTGCCATTTAGCAGAAGTTCGATCTATCATACTAAGTTCTTCTTAGGTGCTGGAATTATTGCAGTCGTTCATGCCGTTTCTTATATTCTTACTTATTTACTTATTTTAGGACTTAACCCACTAGAGATACCTGGTTTTCATAGCGGTTATGTCATTTCGCTTGTGTCCTCTTTAATGTTTTATAGTTTATTTTTTGCAGCGGGTACTTTAACCGGAAGTTCCATTGCGCAATCAATCGTTGGGTTCAGCACAGCTATTTTACCCTTTTTAGTGATCGGATTACCGCTTGTTCATTTAGATTTTATTATCAAGACAAGTGGAAGTTGGTTAGATAAGAGCTTCGCTTATTTGATATCGCCTATGTCTCCAATCAACTATATTATAGATGAACCTTTCCGATCTGATTATCCTCTTTGGTTCTCAGGCGAAAAAATCATTATACCTATTGTCATGGTGGTTCTGTTTTATCTAATTGGCTTAATTAGCTTTATAAAACATCCAATTGAACGAAATGGCCGCTTCTTTCTTTATTCAAATCTGAATAGACCTATTCAGATTATGGTCATTGTCTTCGGTGTTCTAGGGTTTGGATGGTTTGGTTTTTCTTCAGATAATTCCATATTTGGTTATATCGTTGGCATGCTCATCGGTGGAGCTGTGGGCGCACTAACGAGTTATTTCTTAATCTATCGAAAAAGATAAACAGAGAGCAGGGGAGTAGAGATGATTCAGATTCAAGCATTAGATCATGTATTTAAAATTGGTAAAAAGGGCAGGGAAAATGAAATTCCTGTGCTGAAAGGAATTGACCTGTCCATCAAAAGAGGCGATATTGCTTGTATTGTTGGACGAAGTGGTTCGGGGAAATCAACTTTATTGAACTTAATATCAGGCTATATTACGCCAACGAGCGGAAAAATTGTCATTGATGGCACCGATGTGACCGGCTTTAATGAAAAAGAATGGGCAGACTTTCGCTTAGATCACTTTGGCTTTATCTTTCAAAGCTTTCAGTTGATCGGGAGCTTAACAACGTATGAGAATGTTGAACTTCCGCTCACTTTAAAAGGGGTGAAGCCGTCTGAACGAAAGGCGAAAGTAAAAGAAATGCTGAAACGAGTAGGACTTGAACATCACGCAGGACATTACCCAAATGAGCTGTCAGGCGGACAGCAGCAACGTGTGAGTATTGCAAGAGCCTTGATTTTAAATCCATCAATTATTTTAGCGGATGAACCAACAGGCAGTCTGGATTCAGAAACTGAAGGGGAAATTTTAGCCTTTATCCAGCAGCTCAATCGTGAAAAAGGAATTACATTTGTCATCATTACACATGACGATGAAGTCGCTTCAATTGCAGACACAACGTTCCAGCTTCACGATGGTGTATTAAAGAAAGGGGAACAATCCATTGAAATTTAGAGATCAGGTCAAATTCATTAGAAGAAATATGAAGAAAAATAGATTGCGTGTGTTTATGACCATTCTTGCGACGACAATGGCATGCTCTTTCTTAATCGTTCTAGCGTCTGTCGGTTTTGGTTTGCAAAAATCAGCTCAAGATGAAATTATGAAACAGCAAATCATCACAGAAATTAAAGTGTTAGGAAAAGAAAAAGGAGACGTTAAGATTGATGATTTAAAGAAATATGATCATGTGAAATCTGTCGTCTCAAGAACGGCAATCAATCCATCGGTTAACGTCGAGCTCGATAACCGTTCAAGTGAAACGCAGGCTGCTTTGACTGATATGAAAGAAGAAAAAGAAGCAGGTCTTGAACTAGACCGAGGAAAAGTCCCAACATCAGCGAACGAAATTGTGGTTGGGTATCATATGGCGCAGCAATTGTGGACAAAAAAAGAACGCGAAGCCTATGAAAAAGAATTAAACCAGACGTCAAATGGGGAAGAAACACCGAAGGAGCCAAAAGGCTACACGAAGGATATTTTAAATAAAGTGATTCAAATCAAAGTGCCAAAACTAAATGAAGAAGGTGAAGTCGTTAAAGAAAAAACATTTGATTTCCGTGTAGTAGGTGTTTTGAAAAAGCCGAATTTGGAGTGGCAGGAGGATCATAAAATTCTAATTCCGAATGCTTATGAAAAAGAATTTGGTCAAATACTCGACCTGTCTCCTGAAGCAGGAAATGTCGAGAAAAAGACCTCTGTTTATGCAGATAAATTCGACAATGTCGGTACGCTCACGAATAAACTAACAGATGAGGGCTATCAAGTCATCTCTGTGACGAACCAGCTTGAAGGAATGGATATGTTCTTTACGGTCTTCAAAATTGGACTCATTTTTGTCGGATGTATTGCAGTCATTATTTCTGCCATCGGAATTTTCAATACGATGACCATGGCGGTAACAGAGCGAACACAAGAGATTGGGATTATGAAAGCCATTGGCGCGAATCCATCCATTATCAAGCGGATGTTCCTAATGGAAAGTGCTTATATTGGAGTAATCGGATCAATCATCGGTATTATCATCTCATATTTGATTAGTTTCGCCGTTAATTTAATCATCCCACCCATTTTGTCGTCCATGTCTGAGGGAGGATCAAGCGATCAATTCTCGATTACTTTTTCCTATATTCCACTCAGCCTTGTCATTACAGCGACAGTGATCAGCGCAGGGGTAGCGATCATTTCAGGGCTTAACCCGGCACGTAAGGCAACAAAAACGAATGTATTAGCAGCTTTAAGAAGAGAAATCTAAAAAAAACCCTCCTGTAAACCCGATTGGGCGCTCAGGAGGTTCTTTTTTTTATCTTCATTAAACATCGCTATTGCTTAGGTGCCCTGTATCCGGCACGCTCTGCTTCTTCTACTGAGCAGAACATTTTGGTTACATTCTTTGTTCTAGAGTAGTATCTGCTGCTTGGTGTGTGGTAAATGCCGTTGACACTCCCTTTAATGTTACAGGCAGCCGATTCTTTTTTTGTTTCCTTTTGTGATTCATGACCGCCTGTGCTTTTTCCTTCATCTTTAGGTGCGGAGCGCTGGACGGTGGAAGACTTCGTATCGCTGCTGCTATTCTTGATTTCTTGTTTGAGTGTTTCATTGCTGGAGGTGAGCTTGTCTATTTTCTCTTCAAGCGATTGAATGGTCTTCTCTTGCTTTTTGACCGTTTCTTTTTCTGAGGTGATGGTTTCCAGCTTTTTTTCCAGCTTTTCTTTTTCCTTCTCTGCATCTTCTAAAGAGGAGATAAGCGACTCTTTATCAGCTTTTAAGCGCGAAATGTCAGATGAGAGTTCCTTTTGATCCTTTAACAGCTGTTCAGAAGATGGATCGGCTTGTGCCTTTGGCGCATTTCCAGCAGTAAGCGGTAATGACATAATGGAAAAGAAGAGACCAATGATCAAAAAAGGATAAAAAAGTTTCTTTGAAAAAATCAGCTCGTTCTTGCGTTTGAGTAAGAAGAAATTGACGGCATATCCGATGGCAAAACAAACACATAAAAGTCCTAATATGAGTAACAACATATCTAACAGCCCCCCTAAATTGCTATTTACACCTATCATACCTCATTTTTCCATTTTGGGGAGCGGTTCAATTAAAAAAACCCTGTTTACACAGGGTTTTCAGCTAATGGTAATCCTTTTATGGCTTCTTTTACTGTCAAATAAGTGATCGTCTTCTGGAAATCTGTATCGAGGTCTTTCATTTTCAGCGCAAGCTGCGGCTTAATCCCAGTGATGATCAGTTCGGTTCCAGTTAGATTGAGAAGATGATGCAGTTTGAAAATACGTGCTGCGACGGAATCATCGACCTCGATTAAACCAGAAAGGTCGACAATTAAATAATCATCCTTTGAATCATCTAATATACAGGTTAACTTAGCGACAATGGCATCAAAGCGTTCTTCAGATAATTTTCCGATAAGCGGAAGAGCAGATACACCATTTTTGATTGGGACGATTGGCGTCGAAAGAGAGGTGACTTCCTGTAAGGAATCTTCTAGGAGCTGTTCATATTCTTTCTGTTTCGTAATATCCTTTTGAAAACCAATGAAAAATGTTTTGTCATCTTGTTCAATGTATAGAGGATCTATATTGAGTTCATTCCAAAAAAAAGTGCCGTCTTTTTTATAATTTTTTAGCTGTGTGGTAATAGGTGTTTTGTTTTGAATTCCATCACGAATTAAAGCAAGCTGCTTTTGATCCGTGTCTTTTCCTTGAAGGAATCGACAATTACGACCAAGAATCTCATCTGGTTTGTATCCAGTCATTTGTGTAAAGCCGTGATTCACATAAACGATAGGGTTATCCTCTAAGGAAGGGTCTGTAATGACAACACCGATCCGCGCATGATCCAGCGCTTTTTTGATGAGTTCAAGCTGTTTTTGCAAGCCGAAAATGTTCGAGCTGACCATATTACCCTCCTTTGCTGCTATAAGACATATCAAATGGTTGTCTTTTCAACCAAACGAATCCTTTTAAACGTAACATAACATATGTTCTGTTTCAACGATTGCAAACGCTTTGTTAAATTTGTCATCATAGTTTGTCCTCCATTAGAATAGAGTAAGTAAGGAGACTTTTCATTAGAAAAAGAAGGGATCAATTACTCATCATTCATAAAATGACAAAAATAGTTAATATGGATTAGGTAAAAATGATTCCAATGCATCAAGATTGTTTTTAGGTCATTCACATATAATGGAAGAAACAAGCTTTTTTTCTTCGTTAGAGAGAATAGACCTTTTACATGGATTATGACGGAACAGCAGAATGGCATTACAGGGGGCTGGACAGCCTGAAGTCGCTTTACTATTCTAAGGGCTTTAGGAAGGTGATGAAAATGCTGCAACAAGTCATTATTGCTTGCGCCATTGGAGGGGTCATGGGCATTCTCGGTCACGTAAAGAAAAAAGGCAGGCTAGAGAAGCCCAGAATGACAAAAAAGTTTATTTACTTAGGGTTTATTGAAGATTGGCTCGTTGGGATGATTGCCGCTACACTGCTTGTCTTATCCTCAAATCCCGAATCTAGTCTGCACTTGATCATCTTATCCATTATTTCAGGTTACGGAGGAGAAGCAGTTCTGCGAAGCTTCGATTTTGTGAGAGAAGAACGTTCACAGGATGCAGGCTCCAACCGTCATAACCGATCTCCACACGAATAATATCCTCTACTTTACCCTAGTCTAGGGTACATTTCCATTGTATACAAACCTGCTTGCACTTATGATCATAATTCTATAAAATACTACTTAGATGACGGTTACGATAAGAACAGTGAAGAGGAGTAGTAGGAAAGCAGTATTTGTCTTTAGAGAATTGACGGCTGGTGAAAGTCAATCAAATCTGCTTCTGAACTCGCCTCAGAGTTGCAGTTGCGTTAAAGCTTCTGTCGCATGTCTGCGTTAAAGATATTAAGTGAGCGTACGAACAGCATGTTACGCTAACAAGGGTGGTACCGCGGGAACCAAAAAATCTCTCGTCCCTTTCCAGGGATGAGGGTTTTTTGTTGATTTTAGAAAAATCTGAATTCTTGCAGTGGTCATCTAAGCAGATAAAGCCGTACATATTAAAGGAGGTTTTCACATTGAGTTTTCAGCATCGGGAAATTGAAAAGAAGTGGCAGGATTATTGGCTGACACATAAAACATTCGCCACATCTGACTCGGAAGATAAACCGAAGTTTTATGCACTTGATATGTTTCCATATCCATCAGGAGCAGGGCTTCATGTCGGGCACCCTGAGGGCTATACAGCAACGGATATTCTATCACGCATGAAACGTATGCAGGGATATGATGTTCTTCATCCAATGGGATGGGACGCATTTGGTCTCCCCGCAGAACAGTATGCACTTGATACAGGAAATGACCCGGCGGCCTTTACAGAAGAGAACATCAATAACTTCCGCCGCCAAATTCAATCACTAGGGTTCTCGTATGATTGGGATCGAGAAATTAACACGACAGATCCGAATTACTACAAATGGACACAATGGATTTTCTTAAAATTGTACGAAAAAGGATTGGCCTATATTGATGAAGTACCAGTGAACTGGTGCCCAGCGCTTGGCACAGTGCTTGCAAATGAAGAAGTCATTGATGGAAAAAGTGAACGCGGAGGCCATCCTGTTGAAAGACGTCCTATGAAGCAGTGGATGCTAAAGATTACAGCATATGCGGACAGGCTGTTAGAAGATTTAGAGGACATTGATTGGCCTGAAAGCATCAAAGATATGCAGCGTAACTGGATCGGACGCTCTGAAGGTGCGCACGTTCATTTTGAAGTAGAAGGACATGACGAACAGTTTACGGTTTTCACAACGCGTCCTGATACACTATTTGGCGCAACATATGCAGTGCTTGCACCAGAGCATGCACTTGTTGAAAAAATTACATCAGATGCTCAAAAAGAAGCTGTCAAAGCGTATATCAAAGAGATTCAATCAAAGAGTGACTTAGAGCGGACAGATCTTGCTAAAACGAAGACAGGTATTTTCACTGGAGCGTATGCCATCAATCCTTTAAATGGTGAAAAGATGCCGATCTGGATTGCCGATTACGTGCTGGCGACTTATGGAACTGGAGCCATTATGGCGGTTCCTGCCCATGATGAACGTGACTATGAATTCGCCAAAACCTTTGATCTTCCAATTAAAGAAGTTGTAGAAGGCGGAGACATTGAAAAAGAAGCCTACACAGGTGATGGAAAGCACATTAACTCTGATTTCCTAAATGGCTTAGGAAAAGAAGAAGCGATTGAAAAAGCGATTGCATGGCTTGAAGAACATCAAAAAGGTGAAAAGAAAGTCACATATCGTTTAAGAGACTGGCTGTTCAGCCGTCAGCGCTACTGGGGTGAGCCGATTCCAATCATTCATTGGGAGGACGGAACATCTTCAGCTGTTTCAGAAGAAGAGCTTCCACTGATCTTGCCTAAGACGACAGAGATTAAGCCAAGTGGTACAGGTGAATCACCATTAGCCAATATTAAAGACTGGGTTGAGGTTGTAGATCCTGTTACAGGTAAAAAAGGCCGCCGCGAAACGAATACAATGCCGCAATGGGCAGGCAGCTGCTGGTATTTCTTACGTTATATTGATCCTCATAACACAGAAGAGCTTGCCTCTCCTGAGAAGCTGAAGAAATGGCTTCCAGTTGATGTGTATATCGGCGGAGCAGAACACGCTGTACTGCATCTTCTATATGCACGCTTCTGGCATAAGTTCTTGTATGATATCGGTGTTGTTCCAACAAAAGAACCTTTCATGAAATTGTTCAACCAAGGTATGATTCTTGGGGAAAACAATGAAAAAATGAGTAAATCAAAAGGAAATGTGGTCAACCCAGATGATATCGTAGAATCTCATGGTGCGGATACATTACGACTTTATGAAATGTTCATGGGACCTTTAGATGCGTCAATTGCTTGGTCTGAAACAGGACTTGATGGCGCTCGTCGTTTCCTTGATCGTGTATGGCGTCTCTTTACAAATGAAGATGGCTCACTCAGTGATAAAGTGACAGAGCAATCTGGCGGCGCATTAGAACGCAGCTATCATGAAACAGTCATGAAGGTAACGGATCATTATGAAGGCTTGCGTTTCAATACAGGCATTTCACAATTAATGGTGTTTATCAACGATGCCTATAAGGCGGATACACTGCCGAAAGAATATGCAGAAGGCTTTGTAAAGCTTCTTTCTCCAATTGCACCGCATTTAGCAGAAGAGCTTTGGAATAAACTTGGTCATGAAGGATCTATTTCTTATGAAGCATGGCCTCAATATGATGAGTCAAAGCTTGTCGACGATGAAGTAGAAATTGTCGTACAGCTTAACGGTAAAGTAAAAGCAAAATTAACCGTTCCTGCTGATGCAACAAGGGAGCAGTTAGAAGAGCTCGCGAAAAATGATGCACGTGTAAAAGAACAGCTTGAAGGGAAAACCATTCGTAAAGTGATTGCAGTTCCTGGGAAGCTTGTCAATATTGTTGCGAACTAATGATGACACCCATCGGTATGAACCGATGGGTGTTCTTTATTTCCCGGGACATAATTTTGTCGAAAACAAGGTGATTCCCGCATCGGTCTCGTATTTTAACAGGTGATCAAGAAAATGAGGAGTGACGTCAATGGAAAAGGAAAGCAAACGTGAACAACTGCTCAGTCTGTTAGGAGAAATGCCAGAACGTCATCGCGTGGAGGCTTATACGTTAAAAATGGAGGAACGTGAATCATATGTAGTGGAAACACTCATTCTCTCCATGAATGGTGTAGAGGAAGTACCTGCTTATTTCGTGAAACCGAAGGATACAGTGAAAAAAAGACCCGTTGTGCTGTTCCAGCACTCTCATGGCGGGAATTACGTGAATGGGAAGGAAGAGCTGTTAAAGGGTGCCCATTATTTGCAAGAGCCTTCATATGCAAAAGAGTTTACATCAAAAGGATATAGTGTACTGGCCATTGATCATGCAGGGTTTGGTGAGAGAAGAGGAAGAACAGAAAGTGAAATTTTTAAGGAAATGCTTTTAACAGGAAAAGTGATGTGGGGCATGATGCTGTATGAAAGTATGTGTGCGATTGATTATTTGCTGTCTCGATCTGATGTGCTGGCGGACAGGTTAGCTGTCTTTGGGATGTCAATGGGCGGTCTTCTTTCCTGGTGGACGGCTGCACTTGATGAGAGGGTCAGTGTGTGTATTGATCTTTGCGCACAGGTGGACCATCATACATTAATTGAAACGAACAATTTGGACAGACATGGCTTTTATTACTATGTACCGAGTTTGGCGAAGCATTTTACAGCAGCGGACATTCAAGAAATGATTTTTCCAAGACCGCATTTAAGCTTAGTTGGAAAACTTGATCAGCTCACGCCTGCTGAAGGCGTTGGAAGGATTCAAAAGGTATTGAGTCAAACCTATGAAGCTGCTTCATTGAAAGAACGATATCAGCTTACCCGTCTTCATGCAGGTCATTTTGAAACAGCCGCTATGCGTCACGAGGCGACACGATTTTTGAAAAAGTGGCTGTAATCAAGAAACGCTTGGACATACTACGTCAAAAGAAAGGAGGAGACTAGATGAAAAAAATCACCATCATTGGCGGATGCGGTGTGATTGGACGTATTTTAACAAAAGTGCTCTCTACTGAGTACAGCGTCACGATTATTGATCTAACGAGCTGTGTAGAAGGAGTCATTTTAGCCGATGCAGCGAATGAACAGAATGTATATGAGGCAATTCCGCGGGATACAGATGTCATTTTGCATCTTCTAAACATGGACATGACGCATGATGTGATGGATCATGAAGAATTTGCAAAAATGACTGATATTTTTTGGAGGAGTACCTATTATATGTTTCGTTCAGCCGCCCGGCATGGCATACGAAAAGTCATTTTTGCAAGCAGCAACCATGTGACGGATCGTTATGAAGAGGATGGACGCTCCTTACTTGGACGGCAGATTACAACTGACGATGTGCCTGCGACTAAAAATGTCTATGGCATTTTAAAGTTTGCTTCCGAACAGCTGGGACGTTTGTTCCACGATCAATCGGGAATGTCTGTCATCAATTTAAGAATTGGAACAGTTGTAACAGATGAGATGAAGGCATTGCATAAAAAGCAAAGAACAAAAAGAACTCTGCTGTCACATGAGGATCTTACAGGTATGATAAAGGCAGCGATTGAATCGGATATTCCCTTTGGGACCTATTATGCTGTATCAGAGAATGAAGAAAAGCCGTGGTCTACTGAGAAAACGAAGCTGGAGTTAGGCTATGAACCAGATGTCAATACGACGGAAATCCTCGAAGAAAATGATCGAGCATAAGGCATAATCATGTCATGAGTTAATGATCTTATTCTTTTGTTTCATGAGCACAAAAGCACGGCTGATATGATCTATCCAGTTGGTCTGTCAAAATGATTATAGACGCTTTCTTCCCCCGTTTGTTACATTTTAATCACGATATCGTCACAGGCTGCAGCTTACTTTCAGATGAAATGATAACGCTTTCAAGGAAAGGGCGTGATGAACATAGATCGTTCTATTAAAGGCCGATTGTTCAATTTATTTAATTACTCTTTTCTACTCATGTTCGCATTAATATGTGTGCTTCCGTTCATCCATGTCATTGCTGCCTCTTTTGCAACAGTAGAAGAGGTCATCACGAAGAAGTTTATCTTGTTCCCGACGACGTTTTCTTTAGAGGCATATCGATATATTTTTTCTACAGATATTGTGTATCGCAGCCTCATTGTGTCCATTCTTGTGACGCTTGTTGGAACAGCTGTCAGCATGTTTTTGTCCTCGCTTATGGCATACGGTCTGTCTCGCCAGGAGCTAAAAGGCCGGAGAACACTGATGTTTCTCGTTGTTTTCACGATGCTGTTTAGCGGGGGTATGATTCCGACGTTTATTGTGGTGAAAACACTTGGTCTGCTTGATACCTATTGGTCACTTATTCTTCCGGTTGCAATCAATGCGTTCAACTTAATCATTTTGAAAAACTTCTTTCAAAACATACCGGCAAGCCTTGAGGAATCAGCGAAGATGGACGGTTGTAACGATTTAGGGATTTTCTTTAAAATTGTGCTCCCACTTTCTTTGCCTGCCATTGCAACCATTTCACTTTTTTATGCTGTGACGTATTGGAATACGTACATGACCGCCATTTTGTATTTAAATGATTCAGTGAAGTGGCCGATTCAGGTGCTGCTGAGACAGATTGTCATTGTCTCAAGCGGAATGCAGGGAGATATGTCGGATATGGGCTCATCCACACCACCGCCAGACCAGACGATTAAAATGGCTGTCATTGTTGTGGCAACCATTCCGGTTCTGCTTGTCTATCCATTTATTCAAAAGCATTTCAACAAAGGGGCATTACTAGGTTCTGTAAAGGGTTAAAAAGATGGAACAACGGAGGGATCTTATGGGGAGAAAGAAATTATGGCTGATTGCGTTTGTCCTGTTATTTGCAGCAAGCGGTATTCTGTCAGCCTGTTCAAGTAAAGGGGCAAACTCATCAGATGAGAAGGTTGATTTAGACAAAAAGGTAAAGCTGACATGGATGGCGATTTTGTATCATCAGCAGCCACCGAAGGATTCCGTTTTAAAAGAGATTGAGAAGCTCACAAATACAGAGCTTGATATTACATGGGTGCCTGATGCAGTGAAGGAAGATCGTTTAAACTCCGCACTTGCAGCAGGGAATTTGCCGCAAATTGTGACGATTCAAGACATTAAAAATTCGTCTGCGATTAATGCGTTCAGATCAGGCATGTTTTGGGAAGTCGGTCCGTATTTAAAGGATTATCCAAATTTAAGTAAGATGAACGAACTGATTAATAAAAACGCCTCTATAGACGGTAAGCTTTATGGCATCTATAGAGAAAGACCACTTTCAAGACAAGGGATTGTCATTCGAAAGGATTGGCTTGAAAATTTAAATTTGGATACACCAAAAACATTGGATGATTTGTATGAAGTAGCCAAAGCCTTTACGGAAAAAGACCCGAATCAAAACGGAAAAGCCGATACAATTGGCTTTACGGATCGTAACGATTTAATTTATGGCGCATTTAAAACACTTGGTTCATATGAAGGAATGCCGACAGACTGGAAAGAAGAAAACGGGAAATTCACGCCGGACTTTATGACAGATGAGTACATGAATACAATGAAATACATGAAAAAGCTGCGCGACAATGGCTATATCAACAAAGACTTCCCAGTGACAAGCAAAACACAGCAGCAGGAATTATTCTCACAAGGAAAAGCAGGTATCTATGTTGGAAATATGGTAGATGCCGTGAACCTGAGAGATGATGCGACAGATAAAAACATGAAAGTAGATATTATCAACCGAATCAAAGGCCCAGATGGCAAAGAACGTGTGTGGGCATCAGGGGGGCATAATGGCATCTTCGCATTCCCTAAAACAAGCGTGAAATCAGAGGCGGAATTAAAGCGGATTTTGGCCTTCTTTGACCGTATTGCCGAAGAAGATGTATATGGTCTCATGACGTACGGTATAGATGGCAAGCATTATAAGAAAGAAGAAGGAAATACATTTGTCAGGGAAGAAAGCCAAGTGAAAGACTGGCAGACAGATGTACAGCCGCTTGTCAGTCTTGTAGGAATTGATAAACGTTACTTGAAAAATAAAGGGGATGCAGTTCGTTCTAAATATGAAGAGCTAGAAGAAGACAATCAAAACATCATTGTTGCCAACCCTGCTGAAAGCCTTTATTCAGAAACAGCATCAGAGCGTGGAAACGAATTGAAGAAAATCATCGATGATGCGACGTATAAGTTCATTCTTGGAGACATCAGTGAAGATCAATTTCAGAAGGATGTAGAGAAGTGGAAATCCAATGGTGGGAATAAAATCATAGAAGAATATGAAGCTGCCTTTAAAAAATCAAAATGACCAATAGGAACACCCCCGCAAAGCAAAAAAGCGGGGGTGTTTTCATTAAAAGTCGAAGTTATCTGGATCTGGACCGATACGTTTGTTTTCATTTAAGTCAGAAAGACGTTTCATATCTTCATCAGATAAGACAAAATCAAATATATCAGCGTTTTCCTTTAAACGATGTGCTTTCGTTGATTTTGGGATAGTGATGACACCTTTTTGTACATCCCAGCGCAAAATAATTTGAGCAGGTGTTTTACCGTATGTGTCTGCGAGCTCTGTGATCAGCGGGTGATGCAGCAGTTCACCCTGCATCAGCGGTGACCAAGCTTCCATTTGAATGCCGCGAGAGTTCAAATACGTAGAGAGTGTTTCCTGCGTTAGTTTTGGATGAAATTCTACTTGGTTGATCGCTGGTTTGATGTCTGCATCTTTTAATAGCTCGTCTAGGTGATGCGGCTGGAAGTTGCTCACTCCGATGGCTCTGACCTTTCCTTCACGATACAAGGTTTCCAGTGCACGCCAAGCTTCTTTGTATTTTCCTTCAACCGGCCAATGGATTAAATACAGGTCAAGGTAGTCAAGCTGAAGCTTTTTTAAGCTTTCTTCGTATGCATTTAGAGTAGATTCATATCCTAAATCGGCATTCCACACTTTTGAGGTGACAAAGATGTCCTCACGGCGCAGTCCTGTTTCTGCTAAACCAAGCTGTATGCCTCGTCCAACACCTTCTTCATTTCCGTAAATAGCCGCTGTATCAATACTGCGATAGCCTAATTGAATGGCTGTTTTGACAGCATCAACTAATTCTGCTCCATCTTCTACCTTGAATACACCAAGGCCAAAGCCTGGCATGAGAACCCCATTGTTTAATGTTTTTGTACTTTGTAAATGTTCCATCATAAAAACTCCTTTAAATGGTGTGTGTTTGTTCTTTTTGTTCCATTTGATAACTGATCATCGTAAGAATCGCTGCGATGAGGACCATGATGCCGCCGACCCAGCCTGTATGCACAAGCCCAAGTGTATCTGTCACGATGCCGCCTAAAAATGAGCCAATGGCAATACCGGCATTAAAGGCAGCGATATTCATTGCAGATGCGACGTCGACCGCTCCAGGTGTGTATCTTTCTGCAAAATCAACGACGGCTACTTGCAGCCCAGGCACATTCATGAAAGCAAACAGTCCCATTAGCATGACGGTTCCAATGCCTAATACTGTGAATCCTGCAGTGAAGCTAAGGATAAACAAGATGATGCTTTGGATAATAAACATATAGATCAGTGCTTTCATTGGCTGTTCATTAGCAGCTTTTCCGCCAATGACATTTCCAGCTGCGATCGTGATTCCGTATAAAAGCAGGATCAAGGCCACAGCCCCAGGCGCAAGACCTGTCACATGCTGCAAGAGAGGAGATAAATACGTGAAGACGACAAAGGTTCCTCCATACCCTGTGGCTGTAATGACAAATAAAAGCAATATTCTTTTTGTTTTTAATAGGACAGCTTGATCTTTAAAAGATGTTTTCACACCCTGCTTTAATTCAGACGGAACAAGAAAATAGTTGGAAATCAGTGCAATTAGACCAATGATCACAATCACACCAAATGATGTCCGCCAGCCGAACTCGTGACCAAGAAATGTCCCGAATGGCACACCTGTCACAGTTGCTACTGTTAAACCAGTGAACATAAAGGCAATCGCGCTTGCTCGTTTTTCTTTCACGACAAGGCTTGCAGCAATCGTAGAACCGATGGACATGAAGATTCCATGGGACAAGGCTGAAATCACCCGGCCGATTAACAGCACTGAAAAAGTCGGGGCAACGGTGGCAAGTGTATTACCAATCAAAAAGACGAGCATAATGAGCAAAAGCAATGTCTTTCTTTTCATCGTGGAAGTAAGGGAAGTCAAAATAGGCGCACCAAATGTCACACCAAGTGCATATAAAGAGACAGTCCAGCCCGCCTGACTGACGCTCACTCCAAAGTCTTCTGAGATCATTGGCAAAAGACCGACACTAATGAACTCAGTTGTTCCTATAGCAAAAGCACTAATCGCTAGTGCGAGAAGAGCAAAATGGTTTTGCTTTTTCTTCATAAGTAAGTTCACATCCTTCTGTGGTGACATTTTGATAGACGAAGCCGATCGGCAAGAGTTATTATCTAACATAGATGACGAAAAAAAAAGTACGTACTTTTTTGTAATATAGGTACTAAAAAGTGCCTGTTCGTACAAAGAGGAGTGAACATTCGATGGAAAAGAAAAAATATAATATCTCTGTGGAAGCAACGCTTGAGGTCATAGGCGGGAAGTGGAAGTGTGTGATTTTATGTCATTTGACACACGGGAAAAAACGGACGAGCGAATTGAAGCGGCTCATGCCAAACATCACACAAAAAATGCTCACGCAGCAGCTGAGAGAGCTTGAAAGTGATGGGGTCATTAATCGAATTGTCTATGAACAGGTGCCGCCTAAAGTGGAATATGAATTAAGTGAATACGGACAGTCGCTCGAAAGAATTCTCAATGCGCTATGCGATTGGGGGGCAGCTCATATTGAACGTGTGTATGGAGAGCCGCTTTCCGTGCTGGAAGACAGCATCTTAAATGAACAGTTTAAATAAAAGAGTCCCGCTTTCTTGTGAGAGCGGGACTCTTTGTCTTACATGCCTTTTTTCTGGTCGCGGTATTTCCCAGGAGTAGTACCTTCCAGCTTTTTGAAGGACCGGATGAAATTTTGAGGGTTTTTATATTTCAGTTTTTCCGAAATTTCTTTGACGGACATATCGGTTTCTACTAGCCAGTTTTTAGCGACATGGTGTCTGTAGGAAGAGAGATACTCACTAAAGGAGATATCCATTTCCTTTCTGAAAATGCTGCTTAAATAATTGGGATTGTAATGCAGACGTGTGGCGATTTCATCCAATGTGAGATCTGAGTCGAATTCTTGATGAATAATATGAATGATTTTTTCTGAGATGTTTTTGTATTGTGAGTCTTCACGTGCAGCAAGCTGGTCAATAATTGGCCGGATGATCTCATGTTTGAGCCATGCTTCCGTATCTTCAAAGGTTTTAAATTCAAAAATCGTATCATAGAGCATTTTGTTATCTTCGACCTCAAATAATTCAATGCCCAGCAAATGCATCAGCTCAATTAAATTGTTTAAAAAACGAGCGAGGGCGATATGGTATTCGTGCGGTCCTGCATTTTTAGAGAAAATGGATTGGAGGAGAACATGTAAATAGTGATCCGCTTTGCCTTGATCGCCAGCTTTCATCGCATCAAATAAATCATGCTGCAGCTGCTTTGGAAAATGGGTTTTGAACGTCTTTCCTTGCTGGATATGCTCATATAAGATAATGGACTTTTTCTCTGCTTTGAGTCTGTATTTTAAGGCTTCTTTTCCTTCAATGTAAGCATGTTTTGCCATCGTGAGTTCCTTAAACTGGCGGCTGATCCCAATGCTGATCGATAAACCGAGCTCTTCTTCAATACGCTGCTGAATGCTTTCTGCTAATTGATTTAAATATTCAGTAAACTCTTCATCTGACTTTGAGTGGTTGAGGATAATCGTTGTTTGATGCTGATTGACAACGGTTGGCTGAAGGTGCTCTTCTTGCGGAATAATCTGCTCGATCAGTCCATTGATCGCAAATAAAAGCAAGTCAGCATCTTTTTTTTCATAAGGTGTTCCTTTTAATGTATCGATTTGGGTCACAAGCATGGACAAATGAGACCAGCCCTGAGGAAAGCCTAAGCTTTGGAACCGGTTGTTTACTTCTTCATCTGTCAGCTTTCCAAGCAGCAGCCGTACCATAAAGTATTGCTGTAAGTGTGTCACTTGTTGCTCAATCCGTTCCTCTAAATCATTGTTTTGATCTTTCATTTGTTTAATACTCGATTCAATCAACTCAAATTCATTTTGAAAAGGCTGTTTTTGCAAAAATGATTCATTGCGTGCAAATGACTCGTATAATAAGCGGATTGGTTTATAAAAATGTCTAGAACCAAACCATGAAAATAGTAATGAAAGCGCTAACAAAATAGTGCAGATAATAAAGGTAATCCACCCAATTGATTTCGTTTGCTGTTTAAGTTCTGGAATAGAAACAAAGGATAGGTACGTCCATTCATTATAATCTGATTTTTGAAATGTGATTTGATAGTTGAGTTCGTCGACCTTCATATCAAATTGGCCTGATCGTTTTTCAAGTGAGAGCACATGTTTGACGATATCTTGATGTTTCAGCGATTCACCAATTTGTTCTTTGCGATTATGTAGCAGCACTTTTCCGTTTGTATCGATTACAAACATACTATCCGATTGAGAGAAGTCAGGCATGTTATCAGCAATTACGCAGCTTGGAATGCTGGCGACAGCGATTCCCTTTTTTTGAACGCTGTTCATAGGCAGTTGTTTGATTAAATTCACATTGTACTTGCAAAAGGATGCTTTTCCTTCTTTGGTTGCAACAAGTGGATTATTCTCTTCAAGTGCCCAGCTGGAGTGACTTGGTATATTGAGGTAAGAGGTCAGCGCTTTTTCTTGGTCTTCGCTTGTGACATGATAAAGCCCCGAATTGTTCATGTACCAGTCTTCCATTTTACTGACGAGTGTAATATTGGAAAGGTCGGTGTCAAAGGTTTGCAGGTAGTTCAGTTCCTGCTGTACTTGATTATAAAGCTGGAATTGGTCTGGATTTAAAGGTTCTGCCAGTGTTTGAAGGAGAGGCGGCGAACTGACATAGTGAGTGAGAGAATGATCAACAGTTTTTAAAATATGCTCAATATTGGATTGCGTTTGTTTAACGCTGTCGAGCTTTTCATTTGAGATATTTTCAAGTGCTGTTTTTTGCGAATGCTGATAAGAAAAAATGCCGACAATGATAACAGGAATCGTACTAAGTATGAAAAAAAACGTCACTAGCTTGTAATAAAATTTGTACTGCCTTCTTTTCATAAAACCCCCCATTTCAAACGAAACAATCTTTTCCCCTTAATTTATTAATCCAAAAATCTGGTAGGTTTGTCAATAATCATTTTCTGAGATCAGGATCATTTTCTTATGTTTTATGTAACGTTTTGAGTAGCATCACCTATGAAAATATGATCTGTTGATATGATTGTAGACGGATTTTTCATCCTTAAGATACAGTTAACACATGCATTAGCATGAGGGGAGGCTTTATCAATGAAAACAGAGGATGTCACTGCCAAGGGTGTGCCTGCGGCAGCTTTGAAAAGCGAAAAAAGAAAGCGCTTACTTAATCAATTGCTTAGTCAAAAGTTTTTGTATTTAATGATTTTGCCGGGGCTCATTTATTTTATTGTTTTTAAATATGTGCCAATGTGGGGGCTCATTATTGCCTTTCAAGATTACCAGCCGTTTCTCGGCATTCTTGGCAGTGAGTGGGTTGGCTTCAAACACTTTATTCGATTGTTTACAGAACCAACCTTTTTCATCTTATTAAAAAATACGCTGATTTTATTTGCCATGAATGTCGTGATTTTCTTTCCAATTCCGATCTTATTAGCCCTTCTTTTAAATGAAGTGAGATTGGCATTGTTTAAGAAATTTGTACAGACGATGATTTATATCCCTCACTTCATGTCATGGGTAATTGTCGTGTCCTTATCTTTTGTTTTGTTAACAGTAGATGGCGGGTTAATTAATGAATTGATTGCTTTCTTTGGAGGAGAAAAGATTAACTTCCTTCTTAGTCAGGAATGGTTTAGACCGATGTACATTTTACAGGTAATCTGGCGGGAAGCAGGATGGTCAACAATCATTTACCTTGCGGCGATTACAGCGGTAGATCCGCAGCTATATGAAGCAGCAAAAATGGATGGGGCCGGGAGACTGAGACAAATGTGGCACATCACACTTCCTGCCATTAAAAGTGTCATTGTGGTTCTGCTTATTTTAAAAATCGGTGATACGCTTGAGCTTGGCTTTGAGCATGTCTATCTATTACTGAACGCAACGAACCGGGAAGTAGCAGAGATTTTTGATACGTACGTTTATACAGCAGGTCTTAAGCAAGGACAATTCAGCTATAGTACCGCTGTTGGTTTATTTAAAGCAGCCGTTGGACTTATTTTGGTCATGCTGGCAAACCGTTTAGCGAAGAAATTCGGGGAAGAAGGTATTTATTAAAAAGGGAGATGAGGAAGAATGACATTATCGATTAAAAAGGGATCACCACTTGAGCATGCAGAGAAATTAGCACAAACCATTATGAAAGCGTATACACCGATTGAGCTGCCGCCAGCTGGAAGATGGCATTATCATCAAGGGGTTTTCCTTTGCGGTGTCATGAAGCTATATGAGGCAACAGGGAACGAGGCGTATTTCGATTATGTGAAAAACTATGCGGACTCCCTCATTGATGAGTACGGAAATTTATTATTTCGCAGGGATGAGCTTGATGCCATTCAAGCAGGACTCATTTTATTCCCTCTTTACGAACGAACGAGAGAGAAACGGTATGTGCTGGCGGCGGAGAAGCTCCGCGGACTTTATCGTACGCTAAACCGCACGTCTGAGGGCGGATTTTGGCATAAAGACAATTATGCTTATCAAATGTGGCTCGATGGTCTCTACATGGGCGGTCCTTTTGCCTTAAAGTATGCTCAGCTTAAAGGTGAAGAGTCACTAGTGGATATGGTCATTCATCAAGAGCATCTCATGAGAAAGCATACGAAAGATGAACAAACAGGTTTGTATTATCATGCGTGGGATGAACGAAAAACGATGCCATGGGCTGATCAAAAGACCGGCTGTTCCCCAGAGTTTTGGGCAAGATCGTTTGGCTGGTATGTCCTTGCATTAGCAGATATGATCGAGGACCTGCCCGAGCATCATGAAAGGCGGAAGGTGTGGAAAGAAACGCTGACAGACATGCTGGAAAGTGTGGCAAAGTACCAGGATCAAAAGACAGGTCTCTGGCATCAAATCATTGATAAAGGAAATCACAGTGACAATTGGCTTGAAAGCTCGGGGTCGTGTTTATTCATGTACGCCATGGCAAAGGCCATGAATGAAGGGTATGTGAGCCTCCGTTATGTTGATCATGTGGTCAAAGCATATCAAGGCTTGATTCAGCATAAGACGGCTGAGAAAGAAAATGGTGATTTTACCATCAATGATATTTGTATTGGAACATCTGCGGGATTTTATGATTACTACGTTGGAAGAGAGCGGAGCACAAATGACTTGCACGGGGCAGGCGCTTTTATTATGGCGTTAACTGAGCTAGAAAAACTGTCTGTTTTTCAAAAGGCATGAGGAGGCAAAAAAGAGCCGCCGTATGGCTCATCAGTTTCATCGCTGCCATTTGTTTATCTGCCTGTCATGGGAAAACAAACGGGATCGATGTCCTGATTTTTTCTGATATGTCAAAGGGAATGAAGGATCAATTAGTGGAGAAGGCTTTTCAGCCGAAACAAGAGACTTATAGCGTCCACATCTTTCCGGCGATTCCTGAAAAGCTTCTTGTTGAAATTACCTCAAAAGAGGGGGACGTGATGCTTGTTCCGGAAGAAATGTTTAGAACGTATGATGATCCTGAAAGCTTTCAGCTGCTGGAAGAGATGGAAATAGGCGATCAAGCAGCAGGACCATATACGGTCGAGGACAAAAAGACAGGGAAAACGGTCGATTATGCAGTTCAAATCAATAAAGGAAAGAAAAAACTCAACGGCTATACCTTTCAATTACATCGAGATATGGTCGCTTTCATTCCCGTGTATGCTGATAAGACGGAAGAGGCGCTGTCTCTCATGAAACAGCTTCGTGAAAACCAATAGAAAATGGGGTGGGGAATGTGAAACGGGTCGTGATTTGCGGGCTGAGTCATCGTGCGTTCAATATGTTTATTCAACCGCTCATAGAGGATTTCAATGAGCATTATCGGATTACAGGGCTCCTAGATATAGATCATCAGCGGTATACACTTTGTCAGGAGCGTTTTCCGTCACTCCGGGGCGTTTCGTTTTTTCATGAAGATGCATTTGATCAGATGGTCAAAGAAACAAAACCAGATATCGTCATTGTGGCAGGCAGGGATGACACACATGTCACATATATCATGCAGGCACTTGACCATGATCTAGATGTCATCACTGAAAAGCCGATGGTGACAACAGCAAAAGACGCCAAAAAAGTGATGGAAAAAGAGGCGGAAAGTAAAGGGAAGGTCACGGTCACCTTTAATTATCGCTACAATCCTTTCCATCGAAAGGTAAAAGAACTGATTCTAGACGGGAAAATTGGAAGGGTCACATCTGTTGAACTGAGCTGGCTCATTGATACATATCATGGTGCTAGTTATTTCAAAAGGTGGAACCGCACACGTCAATTCTCTGGCGGACTGTCCATTCATAAGTCGACGCATCATTTTGATCTGGTCAACTGGTGGATTGATCAAAAGCCGAAACAAGTATTTGCTTACGGGGCGCTGAACTATTACGGCAGCGAAAGCCCTTGGAATCCCTTGCAGGGGGAGGAAAATAGATTTTGCGGAACATGTCATGTGAAGGATATATGTCACTATGAAGCAAGGTGGAATCCGCGGGTTGAGCGCTCGAAGGTGGAGGACGACCATATTGAATCCGGTCAGGAGCAAACGCAGCAGTACTCAAACTATCGCCCGGATGCGTGCATTTTTGATCAGGAAATAGATATTGAGGATACATATGTGGCGTCAGTCGCTTATGATCAAGGGGCTCTGCTCAGCTATTCGATTCAATTCTCAGCCCCATATGAAGGCTACCGTCTGGCTATTAATGGGACGAAGGGGCGTATTGAAACAAATGAGTTTCATGTGCCATCAAGAATTCCTTTTCAATTCCCAGAACAAACAATTTCTTATTACCCGATGTTTGGATCAAAGGAGACGATTGAAGTCGTAAAGCAGCCAGGCGGACATGGCGGCGGAGATCCTCTGCTTTTGGCTGATTTATTTATAGGAAAAGATCCCTTGATTCACTATGACATCTTAGCAGGAGCAGAGGCTGGTGCTTATTCGATTGCACTTGGAGAAGGCATGTGGCGCTCTGTCAAAGAAAAGCGCCCAATTGAAATTGATGCATTGTTACATAAAGAGAAGGTGTAAAGAGAAAGAGAGGAGGAGAAAGAGATGGATCATGATGGTTCAATGAGCAGAATGCTGAGGATGTGTGAGTGGGTGATGAGACTCG
The DNA here is from genome assembly GCF_051129925.1 of Bacillus sp. Je.9.29.b. NCBI lineage: Bacteria > Bacillati > Bacillota > Bacilli > Caryophanales > Bacillaceae > Bacillus > Bacillus sp. Je.9.29.b. Next base: position 65,279 of record NZ_JBCPSO010000002.1, read on the forward strand.
CCTATACGAATTTGTTATGGCTTTTGTTCACCATTCTAGGGCTTGGCGTTTTTGGCTTGATGCCCGCGACCACTGCGTTATTTTCCGTGATGAGAAAGTGGATTCAAGGTCATGAGCAAGTCAATGTATTCCGCACTTTTTGGAAGGTATTCAGGGAGGAGTTTGTACGCTCTAACGTCATTGGAGTGGTGCTATTCATCATTGGAACGATTATTTATGTCGACCTTGCTTATATTTATCCGACGAGCTGGTCCTTACATGTGCTTCGCTTTGCTATATATATTTTCGGTTTTCTATTTATTGTGAGCTTATTTTATATTTTTCCGCTGCTTGCTCATTATGATTGGAAAAAACGTCTCTATCTGAAATTCTCTCTTCTGCTCGGTATCTCATACTTGCAATATACACTCTCTATGCTTGTTTTTTCGGCTGTGCTGTTTGTTCTGTTTGCTTATTTACCGGGAATCGTGCCGTTTTTTAGTGTGAGCATACTCGCCTACGGTCATATGTGGCTGGCCTATCAAGTCTTTAAAAAGGTAGAGTTTGAAAGTGAGCACGAGACAGCCGAAGTGAAGAAGCGGCTGCCGTCTTTCCTTCAATCGAAGCGGGTGAATACGCAGTGAAGTGAATCATTTGCTATAATGGTGTCACCGTAATGAAAAGGAGAGATGAGAGTCGTGTCAGTGAAAGAAATTTCAATAGAAGAATTAAAACAAAAGCTGGAGCAGGAAGATGCCATTCAGCTTGTCGATGTACGTGAGGACGAAGAGGTAGCAGAAGGCATGATCCCGGAAGCCATCCACATTCGAATGGGCGATATCCCTGAGAAGCTGGATGCATTCGATCAAACGCAGGAATATTATATTATTTGCCGCTCTGGTAAACGTAGTGAAAATGTCTGCTATTATCTAGAAGATCAAGGCTACCAAGCGACCAATGTCGTTGGCGGGATGCTTGCTTGGACAGGAGAAACAAAACCGAAGCTGTAAATAGAAGGCCTTTCATCTTAACGATGAAAGGTTTTTTTGTTCATATGCCTCTCTCTATGTGCATAAAGATAGAGTAGCGAGAGAAGGGAGAGTGGCATAGGTGCTAAAGGTAGCTGTATTTGATGAAGAGCATGAGAAAGATTTGCAGAGTGAAATCAATCATTTTTTAAAAGGAATGGATGACGACCAAATCATTGACATCAAGTACAATGTAGCGGTGATCTGTGAGCAGGGAGGGGAACAGCTCTACTGTTTTTCTGCACTCATTTTATATAAAAAATAGACGGCATCAAAAAAAGGACCTGCTTGAAGGGTCCTTTTACTTTGGTTAGCTGGCGTCAATATATAACCGATGCTTGTTGCAGTGAACACATTGAAAGAGGTAGCCTTGTAAGTCTCCTCCGTTGACGAGCCATTGCTTTAGGTTCTCTTTTGTTAATCCTTCGCCACTGCAAATGTCTTCGATATCCTCGGCGAGTTCTTCCTCTAGATGTTCAATCTCCTTCCAGCCGACATACTGGACGATTGCGCAAAAATCTCCGCAATGACTTAACCAATATTCTTGCTGCCACCCGCGATAGCCTGGCGTTCTGAAGATCAGCTCATCGATATATTCCTCTTGATCGACGTCATCACAGCTTGCATCGTCTTGAAAGGTTCCATTATATTTTTTAGCCGCTGATCCATCTTTAATGCACCAAGGACAAATTCCCTCCACATTTTCCACAGTATAAAAAGGACCATGGTACACATAATCTCTTTCTTTCTCACAAACAGGACATGTTGTATGCTCTTTTTTGATCACATTTAACGAAACTGGATCTGGGTTGTACTTGAACGTAGGTAACGTCATATAAACCTCCATTATGTAGAAAGTGATGATTCATCACTATTTTAAAGGAATCCTCAAGCTTACGACAATCTTAAATTGTTTATATAGAAAAAAGCCGTTCGGATGAGGAACGGCTTTTTTCTCGCTTGCGATTATGCTTTTTTTACTCTTGGACTTCTTGGTTTATTGACTTTATTGGCTTGTTTGATGATTCTTCGTTCATCATTTAGTGATTTATACAGTGAGACAATCATCAATATAATGACAACGGAGAACGGCAAGGCTGCGAGCTTGGCTGTATTTTGCAAGGCTTCAAGTCCCCCTGAAAATAAAAGCACAGCAGCAACAGCCGATTGGATAATGCCCCAGCTGACTTTGACACTGCCAGGAGGGTTTAATGATCCGTAGGTTGTCTGCATTCCAAGCACAAATGTAGCTGAATCTGCCGATGTAATAAAGAATACGGCGATTAAAATGAGTGCTAGTATCGATGTAATCATCGCCAGCGGATATTCATTCAGTACACCGAAGAGCATCGTTTCAGTTGAAAGGCCTGCAACATCGACAATATTCTTTTGCTGTAAGTCCATTGCAGATACACCGAAAATCGAGAACCATAGGAATACTAGGATGGAAGGAGCGACTAAGACACCCACTAAAAATTCGCGAATTGTTCGCCCGCGTGACACTCTAGCGATAAAGATCCCGACAAATGGTGCCCAAGAAATCCACCATGCCCAATAAAAGATCGTCCATCCATTAATCCATTCTCTCTTTTCAGGATCATTGGGAGATAGACGGAAGCTCATTTGAACAATATTGGATAAGTATTGTCCAATCGAGTCAGTAAATGAATTTAAGATAAAAACAGTTGGACCTACCAAAAGTAAGAAAAACATCAGAACAGCTGCTAATACCATATTGATATTACTTAAGTATTTAATGCCTTTTCCAATCCCTCTTAAAGCAGATGCAAGGAAAAGCACCGTCACAATGATAATAATGATCAATTGTGTGCTAAAGGTATTTGGAATATGAAAAAGGTAATTCAATCCACCATTTATTTGTGCCGCGCCTAATCCTAGGCTTGTCGCAACACCAACCACGGTTGCAAATACCGCAATACAATCGATGGTTTTACCGATCCATCCGTGAATTTTATTTCCTAAAACGGGCTGCAGCGTTGCACTGATTAAGCCAGGTGCGTCTTTTCTAAATTTAAAGTAAGCAATGCAAAGTGCAACAATGGCATAAATAGCCCATGCATGAAGCCCCCAGTGGAAAAATGTATAGCGAAGGGAATCGCGGAAGGCCTGCGCAGTTTCAGTCTCCCCTGTTGGTGACTGAATAGCATAGTGGCTGATTGGTTCAGCTGCTCCGTAAAAAACAAGACCAATTCCCATACCGGCACTAAATAGCATAGCAAACCAAGAAAATAAACCAAATTCAGGCTCTTCCCCCGGCTTTCCTAGCGTAATCTTACCGATTGGGCTAAAAATAAAGAATAGACAAAAGCCGACAAGCAGTGATACCACTAACAAGTAATACCAGCCAAAGTCATTTGTAATGTATGTTTGAATTTGATCTGTGACATTTTGCAATGTGTCTGGAGAAAACGCTCCCCACATCACGGCAACAAATGTGATCGCAATCACAATCCAAAATACACTTGATACGTTTTTCACACCATCTCACTCTCCTGTTGTTCTACACGTTTAAGCAGAGGACTTTTGCTTAATATCCCCTAACTCAACTTATTTCAAACAAAAAGAGGCGAGCTTCTCACTCGACCTCTACATTACCGTAACATGTTTTGCTTCCATTTATCAACTATCGATATGGGAAGACGATTTTTCCTCAATTCGTTTGCGAAGACGGTAGACATATTCTTTTAAACATACTGCGAAAATGGTAAACGCCAAAACAATGGCGATTTTTAACGGGGTAATGGACAGCTTCAAGAAAACAGCGGCTGTCAAACTGATAACGACCGCAAGAACAATCGGTAATGCACGTCTGATCATTGATCTCTCTCCTTTGCTTCTAGTGCAGCATTCATCCCGGCAAGCCTGCCTGTCACAAGTGCTGACGTGATATTGTATCCGCCTGTGTAGCCATGGATGTCTAAAATTTCTCCGCAGAAATAAAGACCGGGCATTTTTTTAGACGCCATTTTCTTCGGTTCAATTTCCTTGACAGAAACGCCGCCTCCTGTCACAAACGCTTTGTCCAAGGATAGCGTACCATTTGCATGCACAATAAAATGTTTGCAATCATGGGCAAATGCACGCAGTTTATCCTTGGCTAGACCAGAGAATGTGTCTTGTGGATCAATCCCGTTCCGTTCTAACAGAAACAATAAATAGCGTTCTTGCATCCAAGACTTGAGGACATTTTTAATGGCTTTCTTCGGTTCATCTTTAAGGTCACGATGAAGCTTCTGGAACAGCTCCTCGTCATTCAGCTTCGGATATAAGTCAATTTGAAGACGGACGACCGGCTGCTTTTTCAATTCCTTCACAACAAATCCGCTGCATCTAAGAACAGCTGGACCTGATAAACCAAAGTGAGTAAAAATCATATCCATGACATGTGTGACGACGGGTTTCCCTTTTTTATTTAAAACACTGACAGCCACACTTCTTAAAGAAAGACCTTGAAGCACTTTTTCTTTAATAAATCGTTCATCGGATGTGACCGGTACCTCTGTTGGGAAGAGCTCTGTAATGGTATGACCGGCTGCTTCTGCCCATGCATAGCCGTCACCAGTAGAGCCGGTATGCGGCACACTTTTTCCGCCGACAGCAATGACGACAGACTTACTTGAAATTTTTTCATCATTATTTGTAACAATTCCAACTGCTTGTCCGTCTTGATACAGAACTGTTTTAATTTTTTCGTTCGTTCGAATGGTGACATTGAGGGCGCGGAGCCTGTCTAGAAGGGCATCCACAACAGATTGTGCTTTGTTTGATACAGGGAACATACGTCCATGGTCTTCTTCTTTTAGTTCAATGCCAAGGTTTTCAAAAAACGAAATAATATCCTCGTTGTTGAACTCAGAAAATGCACTATATAGAAAACGGCCGTTTCCGGGAATATGTTTGATGATTTCTTCTACTGGAAGGCGATTGGTGACGTTACAGCGTCCGCCGCCAGAAATGGCCAGCTTTCTGCCAAGTTTGTTTCCTTTGTCAATTAACAGAACAGTCGCACCGTGCTCTGCTGATGCAATCGCGGCCATCAGTCCAGAAGGTCCGCCGCCAATGACAATGACATCATAATGTTTCATGTTACATTCCTCTTTCTACTTTCAGTCATTTTTCTATTATAACGAAGATTAGGGAAGGCTGAAATATGAATTGATTGGTTTTGTGACTTCCGTATTGGATTTGTTACCTGTGTGTTGAATTGATGTGGTAAAATAGTTAAGTTGAATATTCATTAGAAAAATGGTGGTTAAGCGCATGTCTAATAAACTGCTTCGTGGTACGTTGGTTTTAACGATAGGGACGTATCTCTCTCGTATTCTTGGTATGATTTATTTAATTCCATTTAGCGCAATGGTTGGAGCTACTGGTGGTGCGCTATTCCAATATGGATACAATCAGTATACGATCTTTTTAAGTATTGCTACGCTTGGTTTTCCAACAGCGGTATCAAAATTTGTTTCCAAATATAATGCGATCGGCGATTATGAGACAACAAGAAAAATGTTCAGGGCGGGTATGTCGGTCATGCTTGTCACCGGGATGATCGCCTTTTCTATTTTATATTTGTCCGCACCGATTTTTGCCAAGATTCAGCTTGGCGGATCAAATGAAACAGGCGGTTTGACTGTCGATCAAGTAGTATATGTGATTCGGATGGTCAGCTTAGGTCTTTTGGTTGTACCGATTATGAGTCTTGTACGCGGATTCTTCCAAGGACACTCCATGATGGGACCGACAGCTGTTTCCCAAGTGATTGAACAGCTTGTCAGAATCATCTTCCTATTAACGGCGACGTTTATTATTCTAAAGGTGCTTGACGGCGGGCTTGTCATTGCTGTCGGATATGCAACATTTGCGGCACTGATCGGTGCATTTGGCGGTTTATTCACGCTTTATTTATATTGGCTGAAGCGGAAGGACCGGCTCTTAGCCATGCAGCCGAATACAGGCGCTCACTCTGATTTATCTTATAAGCAAATGTTTACAGAGCTGTTTAGCTATGCGGCGCCGTATGTATTTGTTGGACTTGCGATTCCAATTTATTCTTATATCGATACAAACACAATTAACAGAGCCATGATTGCATCCGGACATCAGGATATTAGTACAGCGGTATTGTCCATTGTGACGTTATATTTACCGAAGGTCGTGATGATTCCTGTGTCACTTGCCACAGCGTTTGGCTTAACATTGATTCCGACAATTACGGAATTATTTACAGCACGTAATTACAAGCTGCTCAATAGACAAATTGATCAGACGATGCAAGTCATTTTATTTTTCGTGCTGCCTGCTTCATTTGGTATCTCGGCATTGGCTGGACCGGCTTATTGGTTTTTCTATCCGTCTGTTCATCCTGAAATTGGGATCTCCATTTTGTTCTGGTATGCACCTGTTGCATTATTGTTTTCTTTATTCACCATTAATGCAGCGATTCTGCAAGGGATCAACAAACAAAAATTTGCCATCGTCAGTCTTTTGTTAGGGATCATTATTAAAACGGTTCTGAACATCCCGCTGATCAGCTGGCTGCAAGGAAATGGTTCTGTATTGGCAACAGCATTAGGCTACAGTGCGTCCATCTTGTATATGTTTATCATGATTAAACGCCATGCCGGCTATTCGTTCCGCAGAATTTTCAAACGTTTTATTCTCATTGGTATTTTAACGGCGATCATGGCTGTCGTGGCATATTTGACAAGTCAGCTTGTGAACCAAGTGATTTCTTATGAAGGCGGAATTTTACAAGCGGGTATCGTCATTTTGATTTCCATGATCACTGGCGGCGGTGTGTATATGTACTTGTCTTATAAGGTGGGATTACTAGAGCGTGTAATGGGCAGCCGTATGCCGAAATTTTTAAGAAAAAAGAGTTAAAGAAGAGGTAGATATTCATGAGGCTTGATAAATTACTTGCTAACAGCGGCTTTGGTTCAAGAAAAGATGTGAAAAAGCTTGTCAAGGCCCGGGCGGTCACAGTGAATGGAGAAGTGGCAAAGCAGGTGAAAGATCATGTTGATCCATCAAATGATGAAGTGCTCGTACACGGAGAGCGTGTAGAATATAAAGAATTCATTTACTTAATGATGAACAAGCCGGACGGAGTGATCTCAGCAACTGAAGATCTGCGGGATGAAACGGTTGTCGATTTACTCGAGCCGGAGGATATCGCAAGGGAGCCATTCCCTGTGGGGAGACTTGATAAGGATACGGTCGGTCTCCTTCTCCTCACAAATGATGGACAGCTTGCTCATCAATTACTTTCTCCAAAAAAGCATGTGCCAAAAACGTATGAGGTTCATTTGAAATATCCTTTAGGAGATCAAGACATTAAGCGTCTTGAAGAGGGCGTTGTCATCTTAGATGATTATCACACGAAGCCGGCGAAGGTGGAAGTAGATGCAAATGAAGAGGAAGATACACGCATCCGTTTGACGATTACTGAAGGGAAGTACCATCAAGTGAAGCTGATGGCCCAAGCGGTGGGAAATGAAGTGATCTTTTTAAAAAGGCTCTCGATGGGGGCTGTCCCTTTAGATGAAGATCTAGCACCGGGAGAGTACCGTGAATTGACGGATGAAGAATTAGACAGCTTAATGAATCGTGAATAACGTAAGAACAAAAGAAAAGAACCGGCATATCGCCGGTTCTTTTTGTTATATGGACAATTCATTATACGCTTAAGATGATATTTTTACTTTTTTTCTCGTTGTTTCCCATTTGCCTCTGCTTGGACTATGAACAAGATCGTTATAGGCAAGCACGTTTAAGTCTCTTTGAATGGTTCTAGGTGTGATCCCGAATTCATCAACCAGCTCTTGTGTCGTCACAAGACCTTTCTCTTGAATGAACATATAGACTGATTTGATTCGAGTCATCATACGGTTTGTTGAAGGTTTCAAAAAACCACTCCCTATCAATAAGATCGGATGGACTTGACTAACCACAACTTACTACACTAAAACTGCGAAATAAGGACAAGCAACAATGGTAAATGTTCGTGTTTCTTAATGTTTTATTCTATTATACACGTTATTATGCATCTAGTTCCACCAAAAAGTCAACTTTACGTGTTTTTAAACTTGTCTTCATGAAATGAAATATGGTATATATCATGATTTGAATCCGGTTACAACCCAATAATGATAAGGGATGCGATGGAAGCTGACATTTTCAAATTCCGAAAAATAAACACAGAAAATTTACAAAATAAAAAATTCAGTGAAGGCGAAAAGGCACATTCCATGTGAGGATGTGCCTTTTTTGTTTCTGTTATCCTTCTAAGAAAAAGAGCTGAATGAAAAATAAGACCGCAAAGATGAGAACAAGCACATGTACTTCTCTCCATTTCCCTTTCGCCAATTTCACAAGCGGATATGAAATAAATCCAAGTGAAATTCCTGTAGAGATACTAGAAGTCAGCGGCATCGAAAGAATAACAAGGAAAGCAGGGAATGCCTCGTCTAGTTCGTTCCAGCGAATGCGTGACACCGAGTTCATCATCAAGCAGCCAACAATGATTAAAACAGGTGATGTGATCGATGGTAAAGAGGAAATAGCTTGAACGAGCGGGCCAAAAAATAGTGCCACAATAAACAGTGCAGCGACCGTTAAAGACGTCAGCCCAGTTCTTCCGCCAGCAGCTACTCCTGATGATGATTCAATATAAGCAGTGGTTGGGCTTGTACCAAACATAGAACCAACCGTTGTTGCAGCCGAGTCAGCGAGCAGGGCTCTGCGCACTTTTGGCAGCTGGCCATTTTTCATTAATCCTGCTTGTTCGGCAACGCCGATCATAGTGCCTGTTGTATCAAAAATCGTCACCAGTAAGAAGGAGAATACGACAGCATACAAATGATGAGAGAACACGTCACCAAAGGCAGCGATTGGATTTGTAATCAGCATGCCTTCAGGCAGTGCAGGGATGTCCATCAGTGTTTTAGGGAAATGAAGCTGGCCGGTTGCGAGCGCAATCAATGTGGTCGCTAACATGCCGATAAACAGTGCACCATTTATTTGCAGAACCATTAAAATAACCGAAATCATTAAGCCGACAAGCGTTAAAATGACAACTGGCGAGCTTAAATTGCCAAGCTTCACAAGGTTTTCTGGATCAGCAGCGATGATTCCAGACTGACGGAGGCCGATAAATGCAATGAAAAGCCCGATTCCTGCTGTAATACCGTACTTTAAATTATCTGGAATGGCTTGAATCAGTTGTTTTCTAAGGGATGTTAACGATAAAATAATAAAGAGTAGACCAGCAACAAATACCGCACTAAACGCTGTTTGATAGCTGATGCCGCCACCGCCGACAACGGTAAAGGTGAAATAGACATTCAGCCCCATGCCTGGTGCAATGGCAATCGGATAATTTGCAAATAGTGCCATCCAGAGCGTACCGACAACAGCAGCGATGATTGTTGCAGTAAAGACTTGGTCAAAAGGAATACCTGCTTTTGAAAGAATTCCCGGGTTGACGGCAACAATATAGACCATAGTAAAGAATGTCGTCATACCAGCGATTATTTCTCTCTTTATGTTGGTTTGATTTTCTTTTAACTGAAACATAAAATCCTCCATTTACGAACATTATTACAAAACAATTAATATAATATTCGTTTTAAGGGTGGATTGCAACCTTTTTTCAAGGAGGAATGGAAAAATGAATTGGGAAGCTGAAGTAATACGAAAAAAAGACGACTTGATTCAGGACACACAATCTTTTTTACAAATTGAAAGTGTCCTTGATGAAGAAGGCGGTAAAGAAGGAAAGCCATTTGGTGAAAAAGTCGATGATGCCCTGCAGTATATGCTGAAAAAAGGGGAAGACGAAGGCTTCACAGTCAAGAATGTCGACGGCTATGCAGGTCATATTGAATACGGGGAAGGCGAAGACATTGTAGGTGTGCTGTGTCATGTGGACGTGGTTCCTGCTGGCGACGGCTGGACAACCCCGCCATTTTCAGCTGACATCAGAGAAAATAAAATCTTTGCACGCGGGGCTATTGATGACAAAGGCCCAACCATGGCGGCATTTTATGCGCTGAAAATCTTAAAAGATACTGGCCTGCAGCTGTCGAAAAAAATTCGAATGATCATTGGAACAGATGAAGAAAGCGATTGGCGCTGTGTGGATCATTATTTCAAGCATGAGGCGATGCCGCAAATCGGATTTGCACCAGACGCCGATTTTCCAATTATTCATGCGGAAAAAGGGATTATTGATGCCACCCTGTCATTTACATATCAACAAACAGCGAATCATCAGCGCTATACGCTGAAGCAATTTACATCGGGTATGAGGCTCAATATGGTGCCAGATGAGGCAGCTGCTACTGTGACTGCTGCACAGGAACACGATGCTGAATTAATAAAAACAGCTTTCAAAGCCTATCTTGCTGATCATCAATTATCTGGTGAGGTAAAAAGCGCAGCGGATGGACTGCATTTTACATTAAAAGGGGTATCTGTTCATGCCATGGAGCCGGCGCATGGGACAAATGCGGGCATTCATATGGCGAATTTCTTATGCGGACACGAATTAGATGAGCAGGGACTTGCCTTTACTTCCCAAATCAACGCTTTATTTGATCAGGATACAAGAGGACAAAAGCTGGGAATTGCTTGCAAAGATGAGATTAGTGGAGATTTGACGTTGAATGTTGGGACAATCCGCTATAAACAGAATGAGGAAGCAAAGCTAGGGTTAAATGTCCGCTATCCAGTGACAGCAGACGGCAAGGACGTCAAAAAAGGAATTGAAAGCATCAAAGGGGCGGCTCTTCTAAAATTCGAAGACAGTCCTCCGCATCACGTCTCAAAAGATCATCCGCTTGTGAAAACCTTGCAGCGGGTATATGAGGAACAAACGGGAGATCCTGCAACTCTTATTGCCATTGGGGGAGGAACGTATGCGAGATCTTTAGAAGCAGGCGTTGCCTTCGGACCTTTATTTCCTGGCAGACCAGACTGCGCCCATCAAAAGGATGAATATATTGAAATTGATGACTTACTGAGAGCAACAGCTCTTTATGCACAAGCCATGTATGAATTAGCAAAATAGAAATTGGAAAAGAGAAGAGGGGATTCACAGTGAAAAAAATGTTCTTATGCTCTTCATTCAAAGACAGCTATTCTCTCTTATCTGACTTTGCCGGTGAATCTTTAAAAGGGAAGCGCGTGACTTTCTTTCCAACGGCAAGTGCTGTAGAAGAAGTCACGCACTATGTGGAGGCAGCGAAGGAAGCCTTTCAGGAATTAGGGATGCAGCTTGAGACTGTGCAGATAGATGAACAGTCCGCTGAAGAGATCACACAGATGATCAAACAAAATGATGTGATCTACGTTTCAGGAGGCAACACGTTTTATTTATTGCAGGAGTTAAGAAAGCATCGTCTCGATGACGTGTTGAAAGAAGAAATCAACAACGGCAAGCTGTACATCGGAGAGTCTGCGGGGAGTATCATCATGGCGCCAAGCATTGAATATATCTCCCTGATGGATGATCAAAAGAAAGCGCCGGAGCTTTCATCATTTCAAGGTGTCAATGAAATAAGCTGCTATCCAGTACCGCATATGCACAATGCCTATTTAGGCGAGGCTGCGCAGCAAATCACAGAGAAGCATCAGCAGACGCTCGATTTATGTCCGCTTACTGATGAACAGGCTTTACTTATCAGAGGGGAACAGGCTGAGGTGAAATCTGTCAAAACATCTTAACCGTGAAATGAAGAAAAAGGAACAGGGATTCATCGCCCTGTTCCTTTTTTAATCTTGAAAAACATCACTTGATAAGTATCGTTCGCCTGTATCTGCTGTCATACAGATCACAATTTGATCTGCCGGCAATTGTTTGGCTGTTTCAATGGCTGCATAGCAAGCCGCCCCAGAGGATGGGCCTACTAAAATTCCTTCAAGCTTAGCGAGCTGCCGTGTGATGTGATAAGCATCTTCGTCACTTACTTGCACGATGTCATCATAGACGTGTTCGTTTAAAATATGGGGGATAAACCCTGGGCTTGTGCCAACAAGTTTATGCTTCCCAGGTTTCCCGCCAGATAAGACAGGGGAACCCTTAGGCTCTGCCACACGGATGGTTAAATGAGGGAATGCTTTTTTTAATTCCTCTCCAGTTCCTGTAATAGTACCGCCTGTTCCAGCTGTTGCGACAAAGGCTCCAAGTGGCTGTCCAAGTTGTTTCACAGCTTCCATAATTTCGACTGCTGTTGTTCCTCTATGTGCATCTGGGTTCGCTCTATTGTCAAACTGCATGGGAATAAAGCTATGAGGAATTTGAGCAGCCAGTTCCTCAGCCTTGCGGATGCAGCCTGGCATTTTTTCTTCTCCTGGGGTTAAGACGACCTGCGCCCCGTATGCCTTCAAAATATTGATTCTTTCCTTTGTCATCGTATCAGGCATGACAAGGATGGCTTTGTAGCCTCTTGCGGCGGCATTCATGGCTAAACCAATCCCTGTATTCCCGCTTGTAGGCTCAATAATGGTTGCTCCTTTTGTGAGTTTCCCTTGTTTTTCTGCTTCGACGATCATATTGTAAGCCGCGCGGTCTTTTACACTTCCGCTGGGATTAAATGATTCCAGCTTTAAGTAAACAGCCGCCGCATTTTCTGGCTGGAGCCGCTGTAATTTGACAAGCGGTGTATCGCCAATCAGCTCAGCTATATTTTGTGCAACTTTCATCAGATGACACCCTTTCTTCTCATTCCGCATTTCTTTAGTTATACTATCATCAATGGGGATTCGTAAAGTTTGTTAAAAAAGGACAGGTGATATTGTGTCAGAAAACCGTCATTATTTTATAGGGATTCACATCCCTGAACAACTTGCGCATCAAATCAAACAAGACATTGATCAAAGGAGCGGACTGTTCTTTCAAAAATGGACAGCACCACATGATTATCATGTGACCCTTGTCTTTTTAGGCGCCATTCCAGAAGAACGTTTAAAAAAGATCATCCAGCTGCTTGACATCCTTTCAGATGAAGCGTCTGCATTTTCACTAGAGCTGAATGAGGTAGGGCAGTTTGGTGCGAAGGAACGCCCAAGAGTCTTTTTTGCAAAGCCTCATGAAAGTGAGCCGCTCATGCATGTAAGAGAAAAGGTAAAGGAAGCCGTCTTGTCAGCAGGACACCCTGTTGAAAAGAGACCGTTTCATCCGCATATGACGATTGCGCGCAAATGGAATGCGGATGACCCTTATGAAAAGCAAGCACCTTTACGCAAAGAGCCATATGTGATGGAGGTTTCTCGTATCACTTTATTTGAAATACGTCCGAAGGAAACCCCTCGTTATCACGCAATCAAACAATTTACACTACATAAATGATTCTAGAAGTTGGAGTGAGCAGCAGATGGCGCAAATTATCAAAATTCAAGATTATATATCACGATATGAACAAGACCCGCATCACTATATCAATCAATTCAATCGGTTGAAAAAACAAAGATGGGACGAGTTAAAAAAGGCTTCAAAAGAGGAGGCGCAGCAACCGGTTGACCAAATTCCTCAACAAGCGCCTGAACAAGAGGAAGAAAAGAGAAAGAAATTCTCCTTAAAGAGAAAGCAAAAAGAAGCCGATATGAAAAAGGAACGGGACCTGAGTCTTTTTAACGAGCCGACAGATATAGAGCAAGGGGTTTTCAGAAACGTCCCTACCGATGAAACGAAGCTGATTCACTTTTTTAAGGATCATCTCTTTGAAGTGCAATTAAAATGGGCGAGTTCGACGATATCACATATTTCAACCGTTTCCCATCATATTCGGTATGATGAAAAGCTGCGGATGCTTGCAAGGCAGCTTCCGGATTCTTATTTTGTGATGTACAAGCCCGTGCTGCTCATTCAAAAAGCTGAGATGGAATTATGTCCGATACTCATCACGCCGCTCGAAGTGATCTGTTTATCCTTCTTAGAGGCCGAACCAGACAGCGTCTATATTGGAACAAAGGAACGTTTTTGGGAAAAACGGGCGACTGGGAAAGCTGTTCAGTCCGTCTTGAATCCTTGTGCAATCCTTTTGCGTTCTGGCACCGTCGTGTCAAAGATCTTACAGCAAAGTGGTGTAGACCTTCCTGTGAAAAAAATCCTCATCAGCCGAACCTCTTATATTGATTTACCTGAAGTTCCATATGGGATGGAGGTTATCGATAAGAAGAAGGCAGAAGAGTGGTTTGAAAAGCAGCGGAAAAATACGGCGCCGACAAAGCATCAGCAATTTAAGGCGACAAAGGCATTGCTTGCTTATGGTGAATCAGACAGCAAAAGAAGACAGGAATGGCTCGATTAAAGGCATGATGGAAGGTCACGAAAAATGAGACCTGAGTGGAGCTAATATATGAATGAATGGTACTTTATCGTTAATCCAGAAGCAGGACATGGAAAAGGACTCCGCACATGGAGGAGCATAGAGAAAGAATTACAAAAGGTGGAGGTCTCTTATCGATCATTTCTCACCCAGCATGAAGGCCATGCAGAAGTTTTGGCAAGACAAATCAGTGCCATGCAGGATGACAGGCTGAAGCGCTTGATTGTTATTGGCGGTGACGGCACCATTCATGAAGTACTGAATGGCTTAAAGGAAATCGATCATGTGCAGCTTAGTTTTGTCCCTGCTGGTCATTGGAATGATGCTGCCAAGGGTCTCGGCATCCATCGTCATGATGTCCTAAAAGAAGTGAGAAAGCAAAAGAGAATGCTCACCAAAACATTTTCTCTCGGCTCCTTTCAAGATCATGCCGAAAGTCCGCAATCTGTTCTCTTTCTCAATCATATCGGTGCGGGGTTTGACGCACATGTACTGAGGAGAACGGTGCATTTTAGAGGGAAAAAGTGGCTGAAACGGCTGGGGCTTGGCTTTATCATCTATCCGCTGTCATTTCTCCATTCTTTATGGTCGTTTAAGCCGTTTGATCTTGCGTTATTTATTGAAAATGAGAAGAAAGTCTTTCGCCAAGTGTGGTTTGTGATCGTCTGCAATCACCCGTATTACGGGGGAGGGCTGGAAGCGGCACCGGAAGTGAGTGCGAGGCAGCCAGGTTTTCAAACGATGGTTGTCACAGATTTGAATCCATTCAAAGTCCTCTTGTTTCTAAGCGCGATGGTGTTCCGAAAGCATCTTGGGATGAAGGGAGTTACCCTGTTTCAGCATGAGGAAGCGTTTTTAGAAGCAGATGAAAAAATCTTATTTCACGCAGATGGAGAAGTGATTGGCGCAACGCCTGTCTTTGTAAAGTCAAGTGAACGATCCTTAAAATTACGTGCTTAAATAACTTGCGGTATATCCTTAGTCAAAGAACCGTGAAAAAAGCCTTCTTTTTCGTAAGGTTCTTGTCCTGATTTTTTAGTTTTGCTTGACGAGTATAAGAAGGTAACGATAAAATCTATAGGACGGCTATTGTTTAGCATCTCATTCTCAATAGCTGTCCTTTTTGTTTTTATGATCATATAAATAAAAAAAGAAACAGCCAATTGATCCTCAATCGGCTGAATTTTGTCGACTAAAAAAGCAAGATTTAAAATATTTTAAGAAATGATGGGTTGAAAATTGATATGAACTGGTTGGGACAAATATTAGGTAGCGAATGGCACATCTCTCCAGCTGGAGGCGCTACGGGAGATGCGTACTTCGCAACACACAATGACCAAAAGCTATTTTTAAAACGCAATACGTCACCGTTTCTTGCGGTTTTGTCAGCTGAAGGCATTGTGCCGAAGCTTGTCTGGACAAAACGGATGGAAAATGGAGATGTGATTACTGCACAGCACTGGCTGAGCGGCAGAGAGCTGAAGCCAAAGGACATGAATGATCGTCCTGTAGCAGAGCAGCTAAGAAAAATTCATACATCAAAAGAATTGCTCGATATGCTGAAACGATTAGAGAAGCACTCTCTAGACCCAGAATCCATTCTGATGCATCTGAAACAGTCCATATTAAACGAGCAAATTGATTCACAAGACATTTCGCGTGCCATCCAGTATTTAGAGAAGCATGTGGAGGCTGTCCATTTTGAGGACAAGGTCGTCTGTCATTGCGATCTCAATCATAATAATTGGCTGCTGACAGATGAAAACCAGCTCTATTTAATTGATTGGGATGGGGCGATGATTGCAGACCCAGCGATTGATCTTGGACCGCTTTTATACCATTATGTTGAGGAAGAAAACTGGGAAAGCTGGCTCTCTATGTACGGCGCCCCGCTGACGGACAATTTGCGAAAGCGCATGGCGTGGTACGTGCTCGCTGAAACCGTATCGTTTGTCGTTTGGCATAAACGAAAAGGGAATGAAAAGGCGCAAAAAGAAGTGCAAGCGGAGCTAAATGCACTTTTAAAACGGTTAAACATTCATTAAGACAGTGGAATGTTTTCGACCCACTCGGACAGATGTGATTGATGCTCCTCGATATGTGCATCAATTGAACTGACAGAGGTGCCCTTTTGGCTGTAATCATAAATATCTGTTAATAGCTGACGAATGTCGGCATCCAGATCTTCTTTTGCCAGCATTAATTGAATCACGCGTCCCACCTGTTCATATTCTGCAACAGTCCCGCAGCAATCCAGCTGGTGATCGGTTAATATATCTTTGATTAATTGAAGCTGATGTTGACGGTTTAAACCCATACGAATGCTCCTTTCCTGCGTGTCATTTATGAGGTTAAACTGTGCATTCAGCGTCCAATTTATACATGTGGCAGACCAGCTCAAGCGAAGGGCTGGTCTTTTTATATGGACATAGAAGATGCTGTCTTGCGGGTCTTTATGTTTCATGGTATCTTGATAAAATGTATAGAAAATAGAGGTGTATCAAATTGAGAATGCGACATAAACCATGGGCGGATGATTACTTAGCTGAGAATGCTCATATTGCTTTAGCAAGTCCCGAGCAATATAAAGGGAAATGGCATGAGCTATTTGGAAATGATCATCCAATCCATATCGAAGTTGGGACAGGAAAAGGGAGCTTTATTGCTGGAATGGGCAAACTTCATCCTGATATCAACTATATTGGCATTGAATTATTTAAAAGTGTTATTGTGACGGCAGTAGATAAAATCAAAGAGACAGATGTTGAAAATGTAAAGCTTTTGAACATTAATGCTGAGACGCTGACAGATGTGTTTGCGGAAAATGAGATTGACCGGGTGTATTTGAATTTCTCTGATCCGTGGCCAAAAGCAAGACACGAAAAGCGCAGATTGACGTTTAAAACCTTTTTAGAGCGATATGAACATATTCTCCGTCCAGGCGGTGAGTTACATTTCAAAACAGATAACCGCGGGTTATTTGAATATTCCTTAAAAAGTTTTTCTGCATATGGCCTTCTTTTAACGTATGTCAGCCTAGATTTACATGAGGACGGCTTAGAAGGAAACGTGATGACTGAATATGAAGAGAAATTCTCGTCTATGGGACAACCGATCTATCGATCAGAAGTCAAATTCCCAGAATAACAAGTGACATCAAGCTGGCTGCAAAGAAAAATGGCAGTCAGCTTTTCTTATGAAAAGATTGGTGCATGCGATTTTTGGCTGTATTTGCTACGATAGAAAAAGGAGGGATGACAGCAATGGAGACAATGAAAATAGGTGAAATGGAACTGTTTTGGTTAAACGGGGGAGATACGCACATGGACGGCGGAGCGATGTTCGGTGTCGTGCCAAAGCCATTATGGTCAAAAAAATACCCGGTAAATGACCGCAATCAAATTGAATTACGGTGTGATCCAATTCTCATTCGGTGGAAGGGTCTTCATCTGTTAGTGGATTCCGGCATCGGATCAGGGAAGCTGACAGATAAACAAAAACGCAATTATGGCGTGACAGAGGAAACCAAATTGGAAGAATCTCTAGCGGCGCTTGGTCTGCGCCCATCAAATATTGATTACGTATTAATGACACATCTGCACTTTGATCATGCCAGCGGATTAACAAAACGTGAAGGCGATAAGCTCGTGTCTGTTTTTCAGCACGCAAAAATCATCACATCGAAAATCGAATGGGATGAAATGAGAGCGCCAAACATTCGCTCAAGAAATACATATTGGAAAGAAAACTGGGAACCTGTGGCAGATCAAGTCGTGACATTCGAAGAAAGCATCGAAGTGACAGAAGGAATCGAGCTGCATCATACAGGCGGACACAGCAATGGTCATAGTATTTTAACGCTCACAAGTGAGGGCGAAACAGCGATTCATTTAGCTGATATCATGCCAACACACGCTCATAAAAATCCACTCTGGGTTCTGGCATATGATGATTACCCAATGACTTCGATTCCAGCCAAGCAAAAGTGGCAGGCATTTGCTGAAGAAAAAAATGCGTGGTACTTGTTTTATCATGATGCCATTTATCGTGCTGTAAAATGGGACGAAGATGGGCAGATTACACACGAAATCAAAAGAGAAACAGGAAGATAAAAGATCATCTGTATGTTTTTTTCGCCTTTCACACAAAATAACGACAAAATGAACTTGTGAAAGGAAGAGTGCAGGTGAACCAATTTTATCGTGTACATGGTGATGTGATCGAAACACCATTAAGAGGGATGGAAGTCATGTCAGTCCCTTATTTAAACAAAGGGGTTGCATTTACAAAGGAAGAGCGGGAGGAGCTCGGGTTAAAGGGATTTCTTCCGCCTAAGGTCTTAACCTTAGAGGATCAGGCAAAGCGTGCATATGAGCAGTTCAGGGCACAGCCTGATGAGCTAGGGAAAAATGTGTATTTAACATCACTTCATGATAGAAACGAAGTGCTTTTTTACAAATTACTTAATGAGCACTTGGCGGAAATGCTTCCGATTGTCTACACGCCGACTGTAGGAACGGCTATTCAGCGTTATAGCCATGAGTATCGAAAGCCGAGAGGGCTCTATTTATCGATTGATGATCTGGAAGGCATGGAAGAGATTTTTGCTTCTTATGGTGTCGATGAATCAATCGACTTAATCGTTGCAACTGATGCAGAAGGCATTTTAGGCATTGGAGACTGGGGCGTTGGCGGGATTGCCATTTCAGTCGGGAAACTTGCTGTTTATACAGCTGCAGCAGGCATTGATCCCAGCCGCGTTCTGGCAGTAGTGCTTGATGCCGGCACGAACCAGGAAAGTCTCTTGAATGATCCGCTTTATGTTGGAAATCAGCACTCCCGCGTTCGAGGAGAGCGCTATGATCAGTTCATTGATCAATATGTCGAGCTTGCCCGTGCTACTTTCCCAAATGCACTCCTTCACTGGGAAGACTTTGGCACAAAGAATGCCCGTGCGATATTGGAAAAATATAAGGACCGTATTTGTACATTTAACGATGACATTCAAGGGACTGGCGCCGTTTCACTTGCTGCAGTTATGGCATGTGCAAAGGCTTCGAAAGTTCCGCTGAAAGATCACCGTATCGTCATTTTTGGAGCGGGTACGGCAGGTATTGGCATAGCCGAGCAAATCCGTGATGCAATCGTCAGAGACGGAGTCAAAGAAGAGGAGTCCTACGATCATTTCTGGTGTATTGATAAAACGGGGCTGCTCACAGATGATTCACCTGACATTCAGCCATTTCAAAAGCCGTATGCAAGACGTTCTGACGAAGTAAAGGAGTATGCCCGTAATGGTCCAAAGCATTCGATTGATCTATTAGAGGTCGTCAAGCAGGCGAAACCAACGATCTTAATTGGCACCTCGACTGTCGGAGGCGCTTTTACAGAGGAAATTGTAAAAGAAATGGCGTCACACGTGGAGCGCCCTGCGATTTTACCGATGTCGAATCCGACACCTCTTTCAGAAGCAAAGCCGCAAGATCTGATCGAGTGGACTGAAGGACGTGCCCTTGTGACAACAGGAAGTCCATTTGATCCTGTCGAATATGGCGGCGTCACTTATGAAATTGGACAAGCGAATAATGCCCTTGTCTTCCCAGGCCTTGGTCTAGGCACAATTGTGTCAAAAGCACGCCTCATGACAGACAGTATGTTTGTTGCGAGTGCTGAAGCCATTGCAAGCATGGTCAATGTTGGGAAGCCGGGTGCAGCGATGCTGCCAAGTGTCGATCAGCTTCGAACCGTTTCAGCGACAGTGGCCGTCCGTGTGGCGCAGGCAGCAATTGATGAAGGAATAGCAGAAGAAACGCCTGATGATCTTATTCAGGCTGTGCAGGACGCTATGTGGCATCCTGTGTACAAAAAAATCAAAGCCATATAAAAAAAGCTTCGCAAGGACACGTCTTTGCGAAGCTTTCTTGATCAAGCAACAGAATCAATTACATCCACGATCATGCCAGTTTTGGCATCAATCATCACTTCATACTGTTCAAGCTCGCCAAAGGCAGAGCGGGTAATGCCAGATTTGTATACATCAATCGTTTCGCCATTTACGGTATACGGTTCTGGTACAGTATAAATCCAAGAGCCATCAATCGGGCCGCGCTGTTTAAAAGCAGATTTCACAATTTTTAATGCTTTTTCAGACGAGATATACGTAGGGAAAAATACTTTCTTTGCAACAATTGCAGCGGCTACGCCAATACTCGCACCAATCAGAACATGTTTTAACTTCAACGTGCTGCACCTCCGTATTGCTGTTTTTTCCATTATACAAAACTTGTCCAACGATGTTAAGGAATCCGAATACTTGAAAGCATATTCAAAATTTCTGGAGAGATACTTGGAAAACCGAAAGAATTCTTATAGTATAAAGTGAGTGTTAATTTTATAGGAATATATATGGTCATTACATAGAAACGAGGTAAACTGTAGAATGAACGAAGAAACATTGTCGCTTTTCCGAAATTTAACAGAATTACAGGGAACTCCAGGAAATGAGCACCATGTGCGTGCTTTTATGAAAAAGGAACTTGAGAAATATTCTGATGAACTCATTCAAGACCGTCTTGGCGGAGTGTTTGGCGTACGCAAGGGGCAGGAAAACGCACCGAAAATTATGGTAGCGGGTCATATGGATGAAGTCGGATTCATGGTCTCATCCATTACAAAAAACGGGATGATTCGTTTTCAAACACTTGGCGGCTGGTGGAGTCAAGTCATGCTGGCGCAGCGTGTGGACGTCCATACCGATCACGGGCCAATTCCTGGTGTCGTCTCTAGTACACCTCCTCACCTTCTGACGCCAGAACAAAAAAGCAAACCTGTGAAGCCGTCAGATATGCTTATTGATATTGGTGCAGACAGTGAAGAAGAGGCAAAAGAGCTTGGCGTTCGTCCAGGACAGCAAATCGTTCCTGCAACGGTTTTTACCCCAATGGCGAATCCAAAAAAGATTTTAGCGAAGGCTTGGGATAACCGCTATGGCTGCGGCCTTGCAATTGAATTATTAAAAGAATTAAAAGACGAAACACTTTCATGTCAGCTGTACTCAGGAGCAACTGTTCAAGAGGAAGTAGGGCTTAGAGGGGCTGAGGTAGCTGCGAATATGATTCAGCCAGATCTTTTCTTCGCTTTAGATGCGAGTCCTGCAAACGATGTGACAGGTGACAAAACACAGTTCGGCCAGCTTGGAAAAGGTGCACTTCTGCGTATTTTTGATCGGACAATGATTACGCACCGCGGAATGAGAGACTTTGTGCTTGATACTGCTGAGACAAACAACATTCCATATCAATATTTCGTATCACCGGGTGGTACGGACGCTGGACGTGTTCATATTTCAAACCAAGGTGTGCCTTCTGCTGTCATTGGGGTTTGCGCACGCTACATTCATACAAGTCATTCTGTTTTGCATGTGGATGATTACGCAGCGGCTAAAGAGTTAATTGTCCGCCTTGTCAAAAATTGTGATCAAAGTACAGTGGATACTATTTACCAACAAGTATAAATAGAATAGAAAAAGGCTGCTTCTTCAATGAGAGCAGCTTCAGCGTGTAGACAAACCCTCGCATTCGTTGTCAGTCCTGCGTGCCGGTGCTCACGAATGTACAATTCGCTCCGCTCCGGTACTCGTCCTTCCTAGACTGCAAAGGTTTTCTATCACGCTGAAAAGAAGACAAAGGGCTAAAATAAACATCATTTTAGCCCTTCGTCAACAATCTGAGGCTGCTTCTTCAATGAGAGCAGCCTTTTTTCTTATTGCTGTTCAAACACATAAGATAACGCCTTGATCGCTTGGTTTACGGTTTCCACAGTGATATTTGCTTTGTTTGAGAGTTCTTTTAATGGATGGTGCAGCTCTTTTGGACGGATTAAAATAAGAGGTTTACCTTTTGCAATCGCAGTAGATGCATCCATGGCTGTGTTCCACTGCTTATATTTCTCACCAAAGCGCGCAATGACGACATCTGCTTTGTTTAATAAAATTTCAGTACGAAAATTGTTCAAATCAGAAGCTGCATCATCTTTGAAAATGGCATTCGGCTGCTCACCTAAAATATCCTCACCGATGTTATCTGAGCGGTCATGATTTTCCATTGGACCGACAAATGTCACTGGCAGCTTCAAAGATTGGCTTTTCTCCTTGATTTCATCACGCCACTGGCTATGAATTTCTCCAGCTAAATAGACAGTTAATTGCATAACGATCTCCTCCTTTTGTACAAACTTAGTAAAGGTTTGTCCTGTTTCTTTTCATGTTACACAAGAAGTGCTTGATAAAGCAAAAAAAATATGATTATGATATTCATGGTAGAGACTATTTTTCATCGCAAGAATACTACATATAATGGGAAGGACAGGCCTCTTCGTCTTTCCTATGAGAAAGCAGGAAGACGACGTTGATGACTTATTTAAAAAGAAAGGGGATCTCCCTTTCGCCAAAGGTGTATTTCATTGATGCACTTTCTTATATGGCTTTAGGTCTATTTGCTACATTAGTGGTAGGTCTGATTTTAAAAACAGCAGGCGGTCTGTTATCACTTCCACTCATCATTAAAATGGGAACCCTCGCCATGGGGCTCATGGGACCGGCGATCGGTGTAGCGGTTGCGTACCGTTTACATGCATCTCCTTTGATCATTTTTGCAAGTGTTGTCT
This sequence comes from Bacillus sp. Je.9.29.b, assembly GCF_051129925.1. NCBI lineage: Bacteria > Bacillati > Bacillota > Bacilli > Caryophanales > Bacillaceae > Bacillus > Bacillus sp. Je.9.29.b. The sequence continues at coordinate 88,302 of NZ_JBCPSO010000002.1, forward strand.
CAGGCGCTGCAGGAGCAGAGCTTGGGGGGCCTGCTGGAAGCTTTGCCGCAGCATTAATTGGTGTGGAACTTGGCAAGCTGGTCAGTGGTGAGACAAGAATTGATATTATTTTAACGCCGCTTGTCACCATTATCACTGGCTTTTTCACCGCTGCTCTAATCGGACCTGGGATTGAAGCCATGATGACAGGGCTCGGCAGGCTCATCATGTGGGGGACAGATCAAAGCCCGCTGATCATGGGCATGCTGGTAGCGACCATTGTTGGACTTGCTCTCAGTTCTCCGATCTCAAGTGCTGCACTTGCGCTTATGCTTGACTTAAGCGGGACAGCTGCTGGTGCTGCAACGATTGGCTGCTGTGCTCAAATGGTCGGCTTTGCCGCTGCAGGCTTTAGAGAAAATCGTTTTGGCGGTCTTGCGGCTGTCGGCATTGGGACGTCAAAATTGCAGCTTTCGAACATTGTGAAAAATCCCCTCATCCTGATTCCGCCGACGGTTGCTGGTCTGATTCTCGCGCCAATTGGTATTATTGGCTTTGGGATGGTCAATAATGCGGCAGGAGCGGGAATGGGAACGAGCGGCCTTGTTGGACAGCTCATGACGCTGACCGTCATGGGGTTTCATCCATCTGTATTTCTGGCGATCGCTCTCTTGCATATCGTTGGCCCGGCAGTGATTAGTTTGGTAGTATCAGAATGGATGAGAAAGAAAGGCTATATACAATTCGGAGATTTAACCATACAAACTGGAGGAATGAAACATGAAAAAAATTGAATCAAACGAAGAATTACAAAAAGTGATTCAAGAAGACTTAACGGTATTGCTATTTTCAGCTGACTGGTGCCCGGACTGCACATTTATTGAGCCATTCTTGCCAGAGCTTGAAGCAAACTACCCAGAATTTGAGTACTTCTATGTCGATAGAGACAAGTTCATTGACACTTGTGCAGAGTGGGAAATTTACGGTATTCCAAGCTTTTTAGTCTTTAAAAACGGACAAGAGATTAACCGCTTTGTCAGCAAAGATCGTAAGACAAAGGAAGAGATTGAAGCATTTTTAACAGATTCTCTTTCTAAATAACGAAAGGAGAGTCTAAAACGATGGCAAAAATGACATCAAGGCAGCTTGCGAATGAACTCAAAAGCCGTCTGACGAACGACAGCTGGTCACACCAGTTTGACCGGGAAAAAGATACGCTTCGTATTGAAGATAAACAAACAGGCAAAGGCATCACACTAGAGCTCCCGCCAATTATTGCAAAGTGGGAAGTAAAGCCTGATGAAACCATCGATGAGATCGTTTATTATGTGAAAGAAGCGCTGAGTGCCATGAAAGGCGAAGCGCAGCACATTTCAGGAAAAGAAAAGCAGATCTATCCAGTCATTCGTTCCACTTCCTTTCCTGAGGCATCCAGTGATGGGATTCCGCTCGTGTTTGATGAGCATACAGCAGAAACGAGAATCTACTATGCACTTGATCTTGGAAGCACCTACCGATTAATTGATGTAAAGATGCTTCAAAAGGAAAACTGGACAAAAGAGCGAATCAGAGAAACCGCCAGCTTCAACGTCCGTTCGCTTAAAACTGTAGTGAAAATGGATGAAGTGGCAGGCAACCGGTTTTATTTCTTCCGTGCAAATGACGGGTATGACGCCAGCAGACTTTTAAATGAGTCGTTATTACAAGAATACGCGCAAAAAATAGAAGGGCAGATGGCGATTTCTGTTCCCCATCAAGATGTATTCATCATTGCAGATGTTCGCAATGATTCAGGCTATGATATTTTAGGACAGATGTCGATGAGCTTCTTCGCCAGCGGTACGGTTCCGATTACCGCATTGTCATTTTTATATGATGAGGGTAAGCTTGAACCGATCTTTATACTTGCAAAAAGCAGACCAAAACAGCAGTAGAAGGGAATTTTGAAGAATGAACGTTTTTTATAATGCAGAAGGTGTAGGCGACACACTCCTTATCTCATTGAAAGATGTAACGAGAGAAGAAGTAGGTCATGAGACGTTTGGAGATGTTGTACGAATCTTCAATCAAGAAACAAAAGAAACAACAGGCTTTAATATCTTCAATGCATCCACTTACATGAAAATTGAAGAAAACGGATCTGTTCCGCTTTCTGAAACCATTGTTCAAGATATCAATGAAATTTTAAACCGTAACGGTGTCAGTGAAACGTTGACTGTGGATCTATCACCAAAATTTGTTGTCGGTTATGTAAAGGAAAAAGAAAAGCATCCGAATGCAGATAAATTAAACATTTGCCAAGTTGATGTGGGCGATGAAACCTTACAAATCGTGTGCGGTGCACCAAACGTTGACCAAGGCCAATATGTCGTGGTTGCGAAGGTCGGTGCAGTGATGCCAAGCGGTATGGTCATCAAAGATGCTGAGCTAAGAGGCGTTCCATCAAGCGGCATGATCTGTTCAGCGAAAGAGTTAGATCTTCCAGACGCACCTGCTGAAAAAGGGATTCTTGTTTTAGATGGAAGCCATCAAGCTGGTGAACCCTTTAAAGCGTAACCTCCCATAAACGGGCACATAGAAGCGAAGAATGTGTTAAACCAAAAGTCACTAAGTACGTACTTAGTGACTTTTTTTCATCTACAATAGCATGAACAGCATAAAGCGGCACTTTTCTCGCTTTTCTGCATGAAAAAGCAATGGTATACTAAAAATCGCCCAAGAAAACGTAAGGGGAGTTAAAGTGAGTGATAAATGATGAGTTGGTTAGATAAATTTTTTAGTGTATTTTTAGGAGAAGAAAAAAAAGAAGAAAAAGCTGCAAGACCTGAAGAAGATCTAGCTGCACCAAAGCAGCCAGCTTTTGAACAGCATAAAGAATATAAAAAAATCGAAGATACGAAAGTGTATTATGAATATCCAAAAGGCAACTTTCGCTTTCCGCTCGTTCCTGATGAACCTCAGCGTGATGGAGTGAAGCCGGAGAGAAGACGCGTGAAACCAAGTCAGCCAAAGACCAAGCAGACAACCTATCAGCCTAAACAAACGCTTCAGCCTGATATGAATAAAAAGCCATTCAAGCCAGAGCAAATTCCATCACCGATCTATGGCTATCATCAGGATATGCGTCCAAAACGGGCAGATGCAAAAGAAGAAACAGCTTCAGTTCAAAGGAAAGCAGCAGAAGAAACGGCGCAGCGTGTCACACTGTTATCAGAAGAGGCAGAGCGTGAACGGAATGTCAGACAGCAAATGAACATCCCATCTATACAGAAAGAAAAACGTATCGAGGAAATGGTTTCAGCGTCAGCAGAAGAGAGAGCAGATAAGGAGCCAGCAGTAACCCCGCATACATTGCAAGAGGAACTCGCTTATCAAGATCATGTTCAATCGACGATGGAACGTTTAACTGACGAGCCGTTCATCCAGCCAGAAGATCATCATGAAGCTGATTTACATAAGCAGCAAGCAGAAGTCTATCAGAAGCAGCCGATTGAGTCTGAGCCGGAACAGACTGTCTCCGGTGATGAAGAAGAAATAAAGGACGAGCCTGTCTATCAGTTTGAAGATCATACTGAGGAAATAGACATGTTGACCTTCGAAACACCGGAACCTTCGCAGCCAGCAATTGAAATGGAAGTAGACATTCCAGCAGAAGAAGCGGCGTTAACAGAAAACATTTCAGCAGAACCGGTGGAAGAAGAAGTAGAAGCTAATCCAATAGAAGACAAACTAGAAGAAGCGCCAGCGGCAGCATTTGAAGAAGCTGAGCCAGTCAAACATGACCTGCAGGAAGATCAGCTGGTTCAAGAAGCTGAAATTGAAGAAGATCAAGTGATGCCAGTAGAACAAGTAACAGAGGAACAAACTGCATCTGAACCGGCAGAAACGGTTATAGAGCAGACAGAGCAGCAAGAACAAACGCATGAAGTCAAGAAAGAAGAACCAAAACAGACATCTCCGCAGCCACAACGCGCAAGCGGTCAAACCTCTACGGTTCCGTTTAATGTCATGATGTTAAAAAGCGATCAGCGCGTGCAAGGGCAAAAGAAAGCAGCCGATACACAAGGGTATGTTTTTCCAAGCCTTGCCCTTTTAGACGTACCGCCAGCTCAAAAAGAAGAGGACGGCACATGGGTGAAAGAGCGGGCTGAGCTGCTCAATGCGACACTTAAAAATTTCAACGTAAGAGCAAGTGTGGTTCATGTCACACAGGGACCTTCTGTGACAAGGTTTGAAGTACATCCAGAACCAGGTGTCAAAGTGAACAAAATCACGAACCTGTCAGATGATATTAAACTTAGTTTGTCCGCAAAGGATATTCGAATTGAAGCCCCGATTCCAGGAAAGAACACAATCGGGATCGAAGTGCCAAACCTGCACAGTAAAATGGTGTTCTTAAGAGAAATGATCAGAAGCAGTGCGTTTAGAGACAATCCATCTCCTTTAACAGCGGCACTCGGATTAGATATTTCAGGCCAGCCTGTCGTGGTTGATCTGCAAAAAATGCCGCATGGCTTAATTGCCGGAGCAACTGGTTCAGGAAAAAGTGTCTGCATTAATACGATTTTAGTGAGCTTAATGTTTAAAGCATCACCAGATGAAGTGAAAATGCTCTTAATTGACCCTAAAATGGTTGAGTTAGCGCCGTATAATCACATTCCGCATCTTGTGAGTCCTGTTATTACGGATGCCAAGACAGCAACTGCTGCTTTGAAATGGGTAGTGGATGAAATGGAAAGACGCTATGAACTATTTGCACACTCTGGCGTGAGAGAAATTAAACGATTCAATGAGCTTGTGAAAGAAAAACAAATGGGTGAAAAACTGCCTTATCTCGTCGTGGTGATCGATGAGCTGGCTGATTTAATGATGGTCGCACCAAATGAAGTCGAAGAAAGCATCTGCCGAATTGCACAAAAAGCAAGAGCATGCGGCATTCACTTATTGATTGCGACACAAAGACCGTCTGTTGATGTCATTACAGGTCTCATTAAAGCCAATATCCCAACAAGAATTGCGTTTTCTGTTTCAAGTCAGGTTGATTCAAGAACGATCATTGACATGGCAGGTGCAGAAAAGCTTCTCGGAAAAGGAGACATGCTCTTCTTAGAAAATGGCTCCGGCAAGCCAACAAGGCTGCAAGGGAACTTTGTATCAGACCGTGAGATTGATCAAGTGGTGGCACATGTGAGAAAGCAGCGCAAGCCCGTGTTCCTTTTTGAACAGGAGGAACTAATGCTGCAGGGCTCTGCGATTACAGACGAAGATGAATTGTTTATGGATGCCTGCCGTTTTGCCATCGAGCAGAATAGCGCTAGTACATCAAGTTTGCAGCGAAGATTTAGGATTGGCTACAACCGTGCAGCCAGATTGATTGACATGATGGAGCGCGAGGGCATGATCTCTGGTGCGAAAGGCAGTAAGCCTAGAGAAGTGCTCATGACACTGAGTGACTTAGAACAGTTGATCTAAACAAACCACTTCATTTTTTTCATAAACATGGTATGATAGCACATAGGTGCAATTTTGTAATTGGACGCTTTTCGCATGTCTGCCAGAACGCTTTTTTATGTAAAATAAGCGGAAACAGGTGTTAGAAATGGGAAAGTTGTCGGATACTAATCATAGTTAATATTGATTAGAATAGGAAGATCGGAAAAAATCTTTATTTGGAGCTGCGATCTGTGATCAGCTAGAGGCAAAAATCACAAGTTGCAAATTGAAATGAGCGTCATATACTGTAAGTCAGATAGACGTTTGTTGGAGGTACAATTATGACTGTTTATCATTTTGTTGGAATAAAAGGGACAGGTATGAGTCCACTGGCCCAAATTCTTCATGATACTGGGTATACTGTCCAAGGATCGGATATCGAAAAACATATCTTTACACAAAAAGCATTAGAAGAACGAAATATTAAAATTCTACCATTTGACCCAGATAATATTCAGCCAGGGATGACGGTCATCGCAGGAAATGCATTCCCTGATACACACCCTGAGATTGAACGTGCCCTTTCTGAAGGGATTCCTGTCATTCGTTACCATAAATTCCTTGGAGAATACATGGATTCATTCACAAACGTTGCGATTACTGGTGCTCATGGCAAAACATCGACAACAGGACTGCTTGCTCACGTCATGCAGGCAGCCAAACCTACTTCGTACTTAATCGGTGATGGATCTGGAATGGGGAAAGAAAACAGCGAGTATTTTGTCTTTGAAGCATGCGAATACCGCAGACACTTCCTCAGCTATCATCCAGATTATGCGATCATGACCAATATTGATTTTGATCACCCTGATTATTTCTCGGATATTGATGACGTGTTTGATGCGTTTCAAAACATGGCGCTTCAAGTGAAAAAAGCCATTATTGCCTGCGGTGATGATGAGCATCTGCCAAAGATTCAAGCGAAGGTACCTGTTGTGTACTACGGTTTCAACGAAGAAAATGATTTCCAAGCACGCAATGTTGTGAAAAATACGGAAGGTACCACATTTGATGTATTTGTACGCAATACGTTTTATGATACCTTCTACATTCCTGCCTACGGAAATCATAATGTCCTCAACTCGTTAGCTGTCATTGCATTATGTCACTATGAGTCCATTGATGTAGAGCTTATCAAAGGCGCATTAACGACATTTGGCGGTGTGAAACGACGCTTTAATGAAAAAGTGGTTGGTGAGCAGGTCTTAATTGACGATTATGCACATCACCCAACTGAAATTGAAGTCACGATTGAAGCAGCTCGCCAAAAATATCCGGACCGTGATATTGTGGCTGTCTTCCAGCCGCATACGTTCACACGTACACAGCAATTCTTAAGTGAATTTGCTGACAGTCTAAAGAAAGCCGACTATGTCTACCTTTGTGATATTTTCGGTTCAGCCCGTGAAAACATTGGGAAGCTGAGCATTGAAGATTTACGAGAAAAAATCCCGCAGGCCCAATTGATTGAGGAAGAAGATACATCTGTGCTGAAAACGCACGAAGATGCGATTCTGATCTTTATGGGAGCAGGAGACATTCAGAAGTATTTGCGTGCTTATGAAAAAGTCGCTGTATAAATGCTTTAAAAAAGTGCCGTTTCACACGGCACTTTTTTTATTTTGAATAAAATGTGACAAAAGGGCTAAATGTGTCAACATGTGGCGCTTTTTTTCGTTCGCTGTGGACAGGAATTAGCGAATAAGTGTAGAATTATTATTCAATCGGTCATTCTAGGCGATGTTTGAATGATACAACGAGAGGGTAATGAATTGAATATGCCCGCAGCAAAGGAGGTATCAGATGATTATTATTCTATATCTAAGCGTTGCACTGATCGCAATTGCTTTCCTCATTCTTGTCATCTATTTGTCCAAAACATTAAAATCCTTACAGCTGACTTTAAAGAATGTTGCATCAACTTTAGAAGGTCTTGAAGGTCAGATGCAAGGGATCACCACAGAGACAGCACAGTTGCTACATAAGACGAATCAGCTTGCTGAAGATATTCAAGACAAATCAGCAAAACTTAACACAGTTGTGGATGCGGTGCAGGGAATTGGCGGCTCGATCAACCAATTTAATACAAGCATAAAGCAGGCAGCTGGTGCGGTTTCTTCATCCGTTGAAAGAAATCAAGAAAAAGTGACGGATGTGGTAAGCTGGAGTAACGCAGCACTTGAAATTTATAAAAAATGGAAACAGCGTAAACACCAAAAATAAACCATATTCGCATAGGAGGAATAATCATGAGCAAAGACGGAATCAATAGCAAAGACTTTTTGATCGGAACACTTATTGGTGGAATTGTTGGTGCAACAACAGCATTATTTTTAGCACCGAAGTCAGGGAAAGAGCTTCGCGATGATTTGAACACCCAAGCGAATGCGTTAAAAGAAAAAACAGACCGGCTCACAACAGATGCAAAAGAAAGAGGCACTGAATATGTGACGATTGCGAAAGATAAAACGTCTGAATTGTCTCAGCTTGTAGCAGAGCAGTCAAACCAGATTTTAGACAAAGTGAAAGACATAAAAGAGCGTGCGGCTGGAAAAGCTAATCACGTGAAAAATGAAGCAGAAGATGGGGCAGCGGATTTGGCAAGCGAAGCATCTGATGTAGCAGATGAAGCAAAAGTAAGAGCACAAGAAGCAAAATCAGAAATTGAAGACGGCATCAAAGATGTTAAAGAAAAAGTAGAACAATCTACTAAAGGCTAACTCTCACTGCTCGAAGTGAAGAAGGAGAACATCATGTCAAAACAACTCATTGAAACAGAAGAACAGTTTGATCAACTAACGAATCAAGATGGGACCTTTGTCTTTTTTAAGCACAGTTTGACATGTCCGATCAGCCAAGCGGCTTTTCAAGAGTTTGAAGCATTTGCGTCTGCACATGAAGACGTGCCAACTTATTTCTTGCAAATTCAAAACACGAGAGAGCTTTCATCCTACGTGGCTGAAAAATCGGGTGTAAAGCACGAAAGTCCGCAGGCACTCGTTTTTAGCGGTGGAAAAGTAAAATGGCATGCTTCTCACTCAAGCATTACAAAAGAAGCGCTTGAACATAATCTGTAAAAGAAAGAAACGTCAGCAGCGGCTGACGTTTTTTTTATAAAAAAGGTTTACTTGAACGAAAAGTATGCTATAATCTTACATACAATACTTTATCGCTTAAAAGCGTTTGGGTAATAAAGAAAATTTTCGTGACAATTCCGAAATCTTTGTTTATAATAAACCCTATCATGCAAGAATGAAAAAATAAAAAGCGAGAGCAGGCAGAGGAAAGGATGACAAAAATGAGCAACAATGAACTAGAAAAATTGAGGCAGCAAGCAGATGAACTAAATCTTCAAATTCTAAAACTGATCAATGAAAGAGGAAACATTGTCAAAGAAATTGGAAAAGCAAAAGAAGCGCAAGGTGTCAACCGTTATGATCCTGTCAGAGAGCGCACAATGCTGAACCAAATTCTTGAAGAAAATGATGGGCCATTTGAAAACTCAACGATTCAACATATTTTCAAAGAGATTTTCAAAGCAGGTCTAGAGCTTCAAGAAGATGACCACAGCAAAGCACTTCTTGTTTCTCGTAAGAAAAAACCAGAAAACACAATCGTGAACATCAATGGGGAAGCGATCGGTGATGGAAAGCAGCGTTTCATCGTTGGACCATGTGCCGTTGAAAGCTACGAGCAAGTCGCAGAAGTAGCGGCAGCAGCGAAACAGCAGGGATTAAAACTACTTCGCGGTGGCGCATTTAAACCTCGCACAAGTCCATATGACTTCCAAGGACTTGGTGTAGATGGTCTAAAGATTCTAAAGCGTGTAGCGGATGAATACGGTCTTGCTGTCATTAGTGAAATTGTCAATCCTGCTCATATTGAAGAAGCGATTGAGCATATCGATGTCATCCAAATTGGGGCACGTAACATGCAAAACTTCGAACTGTTAAAAGAAGCCGGTTCCGTGAAGAAACCAGTTCTTTTAAAACGCGGTCTTGCAGCGACCATTTCAGAATTCATCAATGCAGCTGAATACATCATCGCCCAAGGAAATGATCAAATCATCCTTTGCGAGCGCGGTATCCGCACATACGAAACAGCGACAAGAAATACACTAGATATCTCTGCAGTGCCAATCTTGAAACAAGAGACACATTTACCAGTCTTCGTTGATGTGACGCATTCAACTGGACGTAGAGATCTTCTCCTTCCAACAGCAAAAGCAGCTCTTGCGATTGGAGCAGACGGTGTCATGGCAGAAGTACATCCAGATCCATCTGTTGCTCTATCTGATTCAGCGCAGCAAATGGACATTCCACAATTCGAAAAATGGTTAGATGCGTTAAGACCACTTGTCAATATTCACGCGTAATCATAGATAGAAATAGCCGCCGGATGACTGCCCGGCGGTTTTTTTTATGGAAAAAATACCATGAGGTTTGGGAATGAAAGGAAGAAAGCACATTGCAAGCCCAAAAAGTGCTTGTTCACAATGTTTTCATTTTTAAAATTCGATAGAATCTGCTAAGATCATTGTCATAGCTGGCGTTCTCGATGATTTTTTATGAAATATGATTCAAATTACAGGTAACAAGCTGATTAAAGTTTGTTTAATTTAGTTATAAAAAGAAAGGGAACGTTTTCATATGACAAAAAAACGTGTATAATTTCATAAAAGAATGTCATTTTGATGTAGATTGAAAAATTATGTGTCTCTTTTCATCGTTTTAATGACAAATAGGATATTATTTTCCTCGTATCTGACATGTCTCTATCCAATTGGTGAATGCTATAGATATGAAGTGTATTTGAAGGAGTGATTTATGTGAATAATGTTACAATATATGATGTAGCAAGAGAAGCAAATGTAAGTATGGCAACGGTATCACGCGTAGTAAATGGTAATCCAAACGTAAAACCAACAACAAGAAAAAAGGTGCTTGAAGCGATTGATCGCCTTGGCTATCGTCCGAATGCAGTGGCACGAGGCCTTGCAAGTAAAAAAACAACGACAGTTGGGGTCATCATCCCTGATATTTCTAGTATCTTCTATTCGGAATTAGCACGCGGTATTGAAGATATCGCCACGATGTATAAATACAACATCATTTTAAGCAACTCAGATCAAAATACGGATAAAGAGCTTCATTTGTTAAATACGATGCTTGGCAAACAAGTAGACGGAATTGTCTTTATGGGCGGAAACATCACAGATGTGCATGTGGAAGAATTTAAGCGCTCTCCTGTACCGATTGTGCTTGCAGCATCTGTTGAAGAACAGGCTCAAACACCATCTGTTAACATCAACTATGAGCAGGCGATTTATGATTCCGTTCAGCTGTTAGTTGAAAAAGGACATAAACGAATTGCGTTTGTTTCTGGTCCGATGTCAGAACCAATTAATTCCGTGAGAAAGCTAGCAGGTTATAAGCGTGCGCTTGAAGAAGCGGGTATCGCGTTTGACGATGCACTTGTCGCTGAAGGCGATTACTCTTATGACTCTGGAATTGAAGCACTTGCTCATCTGCTTGAGCAGTCTGACAAACCGACAGCTGTTATCGCAGCTACAGATGAAATGGCACTAGGTGTCATTCACGGAGCACAAGACAGAGGGGTCTCCATTCCTGAAGATTTAGAAGTGATTGGCTTTGATAATACAAGACTTTCTCTCATGGTGCGTCCTCAGCTGACAACAGTTGTTCAGCCAACATATGATATTGGTGCTGTTGCCATGAGACTGCTCACAAAACTGATGAACAAAGAACAAGTGGACGATCAAATTGTTGAGCTTCCGCACAGAATTGAAGAAAGACAATCAACAAAATAAAACAAAAAAAGCAGGCTTACCTTATGAGGGAAAGCCTGCTTTTCTTATGCCTTTTTCTTTTCTCTTCTAACAGGCATGAGTGCTTTTTCTACTGTTTGAGCATTTTTTTCTGTGATTTCTGCTTTTCTTGGGATCGGTGGATATAAATCGTTAGGGTCTCTCCACGTGGATGGAAGGGTAACAGGCGATTGCTTATTCCATGCCTGAATCCAGTCCTGAGGGAGCTCATCTGGCGGTGTAATGCCTTTCATCTCAAGCCAAATGCGGCTCCACGCTCTTGGAACGACGCGCCAAATATCATATCCCCCTCCGCCAACAGCGATCCACTTGCCGTCACAATATTGATGAGCAAGTTCATGGGCAAGTCTAGGAATTTCTTCATATATTTTCATCGTGGCAGATAAATGAGTTAACGGATCATAGTAGTGAGCATCTGCCCCGTTTTGCGTCAAAATCACATCTGGTTTAAAAAAAGCAGCAATTTCAGTCACTGCTGTTTGGTATGCTTCGAGGAACGATTCATCTTCAGTAAATGCATCTAGCGGAATATTATAGGCGTAGCCATAGCCTTTATCGTGGCCTCTTTCCTGTACTTGTCCGGTTCCAGGGAACAAGTAGCGTCCCGTTTCATGAATGGAGACTGTACATACCTCTGGGTCGTCATAGAAGCTGAACTGGACACCATCGCCGTGATGAGCATCCGTATCAATATATAAAATTCTAGCGCCATAAGTCTTTTGAATATATTGAATCGCCACAGAGCTGTCATTATAAATACAAAAGCCAGATGCACGCCCTTTGAATCCGTGGTGAAGCCCGCCTCCAAGATTGAGGGCATGCTGCGAATGACCGAGCATCACTTGATCAACCGCTGTTAATGTTCCGCCAACAAGGAGAGATGCCGCCTCATGCATGCCTGCGAACATCGGTGTATCTTCAGTGCCAAGACCGTAGCGTTCACCCTCTGCTGTAGACAGCTTTCCTTCACTTGCCAGCTGCACAGCCTGGATATAATCTGCTGTATGGACGAGCTTTAATTCCTCCAGAGTAGCCATACGCGGTGCGATGATTTCATCCTCTGTTAACGCCTTCATTTTTTGAAGAAGATCATAAGTTAAGTAGACCCGAAGCTGATTGAAGGGATGATCTTGGTTAAATTGGTACGTTTGAAAAGATGGTGAAAAAACAAAGGTCGCTTCCTTCATTTGATCGTCTGCTCCATAGGCCAGAGCACCTTATAGCCTTTTGCGCGAATCAGCTTCGTCACATGATCTGCATGAATGGTTTGAAGGCGGAAGACGAGCACTTTAGATGCCTCATTGGCATGCGGGTACACAAGCACACTCAGCAATTGAATATGCTGCTCCTTTAAAATGGCTGTAATGTCTGCGAGGCCTTCTGTCATCTGCTCCACTTCAACCTCTAAGTGCGACCCAGGCTGATCTGCACCTGTCAGTCTTACAAACGTACGAAGCAGATCTGTTTTTGTGATAATGCCTACAAGCTTGCCGCGTCTCACCACTGGAAGACAGCCAATTCCGTGCTCAAAAAAGACACTTGATATCTCCTCAACGAAATCAAGCGGGTGAGCAGTGATTGTCTCTAATACCATGATCTCTTCTACCGGCCGCTGAATAAAGAGCTTCCTTTTCTCTGTTTCAAAAATACTTGGACTGGCATTTTTAATATCCCGGTCTGTCACCATCCCAATGACAGATCCTTGATCAGATACGATCGGAATATGCCGGATGTGGTGTGCACTCATTTTTTGAATGGCCTCTTCAATCGTATCGGTTTTTCGCAGCGTGATCACATCACGCTCCATAATTTGTTCAATCATCATTGTTTACCAATCCCCTTTGCCAAAAAAACGAATTGAACGTTAATACATAAAGCGCTGATGGAAGCGAAGACGATCGAAACGCTCGATCGAATCAGGACTCACATGTTTCCCAATTCTGGCCATTAAACAATTGGCTGGATGTGAGCTGATTTCTGGCTCGTCTGTTGCAAACCAGACAAGACCGCCTGCGTTCATCATTTTCTCCATCATTTTGCGGTACTCCCAAACGTTTTTCTTTGTCCCCTTTAAATCCCAATGCCAGTAATATTCAGTTGTAATGATGATGTAATTCTCCATTTGTTCATCCATCATGCTCACATCAAGCAAATGCTTGCCAAGTGAGCATCCTCTAAATGGAGGAGCGACCTCAATCGCGCCAAGCTCAATTAAATTGTCCATTTTGCCCTCTGACCAGCGCTCAAGTGGATCAGGATACAAATACGTGACATAGCCTACGACGAGCTCATTCGCTCTTGCAATGATAATACGTCCTTCTGGAAGATCTGCTATTTCAACAAGTGCTTGTTTCTGTTCCTCAGGCGTGCGAAATGCCGTTAGTCCTTCATGAAACGTATAGTTCGCAAGCTCTGATGCAGGTACCGGTCCTTCAATCAGGATGGAACCTGTTTCTCGCTCAATGGTTTTTGAATAATAAGTTTTAGGATGCTCCACGTATCCACCGCCCCTAATTCTAGTGAGTCGTCTCTATTCTATCTTAAATCTTGCAATAATTAAAACGGTTTCATCAGAAGTTTTTTAAAAATTGAGAAAAAAAGTCATCTATACTATAATGGTCATTGTAAACGTATGCAAAGGGGGACTGTTTGATGAAATTGGAAACGCTACCATCAGTAAAAGGGGATTATCATTTAAATGATTATGAGCAGGCATACAAAGATTTTTCATGGGAGGAAGCTAGAAAAAACTTCTCCTGGTATGAAACAGGAAAAATAAATGCAGCCTATGAAGCGATTGACAGACATGCGGACTCGTTTCGTCAGAACAAGGTGGCGCTTCACTACAAAGATTCACAGCGGGATGAAAAGTATACGTTCAGGGATATGAAAATCAACACAAACAAAGCGGGGAATCTATTCAGAGAAAAGGCACATGTGGAAAAAGGGGATCGCGTGTTTATCTTTATGCCAAGATCACCTGAGCTCTATTTTCTTCTGCTTGGTGCAGTTAAAATTGGAGCGATCGTTGGCCCATTATTTGAGGCATTTATGGAAGGTGCCGTCAAAGACCGTTTAGAAAATAGTGAGGCTAAGGTGATCGTGACAACACCGGATTTGCTTGAGCGAATTCCATTTGCAGAGCTTCCGAAGCTTGAATCTGTCATCATTGTCGGCGGTGAAAACGAAGACGTCGATGGCGTGCGGACAATTCACTATGAAAAGGCGTTTGAGGAGGCAGCAAAGGAGCTTGAGATTGAATGGATGGATGAAAAAGACGGCTTCCTGCTTCATTACACATCAGGATCTACTGGTACGCCAAAAGGTGTGCTTCATGTCCATGGTGCAATGGTCCAGCAAGGTCAGACTGGTAAATGGGTGCTTGACTTGAAAGAAGATGACGTTTACTGGTGTACAGCTGATCCAGGCTGGGTTACAGGCACAGTGTACGGTATTTTTTCACCGTGGTTAAATGGGGCGACGAATGTGATTTTAGGCGGCCGGTTTAATCCTGATACGTGGTATGAAACCATTGAATCACTCGGTGTAACCGTTTGGTACAGTGCCCCGACCGCCTTTAGAATGCTCATGGGGGCAGGGGATGATCTTATTCAAAAATATGACCTCAGCTCGCTCCGCCATGTCTTAAGTGTGGGAGAGCCACTTAATCCAGAAGTCATCCGCTGGGGAGATGCTGTTTTTGGCAAACGGATTCACGACACTTGGTGGATGACAGAAACCGGAGCACAGCTGATTTGTAATTATCCATGCATGGACATCAAGCCAGGCTCGATGGGAAAACCGATTCCAGGCGTAGAAGCGGCGATTGTCGATAATGCAGGAAATGAACTTCCGCCATACCGGATGGGCAACCTTGCGATTAAAAAAGGATGGCCTTCTATGATGCATACGATCTGGAACAATCCTGAAAAATATGAATCTTACTTTATGCCGGGAGATTGGTATGTTTCAGGAGATTCAGCTTATATGGACGAAGACGGATACTTTTGGTTCCAGGGACGTGTCGATGATGTCATCATGACGTCAGGAGAGCGGGTCGGTCCATTTGAGGTGGAAAGTAAACTGGTCGAACATCCAGCTATTGCGGAGGCTGGTGTCATTGGAAAGCCAGATCCGGTCCGCGGTGAAATTATTAAAGCATTTATAGCGCTTAGAAGTGGATATGAGCCGACAGATGAGCTGAAAGAAGAGATTCGTACGTTTGTGAAAAAAGGACTCGCAGCACATGCGGCACCGCGGGAAATTGAGTTTAAAGACAAACTGCCGAAAACGAGAAGCGGAAAAATTATGAGACGTGTGCTAAAGGCGTGGGAGCTGAATTTACCTGCTGGCGACCTTTCGACAATGGAAGATTAAATTTTTCATCAGTTGACTTGATATCAAAAGTGTGTTAAAAATGACATTAGTTGAATATGAAAAGGTTTTGACTGAGATTCAGTAGAATGATCTTTCCCTGTTGAAGAGAGCTGACGGCTGGTGCAAGTCAGTACAAAGAGATATTCGAATTACCCTCACGAACCGCTTTTACGAAAAGGAGCATGCCCTGATTAGTGAAAGAACGGATCTGTCCGTTATCAGTGTAAGTGAAAAGACGAGATTTTTTGTCTTTTAAGCAGGGTGGTACCGCGATATATATCGTCCCTTCGTTCATTCGAAGGGGCGTTTTTTATGTTGAATTGTAAAAAAAGGAGATTTGGAAATGAGTCAATTGATGGAAGAGCTATCGTTCAGAGGATTAATTCAGCAGCAAACTGATGAAGAAGGTTTAACAAAATTGTTAGCAGAAGAGAAAATCAAACTATACTCCGGTTTTGATCCGACAGCTGACAGCTTACACATTGGTCATCTATTGCCAATTTTAACATTACGCAGATTCCAAGAAGCAGGTCATCATCCGATTGCTCTTGTTGGCGGCGCAACTGGACTCATTGGTGACCCTAGCTTCAAAAAAGCAGAACGTTCACTCAATCCAGCAGAAATCGTAGAGCAGTGGTCAGAAAAAATCAAAGGACAGCTGTCTCAATTTCTTGATTTTGAAGCAGGCGAGAATCCAGCTGTCATCGTGAATAACTACGACTGGATCAGCCAAATGAATGTCATCACGTTCCTTCGTGATATTGGAAAGAACTTCGGTGTAAACTTCATGCTGGCAAAAGATATCGTGAGCTCACGTATCGAAACAGGGATTTCTTACACAGAATTCAGCTACGTCATCCTGCAGTCTTTAGATTTCTTAAACCTTTACAGAAATGAAAATTGTAAGCTGCAAATCGGCGGAAGTGACCAGTGGGGAAATATCACATCTGGACTTGAGCTGATCCGTAAGTCTGAAGCAGAAGGGGCAAAAGCATTCGGTCTGACGATGCCGCTTGTCACAAAAGCAGATGGCACAAAGTTTGGTAAAACAGAAGGCGGCGCCATCTGGTTAGATAAAGAAAAAACGTCTCCATACGAGTTCTACCAATTCTGGATCAACACAGATGACCGTGATGTCGTGAAATACTTAAAATACTTTACGTTCTTATCAAAAGAAGAGATCGCATCGTACGAAGAAAAAGTGCAAACAGCACCTGAAAAGCGTGAAGCGCAGCGCCGTCTAGCAGAGGAAGTGACAACACTTGTACATGGCCGTGAATCACTAGAACAGGCTGTTAACATCTCAAATGCGCTATTTAAAGGTGAGATCAAATCTCTTACAGCTGAAGAAGTGAAAGTAGGCTTTAAGGATGTTCCATCAATGGAGAAAAGCAGCACAGAAGAATTAACACTAGTCGATATCCTTGTGGAATCAAAGCTGTCTCCATCAAAGCGTCAAGCACGTGAAGATATCACAAATGGTGCTGTCTCCATCAACGGAGAGAGACAAACAGATAAAGATTATGTTCTTTCAGCTGACGACCGAATTGAAAACCAATTTACTGTTTTAAGAAGAGGGAAAAAGAAATACTTCCTCGTGACGTATAAATAAAGTATGAAACAGTAAGCATCATGGAAAAGCCCCTCAAATGTTCGTGTACATTGAGGTGCTTTTCTTTTTTATGTAGAAGTAGCTTATTCGTCTGCTTCTTGTTCAAGGAGTGAATCTTTGTTTGTATAAGCATGTTCTACCTTACAAATTCGAGTTGTATAGGATTCATACCAATCTTTTTTCCCCTTTTTTTGAACACGTTGATGTGCTGTGTGTGCTTTCCATTCTTTGATGGCTTCTAATGAATCCCAATAAGAGACAGTGATTCCAACACCATGTTCATCTCGTACACTTTCTATTCCAAGAAACTCATTTAGATCTTTCGCTAATTCTTCCAATTTTTGAGCAGCCGCATCGTATTGTTTCTGTTCGACATTTGTTCGTTTTGATGTGAAAATCACGGCATAATAGGGTGGTGAAGGTGTTTGAGTAAATAGCATTTAGTAGAACCTCCTTTTGTCTATTTGACATTATATATGAAAGAAAGAGGGTCTCGTAGTCTTTTTGTTTTAATTTAAAAAAGTCCAAGGTGCTTTTTGATTATTTATATTTTTGTAAAATCATCTCATAAACATTACCTTGTTCACTTTTCTGACATATTTTTCTTGTATAAAATAGAGTCGTATAAGATGAATAAGGGGGAATGAAAGTGATGTTCGTTAAGAAAAGGAGTTTGCAAATTCTCATTGCGCTTGCATTGGTGATTGGTTCAATGGCTTTTATCCAGCCGAAAGAGGTGAAGGCGGCTGAGCATAATCCAGTTGTGATGGTGCACGGCATTGGTGGTGCCTCTTATAACTTTTTTTCTATTAAAAATTACTTGATTGGACAAGGCTGGGATCGAAACCAATTATATGCTATTGATTTCATAGACAAAACAGGAAATAACCGCAACAATGGTCCGCGTCTATCGAGATTCGTCAAAGATGTGTTAGACAAAACGGGTGCCAAAAAAGTAGATATTGTGGCTCATAGTATGGGCGGGGCGAACACGCTATATTATATTAAGAATCTAGATGGCGGCGATAAAATTGAGAACGTTGTCACAATTGGTGGAGCAAACGGACTCGTTTCAAGCAGAGCATTACCAGGCACAGATCCAAATCAAAAAATTCTTTACACATCCGTCTATAGCTCAGCAGATCTTATTGTCGTCAACAGCCTCTCTCGTTTAATTGGCGCAAGAAACATCCTGATCCATGGCGTTGGCCATATCGGTCTATTAACCTCAAGCCAAGTGAAAGGGTATATTAAAGAAGGACTGAACGGCGGAGGACAGAATACGAATTAAAAAACAAAAAAAGACAGCGGCATATGCTGTCTTTTTTTATGTCAGTTGGCACATGGCGGCTGCTAGGTAAAAGAGATATTGATAAAGGAGGCAAAACGATGATGCAAAAACAGACAAAACATCGTACATAGCCAAATAAAAACATGTACAAAACGATCCTCATTCCTTACACTACATGTAGTGAATGTGAATATTCGGAGGTGGGCGTTTGTGAAAACGAATCAAAAGGCTTTTATCATTGTAGATGTACAAAAAGCGTTCGAGCATGAAAAATGGGGAGAACGCAATAACCTAGGGGCAGAGGGAAATATCAGCAGGCTATTGGCGTTTTGGCGAGAGAAAGGCTGGAAAGTGATTCATATTCAGCATACATCCGACAATCCGGACTCTGTATTTCATCCAGCAAATGAAGGGCACCTTTTCAAAGATATGGCTAAACCGCTAGAGGAAGAAACAGTGATACAAAAGAAAGTCAACAGCAGCTTTATAGGTACAAGCTTGGAGGAACAACTAAGGTCAAATCAGATTGACACGGTCGTAATTGCAGGATTAACAACCCCTCACTGCGTATCAACGACCACAAGAATGAGCGGAAATCTTGGCTTTGATACGTACTTGATCTCAGATGCAACAGCCGCATTTGGACTAACAGATCAAAACGGTACATATTTTGACCCAGAAACGATCCACCGGCTCTCACTTGCAACCCTGCATGATGAATTTGCGACTGTCATGACAACAGAGCAGCTCATCGCAAAATGGACAAGTCCAGAATGAACGTTTGAAAGCTCCTAGGAAGAAATCTAGGAGCTTTTTTTATGCTAAGTATATGTGTCCAGCGATTGTTTTCGTTGTTTCTTACGTGAGTAAACGAGATCAATCTCAATAAATAAAAAACTGACAAAGAATGATAAAATCAATACGCCGTCATCCCCTATCGATACATTCATTAAGTTTAAGTAAAGGACATACTTGATAGAGAGATATAAAACGATCCAAGAACTCACCCATTCCAAAGCATAAGTGAGCCATACAGGAAGTTTAAGGAGATAAGCCAGTCCTTTTCCTATGAATAGAAGGACAGGTGACCAAAAAACGACGATAACACTCACGAACAAAGAGAAAGAGATCAAAGAAAAAAACGAATCATACGTGATGGTTTCTCCAAAAAGAAAATTCACGCCTAGAACGGTGATGTATAGCAATACACTTGAAACCGCGATCACAAAGCAGATAGAAAAAAAGAGCAGGAAGATAAACAGACTTGCAGCAAATCTATTGGGTGGCTCATCTATAATCTGTTTTTTTCTTAGAAGAGAATAGGCAATCACTGATAAGGTTAAAAGTAAGAATAGAATAATCGTGATACTATACATGGAACTCCTCCATCTAAGTACTATAGAAGACCATACGACTGATATGTCATCTATCATGATTGTACCAATAGAAAAAAGGAACTTCAATGAAATATTTCCTATATTTGTATATAAAAATAGAGACAGGTTTGATTGAAGTAGAAATGGAGGGGATGGTCGAGGAAAAGTGGTTTTTGAAAATGGGAGGTTTCTTCCAATAATCTCATGTATAATAGAGAATGTACAAATGTACGGCTTACTCAAAGGTGGTCTTGGCTAAATCCCCTTGAAAGGGGGTGACGCCTATGTCAACTTTTCAAGCATTATCCCTTATGTTTTTATTTGGGATGTTTATACTTGCTTTGTTGACGTATATAGACAAAAAGAAATAGACCACCCTTTGAGCCTAGACAACTTGTAGGGTAGGTCCATTTATTGCGTACCTTCTAGCCAGCTCACTTTGAGCCAAGCATTTGTGCATTGCCGGGATGTGACAGCATCCTGGCTTCTTTTATTTTACGCTAAGTCTATTTGTATTATAACATAAAAAGGATGCGGTTAAACACTGTCATACATTTGCTTTTACTTTATATGTTTGACCCGAAACAAAAAACCCTAGAAATCCTTGAACAATCAAGGGATCTAGGGTTTGTTTGCTCTGTCTTAGAGAAGTAATGAAATTAACGAGAGTAGAACTCAACGATTAGTTGTTCGCTGATTTCAGGCGCTAATTCAGAACGCTCTGGAAGACGAGTGAAAGTTCCTTCAAGCTTTTCAGCATCGAAAGAAAGGTATTCAGGAACGAAGTTGTTTACTTCAACTGATTCTTTCACTACTGCAAGGTTTTGAGATTTCTCACGAAGAGCAATCGTTTGACCTGGTTTCACAGAGAAAGATGGGATGTCTACACGGCTTCCATCAACAAGGATGTGACCATGGTTTACTAGCTGACGAGCTTGGCGGCGAGTGCGAGCAAGGCCAAGACGGTATACTAGGTTGTCAAGGCGAGTTTCAAGAAGGATCATGAAGTTTTCACCTTGTTTACCAGGAAGTTTAGCAGCTTTGTCATATAGTGTACGGAATTGACGTTCGTTGACACCGTACATGTGACGAAGCTTTTGCTTCTCTTGTAATTGTAAACCATATTCAGAAAGTTTTTTGCGTTGTCCTGGACCATGTGGGCCTGGAGCGTAAGGGCGTTTTTCAAGTTCCTTACCTGTTCCGCTTAATGAAATGCCTAAACGGCGGGAAATCTTCCAACTTGGACCTGTATAGCGAGCCATAATGTGACTCCTCCTTATTGTTTTTATTTGTGAAAAATAAAAACCGTCTGTTCTTCCTCTTTTTCGTCATTATGTTTTCATGCATCCTCGCTCCAGCAGCAGGGAGTTACAAGATACACCTTCATAATATAGAAGGAACAAAATGATACAAAAAAGCCGAACAAAAAGGCTGCCATATTTCACACAAACTCTATTATATGACGCTGGGTAGGAGAAGTCAACCTATTTAGAGGCAAAGGTGACGTTCTTCATTATATAAAGAAACATAAAAAAGCAGACAATGTGCCTGCTTTTTCTGCATGATTACGCATCCGTAGAGACGGATAACGCCTGTTGGAGAATTTCTGTAAATTGAATAAGGTAGGTCTCATCTACTTCACTGAAGCGGTCTTTCACAGGGCTGTCAATATCGAGTACCCCAATGATCTGTCCATTGACCTTGAGCGGAATGACTATTTCAGATTGCGATGCGGCATCACAGGCAATATGTCCAGGGAATGCATGGACATCAGCGATACGCTGCACTTCACCTGTCGCAAAGGCTGTACCGCAAACGCCTTTTCCAGAAGGGATGCGCACACATGCAGGCAGTCCGTTAAATGGTCCAAGCACAAGCTCGCCGCCCTTTGCTAAATAAAACCCGGCCCAATTGACTTCAGGAAGTGAGTGATAGAGTAGCGCAGCTGCATTTGCCAAGTTGGCAATCAGATCAGGTTCACCATTTGTAATGGCTTCTACCTGTTTGACAAGCAATTGATAGTCTTTTGAAGGATCGCCAGACTGTTTTTCGACATGAAACATGAAAATCTCCTACTTTCTATCTTAAAAATACATAACTTGCGTCTCGCATGTGGGATTTGTCGAGCAATTGTAAAAGGAACTTCCGCCTTCATCTTGAAGTATGTACACATGAAGAGGGGTGAGCGGATGAAAACATCAACAACCGTGCAAACAAAAGATCGTATTATGGATGCTGCCATCAGACTTTTTAACCAAAAAGGATTTTCTGGAACCTCTGTCCGTGAGATTGCGAAGGAAGCAAACGTCAACGTTGCCCACATTTCTTATTACTTTCAAGGAAAAGGAGGGCTGCTTGAGCAGCTCGTATCCGATTTTTATGAAGGCTACATTCACATGATTGAATCACATCTCCATCACATGGAAACCCGTCATGCAAAAGAATGCTTACTACATGTGGTTTTTGATATTTTATCTTATCAGCACAAGCACCGTCAATTAACCCGTTTCGTTTATCGGGAGGTGACGATTGATTCGACACTCATCAGAGAAATCATGTCGACATATTTAACAAAAGAAAAATATTTGTTTCAGCTCATCATTGAAAAAGGAAAAAGCACCCATGTCATTTGTGAGCAGCTTTCACTCGCATCCTTTATGCTTCAGCTAAAATCACTTCTCATGATGCCATATTTACAGCCGCAATATTTAACAGAGGTGCTTTATTTGAACCCAAGTGAGCCGTATTTCTATCAAATGTACTTTAAGGAGCTGAGCCGCTCGCTTCATTATCTGTTAGAACCAAAAGAGCCGGCACTAGATTCTCATCTGAACCTCATGATGTCCTCGAATTGATCATACGCATATCCGAGATCTTCCGCTTGATGGGCATCAGAGCCGAATATGAGCGGAATTTTTTTCTTTTTTGCAAGCTCAATCATCCATTGATCTAAATAGATACTTCTGGCATATGTTTTACGAAGACCTGATGTATTAAAATCTAAGGACATGCCTTTTTTTGCCGTTTCTTCAAGGCAAAGGGTGACCTTTTGACAAAGTTCAGGTGACATTTCATATGGAAAAAGCTGTTTGAATTTCTGGACAAGGGTGATATGACCGATTCTCTTTGGCTTATATTGGCCTAAAGATGATAGAATAGAAGAATGAATTTGGTCATAGTAGCTTTGATAGACCTGTTCGATGCTGCCATAGATGCTTATTAGCTGCTGGAAGGCATGCTCGTCAAAATCAAGGCAAATATAATCATCGCCAGCAGGAAGAAAGTGAACAGATAAAATGGCGTCGTCTAGTTCTGGACCATAGCAGTCTAAAAAGGTTCTTGTTTCCTCTTCATACTCTTTGATAAAGTCAACCTCAAGCCCAGTTTTTACTATTAATTGTCCTTTGTATTCTTGTTTCAGCTGAGCCAGTTTCGTTATATACGCTTCAAGGTCTTGGAGCTTCATGGCACTATCCTGCTCAGGTGTTGGATCTTGAAACGATGGAGGCAGCGGGGCATGCTCGGTAAAGGTTATGGAATCAAATCCCTTTTTAATGGCTTTTTCAATATAAGAATGAAAAGAATCAAGCGAACCGTGCGGGCAAAACGGTGTATGTAGATGTGCATCTTGTTTCAGCATGTCGTCACCTCTTGTCGATATTTTGAAAAACGTGATGTTTATCAGCGAAAATAATGAAAAATCATGACCAAAAATGCTGGTTACATGGTATCATAATAACAATGAAAACGACAGCTTCCGCATACATAAAAGCAGGTCACATTGATACGTGTGATCAAATGATAGAAAGCGCACAAATACTTTCTTGAAAAAACATACATAAAACCGTGAATGGATGGTATTGGAAAACATACGATCCTGCTTATAAAAAACAAATGCAAAGCGGACACGAAAGGGTTCTCAGGTCTACTCGGGACACTTTTACCCTGACATCACTTAGATCACAACAAGGGGGCTCATTATGGAGTTAATCATCGGTTTAATTGTCATTTTGCTTGCTTTGTTTTCAGTCGGTTATTTCCTGCGAAAAAATATATATAAAGAGATTGACCGATTGGAAGCATGGAAAATTGAAATTTTAAACAGATCAATTGTAGAAGAAATTTCAAAGATCAAACATTTAAAAATGACCGGAGAAACAGAGCAATTTTTTGAAAGATGGCGTGCAGAGTGGGACGATATCGTCACAGCCCATCTTCCAAAGGTAGAGGAGCTATTATATGATGCAGAAGAGTATTCTGATAAATATCGATTCTCCAAAGCCAAGCAGGTCCTTACGCACATTGAGGACTTGCTGAGTGCTGCTGATTCGAACATTGAAGACATTTTAAAAGAGATTGCAGACCTTGTCACAAGCGAGGAGCAAAATCGCAAGGACATTGAAAAGGTCAAAGAACAATATCAAACAGTTCGAAAAAATCTGCTTGCGTACAGCCATTTATACGGTACCCTTTATGACAAAATGGAGCAGGACTTAGATGAAGCCTGGGAAGGGATCAAGCAGTACGAAGAAGAGACAGAAAACGGCAACTATATGAAAGCAAGAAAGATTTTGCTTGAGCAAGACCGCAGACTCGATCAGCTTCAGCTGTATATCAATGATGTACCGAAGCTCATTGCAGACTGTAAACAAACCGTACCAGGCCAGCTGACGAAGCTGAAAGACGGATATAAAGAAATGACAGACAAAGGCTACAAGCTCGAGCACATCCAGATCACTAAAGAGCTTGAGAACTTAAACAAACAGCTGACCCGTGCGGAAAAACTACTGATTGATGAACTCAATCTGGATGAAGCATCAAGCATTTTGCAAATGATTGATGATGCCATTCAGACGCTGTATGATCAGCTGGAAGCGGAAGTAGAAGCAGGTCAGGAAATCAAAAGCAAAATGCCTGAGCTGACGGAAGCATTTGAAAAGCTCGAGCAGGATCACACCCAAACAAAGGCAGAAACAGCTCTTGTAAAAGAAAGCTACAAACTGACAGCCGGAGAGCTTGATCAACAGAAGGCGTTCGAAAAACGCTTAGAAGAAATTGAAAAGCTCATGAAACAAATTCGCGAGAAGCTTGATCGTGACCATGTCGCATATTCATTATTAATGAATGAAATCAATCAGCTTGAGACCTTTATCGATGATGCAAAAGCATTGCATGATACATTTAAGGATCATCTTCAATCATTAAGAAAAGAAGAGCTGCAAGCGAGAGAAACACTGGCTGAGCTCAAAACGATGCTGACAGATACAGTGCGTCAGCTGCAAAAAAGCAATATTCCAGGTGTACCTGCTGATATGAAAGAGCAGGCTGAAAAAGCGCAGGAGATGATTCAGCAAGTGCACGAGCAGCTGGAGAATCTGCCGCTCAACATGCCAGCTGTGAATGGGCAATTAAAAGAAGCCTCCAACACAGTGAGACATGTTGTGAATGAGACGGAAGAAATGCTCACTAAAGTGGATCAAATTGAACGAATCATTCAATATGGCAATCGTTTTAGAAGCCAAAATCATATTCTTTCAGAACAATTAAAAGAGGCAGAGCGAAGATTTTATGCGTATGATTATAACGGTTCATTTGATGTAGCAGCAGCAGCTGTTGAAAAAGCATCACCTGGAGCCGTTCAGAAGTTATTAGCTCAGCACGAAAAAGAATATCAGCATCAATAAAAAAGCTGAAGTCCATTAATAGGACTTCAGCTTTTTTGTATTATGATGCCTGTTTCTGGCGTTCTTCTGAAGCAGAAGAAGTGAAAAGTGAGATCACGAACCCAATGGCGACTCCAAGTATCGCAGGGACAAGCCAGCCAATGCCATGGTCATAAAAAGGCAGCACTGTTTGGAAAATGTCTTTTACTGGACCGATTGGAAGCTTTGCTGCTGCTAAGCCGTCAAATAAGCTGACGCACCCTGTTAAAATTAACGAGAGGACATATACAGGTCTTCTATGTCCAAGCCATTTATCAGCAAGTGATAGAACGATGATCACAATCGCAAGCGGATAAATCGCTGTTAAGACTGGAACAGAGAAAGCAACAATATGAGCAAGTCCAAAGTTAGAAATGATGAAACTAAATAATGTAACAAGTGTCACGACCATTTTATATGAAAGCTTTGGAAGTAACTTCGAGAAATACTCTCCACATGATGTGACAAGACCGATACTTGTTGTTAAACAAGCGACTGTGATGGCAGCACCTAATACAATATTTCCTAGACTGCCGAAAAGGAACTGAGAAGACTGTGCTAAGATTTTGCTTCCATCTCCAACGAATCCAATGGCATGTGTACTAGAAGCACCTAGATACGCAAGTGACAGGTAAACGAAGGCTAATCCAGCAGCTGCAATCAAACCTGCTTTGATACAAGCAGAAGCCAGTGCCTTTTTACTTGTCACACCGCGTCCTTTAATTGCGTTGATGACAACAATTCCAAATACAATAGAAGCAAGAGCATCCATCGTTTTATAACCCTCTAAAAACCCTTTGAAAAACGATCCGTTGCTATAAGATACATCTGGTGTACCAATGACGCCCATCGGTGTCAAAATGGCTTTGACAATGATAATAAAAATGATCGTAAATTTAATCGGTGTTAATATTTTCCCTACACGATCCACGATTTTCGTTGGATTTAAAGCAAGGTAATACGTAATACCGAAAAAGACGAGTGTAAATAAAAGAAGAGACAGCCAAGCTGGCACACTTGATAAAAATGGTAATGCCCCAATCTCATACGAAACTGTTCCTGTACGCGGAATAGCGAAAAGCGGCCCAATGGATAAATATAAAATGACGGTGAATGCTGTTCCAAACACTGGGTGAGCCTTATCTGCAAGTCCTTTTGCATCACGCCCTGTTAAAGCAATCGCAATAATCCCCAGTAGAGGTAAACCGACACCTGTTAATAAAAATCCGCCCATTGCTTTCCATACATTTGTTCCGGCATATTGCCCAAGCTCTGGTGGATAAATCATATTTCCGGCGCCGAAGAATAAAGCAAATAACATAAAACCTATAATAATCGTATCTTTCGTCGACAATGTTGCCTTCATTGAATATAAAGCCTCCAATATTATGTTGAAATATTCTGTTAATTAGTTGCTAAAACGGTTCTTCATTAACATTCACTAATTATAAAGGATGTACGCCTGATGTCAACATGTGTTTTCGTACAAAAGTCATGAATTTTTCTATTTTAGTATATGAAGAACAATAAAAAAACATCCCCTTCCACAGAAGAAGAGGATGTTTTGGTTCACGATAACTAGGAGGCGAGCTGTTTCGGCGGATTGGTAAACATCGAAATAAGTAAACCAATCACAGCACCGAGAATAGCTGGTACGATCCAGCCAATCCCTAAATCGTAAAACGGAACGATTGAACCTAAGATCTTAGGCAAGCCGCCTAGATTGACTTCGGCTGCTAATAATCCATCAATAATGGCAAAGAAACCAGTAAAGATGAGAGATACGATATAAATGAGTCTTCTGCCGTTAATCCAGCGGTCAAGGAATGACAATAAAATAATGACAATGGCCAATGGATAGATGGTTACAAGAACAGGAACAGATAGAGAAATAATTTGTGCCAGCCCAAGGTTTGCAACCAGTGTACTAAATAAAGAAACAATTAGAACGACTGTACGATAAGAAAAGCTAGGGAAAAGCTTTGAAAAATATTCCCCGCAAGATGAAATAAGTCCAACACTCGTCGTTAAACAAGCAAATAAAATGGCTGCGCCAAGAACAATGTTACCAGCAGAACCGAATAAAAAGTTGGCAGAGAGTGAAAGGAGCTTTCCACCTTCATTGGCTCCAACAATGCCCGTCGCATCAGGGCTTGAAGCACCCACATAAGCAAGTGAAATGTACACGAGTGCCAGTCCAATAGCAGCCACGAATCCTGCTTTAATACAAGCTGCTGCAAGAGATTTACGCTCCGTAATGCCTCTGTCTTTAACAGCTGTTACCACGACGATCCCAAAAACGATAGAAGCAAGAGCATCCATTGTTTTATAGCCTTCTAAAAAGCCAGTGAAGAGCGGGTTTGCTTTATATGTTGCATCAGGAGCACCGATCATTCCCATTGGCGTAGCAATGGCTTTAATGACAATAATAGCAATAACTGTTAATAAGATCGGTGTTAAAATTTTACCAATTCGATCAACCAGCTTTGAAGGATTTAAAGCGAGCAGATATGAAATGGCGAAAAACACAACGGTAAAGATGAATAGCGGTACCCATGAAGTAGATTGGGCACTTGACAAGAAAGGAGCTAATCCTATCTCATACGAAACCGTACCTGTTCTCGGAATAGCGAAAAATGGTCCAATGGACAAATACAGAATGACGGTGAAAATGGTGCCGAATTTAGGATGAGCTTTATCAGCAAGGCCTTTTGCACCGGTACCTGTCAGTGCGACTGCAATTACCCCTAGAAGCGGAAGACCTACTCCTGTGAGTAAAAATCCACCGATGGCGAGCCATACATTCTCACCAGCATATTGTCCAAGAACAGGTGGGAAAATCATATTTCCAGCGCCAAAGAATAATGCAAAAAGCATTAGACCAATGGCTAGCGTCTCTTTTATACTTAAACTATTTTTCAAAATAGTCCCTCCTCAATCTCAATCAGTGTAGTGTGCCAAATTAAAATATTCTGACAATTTAAATGTTTATGTGACAATTGCACTATGGATGATATAGTGAAAATGAAAAGTTGTCAACTGCCATTTTCAGAAAATTCTCTGTCTGACTTCATTATGGTAACATATAATTGCATTTATTTTTTAAGCTTTTTGTAAGGAGTTACATTTATGATCTATCTTGATAATAGTGCAACCACAAAACCGTACCCTGAGGTTTTACAAGTATATCAGCAAGTGAGTGAGCGTTATTTTGGAAATCCATCTTCGCTTCATCAGCTCGGAATAGATGCAAGCCGGCTGTTAAATGAAACGAGAAAACAAATGCTTCACTACACGGGCTTGAAACATTATGAGATTATTTTTACTTCTGGTGCAACAGAAGCGAATAACATTGCCATTAAAGGGGCAGCACTTGCCAAAATGAACCGGGGCAAGCATATTGTGACAACAGAAATAGAGCATCCTTCTGTTATTGAATCGTTTGAACAGCTGAAGGCGTTATTTGGCTTTGACATCTCCTATATTCAAGTAAATGAGCATGGCCATGCAGATATGACTCATTTAAAAGAAGTGCTTCGCCCTGATACAGTGCTTGTCAGCATGATGCACGTCAATAACGAAACCGGTGCCATCCAGCCGATTGAAGAGGCTGCTGGTATCATTCGAGAACATGCCGAAAACGCACTTTTTCATGTCGACGGGGTGCAGGGAATGTGCAAGATAGCACTCAATAAACAGCTGGATGTAGACCTTTTGACGATGTCAGGCCATAAAATTCATGGATTAAAAGGCACAGGAGCTCTCTTTTTAAAGAAAGATGTCACTCTCGCCCCTTTCATTACTGGAGGAGAGCAGGAATTAGGGCTTCGTTCAGGTACTGAAAACCCTGCTGGAGCTGTCAGCTTAGCAAAAGCCATGAAACAATCATTTGAACAGCTTGACAAGCATCATGATGAGATGCTGAACTTAAAAACGCAGCTGCAAAAACAGCTTGGAGAGATAGAAGGTATTGTGATGAATACACCGAGGGCACAAAGTGCGCCGCACATTGTGAATTTTTCAGTGCCGGGTATTCAAATTGAAGTCCTCCTCCATATGCTTGAAAAAGAAGGTATATATGTTTCTACAACCTCTGCCTGCTCAGCCAAGAAAAAAGAGCCAAGCCGTGTACTGCTGGCAATGGGAAAACCAGAGGAAGTAGCCAAAAGCAGTATGAGAATCAGCTTGACGTATGGACAAGGACCAGAGCTTGCAACGCAAATCATCACATCGATCGCACAAAGTGTGAAAAAATTAAAAGGAATGAGATAACAGCATGAAATATGATCATATTTTAGTCCGTTTTGGTGAAATCTCAACAAAAGGGAAGAATAGAAAGAAATTTATTGAAAAACTAAGAAAGCACATTCGGTTCGTCTTAAAGGATTTTGAAGCATTAAAGTTTGCATCTGATAGAGACCGCATCACGATTATGCTAAACGGAGAAGACCCTGAACCGATTTCAGAACAGCTCAAAAGTGTATTTGGTATTCAGAGCTTTAGTCTTGCGGTTAAATGTGAGACGAATCTAGATGCGATTAAAGAAGCAGCACTAACAGCGGTACAGGAAGTGTATGAACAAGGAAATACATTTAAAGTCTCAACGAAACGCTCTTATAAACAATTTGAACTTGATTCAAATGAAATGAACCGAGAAATTGGCGGACATGTTCTAAGTAATACGGAAAATTTAACGGTCAATGTGAAACAGCCGGATGTGCATTTACGCATTGAAATCAGAGAGCAAGCCACGTACATTACATTTAAAGATGTCAAAGGTGCAGGCGGACTGCCGGTCGGTTCTAGCGGAAGAGCGATGCTCATGCTTTCAGGCGGCTTTGACAGCCCAGTTGCCGGCTATCAAGCAATGAAACGCGGAATTGAAATTGAAGCTGTGCATTTCTTTAGCCCGCCGTATACAAGTGAACGTGCCAAACAAAAGGTCATTGATCTTGCAGAATGCCTGGCAGCATATGGAGGCGAAGTGAAGCTTCACATCGTACCTTTTACAAAAATTCAAGAGCTGATCCATAAACAAGTACCTGAAAACTATACGATGACATCAACAAGAAGAATGATGCTGAAAATAGCTGACAAAATAAGAGAAAAGCGCGATGCCCTTGCGATTATTACCGGAGAAAGCCTTGGTCAAGTGGCAAGTCAGACACTTGAAAGCATGTATGCTATTAACCATGTGTCCAATACACCAATCATCCGCCCGCTTATTGCTGTCGATAAAAATGACATTATTGATGAAGCGAGACGAATTGGCACATACGATACAAGTATTCAGCCTTTCGAGGATTGCTGCACGATCTTTACGCCGCCGTCTCCTAAAACAAAACCAAAGCTTGAGAAGGTAGAACGCTACGAAAGCTTTGCTGATTTCGAGCCGATGCTGGACGAGGCAGTAGAGCAAATTGAAACAATTATTGTGACAAATGAAAAGAAAGCGGCAGACGAATTCGCTGATTTATTCTAAAACGAAAATTTCATAATAATTACCATAAAATCAATCGCATGAAGTCATGTGTTTCTACACATTCTATATTCACAAGGAGGTGAGAACACATGGCTCAACAAAACAGACAAAGCAGTTCTAACCAATTACTAGTACCAGGCGCTGCACAAGCTATCGACCAAATGAAGTACGAAATCGCTTCTGAATTTGGTGTAAACCTTGGTGCAGAAACTACATCTCGCGCTAACGGATCAGTTGGTGGAGAAATCACTAAGCGTCTTGTATCTTACGCTCAACAACATATGGGTGGCGGATCTTTCTAAGACACACAATTTAAAAGCTATGGCTTATGAGCGGGATCCTTCCCGCTCTTTTCTTTTTGTACATATAAATAGTTAGAATATTTTAAAAAAAGAAGACGGATGAAAAAAATTATGGCATAATACTAGGAGTAGGTCCTAATTCAAGCATTTTTCAGTTATGAGTGTTAGAATAGGTAAATTGAAACATGTTTCGTTTCATAAGAAAGAGGCTAAAAGGAGCTGTACCATGAAAAGAGAAGACTTAATTGCACCAGAACAATATAACTTAGTCAGCGAGATTGAAGCGTTCAGTCATGACAAGGAGAAAATGGCCCTGCACTGGCAGGACGGCAATGGCCACGAAGCGCATGTGACGTATGCAGCATTAGTGGAAGAGGCAAATAAAATTGGACATGTTTTATTAAAAGCAGGCTTCAAAAAAGGTGATAAAATCATTGTGATGGTGCCGCGCATGCTCGAGGCATACAGCATTTATTTAGCAATTTTGAAAACAGGAATGGTTGTGATTCCTTGTTCTGAAATGCTGCGTGCGAAAGATATAGATTACCGAATTGAACATGCAGAAGCAAAGGGAGCGATCGTTTACTCTTCATTCATTCAATCGTTCGACGGAACCAAACAGCCAAACGATTTTAAAACATTCTCAATCGGTGAAAACGATCATGGCTGGAGAAACATTCTAGCGCAAAAGGAAGAGCAATCAAACGAGCTTGAGTTGGCAGATACAAAGCGCACAGACATGGCGTTTTTATCCTATACATCAGGTACAACAGGGAACCCAAAAGGGGTTGTTCATACACACGGATGGGCGTATGCACATTTACGCACAGCTGCAAAAGCATGGCTCTCCATTAATGAAGGAGATAAAGTATGGGCAACAGCAGGACCAGGCTGGCAAAAATGGGTGTGGAGCCCTCTCTTATCTGTGTTAGGAAGTGGAGCAGAAGGCTTTGTATATGGAGGAAAATTCAACCCAAATACATACTTAGAGCTGCTTCAAAATAATGAAATCAATGTCCTATGCTGTACACCGACAGAATACCGCTTTATGGCAAAAGTAGATGATTTAAGTCAGTACAAGCTGCCAAATCTGCATAGTGCTGTTTCTGCGGGAGAGCCGCTGAACCGTGAAGTCATTGATACATTCAAAAAGCATTTCGATATAGAAGTACGAGACGGCTATGGCCAAACTGAAAGCACACTGCTCGTAGGGGTGCTAAAAGGAATGGACATCAAGCCAGGCAGTATGGGAAAACCAACCCCTGGCAACGAAGTAGACATCATTGATGAGGATGGAAACGTCTGCGCACCTGGAGAAATTGGTGACATTGCGGTCCATCTTGAAACGCCGGCTTTATTTAAGGAATACTACAAAGACGAAGAGCGTACAAAGGCGCAGCGCCGCGGCAATTACTTTATTACGGGTGACCGCGCGAAAAAAGACGAAGATGGGTACTTCTGGTTTGAAAGTCGCAGAGATGACATCATTGTCAGCTCAGGCTATACGATTGGACCGTTTGAAGTAGAAGATGCGCTGATCAAGCATCCAGCAGTGAAGGAATGTGCAGTTGTGGCGAGCCCAGATGAAATCAGAGGATCAATCGTGAAAGCATACGTCGTCCTTCGTGATGGAACTGATCAAAGTGATGAACTGATCAAAGAGCTGCAAACACATGTGAAAAACACAACAGCACCGTACAAATACCCAAGAGAAATCGAATTCATTGACGAACTGCCAAAAACACCGTCAGCGAAAATCCGCCGTGTAGAGCTGAGAGAAAGAGAGCTTGCACGAAAAGGTCAATCATAAAGAAGCGAGAAGCGTTCGGATGGAAGCATTCGGCGCTTTTTTTGTACGGAAAATTAAATTTGTTGAAAGCAGGCAGGGTGCTTTGTGTTAAAATATGTAGGAATTTCTGAAAAAGGAGAATGTTAGTAGATGTCCATTGCGATCATTCATGGAATTGTGCTTGCCTTTGGTCTTATTTTACCTTTGGGCGCTCAAAATGTATTTGTATTTCAACAAGGAGCGCTGCAGCCTCGATTATATCGGGCTATGCCTGTTGTCATCACGGCTGCTCTTTGTGACACACTTTTAATTGCTTTAGCTGTCATAGGTGTTTCTGTTGTGGTGTTTACCATTCCAGTGCTGCAAATTGGTCTTTATATCATTGGTTTTTGTTTTTTAGTTTATATGGGATGGTCTGTATGGAACACAAGCTCATCATCAGGTGATCAAGAGAAGCAGAAATTAATGCCTGCAAGAAAACAAATTGTATTTGCCTGTTCAGTTTCTCTTTTAAATCCCCATGCGATTCTCGATACAATTGGTGTCATTGGTACAAATTCGCTGCAATATAGCGGGGCAGAAAAGCTGGCGTTTACACTTGCCTGTATCATCGTGTCCTGGTTATGGTTTATGGGGCTCGCCCTTTTAGGGAAGATGTTAGGAAAGTTAGATACAAACGGCAAATGGATGAACCGTATCAATAAGGCTTCGGCGGTCATGATCTGGCTGGTAGCGTTATACATTGCGTATCAATTGATTGTGTAAGATACATAGAGAATCGAACAAAGAAGCGTTTGGATGTAATGATCCTGCGCTTTTTTTGTCAAGTTGGAAGGTCGGCAGCCCAATCCTGCATGAGCGTAGTAGCGCTCATGCTTTTTTCATTGGGTCATTTTTTGAATATCGTTTGATTTAATAGACGGAGAGCTTGTACGATATCATCCATTTGTTCTATATCTGAGGAAGATAGGCTGTCTATTAGCACCCTTTCGATATGCTGGAAGGCTTCGTTCATACAGGCACGGCCTTTGTCAGAAAGCATAATGACATGCTTTCGTTTGTCATTACGGTCTTCTTCTCTAACAATGAATTGTTTTTCGTGCAGCTTTTTCAGTTCTCTGCTGACATTTGGAAGAGACATATGCTGGCAGTCTGCGATTTCACTAGGGGTAAGCGGTTCGCTGACCGCTAGCTGCTCTAAAATCAAATATTGTAAGGGTGTTAATTCTGGTGGTTTGACTTTGCTCATCAAGTCATGTTTTAACTCTGAAAAAGTAGAAGCAAATGCGACGAATTCCTTGAAGAAATGTGGATGTTGCATGATGATCACCTCCTCCGTAACATACCAAATTTATTATCGAAAAACAATTATCATTTGACAACTAGTTGGGTGGGGTGTATTATTTTGTTATCAAATGATAACTAAAGGAGAAAAATATGAATGTACTCATTATCTATACTCATCCTCATCACAATAGTTTAAATGGTGCTTTTTTAAAAGAAATTGTAAGAGGCAGTGAAGAAAATCCAATCGTTCAAGAAGTGAAAATCATCGATTTATATCAAGAAAAATTTGATCCTGTGCTTGTTTTTAATGAAGAGAAAAAAAGACGAGATATGCATAAGGACCCTGATATTCAGGTGTATCAGGATAAGATCAAGTGGGCAGACAAAATCGTGTTCGTTTATCCCATTTGGTGGGGGCGGCCGCCAGCTATGCTCCTTGGCTTTATTGACCGCATGTTTGCTGCGAATTTCGCCTATCGCCAAACAGGCGGTCTGCTACCAGAAGGATTATTAAAAGGGAAAAGCGCCGTTTGTGTATCAACAATGCAAGGACCAACCAACTACCCTTTGTTCTTTTTACAAAATGCGCACAAGATGTTAATCAAACGAGCTCTCTTACAATATGTCGGAATCAAACCTGTGAAGTTCTTTGAGTTTGGGATGATGGAAAGTCCAAAAGGGAAGCATGACATCAAATTAAAACGCACATACAACTATTTCAGAAACATCAGCTCTTAACATATTGGAGCAAGTCACTTTTCTTCTAATTTGATCCTTTTATGTTTTAAAATAACATTGAAGCGGGGTCACTCTTCCTCGTCATTTGAAAAGGGGGATATGGATGAAGAAAACATTGTTTAAAGATGCAGCTCTCTTAACACTGGATCCATCTTTAGGTTTTTTTGAAAAGGGAGATTTATTAATTGAAGGGAAACATATTTTAGAAGTTGGACCTTCAATTGAAGTAAGCGATGCAGACATCGTTGATGCAACTGATATGGTCATCATGCCAGGTCTTGTAGATACACATCGGCATGTGTGGCAGTCTGTCATCCGGGGCATAGGGACGGATTGGTCTTTGCAGACATATTTGAGCAAAATCTATTATGGCAACTATGGAGCGATGAGACGCCCATCCGACGATCGAATCGCCAATTATTTAGGGGCATTAGAGGCTTTAGATGCAGGCGTGACCACATTTTTAGACTGGACGATGATCAATTCAATGGATCATACAGAAGAGCTCATTGAAGGATTAAAAGATGCGGGTATTCGAGCTGTTTTTGCTTTTGGTTCCTCTGGAGATGCTGAATATTGGGATAGAGAGAGTACGCTCACTAATATGGAGGACGCAGCACGTGTGAAAAAAGCGCATTTTCAATCATCAGATCAGCTTTTAACAATGGGACTTGCGATTCGTGGTCCAGAGTTTTCTTCATGGGAGACGTCGGTATTTGAAATTGAAACAGCTCGGTCTCTAGATGCTCTATGCAGTATGCACATTGGCTTTGGGAATTGGGGAGCGGAGGATCGATCGATTGAGCGGCTTCACAAAGCAGGGTTACTTGGGCCGGATTTGAACATGGTGCATATTAATGCAATCGATGCGGATCAAATGAAGATGCTGGCAGACAGCGGAAGCTCCATATCCATTACCCCTGAAATTGAAATGATGATGGGTCACGGTTATCCTGTCACAGGACTTGCGATTGAACAAGGTGTTCTTCCAACGCTCGGTGTTGACGTAGTGACAGCGACAGGAGGAGATTTATTTGCCCAAATGAAATTCGGACTTCAGGCAGAGCGCGCGATCCAAAATCAATCGTTGTTAATGGATGGGATCATGCCGGGGCCTGAACTTGGGCTGTCTGCTTATCAAATGCTTGAAGCTGCGACGATCAATGGCGCTCGTGCATTACAGCTCGATCATAAAATTGGGTCACTTACACCTGGGAAAGAAGCTGATTTCATTTTGATCGATCGGACAAGCATGAATCTTCTTCCGATGACAGATCTGGCTGGAGCGGTTGTCCAAACGGCACATCCTTCAAATGTTGATTCTGTTTATGTGGCTGGAAAAGCAGTGAAACAGAACGGAAAGCTTGTCGGTGTGAACCTAGAAGAGGTCAAACGAAAAGCTTATGCAGCAAGAGACCATATTTTATCACACAAGTTTGAATCGACACCTTCGTAAATAAAATAACCCCATAGGCGATGCCTATGGGGAATTGTTTACAAGGATTCTTTGATGACCTTTTTATAATATTGGACAGACAGGAATCCGAAGACAGAATAGAGGGCAGTGTAAATCGACATGACGATAAGCATTGGAGTCCACAATTCTCCGCCGAACAAAAACCAGCCTGATTGTACAGCAAAGTAGCTGTGCAGCAATCCGATGATGAGCGGAATCCCAAAGTTAAACAGCTGTTTAAGCCGGATGCCTTTTAATAGATCCTTCTCAGTAAAACCAAGCTTACGCAAGATTGTGTAGGAGCTTTGTTCCTCTTCACTTTCATTCATTTGTTTAAAGTATAAAATACAGCCTGATGTGACAAGGAAGCTGAGACCTAAAAATCCGACCACAAACATCATTAGTCCTATTGTCTGCTTTTGCTGCTGAGCTGAAGCTAATTGAGACATGCTGTTGTCACTTAGTTTTAAAGATGTAAACACGCGATTTGCTTGTTCAAGATTTTTATCATCTTTTATATTGACTGCGTTATATTGGCTATTCTCAAGCTGCAGCTTTGGATCTTTCTGCTTGTCGAGCTGCTCAAAAACATGTTGACTCACGACGGCAACAGGCAGACCGCCAAAAGTGAAGTTGTAAGAAATGAGATAATCTTTCTTCATATCCATGACTTTCAAATCAATAGGCTTCTTGATGAGAAGCTTCACATCGCCTGAGCTTTGAATTGGCATGAATTTCTTTAAGAGATCGCTGTAGCCGCTTAAAATCACTTCGCTTTTCTCCACATGAATATTTGGTGCGTTTTTCTCACTGATCACAGGCAGTGTCAATACGCCTGGATCATTATTCATATTTTTCAACTCTGAATCCATGATTTTTTTCGCATCAAATTTCGCTTGAATCACTTTGACCTGCTTTTGATCATAAGCAATATGTTTGTTAGAGAGTGCACGAGTGAAGGTTGCTGCTTCTTTTTCTGAGCCCATGACGAAATGAGCTGGAATTTGCTGCTCAGCGGTTTTTTCTGCTGAGTAATAAGAAATGTAGCTAAGAGCCAGCAAACCGATGGCAAGTGCAGATACGGTTGTAATAATCGTTAAAAGCAGTGCATTTGATTTTAGCCGGAACATAATGGATGACAAAGATAACACTTCATGAATGGCGAGATAGCCATTTTTTCTTTTACGTACGATATTGGCAATGAAAGAAACAGAGCCTTTGTAAAAAAGAAAGGTACCGATGATGACAGAGGCTAGAATATAAATCATGGCTAAAAGTAACTCAAGCATCGACGTATACGAGCCGGTAAAAAGCTTAGAAGAAATATAATAGCCTGAGCTGATCAAGACAATACCGAAAACCCCAATGATGATTTCAAACACAGAGATCTTTTTCACACGCTGTTCTGTCGAAGATGTTGTTCTAAACAAAGATAAAATCGTCTGTTTTTTAATAAAACGCCTATTTCTCAGCATAATCAATCCATAGATAATGAAAAAGACAATAAGTGTTTGCAGAAGGGCCATGCCTGAAAAATGCAGATTGGCGATGGCATTAACACCAGTCACTTTAAATAACACCATCAGCATCAGCTTTGAACCGATAAAGCCGGCAATGATGCCGATAACCATGGCTGTCACGTATAGGATAAAGTTTTCTGCATTGAGCAGTCTGGCAATTTTTTGTTTCGTCATACCAATGAGCTGTAAGAGACCTATTTCTTTTCCTCTGCGCTTAATAAAAATGCTATTCGCATATAGCAGGAAAATACCGACGATCGCAATGAGCAGAACCGAAGCGGCTTTAATTGAAGCGCCTCCTTTAATGGAGCCTTTTACACCATCAAGTGCTGGTGAGTACTGCAAGGTGACAAAGGAAAAATAGAGCGCGACACTAAACACGAGAGCAAACACATATAAATAGTAATTCTTCAAATTTTTCTTCAAGTTACGGAAGATGAGCTGATTAATGTTCATGCTTCACACCGCCTAAGACACCTTGCGTTTTCATAATATCCTCGAAAAACATTTTTCTTTCTAAAGCGCCTTTATTCAACTGAGTATAAATCTGACCATCCTTGATAAAAATGACGCGGCTTGAATAGCTGGCTGCGACAGGATCATGTGTCACCATCACAATGGTCGCTTTTCGTTTGCGATTGAAATCTTGCAGCTTGTTGAGCAGGTCAGATGCCGATTTGGAATCAAGTGCCCCAGTAGGTTCATCAGCGAAAATAAGACTTGGTTCATGAATGAAGGCACGAACCGCCGATGTCCGCTGCTTTTGTCCGCCAGAGAGCTCATTCGGGTATTTGTCTCTTAGTTCATAAATCCCCATATCTTCTGCGAGCTGCTGAAAACGTTCAAAAGCTTCTTTTTTTGGTGTTTTGGAGATGGATAAAGGCAAAAGAATATTTTCTTTGACCGTGAGTGTATCAAGTAAATTATAATCTTGAAAAACAAAGCCAAGCTGCTTTTTTCTAAATTCCGCAAGCTGCTGATCCTTCATTTGCGTCATCTCAGCATCTGCAATACGAATGGATCCGCTGGACACATGATCGATAGACGACAATACGTTTAGAAGGGTTGTTTTCCCCGAGCCTGATGGCCCCATGATACTGACAAATTCCCCGGCTTCAATGGTCAAATCAATCCCGCTCAGTACCTCTTGTTTGTTGAATTTATTTCCGTAGCTTTTATAAATTTTACGAGCTTCTAAAATGTTCATTTGCTGAACCCCTTTTTCTTTTAATTGATAACTCTAGTATAAAAAGAAGCCTGCCAGACGTCCTTCGATTTGGCGAACAAAACAGACGAGCATGTGACATTGTTGTCACATGCTTGTTTTTTAAACAAATTGTATGTAAACCAGTTTCTTATCAGTGGGAGTTTTCTTTCCCCATTTATTTTATCTGTTTTTCACTCTTATGTATCAATCTTCTCTGATTTTTCATGTCATGATGGTGTTTTGAAGCTTTACATGGTCATTTTATTCATGTATGATATACATATTAAATATATGCATAGTAAATCTATGCATAGGAGGTAACGAAGAATGAAAGTGAGTAAAGAGCTTCTAAAGGGAAGTACAGCTACCCTTATATTAAGCTTATTAAATGAAAGACCGATGTATGGATATGAAATGATTAAAGAATTGGAGGCGAAGTCGGAGGGAATTTTCAGTTTTAAAGAAGGGACAATCTATCCTATTTTGCACAATTTGGAGGCGAAAGAATTCATTATCTCTTACTGGGGCGAAGGGAGTGGCAACCGGAAAAGAAAGTATTACAAAATCAATGAGCAAGGGAAAGCATTGATACAGGAAAAGAAAGAAGAATGGAACGTATTCAAACATGCAGTCGATGGCGTTTTGAACGGAGAGAAAATCGCATGGGATTAGATAAAAAGTTCGAGAACTATGTCAAAAGTGTATGTAAACGAATTAAGAATAAAGATGTTCATTCGAGTGTAAAGCTTGAACTGATGGATCATCTATACACACTAAAAGAGGAAGCGATGAATGCTGGGAAGTCTGAAGAAGAGGCGGTAGATCAAGCGTTGGACCAAATTGGTGATGCGGAAATTCTCGGAACGCAGCTTCATGAAACACATAAAACCCAAATTGATTTTAAAATGATTCTTCTTGTGTTAGCCACTTGTTCTTGCGGGCTGCTTGTGATGTACTTTTTGCAGTTTCATTCAGATTTTACAAATTTTCAAAACATGAACATTTTTTATAAAAGCCTTGCCTTTTATCTAGTTGGTTTAGTGCTTATGTTTGGTTTGTTTTCATTCGATTATCGGCGCTTATTGAAATACTCTTGGCATTTATACATTGGGACACTCGGAACGCTTATTTTTTCAATGATGTTCGGGTCAAGAGTGAACGGTATTCTTTTTTTAAGAATAAGTGATGTATCTATAAATTTGACTGAGATTATGCCTTTTCTTCTAGCTATTTCTTTAGCAGGTATCTTTCACAATTGGAGTTGGGAGAATGCGTACAGAGCTTGGCTTGGAGTAGGGATGATGGCTTTACCGATTATTTTAATCAGTACGATTGGTTTTCTTCCTGCGACCGTTATCTGTCTGGTCATGTGCTTAACCGTGATGTATGTGTCTAGCGCAAGTCTATGGCAAATCATTATGCTGTCAGCAGTAGGCATTTTATATCTAATGGTTGAATTATTTTCTCTTTTTCAAGCAGATGGGCACCTTTTCTTTTATAGAATTCATGAATTCAGCTCTAACGGGCTTCAGATCACACCTTATGCCATGTCTGAAGTACACACGGATTGGATGTTTACATATATCATTTATTCATTTGGCTGGTCGGCAGGGCTCATTGCGCTCCTGTTGTTTGTCATCTTTATTCACAGAGTATTTCATACAGCAAAACGAGTGAAAATGGCTTATGGCAAAATGGTCATGACAGGTTTAGCCGCTGTGTTTGCAGCAAAATGTCTCTCAAGCATTTTCACAAACTTTGGCTTTCTGCCTTTACCTGGAGTGTCTATGCCTTTTATGAGCTATGGAGGTTCACATATTCTTCTAGAAATGATGGCTGTTGGGCTGATCTTAAGTATTTATAGACGGAGACAGATGGGAGATGTTTTTCGCCAAGAAGCAGGGAGTATTTCCTAAGTAGCCACCTCAATCTCTTCGCGCAAGTTTTGACGGCCGCGAAGAGATTGTGATTGCTTTTCACATGCTCGCAATATGAATAAAATCATTCTTTTTCGGAAAGATGAAGGTGAAGGTTGTACCTTGATCTATCGTGGAGTTGACCTCGATCGTCATATGAAGAGCGTCTGCTCCTTTTTTCGTTAAATAGAGCCCCATTCCTGTTGAGGCGGTGTCATTGTGATGTCTAGTTGAGGTAAAGCCTTTTTCAAAAATACGAGAGATGTCTCTTGGATCAATTCCTCTGCCTTGATCTGTGATCGTCAGCATGACTTGTTCATTTATTTGCTTGCTTTCAATGACAATATCGGAAGAATGGCTGTATTTGACAGCATTTGTGAGTACCTGTCTGATCATAAAGGATAACCATTTTATATCACTTAATACGGTGCGTTCCTCCAGCGTCAGCTCAAAGCCGATTCCTTTTTGCATACACCAGGATTGGAGCGCTTTGATTTCTTTCGCTATGATGCTTTGCAGGTCTAGCTTTTCAATGAATAAATCATTTTCGATATGACGTACTCTGCTTTGGTGCAGCTGGGCATCAAGTAATAAATGTATTCTGAGCCACTCATACGTCATATTTGATTTCAGCGGCTGATCTGTTAAGCGGTCAATCATTAAGCGCATCGCTGTAAGCGGTGTTTTGACCTCATGTATCCAAGTGAGCAATTCATCTTTTTCTTCTTCGAGAGCAATTTTCTGCTCTGCTGCCATCTGCCGGTAGCGTGCGATTTGCTCTGACGTTGCATCATGGATGAGCTGCTCAAATGGGGAAGAGGGGGTTAGCCGTATTTGATGTTCAATGTCATCATCCCATTCTTTGAGCCCCTCATAATAAGCCGTTTCTTTTCGGTATCGGAAAAAGAGAAAGACAATCATGAGAAACGTAGATAATAGCACAATATAAAAAAGAGAAGCGATTGGAATGGTCGTATCCAAATAAGCAACAAACAGAATGAGGAGCTGCAAACTAAGAAAGAAAAGAATCCAGCTTCTTCGTTCTTTTAAAAATGCTTGCAGCATCATTGATCATCCTTTTCCTTTGCAAGATAGCCTTGACCCACTTTTGTCTCAATGAAGGCGCCAAGGGAGATCTCGTCTAGTTTTTTTCTGAGGCGGTTGACGTTTACAGTCAGTGTGTTGTCACTGACAAAACGTTCATCCTCCCACAATGCTTGAATGAGTGATTCACGGCTGACGATATGATTTTTATGCTGAATCAATTCCTTGAGAATAAATAACTCATTTTTTGTTAATTCAACCTCACCATGATCATTTGTTACGGTATTTTTTTCTAGGTCAATCGCAGCGCCGCACCATACCTTTAGGCTGGCCGGTTCTGCATTATAATCATGCACGCGGCGAAGAACAGCACTTATTTTGGCAATGAGCACGTCAAAATGGAAGGGCTTTTGCACAAAATCATCGGCACCGAGCTGCATTGACATGACCATATCAGCTGGATGGTCTCTTGAGGAGAGGAAGATGATTGGAACATTTGAATGATGCCGAATCATCCGGCACCAGTGAAAGCCATCGTATTTTGGCAGCTGTATATCTATAATGACGAGATCAGGCTGGACAGACGTGAATTCCTGCAGCACCTGATGGAAATCTTGAATCCCATAGACATCATAGGACCAGTTAACTAGACGTTCTTTGATTTCCTGGAAGAGGGTTGTATCATCTTCAATTAGTAAAATCTTAAACAAAATCAGCACCACACTTTTTGTATTCGCTTGTTGTCATTGTAGCGGAAAAAAGGACCTGCCGCTAGAACCAGACAAGAAAAAAGCAAGGGAAGAGGTCCCTTGCTTCAGCTTATTTACCTAAAAAGTGCTTTTTAAAGAATGATAGTTGGAATTCAAGTGTAAGTGGGTCATTAAAATAGAATTCCTCTGCATTGGCTTCATACACACGATGTTTTTTGACAGCTGGGATGGACTTGTAAATTTCACTGTTTTGATAGGAATTGTCCATTTCGCTGTTTTTACTAATGATCATATAGTCTCCAGCAAATTCAGGAATGACCTCCTGTGAAACCGCGTAGTAGCCGGCTTTTAATGCTTTTTCTTTCACTTTCTCAGGCATTTTCAGTTTCATTGCTTGATAGAGAATTTCTGTTCCGCGGCCCCATGCATCTCCAAAAACGTAAAGATCTTTTGTGCCACTTTCAAAGACA
The DNA here is from genome assembly GCF_051129925.1 of Bacillus sp. Je.9.29.b. Lineage (NCBI taxonomy): Bacteria > Bacillati > Bacillota > Bacilli > Caryophanales > Bacillaceae > Bacillus > Bacillus sp. Je.9.29.b. Next base: position 131,901 of record NZ_JBCPSO010000002.1, read on the forward strand.
GAAACTGTTGCATCTTTACCGATTTTTGCTTTGATTTCTTTTCCAGCTTCAGCTGCGCGTTTTTTGAAATCTTTTACCCAAGCTTTTGCTTCTTTTTCTTTGTTTAAAACTTTTCCAATTTCAATGTGCTGCTGAAGGTAATCAACTTTGTTATACGTAAACAAAACGGTTGGTGCGATTTTTTTGAGTTTTTCTACATTTTTAGTATTGCTTAAGCCAATGATGACATCAGGCTTTAGCTTCATGATTTTCTCTACATTTGTATCCGATACTTCTTCCACATTTTTCAATTCCTTTTGGAAACGCGGATTCTTTTTGGACCAAGAGTCAACGCCGACAAGGTTCACACCAAGTGACATGACATTCCCTGTGTAAGAGCCGAGCACAACAACACGTTTTGGATGCGCTGGCAGCTTCACAGGTCCATTTTCAGATTGATATGTAATTTTGTCTGATGATGCTGATTGATTTCCTTTATTTGAGGAAGAGCTGCTGCTATTGCCACATGCGCTCAATGCAAGTACAAAGATGAGCATCAGAGGGAACAATATTTTCTTCATGAATGTAGACTCCTTTGAAATCGGCACATAAGCCGGATATTGGTTGTATTAGTGATAATGATAATTATTATCACTTGGATATCATATCATAGGAATGTAGGCTGTTGTCAATGACATTTTGATAGCTGGTAATAAAAAATAAAGGGGGGATTTTCAATAAAAAAAGATCAAGGCAGCATGTGTCCTGATCTTTTTTCTTATTTAAACCAGCCTTTTTCTTTTGAGCGTGTAATGGCCTCGATGCGGTTTTTCACTTCCAGCTTATCTAAAATAATGGAAATGTAGTTCCGGACAGTGCCGCTTTTAATGCTGAGTTCTTTTGCAATTTCTTTTGTGTTTTTACCGTCTGCGACGAGTTCAAGGACCGATTTCTCTCGCTCTGTTAAAGGATTTTCATCACTATATAAGTCTTCCATCAATTCAGGGGCATACACCTTTTTCCCTTTCATCACACTGCGAATCGCACTTGCCAGCTCCTCGCTTGGACTGTCTTTCAGCATGTAGCCGCTGACGCCCGCTTTTAGCGCCCTTTGGAAATAACCGGAGCGGGCAAAGGTCGTTAAAATAATGATTTTCACATCTGATCCTTTGAGCTCTTCCGCTGCATCAAGTCCGGATTTTCCCGGCATTTCAATATCCATTAAGCAAATATCAACAGGGTGTGTTTTGGCAAAATCAATGGCATCTTGGCCATTCGTCCCTTTTCCAACAACCGTCATATCGTCTTCTAAATCGAGAAGTGAACCGAGTGCACCAAGCAGCATTTGCTGATCTTCTGCGATAAAGATGTTGATCATTTCATCCCCTCCTTTTCTTTTGCTGCTGAATCATTTGGAATGCTCATAATGAGCTTTGTCCCGTCTTTTGTTTCAATACGCAGGCGTCCATTTGCAAATTCCAATCTTTCTCTTATTCCTAAAAGGCCGTGACCCTTCATTTGAGAGGGCGGATTGTCACCTTTAAATGTTCCGTCATCTTCAACGGTGATGATGGCTTCCTTTGACTTTTGGTGAATGGTGATTTTGCAAACCGTTGCATCACTATGTTTGACGACATTTGTCACCGCCTCTTTGATGCACATGCTCACAATGTTTTCGTTCAGAAGTGAGATGTGTTTCGGTGCTTCCTTTTCATCATAGATCAATTCAATTCCAGCTGCATCGAGAATTTGCTCGATGTTCGACATTTCCTCTTTGATTCGGATGCCCTTCATGGAGGAAACAATCTTCCGCACTTCATTGAGAGACGTTCTGGCGGTCTGCTGGACGCTTTTGAGTTCGGCACGAGCCTGTTCAGGGTCTTTATATACGAGTTTACGGGCAAGATCACTTTTTAACCCGATCAAAGAAAGCTTTTGTCCAAGGGTGTCATGCAGGTCGCGTGCAATGCGCTGCCTTTCTTCAAGCTTCACAAGATCAGCAATCCGCTCATTGGCATATTCTAATTTCTCCTCAAGCCGTTCACGTTCCTTCCTGCTCCGAATGCTGAGAGGAAGAAGAATGGCACTAATCAGGGTGATCACGACAAGAGGAATTTGTGTGAGAAACCAGCCCTTTTTTAAGATCAAACTAAAGTTCACCGCTATAGCAGCGCTCCCTAGATGAATATAGTATAAGATATAAAAAGGTACTTTTCTTTTAATATGCCCATTGAAATAGGCGATGCAAAAAGCGAAATAAATATAGCTGTAGAGCATCACATAACCAGTTGAAATACCGATCAATAAAAGACCGAAGACATATAAAGACCAGCCTTTTGCGACAAAGGCAAAACGATACACAGCGAAAAAGACGACGTTCAAAATAATGCCGATCACAATACCTAAAGTCGAAGGTGTCTTAAAGATAAAATAGAAGGGCAGGATGAAAAAAATGGCCCATATATAGGGAGAAATCCCATGCAACTTTTGAATTTTAAACTGTTTTTTCATCCGTGTGCCACCTTTTCCGTTTTCGTTCTTTTTCCTTACTTTATCAAATTCAACTTATGGTTGCATCCTGTAAATGACAACAAGCTCCTTCTAGTGTAAGAAAGAGCTTGCACCAATTATGCATTTTTCTTTAGAATGTCTCCTTTAATGACAGGTGCGGGCATCTTCTTAGATTGCCGTGCTTCTTTAAAGGTAACGAATGCTTTCGTTTCTTCATCCCAAAGTCTAAATTTCATTGATTCAATACTTGTTTTTAAAGTGATGGTTGGAACATTTTGAAGCGGCTCACTATGATCATGTGCATGCTCCAAGTGATAATTCGGTACCCTCGGACTTAAATGATGGACATGGTGATAACCGATATTGCCTGTTAACCACTGAAGAAGCTTTGGCAATTTGTAAAAAGAACTGCCTTCTACCGCTGCCTGCACATAATTCCAATGTTCATCTGCTTCAAAGTAAGAATCCTCAAACGTATGCTGAACATAAAACAGCCATACACCAATTGATCCTGAGATCAGGAAGATTGGACCTTGGACGAGCAGGAACTCCTGCCAGCCAAAAAGAAGACACGTTGCAGCTGCTAGCGCAATGATGCTCACGTTTGTGAAATACGTGTTCCAGCGCTCTTTTTTACGAGCATTTTTGACGTTGAAACGGTTTTTTAAGAGAAAGACAAAGATCGGACCTAAAATAAACATCACAAAAGGGTTACGATAAAATCTGTAGCGAAATTTCGTCCATGCTGATGCTTCTTGATATTCTTTGACTGTCAGGAGCCAAATGTCGCCAGTACCTCGTTTGTCTAAATTACTACTTGTGGCATGGTGAATTGAATGATCTCTTTGCCATTGAAGATAAGGGAAAAGGGTGAGTACGCCCGTTAAAAAACCGAACAGGTGATTCAGCGGCTTCTGTTTGAAAAAGGATTGATGGCAGCAGTCGTGAAAAATAATAAAGACACGTACTAAAAAACCAGCTGCAATAACCGCAAAGAAGAGGGTTAAAAGGTAGGAGATGTTCAGGCTATAATAGGCAAGAAACCAAAGCCCCAAAAATGGAATGAATGTATTAAAGAGTTGAATGATACTTTTTTTCGAATTAGCACCAGAGAATTGGCCAACTTGTTTTCTTAAAGTGGCTTGCTGCTGTGTGTTTGTTGAAGTCGTCATGAACGTTCAAGTCCTTTCCGTTTCTTTCTACTTCAAAGTATAGAAGGAAAGGTGTCATGCTCATAGTAGCACCCATCATGTATTCAATATGACATTTGTCATGTTTGTCACCAAAAAGGCTGATGGGATACGGTTTTTGAGCTTATTTCATCATAAATAAAAAAAAGTAAAGGCGCTGGGCCTTCACTTTTTATGAACGAGCTTCATGTACTTTTAACTGCTTGCCTTTAATGGTAGTGTGGCGCATGGCATTCAGCACAAGAGGGCCTTTGCCGTTTAAAATATCGACATATGTTTTTGTATCTTGAATTGTAATAATCCCAATGTCATCAAAGGCAACGCCTTCTATTTTGGCAATGGTCCCAACGAAATCAACAGCCCTCAGCTTCTTTTTCTTCCCACCGTTAAAATAAAGCTTCATAATATCCTTCTCAACGCCTGCCTGTTTATTTTCCTTTTGAACAGGCGTTTCAATCTTTTCTTCAAAGCTTTCTACATGCTTTTCTGCTTCTTCTTTCGTTGGATAAGGCTGAGTTTGAAAGTCTATGCCGGCATCCTGCTTTAATTCATCAATGAGCGGCTTTGCATTCTTTGTCATAAACGCAATCGTTTTCCCGCTTTTCCCCGCTCTACCTGTTCTGCCAGTCCGGTGAATATAGCGCTCTTTTTCATAAGGAAGATCATAATGAATGACATGTGTCATATCACTGACATCAATTCCCCGGGCTGCTATATCTGTTGCGATCAGATAACGGAATTCACCTTTTTTAAATTCATCCATCACATCAAAGCGGTCTTCCTGTCTCATGCCGCCATGAATTTTGTCACAGGGCACATCCCATTCGTCCAGCTTCATCGTGAGTTCATTCACCCGGTCTTGTGTATTACAGAAAATAATGCAGCTATCTGGATTTTCAATGACGATCGTACGCTGTAAAAGGGAGAATTTCGATTCTTCTTCCGTTTCAATCACGGTGTGGGTGATTTGCTGTACAGACGTTTCTTCACGTGCAATCTCAATGACTTTTGGTGATTGTAAAAACTGTTCGCTCAATTTCTTCATGTCATCAGACATTGTCGCTGAAAACAGCATCGACATGCGCTTTGGCGGCAGATACTGAATAATAGAAGAGACTTGATCGATAAATCCCATGTTCAGCATCTCATCCGCTTCATCTAACACGAAAAATTTGAGATTTTCTAAAGAAAGGGTGCCTTTCTCAAGGTGATCCAAAATGCGGCCTGGTGTCCCGCACACAATATGGTTTTTCTGTGAAAGCTCTACTTTTTGCGCTTGAAAAGGGGCTTTTCCATAAATGGCTGCGGCTTTGATTCGTTTGAATCGCCCAAGGCTTGTGAGGTCTTGTTTGACCTGCATGGCGAGCTCCCGTGTTGGAACGAGGATGAGGGCTTGAGGTTTATTTTCAGCCCAATCAACCATTTCACAAATCGGCAGACCATAGGCTGCAGTCTTGCCGCTGCCAGTCTGAGATTTGACGATTAAATCCTGCTTTGAAAAAGCAACGGATAATGTCTCGTGCTGAACGGGTGTAGGTGTATGGAAGTGAAGCGCTTCTAACGCTTGTTTCAATTCATCACTTAATGGATATTGATCAAAATGTTGTAATGTCATCGTGTTCTCCTTTTCGTACATTCATACTTGTGACATCATACCATAACCATAAGGGTGAATGAAAAGCCATAAAAAAAAGCCCCATAAAGGAGCTTTCAGCACGCGGACAAATTCTCAAAGGAATCTGCGTTTTACTTTTTCCCAGTAAGAGTTGTCTTTTAATTTCACCGTTTTAATGACTTTTCCTGAAAGGCCAATGTCAATTTGTTTGACGTGTTTTGTGCCGAGCGCTTCGTTATCAAGCCCGATAATTGGATGATCGTTTCCATCCTGCACTACCTTCAGCGTCAGCTTGCGGTCACTGCTCAAGATGAAAGGAGCGCCTAATGTACGGTACGAGTTATTATTCAGCGATGCAAGCTCTGTGACTTGCATACAAGGAAGCATCGGATCAACCACGGCGCCGCTCACGGATTTATTGTAGGCCGTTGAGCCAGTCGGAGTGGAAATAATCATGCCGTCGCCTCTAAAAGTTTCAAAGTGGAAATCATCTATATACACATCGATCACAAATGTTTTAATAATACTGGAACGGATTGACAGTTCATTTAAGCAATGGAACTGGTTTGTGCTGTCAACGCTTACATCGATGATCGGATATTTTCTCACTTCAAGCTGTTCAGTATTCATGGCATCAATCATTTTATCAAAATGTTCTAACGAGAAATCGCAGTATAGGTGCGTATTCTCTGATTTTGATACCCCTACATACAAGCAGTCATCCCGGAATTTTGTTTTACGTACTGCTTGAAGAAATGTGCCATCCCCGCCAATTGAAGCAATAATGTGGGCATCCTCTGCACGCTTGACGACGTGAAAACCCTGATCGGTAGCGAGCTTCTCGAGAGAAGAAATGTGTCCATCCAATTCATGATCTTTTTTGTAAAAGAAAAATACATTGCGACGATTGTCTGTCATTGACGTTCTCCCCTTTGCTGTCAAAAATAATTTTCAATGATAAAGGGCTTACATGAAAACCCTTGCTCACATTTTACACTTTTTTCATATGAAAGTAAAAACTTTAGAAAGAACCATCTGATGATCGGATTGCTTTATGAGAAATGAGTCGATGTGAGTGATTTGAAATGGCTGAATCCTGAGCATAATTGAATAGCCGTTTTCTCATGAAAGAATGGTTTAGGTGTTTCGTTGCGGTGAAGATCTAGCCTATTAGGTGCAGGGAGAGGATAAAAAAGCCAATTTTTCGTCATGCGCATGTCTAAGTAGACGACGTAAAGTTGATCGTTATTTAAGAGAGGTGCTATCATATGCCTACATGAAATGTAAAAAAACCACAATTCCTGTGAAACATTTCGTGTGGGCATTCGTATGAATGAAGTGAGATAAAAAGGAGGAGAAAAGATGAATGCGAAAAGATGGGTAGCACTAATTATTGCACTTGGTGTTTTCGGATTTTCAATTGTGATTAGTGTCACGATGGCCTTGTTCGATAGCTTCAATGACAATAAAATGAGCTATCAATTCGGGGATGAAATAGAAGAGAAGGTACTAGAGAATGGCAGCGGTGCAGGCAAGATTGCTGTACTTGAGATTAATGGAACCATTCAAGATAATGGCGGCGCATCGAGCCTATTAGGCGGAGAAGGTTATGATCATCGTGCATTCCTCAAGGAACTAGATAAAGCGAAAGAGGATGCTTCTGTAAAAGGTGTACTTCTGCGCGTAAACTCTCCTGGCGGCGGTGTCTATGAAAGTGCTGAAATACATAAAAAATTAGAAGAAGTGAAAAAAGCGAAGAAGCCGATTTACGTATCTATGGGTTCAATGGCAGCTTCAGGCGGCTACTACGTGTCAACTCCAGCGAAGAAAATCTTTGCTTCACCTGAAACATTAACAGGATCGTTAGGTGTCATCATGCAAAGCTTGAATTATTCAAAGCTGGCAGATAATTTGGGTATTAAATATGAAACGATTAAGAGCGGGAAATTCAAAGATATCATGTCTCCTAACCGTGATATGACAAAAGATGAGCGCAACATCATGCAAAGCATGGTCGATAACTCTTATGAAGGATTTGTCAAAGTGATCTCTGAAGGACGCGGCATGTCAAAACAGGAAGTCAAGAAAATTGCGGACGGCCGAGTATATGACGGGACACAAGCAAAATCGAACGGATTAGTCGATGAGCTTGGGTATTATGAAGATGCATTAAAAGCAATGAAGAAAAATGAAAAAGGCTTAAAAGGAGCAACAGTGGTCAGCTATTCTCAAAGCTTTGGCTGGAACTCTCTTTTCAACATGAGTGCAAGCAAGCTCTTTAAAAGCGAAATTGATTTTCTGAATTTAAAAGAAACACTGGCTGGCTCAAATGGGTCTAAACCGATGTATCTCTATTCAAAATAAAGGAGGGATCATAGATGGATTCTACATTCGATGAAGTAAGCGAAAGCCGCAGCCAAGAGGAAGAATCGAAGCCGGCCTTTGTGAAGCGCGCTTCAATTGAAGCGCAGGCGTTTGCAGGTTTTTGGATTAGATTTTGGGCATTTATTCTTGATTGGCTCGTCGTCTGGGGTGTAAACCATTTGACGGTTTCTCCAATCTTTAGTCTGTTTGGCTGGTCCAAAGGAGGGGGATGGTTTTCTCCGTTTTCCGTCACAACGACGATTGTATTCCTCCTTTATTTCGCCATCATGACGAAAATCTTTCAACAAACACTTGGCAAGATGGTATTTGGGATTAAAGTGGTCTCACTTCAGCCTGAGAAGAAGCTGGCATGGGATGTTATTTTCTTTAGAGAGATTGTGGGACGCTACATTAATACGATCTTTATTCTCTACGCTATCGTTGGGTTCTCACCGAAAAAGCAAGGGGTTCATGATTACTTTGCCGATACGGTGGTCGTTCATGAACATTTATATGAAAAAACAGAATCAAACGTATAATCAGAGGAGTTTGGCCGGGTACCGGTCAAACTCTTTTTTATTGATTGGGTATAAAATCTAGAATGAGAGCCATAATCGTAGGGGAAGCATCATTTGTTATGGAGGAAGTGAGCACAGTGCTTTACGTTTGGATCGCAGCGTTTTTGTTTCTTGTGATCTTGTTGATTTTCATGAAAGTAACCATTTCGCTGGACTATTCGCATACAAACGACAATGACCACATTGCACTGAAGGTCATCACCTTATATGGATTGGTCAGACTCAAAAAAGAGATTCCGATGGTGAGGGTCAATCCAGAAGACCAAACGATTGATATTCGTGAAAAGAAAATGAAGAGCGCTAAAAATCCTGATCACGAAAAAGAATCGATGCATAAAAAAGTAGGAAAACGTGATATGAAGCAGATCCTTCATCAAATGGAGCGCATCACAAAAGAGATTGTCGATTTAAACCGGATCATGCGCAAGTTCTTCATCCACGTAAAGATTGTCTCGTTTCACTGGTCGACATGGATCGGCTTTCAAGACGCCGCTTTAACAGGTGTAGCAGCCGGCGGTGTGTGGTCAGTTAAAGGAGCACTGCTTGCCTTTATGCAGGAGCATCTCACCTTTAAGCATAAACCGTTATATGAAGTCATCCCGGCCTTTCAGCACAATGTGTCACAGACTCAGTTTACATGTATAGCTTATTTTCGTATTGGACATGCTATGCTTGCAGCCATTCGTTTACTTGTCCATTGGTTAAAAGGGAGAAAGGCGAGAAAAAGCGCCTCTCTTCAAGCAACGAAGAATGAATCATCTGTTTAAGGAGGAACCCGAAAATGGCAGATCATCCAATCCAAGGTCTCATGAAGACAGCGATGGAAAACTTAAAAGAAATGATAGATGTGAATACAATCATCGGCGATCCAGTCGAAACCCCTGACGGCAGTGTCATTCTCACTGTGTCAAAGGTTGGTTTTGGATTTGCAGCCGGCGGCAGTGAATTTAACGGGAACCAAAAGAAAGAAAAGCGTTCTGATGAACAGGAACGAAAAGAGCCGAGACTCCCATTTGGCGGCGGAAGCGGCGGCGGGGTGTCGATTACACCAATCGCCTTCTTAATTGTAGGAACAAACGGAGTTCGAATGCTTCATTTGGATGAACACACACATCTGCTCGATAAAATATTGGATTCTGCTCCTCAAGCAATTGAACGTCTTCAGCACATGTTTAAGAAGGATGAGCGGGAGCACCGTCACAAAGAACGAAAACTAGATGACATAGACCTTTAAAAAGTTAGCTGCGCTGCAGTTAACTTTTTTTGCAAAATGGACGATTAGGCTTTGCAGTTTTTTGCTTTCTCTACTATGATAGAACCATACATTTGAAAAGGGAGGAATTGTTTTGGCATCGATCACATTTAAAGGAAGTCCTGTCACGCTTGTAGGAAATGAAGTAAAGGTAGGCGAGCAGGCTCCTGATTTTACGGTATTAACGAACTCACTTGGAGAAGTTTCACTTTCTGATTTAGCAGGAAAAGTGACGATCATCTCAGTGATTCCTTCTATTGATACAGGTGTGTGTGACGCACAAACAAGACGTTTCAATGAAGAGGCATCGGATTTAGGTCCGGTCAATATTTATACGATTAGTGCAGACCTTCCATTTGCACAAGCACGCTGGTGCGGAGCAAACGGAATTGAAAATGTCGAAACATTATCTGATCACAGAGATATGTCATTTGGTGAAGCATTCGGAGTGTATATGAAAGAATTGCGTTTATTGGCGCGCGCAGTCTTCGTATTAGACCCTAACGGAAAAGTGGTTTACACTGAATACGTAAGTGAAGCAACGAATCACCCAAATTATGAAAAAGCCATTGAAGCTGCAAAATCACTGTTATAAAAGCAGCATCGACAAGAGCTCCGGCTTCATCCTGGGGCTCTTTTCAATGAGAACATATAGCTTTTAACAAAGCGAGGAGAGAAAAGCATTGCAGAAAGATCAAGTAAGTACTATTTTTGAACTGCTCGATACAGCTTCTATTCGATTAAAAAAGGAACAGAGCATTTCCTATATTGAAGCATTGGCAGAAGCAGGAGAAGCCTTTTTCCAAGCAAATGATCGAAACGGTTTATTAAAGGATTTAATAGAGAAAGCAGATTTTGCTTCTTATGATCATGAGCAGATTCGTAAAGCGTTTCAGCTCGCCGTATTGAAAGGTCAAAAGGATATTTCTCATCCAAATCGCCAGATGACACCGGATACGATTGGACTGTTTGTCAGTTATTTGGTGAACAAATTTTTAGACGGTCAAAAAGAGCTTGTAGTCTTTGATCCAGCAGCGGGAACAGGAAACTTACTTCTTGCTGTTTTAAATAATCTCACTGCAGAAACAAAACGCGGCTTTGCGTCTGAAATTGATGATGTGCTCATTAAAATTGCTTGGGCCCAGGCGAATTTAGAGGAGAAAGAAGTTGAGCTTTTCCACCAGGACAGTCTTGAGCCGCTTCTGATCTCACCAGCAGATGTCACTGTATGCAGTCTCCCAGTCGGCTATTATCCAAATGATGAGCGTGCAGAAGACTTTGAATTAAAGGCAAAAGAAGGACATGCCTTTGCCCATTATTTATTCATTGAACAAAGCCTTCGCTACACAAAAGAAGGCGGCTTCTTATTCTTCATCATTCCAAACGATTTGTTTGAAGGAAAAGAGAGCGTACAATTAAAGGATTTCATCAAAGATCATGCGTATATGAATGCGTTAATTCAGCTGCCAGTGTCCATGTTTAAGGATAAAAAACACGCCAAAAGCTTATTTGTGATGCAAAAGAAAAAAGAAGGGCTGGAAGCACCAAAACGAATGCTGTTTGCCAATCTTCCATCTTTCTCACAGAAGGAAGCAATGGTCGGTGTGATGAGAAAATTAGACCAGTGGTTTATAGAAGAAAAAGAAACGAAAGAATAGCCAGAGTGATTTCTGGCTATTTTACTATTCAGAAAATAACGACTTATTGATGTAAGCGATAACAGTTTGAAGGTGCACTTGAAATGCAAAGTTTTCAATGTTTAAATGAAAAAGTCAGATATTTTTCGGACTTATCGTTAAACTATAAAAGACCCGTCAAACAGGTTGAATATAGCACCGGAAAAAACGTGAAACCTTATATAACAACTGAGTAAAAGGAGCGACAGTAATGTCCAAAATTATTGCAATCAACGCAGGAAGCTCATCTCTTAAATTCCAATTGTTCGACATGCCAGAAGAAACCGTTTTAACAAAAGGGCTTGTTGAAAGAATCGGAATGGACAACAGTATCTTCACGATCTCTGTAGATGGAGAAAAGAAAACAGAAGTGACAGATATTCCAGATCACGCAGTAGCGGTCAAAATGCTGCTTGAAAAACTAACTGAATTTCACATCATCAAAGACTTTAATGAAATTGATGGCGTAGGTCACCGCGTTGTTCACGGCGGAGAGAAATTCAGCGATTCTGTTCTTTTAACTGATGAAGTGATCAATGACATTGATCAGCTTTCAGAGCTTGCACCACTTCACAACCCTGCAAACGTTGTAGGAATCAAAGCTTTCAAACAAATTCTGCCTGACGTACCAGCGGTTGCTGTGTTCGATACAGCATTCCACCAAACTATGCCAGAGCAGTCTTACCTATACAGCCTTCCGTACGACTACTACAAAAACTTTGGTATTCGTAAATACGGATTCCACGGGACAAGCCACAAGTTCGTAACAGAGCGTGCAGCAGAGCTATTAGGCCGTCCACTAGAAGAGCTTCGTCTGATTTCTTGCCACCTTGGAAATGGTGCGAGTATCGCAGCAGTTGAAGGCGGAAAATCAATCGATACATCTATGGGCTTTACACCACTTGCTGGTGTTGCAATGGGGACACGTTCAGGTAACATTGACCCTGCCCTTATTCCATTCATTATGGAAAAAACAGGACATACTGCTGAAGAAGTGCTTTCTACTTTGAATAAGAAGAGTGGTCTTTTAGGTGTGTCTGGTCTGTCAAGTGATCTTCGTGATATCGAAGAAGCAACAGAAGAAGGAAACGACCGTGCAGAAGTTGCTCTTGATATTTTTGCGAGCCGTATTCATAAATATATCGGTTCTTATGCAGCAAGAATGAATGGCGTAGATGCGATCATCTTCACAGCTGGAATCGGTGAAAACAGTTCAGAAGTAAGAGCACGTGTACTTCGTGGTCTAGAATTCATGGGCGTTTACTGGGATCCTTCCCTAAACAACATGAGAGGCGAAGAAGCATTCATCAGCTACCCGCACTCTCCTGTAAAAGTGATCGTCATCCCTACAAACGAAGAAGTCATGATTGCAAGAGACGTTATGCGTTTAGCGTAATCAAGTTTGAGAAGCTCTTTTCCAATAAGGAAAAGAGCTTTTTTCTGTTAAAAGCAGCATGCTATAATGTTGTCCAATATGAAGCAAAAGGGAGCGGTGCGAAAGATGAGCGTGACAGAACATAAACATGAGGCGAAAGAAAGGCTTTATGTGAAAGTCATTACGGTCAGTGATACAAGAACGAAAGAAACAGACAAAAGCGGCCGTCTGATGATCGATTTGCTCAAAGAACAAGGACATCTTGTTCTTGCATACGATATCGTAAAAGATAATATTGGAGCCATTCAAGACGCTGTGCTGGAAGGAACAAGCGAAGCGAAAATAGATGCGGTCTTGTTAAATGGCGGGACAGGAATTGCCGCAAGGGATGTGACCATTGAAGCCATCACCCCTCTTTTTTCCAAGGAACTGCCTGGTTTTGGTGAAATCTTCCGCATGCTCAGTTATACAGAAGACATAGGTTCAGCCGCTATTTTGTCCCGGGCAACGGCAGGAGTCGTCAATCAAAAAGCTGTCTTTGCCACGCCGGGATCTACCGGAGCCGTTCGTTTAGCCATGACCAAACTTGTGATTCCAGAGGTTCCTCATGTCTTACGAGAGCTTGAAAAGGATCAAAAATAGCCCAAAATGACTCTGCCAAGAAAATTTGGCAGAGTTTTTTTCATAAAGGGGTTGAAAAAACAATTTTTCCTTGTTACAGTGTATACATACTAAATGCATGTTTATAAATTAAAACTTATTTTTATGCAAAAAAACATTCACAGAATCAAAACAAGCGAGAGGAGCTTTTCAATCATGTCACAAAATAAAAAAGTCGTATTAGCATATTCCGGAGGTCTTGATACCTCTGTTGCAGTTAAATGGTTACAAGAGCAAGGATACGAAGTCGTTGCTTGCTGCCTAGACGTAGGTGAAGGAAAAGATTTAGCATTCGTTCAACAAAAAGCACTTCAAGTCGGAGCTGTTCAATCATACATGATTGACGCAAAAGAAGAATTTGCTGAAGAGTTTGCACTCACTGCATTACAAGCACACACAATGTATGAAGGAAAATATCCACTAGTATCTGCACTATCCCGTCCGCTTATTGCAAAAAAATTAGTGGAAGTGGCAGAAAAAGAAAATGCAGTAGCAGTTGCTCATGGATGTACTGGAAAAGGGAACGACCAAGTTCGTTTTGAAGTATCCATTAAAGCATTGAATCCAGACCTAGAAGTTCTTGCACCAGTGCGTGAATGGAAATGGTCTCGTGATGAAGAAATCGATTATGCACAAAAACACGGTATTCCAATTCCGATTAACTTAGACAGCCCATATTCAATCGACCAAAACCTTTGGGGCAGAAGTAACGAATGTGGCATTTTAGAAGATCCTTGGGCTGCGCCGCCAGAGGGTGCATATGATCTGACAAATCCACTTGAAAAAACGCCTGACACACCTGAAATCATTGAAATCACGTTTGAAAAAGGAAAACCGACAGCCATTGATGGTATCCAGTATTCATTATCTGATCTCATCCTTCATTTAAATGAAGTCGCTGGACAGCATGGTGTTGGCAGAATCGATCACGTTGAAAACCGTCTTGTCGGCATCAAATCTCGTGAAGTGTACGAATGCCCAGGTGCTGTCACACTTCTAAAAGCGCATAAAGAGCTTGAAGACTTAACGCTTGTCAAAGAAGTCGCACACTTTAAACCAATCGTTGAACAAAAAATGGCTGAATTAATATACAACGGCTTATGGTTCTCACCGCTGAAAGAAGCACTAGATGCATTCTTACAAGAAACACAACAGAACGTAACGGGTGTTGTACGTGTGAAACTATTTAAAGGTCATGCCATTGTAGAAGGACGTAAATCACCATATTCACTTTATGATGAAAATCTAGCAACTTATACAAAAGCAGATGAATTCGATCATGATGCAGCTGTAGGATTTATTAATCTTTGGGGCTTACCGACAAAAGTAAACAGCATCGTGAATAAAAAGGAGCAGGTTAAAGCATGAAAAAGCTTTGGGGAGGCCGATTTCAAAAAACACCAGAAAAATGGGTCGATGAGTTTGGCGCATCCATTCATTTCGACAAACAATTAGTCAAAGAAGATCTGACCGGCTCCCTTGCTCATGCAAGTATGCTGAATAAATGCGGTATCCTCGGCGATGAGGAGGCCGCTGCCATCAAAGATGGACTAAATACGCTCATGAAAAAGGCAGAGGCGAATGAACTGGAATTCTCAGTCGATTATGAGGACATTCATTTAAACCTTGAAAAAATGCTCATTGATGAGATTGGTCCGCTTGGCGGCAAATTGCACACAGCGAGAAGCCGGAATGATCAAGTTGCAACCGATATGCATTTATATTTGAATAACCAAGTCGAGCATATTATTGAACTGATCTCTTCCTTTCAAACGGTGCTTGTAGAAAAGGCAGAACAGCACGTTGAAACGATTTTTCCAGGATATACGCACCTGCAGCGTGCACAGCCTATTTCCTTTGCCCATCATATGCTCGCCTATTTCTGGATGTTTGAGCGTGACAAAGCGCGTTTCCAAGATTCATTAAAGCGAATTAACGTGTCTCCACTTGGATGCGGTGCGTTAGCAGGAACGACATTCCCGATTGATCGTGAATATACAGCAGAGCAGCTTGGCTTTGACCACATTTACGAAAATAGCCTCGATGGTGTGAGTGACCGGGACTTCATTTTAGAGTTTTTATCTAATAGCAGTCTTGTGATGATGCACCTCTCACGTTTTTGTGAGGAAATCATTTTATGGTGTTCGCAAGAATTCAAATTCATTGAACTCGATGACACGTATGCAACAGGCAGCAGCATGATGCCGCAGAAGAAAAACCCAGATATGGCTGAATTAATTCGCGGGAAAACAGGCCGCGTGTATGGCAATCTGATGGGGCTTCTCACGATTATGAAAGGCTTGCCGCTTACGTATAACAAAGACCTGCAAGAAGATAAGGAAGGCATGTTTGATACAGTGAAAACCATCGCTGGCAGCCTGCAAATTTTCACAGGTATGATTCAAACGATGACAGTGAACGAAGATGTCATGAAAAAGGCAACAAAAGAAGATTTCTCAAATGCGACAGAAGTGGCAGACTACCTTGCGAAAAAAGGCATGCCATTCCGTGAAGCACACGAAATCGTTGGCAAGCTTGTGTATACATGTATTCAAAAAGGCATCTATCTAAGTGATCTATCTTTTGAATCATTCACAGAAGCAAGCGAGCTTTTTGAACAAGACATTTACACTGTTCTTGATCCATATGTTGCTGTTGAAAAAAGAACAAGTGCAGGCGGAACTGGATTCAAACAAATTCAGCTCGCTTTAGAAAAAGCAAAAGCATGCCTGGCGTAACTTATGAAAACCATTCGTTTATACGGATGGTTTTTTTGTCATGGAAAAAGGAGATTGATGATCATTGGAGAAATGAAAGCATACCTGCGTCAAGCAGAAGAGGGAGTGACAGCAGATCATGAAGAAAACGCTTGAGGCTTTGTTTCATCAACCAATCGTATCAGTGAAAGCGTTAGGAGAACAATATGATGGACGGGCTAATGATGTGTGGCTGATCTCCTTACAAGATAAAACGGAATATGTAGTCAAATCTCCTAAAACTGCAAGAGAAGAAAGTGAATTTGTGTCTGGGATCAAAATGATCTATGGAGTAGATGACCGTACTGTACAAGAGCATATTGATCAAATCAATCAAAAGCTGTCTCATACGCATTCCTTTCATATTCCAGAAGTTGTTCGTAAAGTGAAGAAGGCAGGGAGACAATTTTATGTAATGGAAAAAGTAGAAGGAACACCTTTCACATCTTTTGAGGGACGTTCATCAGACTTTTATAAGGATTATGGGAGGAAATTAGCACAGCTTCATTCATATCGTACTGACTTTTTTGGTGCAGTATACGGAGCTGAAAAGAAGCATTTGCGAGAATTCCATGCTGTGTTAAAAAAGGCTGTATCCAAACTCATAGGCCGCTATTACGCTGATCAGCCTGAATTTCACTGTTATGCAGAAATTGCGCTGCAAAAGATTGAAAAGCTAAAGCCTCCTGATTCAGCCAGTCTCATTTTAATTGATTTAGATCCGTCTCAATATATTGAAAAAGATGAGCAAGTGACGAGTTTAGTTGATACAGAATATGTCGTATATGGACCAGCTGCGTTTGATTTTATTGCGTTGGAATACCTTTTGACGAAAGAAGCTGCCCGCAATGTTCAATTGGGCTATGAAGAGATTTGCCCGCTTCCTCGTGATCTTCATGAGGTGAGAGAGTGCTATCGTTTTGTTTCTCTTCTGCTCGATATCCATGGCTCATGGGATTTGAAAAAATGGATGAATCACCCTATACTGTTTGACTCATATCGATAAAGGGTTCATAAGTGCGCCAGATGCCGGTTTATAGTAAAGTAAAGATAACAAAAGAAACACGTGAACTTGCAACCTTTGCTTTAGGAGGAGATTGTGTGCGACACGCATTAATAACAGCGGGTTCTAAAGGACTTGGCCGGAAAGTCACCGAGTCTTTACTGAATATGGGGTATTCTGTGACAGTGAATTATCGAAGTGATGATGAAGCTGTCCGGCAGATGAAAGAAGAATTACACCAGTACGAAGATAAGCTTCAATTTGTCCAAGGTGATGTGACAAAAAAAGAAGATTTAAAAAACATGGTAGAGCTGGCAGCAGAGCGATTTGGGCGGATTGATGCCTTGATTAACAATGCCGGTCCTTATATTTTTGAACGAAAAAAATTGGCGGATTACTCTGAAGATGAATGGTATCAAATGATGGAAGGCAACCTATCAGCAGTATTCCATTTGTTCCGAATGGTCATCCCAATGATGAGAAAACAAGGCTTTGGCCGCATTATCACTTATGGCTTCCAAGGTGCAGACCATGCGCCAGGCTGGATGCACAGATCAGCCTTTGGAGCGGCAAAAGTGGGTCTTGCGTCATTGACGAAAACCATTGCGATTGAAGAAGCCGAAAATGGCATCACTGCTAATATGGTTTGTCCAGGCAAAATCGTTGGAGACATGAAAGAATCGACAATAGAGAAAGCCCGTCAAATCAAAGACGATGAAACGCCGATAGGCAGGTCTGGCACTGGAGAGGATATAGGGCGTATCATCTCATTTCTATGTGATGACCGTTCAGACCTCATTACAGGCACCGTCATTGAGGCAACAGGTGGTCTTAACGTGATTCACAGGCATTAAGTTTTTCAGCTTTTTATAGAGGGAATAAATGATATGAGATCAAAATTTGAAAGGTGGATATACTTACATGAAAGCTACATATCATGGACATTCAGTTGTACACATTGAAACAAACGGATACCATATTTGGATTGACCCATTTTTAAATGGAAATAAGCACACAGAGATTAATCCGCAAGATGTGAAAGCGGATGTCATTTTACTGACACATGGACATGGAGATCACCTTGGTGACACGATTGAAATTGCTAAAAATAATGACGC
Source organism: Bacillus sp. Je.9.29.b (assembly GCF_051129925.1). Classification (NCBI taxonomy): domain Bacteria; kingdom Bacillati; phylum Bacillota; class Bacilli; order Caryophanales; family Bacillaceae; genus Bacillus; species Bacillus sp. Je.9.29.b. The sequence continues at coordinate 149,978 of NZ_JBCPSO010000002.1, forward strand.
TCTCGTCGTTGCGCCAAATGAGCTTGCAGTTTATTTAAGCTGGCAAGGGGTGAAAACGCACCCGCTTCATATCGGCGGCGGACGTGAGTTTGAATTTGGTAAAGTGAAGCTCACGCAAGCGTTTCATGGTTCAGCTGTCATTGATGAAGAAACGAAAACAATTACGTATACAGGCATGCCATCAGGTATTTTATTCACGGCAGAGGGCAAAACGATTTATCATGCTGGAGACACCGCGCTCTTTTCAGATATGAAGCTGATCGGTGAACTGAATCATATTGACCTTGCCTTTCTTCCAATCGGGGATAACTTCACGATGGGACCGGAAGATGCAAGAATCGCAGCAGAATGGCTGCGTGCAAAGCAGGTCGTTCCGATTCACTACAGCACATTCCCGCCAATTGAACAGGATCCGCATGCCTTTGCAGACAGCCTGCATGGCGGCGTCGGTCATGTGTTAAACAGCGGGGAATCAATCGAGATTTAATCCTCATATGAAAGAAGCTGGCACACAAATGCCGGCTTTTTTATTTGCCTTCATCTGCCGAAAGAAAAGACAAATTGCTATTAAAAGCCTCCTGCCCTTATAATGAAACATAGATGAAAACGCTGAAAACAAAAAGGGTGAACGGGATTGGCGACAAAGCATGAGCAAATTTTATCGTATATTGATTCATTAGATGTCGGAGAGAAAATTTCTGTCCGGCGCATAGCGAAAGAAATGAAAGTGAGTGAAGGCACCGCTTACCGGGCCATCAAAGATGCTGAAAATAAAGGATTCGTCAGTACCATTGAACGAGTCGGCACCATTCGAATTGAACAAAAGAAAAAAGAAAATATTGAAAAACTGACATATGCAGAAGTGGTCAATGTCATTGATGGACAGGTCCTTGGAGGACGCGCCGGCTTACATAAAACGTTAAATAAATTTGTTATCGGAGCGATGGAGCTGGACGCAATGATGCGCTATACAGCAGCTGGCAACCTGCTCATCGTCGGAAACCGAATCAATGCCCACAGACAGGCATTAGAGGCAGGGGCGGCTGTGCTGGTCACAGGCGGATTCTCAACAGATGATGAAATCATTCAGCTCGCAGATGAGCTGGAGCTGCCGATTTTATCGACAAGCTACGATACATTTACCGTAGCGGCTCTCATTAACAGAGCCATTTATGACCAATTAATTAAAAAAGAAATTGTGCTTGTAGAAGATATTTTAACGCCGATTGAACGCACCGTGTATTTATCACCAGAGGATAAGCTTGAAAAATGGTATGAAAAGAATTATGAAACTGGCCACGGCCGTTTCCCGGTCGCAGATGATCAAATGAAGATTCACGGAATCCTCACCTCAAAGGATATTGCGGGGCATGACCGCTCCACACCGATTGAAAAAGTGATGACGAAAAATCCGCTGACGGTCATTGGCAAAACATCTGTCGCCTCAGCTGCACAAATGATGGTGTGGGAAGGCATTGAGGTGCTGCCAGTTGTGGATGATCATGCGAAGCTGATTGGTATGATCAGCCGTCAGGATGTGCTCAAGGCGCTCCAAATGATTCAAAAGCAGCCGCAGGTCGGAGAAAAGCTGGATGATGTTGTCTCAAGAGGATTTAAAGAAGCCGATACAGAGAAACCAAAAGCAGATGCGGTTTATCAATACGAGGTCACCCCGCAAATGACGAACCAGCTTGGAAACATTTCATATGGAGTGTTCACACAAATTTTAATCGAATCAGCCAACCGCTTCTTAAAATCTCATAAAAAAGGCGAACTGATCGTTGAGAGTCTTTCTGTCTACTTTTTAAAACCAGTCCAAATGGAATCCACAATCCAGATTAAGCCGAATATTTTAGAAGTAGGACGCAAATTTGGAAAGCTGGAAGTCGAGGTGTACCATCAATCGAATATCGTAGGAAAAGCGATGCTGATGGTGCAGCTGATGGAAAGAGGATAATGATAAAAAGGGCGAACTCATGTCGCCCCTTTCCTTATTACGCGTGATCTTTTTCGCCTTCCTTTAAAAAGAGCGGAAGATAGTGCTTGTAGGCTTTATACCCAGCCCATGTACTGCCGATACCAACAGCAACAAAAATAAATCCGATGACAAATGCAAGTGACGAGCGGTTTAAAAATAATTGATTCACACCGAAGAGCAGGACAAAGCAGCCAAGTGCCATACTGGATTTCGCCGACCAGAATTTTTTCTCGACTGGCCGGTTCGTACGAACATTTTTTGCTTTGTAGTATAAATAAAACATGGCAGAACAAATAATAAACACAATCAAAACAAGCATGTGCCAAGCCTCCATTGTAAGTGGTTACAACCCTATTTTAAACGTAAATAGGCTTGCTTACTAGAATAAATTGTCTATTCCTCACTTTTCCGTCACGATAGATTATGATTTAATAATAAAAAGAGTATCGCATGAGAAGGAGTTTTTATGAAAAAAGAACTGATTAGAACCATATCATTATATGACACCATCATCATCCATAGACATGTAAGACCAGATCCTGATGCGTATGGATCGCAGTGCGGCCTTACGGAAATCTTGCGTGCCACCTATCCAGAAAAAAATATTTATGCGACAGGAACGCCTGAGCCATCCCTTTCATTTTTATATGAACTCGATGAGGTACCAGACGACGTGTATAAAGGGGCCCTTGTCATTGTCTGTGATACGGCCAATCAAGCAAGAATCGATGATCAGCGCTATTTAATGGGCGATAAGCTGATGAAAATCGACCATCACCCGAATGAAGATCCTTATGGTGATTTGCTTTGGGTGGATACAGAGGCAAGCTCTGTGAGCGAGATGATTTATGAATTGTACTTAGAGGGGAAAGAAGAAGGATATCAGCTGAACACAAAGGCAGCTGAATTGATCTATGCCGGCATTGTAGGAGACACAGGCCGCTTCCTTTTCCCAAACACAACGAAAAAGACACTCAAATATGCAGGGGAACTGATCGAATATCCATTTTCATCTTCAGATCTTTTCAATCAATTGTATGAGACAGATTTGAATGTCGTGAAATTAAATGGCTATATTTTTCAACATATTTCTTTGTCAGAGAACGGGGTTGCATCTGTTTTCATTAAGCGTGAAATTTTGGAATCGTTCCAAACAACAGCGCAGCAGGCCTCACAACTTGTTGGGACACTAGGAAATATTGCAGGCATTAAGGCATGGGTCTTTTTTGTGGAAGAAAACGATCAGATTCGTGTGAGATTCCGCTCTAAAGGCGTCGTCATTAATACCATTGCGAAAAAATATCATGGCGGCGGCCACCCGCTTGCAGCCGGTGCGTCCATTTATGATTGGGCAGTAGCAGATGAGATTTTGCGTGATTTAGAGGAAGTATGTAAATCATCATCATAAGAGAGGAGGGATACTTAAGTCCCTTCTCTCTTTTTTGTCATGGAGAAAAGGGTTACTTGCATACAGGGATAAACCAGCAGCCGATGTCTGTTGAATCTTCATAGGCTTGGAGATTTTGATGCTTTAATTCTTTTTTAATTAAATGAGCCATCATTTCTGTCTCAGCATAAGCACACATGCCGTCTTTGATCCGGCTTGCTTTGTCTCGTGCCATTTGACGATAGCTGTAAACCTCCATTGTCCTCACCTCTTTCTATTTAAGATCTCGTTCTACTTTTAGTGTATAAAAATGAAGCGTGAAAAGAAATCATTGAGGGCAGAAATTCATAAAAATTCCACAACCTCTTTATTCAGCAAATGAAATACGTACTTCAAGTGAAAGCTTCGTATAAATTGTCAGCTCTGTCACTTTCGCGCGGTATGCCTTTTCCCGAATGGTATATTCTTTATTTTCCACTGTCCGTTTTAGTAATTCCTTTGTTTTATAGACACTTTCAATATCTTTTGTAATGACTTCTGAGATATCCTCCTTGACCTGATCTTCAAACTTTAGCGTATCTGGCTCTGGGATTTTATATTGCTCACGATTCACGAGATGAACATCTACGCTTTGGATCAGCAGCCGCTTCTTATTATCCTCATTTAACTTATGCAAATCTTCCCGATAGAGTGTGATTTGTTCTTTCAGACTGTCCATATGATGCTGCTGGCTTCTCAGCAGTGTCACTTGTTTTTCCTGAAAGGTTCCGTAAGTAAAGAGAAAAATAAGCCAGCTTACAATCGCACCAAACATCATTCCTGCAAAAAAACGCTGCCAGCCTGGGCGTTTATACAGCTCCGGCACCCTCATGATGACACATGCTCCTGGGTGAGCCACGTAATTATGAGATACCCCGTTTGTGCACCGCCCATGGCAGAGATGATTAATAAAATCTGCTTGAAAATATCACGCGTGTTTCCTTCAAAAATGCCTCGTTCAAAGCTATATACAGCATCAAATGTTCCGCCGATAGCGGCGACAAGCGCCCAAATCTTTAAACGGTTGGCAAGACTAGTAATAATGGATAAAGGCGGCTGACCAGATAAATACGCACCAACGCCGCCTATGATAGCACCACCCAAGATGACCCCTAGGGCGATAAAATAACAGCTGATAAAATTCGGAATAAAAGCTTCCTTCACATCCATTTTGTCCACCTCACTCTATTCAATATATGGCGTGTGCTGGACAAGTATGAACGGACAGAAAAGAAAGAACATTTGTTTCTCATCGCATCGCGTTTTATAATGAAAGAATGACTTTAGACGAAAGGAGTGGATTAAGCATGTCTTATGTTCATCTTCAGGTCCACAGTGGATACAGCTTGTTAAGCAGTGCAGCTAAAGTAAAGGAGCTTGTGCTGAAAGCAAAAGAACTTGGCTGCAAGGCGCTCGCACTTACCGATGACCATGTGATGTATGGCACGGTTGAATTTTATAAGGAATGTAAAAAACATGGCATCAAGCCGGTTATCGGTTTAACAGCTTCTGTCTTCATAGATGAACAAGAGACAGAGGCTTATCCCCTGGTACTCCTTGCAAAAAACAATGAAGGCTATCAAAACCTAATCAAAATCAGCAGTGTGCTGAAATCAAAATCAAAAGCCGGATTGAAAGAGAAATGGCTCAAAAGCTATCACCGCGGGCTCATTGCCATCACACCAGGCGCATCTGGGTATATTGAAACGCTTTTGCAGCATGATCAGTTAGAAGAAGCGCGTGAAGCCGCCAAACAATTGCAGCATATATTCGGCGAGGGACATGTGTATATCGCACTTCAGCCATTTCAGCAGGACGAATCGCTCGCCGGCAAACTGCGGGACGTCTCACAAAGTGCAGACATTCCTCTTGTTGCGACGGGTGATGTTCACTATATCAATCGAGAAGACAAAATGGCTTATACGTGCTTAAAGGCGATTAAAGCAGGTAAGCAGCTTTCAGAGATAGAGGAAGACCGAGGAGAAAAGCATTTCAGAACCTTTGAAGAAATGTTGGAATGGTATAGAGATGATCGAGAGCTGCTGACAAGAACGGTGGAGATTGCAAACCGCTGTGAAGTTGATTTAAATCTTGGGCAGACAAAACTTCCATCCTATCCGACTCCTGATCAATCAACAGCAGATCAGTTTTTACGCAGAGTGTGTGCAGAAGGGATGAAGCAAAGAAAGATTGCTTCAAATGACATGTATGTCAAAAGGCTTGAATATGAGCTGAGCATTATCCAAAAAATGAATTTCAGTGATTATTTTCTCATTGTGTGGGATTTTATGAAGTATGCGCATGACAAAGGGATTGTCACAGGCCCTGGAAGGGGATCAGCAGCGGGTTCACTTGTTGCGTATGTTCTGTTTATTACGGATGTCGATCCGATCCGTCACGGTCTTTTATTTGAGCGTTTCTTAAATCCAGAGCGGATCAGCATGCCAGATATTGATATTGATTTCCCCGACACGAGAAGAGATGAAATCATTTCTTATGTAAAAGACAAATACGGAGACATGCATGTGGCGCAAATTGTCACGTTTGGAACACTTGCAGCAAAAGCTGCTTTAAGGGATGTTGGACGTGTGATGGGAATTGATTCAAAGGCAGCGGACCGTCTTGCCAAGCTGATTCCATCAAAGCCAGGAACGACGCTGAAAGAAGCGGTGACTGCATCTTCTGAATTAAAAACGATGCTTCAGCAATCCGAAGAGCTTCGAAAGGTCTTCCAAACTGCTTTAAAAGTAGAAGGCTTGCCAAGACACACCTCGACACATGCAGCTGGTGTTGTGCTGAGCGAAGAGCCGCTGACAGAGGTCGTTCCGATTCAAGACGGCCATGAAGGTGTGTATTTAACGCAGTACGCCATGAATTATTTAGAAGATCTTGGACTTTTAAAGATGGATTTCTTAGGGCTCAGAAACTTAACATTAATTGAATCCATTAAAAACCAGATTGAAAGACAGGAAAACGTCCACATTAACTTTAGTGACATTTCATATGAGGATCAGAAAACGTTTGAATTGTTATCCGCGGGAGATACAACTGGAATATTCCAGCTTGAATCACAGGGAATGCGTCAGGTGCTGAGACGCCTGAAGCCGTCTAGTTTAGAAGACATCGTGGCGGTCAATGCTCTCTATCGTCCAGGTCCAATGGAAAATATCCCGCTTTTTATCGACCGAAAGCATGGCAGAGTCAAGGTCTCCTATCCTCATCCTGATTTGTATGACATATTAAAGGATACATATGGGGTCATCGTCTATCAGGAGCAAATCATGCTGATTGCAGCGAAGATGGCTGGTTTTCAGCTGGGCGAGGCAGATCTATTAAGAAGAGCTGTTTCAAAGAAGGATAAAAAGGTCCTGGATGAAGAGCGAAGCCATTTTGTTGAAGGATGCCTCAAAAAGGAGTATCCTGTTAACATTGCAAATGACGTTTATGACTTAATCGTCAAATTTGCAAACTATGGTTTTAATAGAAGCCATGCTGTTGCATATAGCATGATTGGCTTTCAGCTTGCTTATTTAAAAGCGCATTATCCGTTATATTTTATGTGCGGTCTTTTAACGAGTGTAATTGGAAATGAAGACAAAGTTGCTCAATATTTCTATGAGGCGAAGGAAAAAGGGATATCTGTGTTGAAGCCTTCTATTAATAAGAGTGAGTTTCCATTTACGGTTGAAAAAGGGGAGATCCGCTACAGCTTAAGAGCGATCAAAAATGTCGGAGTGTCAGCTGTAAAGGATATATACAGAGCAAGACAGGAAAAGCCGTTTGAAGATTTATTTGATTTTTGCGCAAGAGTATCACCAAAGAGTGTCAACCGAAAAACGATTGAAGCGCTCATTTTTTCAGGGGCGATGGATGAGTTTTATCCCAATCGTGCTTCGTTATTAGCATCGATAGATATCGCGTTAGATCACGTGTCATTTTTAAATCCAGAGGATCAGCTGGACTTTCTTGGGGATACAACCTTCTCCATTAAGCCAAAATATGCGGAGATAGAAGAAATGCCGCTTGTTGATCTCCTGCAATTTGAAAAAGAGGCACTCGGGTTATATTTATCAAATCACCCAGTACAAGCATACCGAGACCGCTTAAGAGAGAATGGTGCAGTGGAAATCATCAGGCTTTCTTCCTATATAAAGCGTAAAATCTCAATGGGTGGTCTTTTGACAAAAGTGAAATCGATTCGGACAAAAAATGGACAATCGATGGCATTTGTGACATTTGGGGATGAAACGGGAGAAATGGAAGGCGTCGTCTTTCCAGAGCAATTTAGAAAGCTGTCCCCCTTACTTGAGGAGGGCAACATGCTTTATGTTGAAGGCAGAGTAGAAGTCAGAAATGACAGCAGTCAAATCATCGTGCAAGAAGCTGCTTTGCTGGAAGAGATGGACGAAAAAAGAAAAGAGTCTGTCTACATTCGTGTGAAAGAAGAGAATCATACGCAGGAGCTGCTAGAGCAAGTAAAACGAGTCATCTCAATGCACAGCGGAGAAGCAGATGTCTATTTGTATTATGAGAAGCAAAAAAAGACGATGAGACTTCCAGATGCATACAAAGTTCAGGCAGATCATGCTGTGATTTTCCAGTTAAAAGAGCTGCTCGGTGAACAAAACGTTGTGATTAAATGATGACAAATCGCCTGAATATGTTTTACAAATTCACCTATTGTGTTATCATTTTAAAGATTCTGTTTATTTAAAACTGCCAGTATGTGCTTATCAACTTAGCAAATCATTAAATCATTTTCCACTTGAAGGAGTGTTCATCACATGTCATTAAGAGAAGAAGCATTACATATGCACAAAGAGAATCAAGGCAAACTCGAATCAAAATCAAAAGTACAAGTGAAAAATGCGAAAGACTTGAGCTTGGCTTATTCACCTGGTGTTGCAGAACCATGTAAGGATATTTATGACGACACAAGCAAAGTGTATGATTATACAATGAAAGGCAATATGGTCGCTGTTGTCACAGACGGAAGCGCTGTTTTAGGACTTGGAAATATTGGTGCAGAAGCATCTCTTCCAGTAATGGAAGGGAAAGCTGTATTATTCAAAAGTTTTGCAGGCGTAGATGCCTTCCCAATCGCGCTTGCAACGAACGATGTAGACAAAATCGTTGAAACAGTGAAGCTTCTTGAGCCGACTTTTGGCGGTGTGAACCTTGAAGATATTGCAGCGCCTAACTGCTTTATCATCGAAGAGCGCTTGAAAAAAGAGACAAACATCCCAGTTTTCCACGATGATCAGCACGGAACAGCCATTGTGACAGTAGCAGGACTTGTGAATGCATTGAAGCTATCTGGAAAATCCATGTCTTCAATCAAAGTAGTGGCAAACGGCGCCGGGGCAGCAGGAATTGCGATTATCAAACTTCTTTATCATTTCGGTGTACGTGATATCATTATGTGTGATACGAAAGGTGCTATTTACGAAGGCCGCCCGAACGGTATGAATGCAGTGAAAAACGAAGTAGCTAAATTCACGAACCAAGACCGCAAAGAAGGTTCATTAGAAGAGGTCATTGAAGGCGCAGACGTCTTTATCGGGGTTTCTGTAGCAGGCGCTTTAACAAAAGAAATGGTTGGAAAAATGGCAAAAGATCCTGTCATCTTTGCTATGGCTAATCCAAATCCAGAGATCATGCCAGAAGATGCACATGCAGCAGGAGCAAGTGTTGTAGGAACTGGCCGTTCTGACTTCCCGAACCAAGTGAATAACGTACTGGCATTCCCAGGAATTTTCCGCGGAGCATTAGATGTACGTGCAACTCACATTAACGAAGAAATGAAAATCGCAGCTGTTGAAGCCATTGCGTCTCTTGTTTCAGATGAAGAATTGTCAGCTGAATATGTCATCCCTGCACCATTTGATGCACGCGTAGCACCAGCGGTAGCAAAAGCGGTGGCAAAAGCAGCAATGGAAACTGGCGTTGCAAGAATCAAGGTCGACCCAGAAGCTGTCGCTGAAAAAACAAGAAAATTAACGATTATCGGCGAATAATCAACTGGAAAAGTGTGCACGTTCTTTCTGAAACTGGAGAAAAACGTGCACCATTTCCTCTCTTACGCGAAAATTTTTTCATCCGGAATGAGATTTTTTTGTAGACGTTCACAATTCAAACATATCAACTGCTCAGCGCCCCAAACACATACTCATTTCTCATCAATTCCCCACTGAAAAAATTGAATGAAGGATGACAGCGTTTGACAAAAAAAGTACAATAGTTTCGGTACAGTTATGACATGTCCTATAATAGTGGATGTGCGTGTAAAGAAAAAACCCTTCAAAAAGGGAGGTAGTCATTTGTCAATCAAGAATATTTTCAGTAAAAAGAAAAAATATGCATCTGTACCCTCTGAACAGGCAAGTCAAGATGTGCCTGAAGGCATCATGACCAAATGTCCGCAATGTAAAAAAATAATGCTCACCAAAGAACTAGATAAAAATTTACGTGTTTGTATGAATTGCGGCAGACATTTGCAAATGAATGCAAAACAGCGTATTGAAAGCCTTGTAGATGAAGGCACATTTGAAGAATTTAACGGGCACCTCATTTCATCAAACCCGCTCGGTTTCCCAGGCTACGAAGAAAAGCTTGAGAAAGACAGAGAAAAAACATCTTTGAATGAAGCCATTGTTACAGGTAAAGGTGAAATTGAAGGCCAAAGTGCTGTGATTGCTGTCATGGATGCCACGTTCCGTATGGGCAGCATGGGATCGGTTGTTGGTGAAAAGATCACGCTGGCGATCGAGAAAGCAAAAGCGGACAAGGTGCCATTTATTATCTTTACTGCTTCTGGCGGAGCGAGAATGCAAGAGGGAATTCTCAGTCTCATGCAGATGGCAAAAACAAGTTCAGCATTAAAACTGTTCAGCGAGGATCAAGGTTTGATTATCTCTGTGATGACGAACCCAACAACTGGCGGTGTATCAGCTAGTTTTGCGTCTCTCGGTGATTACAATTTTGCAGAACCTGGTGCTTTAATTGGTTTTGCAGGCCGCAGAATCATTGAACAAACGATTCGTGAAGACCTGCCGGAGGACTTCCAGACGGCTGAATTTTTAATGAAGCATGGACAGCTTGATGCTGTGATCCATCGTGCAGAAATGAAAGAAACACTAGGCCGAATCTTAGCGCTACACAGCACAGGAGGTGAACGAGAGTGGCTGGAGAACTAGAATTTGAAAAACCTGTCATTGAACTTCGAGCGAAAATTGATGAACTGAAAAAGTTCACACAAAACTCAGAAATGGATTTAAGTGCAGAAATTGAGCGCCTTGAAACACGTCTGAGCAAGCTTGAAGCAGACATTTATACAAATTTAAAGCCGTGGGACAGAGTGCAGATTGCTCGGCATGCGATGCGCCCAACAACTCTCGATTACATTCAAGAGCTGTTTGACAACTTTTTCGAATGTCACGGTGACCGTTTTTATGGTGATGATGAAGCGATCGTTGGAGGAATTGCCACGTTTAAAGGGCTTCCTGTCACGGTTATTGGCCATCAGCGCGGTAAAGATACAAAAGAAAACTTGCGCCGTAATTTCGGAATGCCTCATCCAGAAGGCTACCGTAAAGCGCTGCGCTTGATGAAACAAGCAGATAAATTTAATCGTCCAATCATTTGCTTTATTGATACAAAAGGAGCTTATCCTGGTAAAGCGGCTGAAGAGCGCGGACAAAGTGAAGCAATTGCGAAAAACCTATTCGAAATGGCAGGACTTCGTGTACCAGTTGTCTGTATTGTCATTGGAGAAGGCGGAAGCGGCGGCGCACTAGGCTTAGGCGTAGGAAACCACCTATTCATGCTAGAAAACTCAACGTATTCAGTGATTTCACCTGAAGGTGCAGCAGCACTGCTCTGGAAGGACTCATCACTTGCGAAAAAAGCTGCAGAATCAATGAAAATTACCGCTCCAGACCTAAAAGAATTAGATATTATAGATGATGTTATTAAAGAAGTGCAAGGTGGAGCACATCGAGACGTGAAACAACAAGCAGCTTACATGGAAAAAACATTAAAACAGTCACTTACATCTTTGCTCAAACTAACGCCTGAAGAACTAGTCGAACAAAGATATGAAAAATACAAAGCAATCGGGAAAGTCTCGATTGAAAATCAATATATTGGGGTAAACTAAATAAACGTACAGCCTTTTTGGCTGGCGTTTATTTTTTTCATCTTTTTTCATGAAAACCATCTTCATGTAAGCGCTATTTGAAAATAATTTTCTTTTGTTTTCATAAAATTTGAAACGTCTGAAAACCTTGATATGACAAGGTTTATAGCACTTGCCTTTACAGATTTCAGAGAGATTTGCTTTCATGACGTTCTTAACTTTTGTTTAAAAACGGTTTATTTAATTGTATAATAAGTACGGTTTTAGAAATTCGTATTGAAAACATCCAAATTTGCTCATGATTGTTTTCAAGCAGTGGAAATGGTATGTTTAATTCATATATGGTCTCTGAGGTGAAAAAGATGAAGCGTATAGGAGTTTTAACAAGCGGTGGGGATTCCCCAGGAATGAATGCAGCTGTGCGCGCAGTTGTAAGGAAAGCAATTTACCATAATGTTGAAGTTTACGGTATTTATAATGGATACTCAGGTCTAATTAACGGTAAAATTGAGAAACTCGAAATAGGTTCAGTAGGCGATATCATTCATCGTGGAGGAACAAAACTTTACACGGCAAGATGTCCTGAATTCAAGACAGTTGAAGGTCGTGAAAAGGGAATTGAAAACTTAAAAAAATTCGGTATTGAAGGACTTGTAGTCATTGGTGGAGACGGGTCATTTATGGGAGCGAAGAAATTAACAGAGCTCGGTTTTCCATGTGTAGGTGTCCCTGGCACGATTGACAACGATATTCCAGGTACTGATTTCACTATTGGCTTTGATACAGCACTGAATACTGTCATTGATGCCATTGATAAAATTCGTGATACAGCCACATCTCATGAACGTACATACGTAGTGGAAGTAATGGGAAGACATGCTGGTGATATTGCTCTTTGGTCAGGTCTTGCGGGTGGAGCCGAATCTATTTTGATTCCTGAAGCAGACTATGACATGGACGAAATTATTGCTAGGTTAAGAAGAGGTCACGAACGCGGCAAGAAGCATAGTATCATCATCGTTGCAGAAGGCGTAGGCAGCGGTGTTGAATTTGGTAAGCGGATTGAAGAGGAGACAAGCCTTGAAACACGTGTATCCGTCTTAGGACATATTCAGCGCGGAGGTTCTCCGAGCGCGTTTGACCGAGTGCTGGCAAGCCGTTTAGGAGCATATGCAGTCGAACTTCTTCTCGAAGGACAAGGCGGACGCTGTGTAGGCATTCAAAGTAATGAACTCGTTCATCACGATATTTTAGAAATCTTAGATAAAAAACATACAGTCGATAAAAATATGTACCGACTTTCACAAGAGCTCTCTATATAAAACGAGAAGACCTTAGGAGGAACAGTAATGAGAAAGACAAAAATCGTTTGTACAATCGGTCCAGCAAGTGAAAGCATTGAAAAGCTGACTGAATTGATTGAAGCAGGAATGAATGTAGCCAGACTAAACTTCTCCCATGGAGATTTTGAAGAGCATGGTGCACGCATTGAAAACATACGTAAAGCAGGTAAAACATTAGGCAAGGACATTGCGATCCTTCTAGATACAAAAGGTCCAGAGATCCGTACACGTACAGTTGAAAACGGCTCAATTGAGCTAGTCGCTGGTGCTGATCTTATCGTGAGTATGGAAGACATTGTTGGAAATACGGAAAAAATTAGTGTGACATACGAAGATTTAATTCATGATGTAGAAGTAGGTTCAACGATTCTATTAGATGATGGTCTGATTGGTTTAGAAGTAAAAGAAATTAACAAGGACCGCAAAGAAATCGTCACTAAAGTCATGAATACAGGCACGCTCAAAAACAAAAAAGGCGTCAACATACCTGGCGTCAGTGTGAACCTGCCAGGTATTACAGAAAAGGATGCCAATGATATTCTGTTTGGAATTGAACAAGGTGTCGATTTCATCGCAGCTTCTTTTGTGAGACGAGCTTCTGATGTTCTTGAAATTCGTGAGCTTCTTGAAAAGAACAATGCGACTGATATTCAAATCATCCCTAAGATTGAAAACCAAGAGGGTGTTGATAACATCGACGAGATCCTTGAGGTATCTGACGGTTTAATGGTTGCGCGTGGAGATCTTGGTGTAGAGATCCCGGCAGAAGAAGTACCGCTTGTTCAAAAAATGCTGATTAAAAAATGCAATCGTTTAGGCAAGCCTGTCATCACAGCGACACAAATGCTGGACAGCATGCAGCGTAACCCACGTCCTACCCGTGCGGAAGCAAGTGACGTGGCAAATGCTATTTTTGACGGCACAGATGCGATTATGCTTTCTGGTGAAACAGCAGCAGGAACATATCCAGTAGAAGCTGTACAAACAATGCATAACATTGCATCACGTTCAGAAGAAGCACTAAATTATAAAGCAATTCTTTCTCGCAGAAGTGAAGAAGTAGAAGTCAGCATTACAGACGCGATCGGTCAATCTGTTGCACATACGGCAATGAAGCTTGATGTAGCAGCTATTGTGACACCGACGGAAAGCGGACATACAGCAAGAATGATTTCAAAATATAGACCAAAAGCACCAATCGTAGCAGTTACTGCAAACGAATCAGTGGCAAGAAAGCTTTCACTCGTATTCGGTGTATTTGCAAAGAGCGGATCAAAAACGACGTCTACAGATGAAATGCTTGAGAATGCAGTAGAAAAGTCAATTGAAACAGGCTATGTAAGACACGGCGATTTAATCGTGATTACAGCAGGTGTGCCAGTTGGTGAAACAGGTACGACGAACTTAATGAAAGTATATGTTGTCGGTGACATCATTGCGAAAGGTCAAGGTATTGGCCGTAAATCTGCATTTGGACCGGTTGTCATTGCACAAAGCGGAAAAGAAGCAGAAGAAAAAATGTACGATGGTGCGATCCTAGTCGCAAACTGCACAGATCGTGATATGATGGGAGCTTTAGAAAAAGCATCTGCCCTTATCACAGAAGAAGGCGGTTTAACAAGCCATGCAGCAGTTGTTGGACTAAGCCTTGGCATTCCAGTGATTGTTGGTCTTGACAGCGCCACGACACTTTTAAAAGAAGGCGAAGAGATTACAGTAGATCCAGCACGCGGAGCGATCTACAAAGGCCGTGCGAGTGTCCTTTAAATCATCCAAGAGGGGAGTTGTCTGACTCCTCTCTTTTTTTATGTTACACTAAAAAAAGTAAACAGCTTTCGATGAAAGATACCCCATGAGGTGATATGGTTGAAGAAATATTTTCTACTATTATTAATTCTGTTCCCTGCGGTGGAAATTAGTTTATTTTTAATCTCAAGTAAAATCATTGGCATTTTGCCAACCATGCTGCTCATCGTGCTGACAAGTGCCTTAGGTGCTTATTTTGCAAGAAAACAAGGTATAGAAGCCTTCCAAAAAGTGCAGCGAGATTTACAATATGGCAAGATGCCAGGGGGAGCGATTGTCGATGGTTTTTGCATTCTAATCGGCGGTCTGCTGCTGCTCATTCCAGGCTTCTTATCGGATCTCATTGGGGCTTTGCTGCTCATTCCGGTGACGAGAAAGGGAATCAAGCCGCTCTTTGAACGCTGGCTTAGAAACATGTCTAATCGTAACCGCTACACGATCATTCGTTAAAGAGACCTTCAGGCTGAAGGTCTCTTTTATTTTTGCATGCCATACCGAATGTACTCATAAATATCTCTGAAAACTCCTGCATTACGGAACGCCTGCCACACGACAAGGGAAGCAGGGCCAATCACAAGTCCAAGAAAACCAAACCATTTTAACCCGACAAATAGCGCAACAAGCGTTGCTAAAGGATTAAGTCCGATGGATTTGCTTAAGACTTTTGGCTCTGATATTTGTCTTTGAATGAGGACGACAATATACAAAATGCCCAGTCCAATGGCGAGGGAAAGATTTCCTGTCATAGCAGAATAAATGATCCACGGTAGAAAAACAGTGCCGCTCCCGATATATGGAAGTAAATCGACGAGCCCGATACATAAAGCAATCACAAGGGCATGCTCAACTTTTAAAATGATGAGTCCAATCAATACAATACCAATCGTCATGGCCACAAGCAGGAGCTGGGCTTTCATAAAGCCGGTAATGGCTTTTTTGATTTCAGATAAAATGGCACGTGTATGCTGCATCCATTTTGCGGGAAAGATACGTGAGCCATATGTTTTTAACGTAAACCAATCTTTCGTGATAAAAAAAGTTGCCAGAGCAGAAAATAACAGAGTGGCTGCTGCATCAGGCAAAAGACCCAAAAAAGCCGGAATAAGCTCGAGTGTTTTAGAAAGAAAAGTCCCGATTTTTGCGGCCGCTTCATCACCGAGTGCTTGAATTTGTCCCAAAATTGATTCCTTTTGACCTGCTTGAAGCGTATTAAATTGGGCCGTCACATCATGATATAAAGGCAGAATCTTGTCTGTGAAAAATTGCTCCACAATACCAATCATTTGATCAAGATGGCGGGGCAGCACCTTTGCCAAATAAGCACTTCCTGAAATGATTTCTGCTACTAAAAGCGTCATTAAGCCGGCAGCTGCGACTAAAAAGAGCAAGAGCACAATGACCACAACAAATCCTCTCGGCATTCCAGTGATCTCTTCGATTTTGCATACGGCAGGATGAATCAAACAAGACACAA
Organism: Bacillus sp. Je.9.29.b; assembly: GCF_051129925.1. Classification (NCBI taxonomy): domain Bacteria; kingdom Bacillati; phylum Bacillota; class Bacilli; order Caryophanales; family Bacillaceae; genus Bacillus; species Bacillus sp. Je.9.29.b. The sequence goes on from NZ_JBCPSO010000002.1 coordinate 166,142, forward strand.
TAAGGGCGATCCAAAAAGGATATAAAAACGGAAAAGACTGATATAAAAAGACAACAGCAAAAACAGCAATGCTGATCATCATCAAACTTCGCAAAAAAATGGCCACATAGGCGTGATTCACACAATCCCCTCCAAAAAACAAGCATGTCCGATACTTCATTTTATTCAAAAAGATTAGTAATATGAAAAGGTCGCAATAAAAAGAAAGAAAGGAGCGGCGTATGTTTACTCAAGCAAATTTATTTTTGGTACTTTTACTCGTTATTGCACTTATTGCAAAAAACAATTCGTTAATTGTAGCAGTCTCTGTGCTGATCGCGATTAAGCTGATTGGCCTGGATCAAAAAATTTTCCCGGTTCTCCAATCTAAAGGCATTAATTGGGGAGTCACCGTTATTACCATTGCAGTGCTGGTCCCGATTGCAACAGGTGACATTGGATTTAAGCAGCTTGGAGAAGCGATGAAATCTTCCTATGCTTGGATAGCTCTTGGAGCGGGTATATTAGTAGCATTAATTGCAAAAAACGGGATTGTGCTACTCGAAAATGATCCGCATATTACGGCAGCGCTTGTGTTCGGTACCATTTTGGCAGTCAGCTTATTTAAAGGAGTGGCTGTTGGGCCGCTTATCGGGGCAGGAATTGCTTATTTGGCGATGCAGGCTGTGAAATTTTTCAGCGGGTGAAAAGAGAGTGGTTCCTGCCACTTTCTTTTTTAAATTTTTTCTTGCGTGAGCTTTTGCAAAAAAACATAATTAAATATATTAAAAGAAGCAAAATCCCTTTATTCCATGCCTGATATGGGAGACTGGAAAAAAAAATATCAAAAAAAATTATAGTTAAACATTTAACAAATGTCTGATTATTGTTTATAATGGGAATAGGCTTAATTTTGAACTCATTGATCACACAAGAGATATGAGGCTAAAAGCGCTCTAACCGTATAGGTAAATGTAAGCATTTTCTTTTCTGAGCCTGCTATCTTATTCGGATTGGATAGCGCTTTCAAAAAGTGAGAATTCTGCAACGAAGGGGAATCTTTTTAAAAAGGGGAGATTGAACATGACAGCAACAAGAGGTCTTGAAGGTATCGTGGCAACAACTTCATCCGTAAGCTCAATTATTGATGATACTCTTACTTATGTAGGGTACAATATCGATGATTTAACTGAAAAAGCTACATTCGAAGAAATTGTCTACCTGTTATGGCACTTAAAGCTGCCGAATGAGCAGGAGCTGAGTGAATTAAAACAGCAGCTCAACGAAAATGCTCAGATTCCGCAAGAAATCATTGAGCATTTTAAATCTTATTCGCTCGATGGGGTTCATCCAATGTCTGCGATTCGTACAGCAGTATCTTTACTAGGTTTACTCGATGACGAATCAGAGATTATGGACAAAGAAGCGAATTACAGAAAGGCGATTCGCTTACAGGCGAAAATTTCTGGACTAGTCGCTGCGTTTTCACGCATTCGCAAAGGACTTGAGCCTGTACAGCCAAAAGAAGAATACAGCTATGCTGCAAACTTCTTGTATATGCTAAATGGCGAAGAGCCGTCACCAGTAGAAATTGAAGCCATTGATAAGGCACTTATTCTACATGCGGATCATGAATTAAACGCATCGACATTTACAGCACGTGTATGTGTTGCTACACTATCAGATATCTACTCTGGTGTAACAGCGGCTATCGGTGCGCTGAAGGGACCGCTTCATGGCGGCGCTAATGAAGGCGTGATGAAGATGCTTTCAGAAATTGGCGAAGTTGAAAACGTAGATTCCTATATTCATGGTAAGCTAGAGAAGAAAGAAAAAATTATGGGCTTTGGCCACCGCGTATACCGTCAAGGTGACCCGCGTGCAAAGCATCTAAAAGAAATGAGCCAGCGTTTAACAAACCTCACTGGCGAGCCGAAATGGTATGAAATGTCTGTTCGCGCAGAGGAAATCGTGACATCAGAGAAAAATCTTCCACCAAATGTTGATTTTTATTCTGCATCTGTATATCACAGTCTTGGGATTGATCATGACTTGTTTACACCAATTTTCGTGATCAGCCGATTCTCTGGATGGATTGCTCACATTCTAGAGCAATATGACAACAACCGTCTTATCCGTCCAAGAGCTGACTACATTGGACCTGATCTTCAAACCTTTGTTCCGATCAGTGAAAGAGACTAATGTTTATAGAATAAGCGGGGGCTGATTTCAAAAGGCCAATCAGCCTCCATATCAACAAAAAACGAATCACGTGAAAAACTTCTTTGTTTGCAGACATCAAGCCAAGAAGTTTCAAATATTCACTACATAACCTGGGAGGTAATATCATTGTCACAAGGCGAAAAAATTACAGTTACTGGCGGCGTATTGAATGTACCAAATAATCCAATTATCCCGTTTATCGAAGGGGACGGAATCGGTCCTGACATTTGGAAAGCAGCATCAAGAGTACTTGAAGCAGCTGTAGAAAAAGCATATAAAGGTGAAAAGCAAATCACTTGGAAAGAAGTATATGCAGGTGAGAAAGCTTACAATAAAACTGGAGAGTGGCTTCCTGAGCAAACGCTTGAAGACATTCGTGAATACTTAATTGCGATTAAAGGACCACTAACAACACCAATTGGCGGAGGAATCCGTTCATTAAACGTGGCACTTAGACAAGAGCTTGATTTATTCACATGCTTACGTCCTGTTCGCTGGTTCAAAGGCGTACCTTCTCCTGTGAAACGTCCAGAAGACACAGATATGGTGATCTTCCGTGAGAACACAGAAGATATCTATGCAGGTATCGAGTATGCAAAAGGTTCAGACGAAGTGAAGAAATTAATTGACTTCTTGAAAAACGAATTAGGTGTAAATAAAATCCGTTTCCCAGAAACGTCAGGTATCGGAATCAAGCCAGTTTCTGAAGAGGGAACATCCCGTCTTGTCAGAGCGGCTATCCAATATGCAATTGACCAAGGCCGTAAATCTGTGACGCTTGTTCACAAAGGAAACATCATGAAATTTACAGAAGGTGCCTTCAAAAACTGGGGCTACGAAGTGGCTGAAAAAGAGTTTGGTGACAAAGTCTTTACATGGGCACAATATGATCGTATTGTAGAACAAGATGGAAAAGATGCGGCAAACAAAGCGCAAAGTGAAGCAGAAGCTGCTGGCAAAATCATTGTCAAAGACAGCATTGCAGATATTTTCCTTCAACAAATCCTAACTCGTCCAGCTGAGTTCGATGTTGTGGCTACAATGAACTTAAATGGAGATTACATCTCTGATGCACTTGCAGCACAAGTTGGTGGAATTGGTATCGCACCTGGTGCGAACATCAACTACGAAACAGGACACGCTATTTTTGAAGCGACTCACGGAACAGCACCAAAATATGCTGGTCTTGATAAAGTGAATCCATCTTCTGTTCTTCTATCAGGCGTGCTTTTACTTGAGCACCTTGGCTGGCAGGAAGCAGCTGATCTAGTGATTCAATCTGTTGAAAAAACAATTGCATCTAAAGTCGTCACATACGATTTTGCTAGATTAATGGATGGCGCAACAGAAGTGAAATGTTCTGAGTTTGCTGACGAGCTCATCAAAAACTTGTCTTGATTCTTAAACTTTAAAGTTAAAGGGGAAAAAGGAAATGGCAAACAAGCGTAAAAAAGTATCTGTCATCGGAGCAGGTTTTACAGGAGCAACTACAGCATTTCTAACGGCTCAAAAAGAATTAGCGGATGTCGTATTAGTTGATATCCCGCAGCTTGAGAACCCAACAAAAGGGAAAGCTCTTGATATGCTGGAAGCAAGCCCTGTTCAAGGCTTCGATGCGAACATTACAGGCACTTCTAACTACGAAGATACAGCCGGTTCTGATGTCGTGGTCATTACGGCAGGAATTGCAAGAAAGCCGGGAATGAGCCGTGACGATCTCGTGTCAACAAATGAAAAAATCATGCGTAGCGTGACACGCGAAATCGTTAAATATTCTCCAGAAGCCATTATTGTTGTGTTAACAAACCCTGTTGATGCAATGACATATGCCGTTTATAAAGAATCAGGATTACCAAAAGAAAAAGTCATTGGACAATCGGGTATTCTTGATACAGCACGCTTCCGTACGTTTGTTGCTCAAGAATTAAACCTATCTGTCAAAGATGTGACGGGATTTGTGCTTGGTGGACATGGCGATGACATGGTTCCGCTTGTTCGTTACTCCTATGCAGGCGGTATCCCGCTTGAAACATTGATTCCAAAAGATCGTATTGATGCGATTGTTGAAAGAACAAGAAAAGGTGGCGGCGAAATCGTAAACCTATTAGGTAACGGTAGTGCCTATTATGCACCTGCTGCTTCACTCGTAGAAATGGTTGAGGCGATTCTAAAAGATCAGCGCCGCGTGATCCCAACGATTGCATACCTTGAAGGTGAATATGGCTACGAAGGCATTTACCTTGGTGTACCAACAATCGTAGGTGGAAACGGCCTTGAGCAGATCATTGAGCTTGAGCTGACAGAAGAAGAAAGAAGTCAGCTTGACCGTTCTGTTGAATCTGTTAAGAACGTCATGAAAGTATTGTCTTAATATGAAAAAAAGAAGGCTTCTCTTATGAGGGGCCTTCTTTTTGTTTACAAAACCAATCTTGTCGAAATTTTAAATTGTCCTCTTGTTAAGCTTTCGTTAAAATGAAAGAGAAAGCATGACTTCTCGCTTTTCACATAAGATACAAAAAAACGGATGCAGGGGAAATCACTAATTGGAGGCACAACATGAATAAAAAAATATTAGTTGTGGATGATGAAGAATCGATTGTAACACTTCTAAGCTATAACCTTGAAAGGGCGGGCTATGATGTCGTCACAGCAAGAGATGGGGAAGAAGCGCTTGAAAAAGCAGCAAGTGAACAGCCTGATCTCATTGTATTAGATTTAATGCTTCCGAAAATGGACGGCATTGAAGTGTGCAAACAACTGAGAATTCAAAAAATGATGTTCCCTATTTTAATGCTGACAGCAAAGGACGATGAATTTGATAAGGTGCTCGGTCTTGAACTTGGAGCCGATGATTACATGACAAAGCCATTCAGTCCTAGAGAAGTGGGTGCTCGGGTAAAAGCCATCTTGAGAAGAGCGCAGCAATCTCAGCCTGTCCCCGCGCAAGAGGAGAAGGAAGAGGTCATTGCAGACCAAATCAAAATTGGTGAACTGCGCATTTTACCAGAACACTATGAAGTCTACTTCCAAGAAGAACGCCTAGAGCTTACGCCGAAGGAATTCGAACTGCTGCTTTATTTGGCCAAGCATAAAGGACGTGTCCTCACACGTGATCTGCTGCTAAGTGCCGTTTGGAATTATGACTTTGCGGGTGATACTCGTATTGTGGATGTACATATCAGCCACTTGCGGGACAAAATTGAAAAGAATACGAAAAAACCAACATACATTAAAACCATTCGCGGCTTAGGCTACAAATTGGAGGAGCCAAAGCCAAATGAGTAAAATTAGAACCCGTCTGTTTTCGGGCCTTATTTTTCTCCTTTTTATTGTGTTTGTTGCACTTGGCCTTTTTTTGGATCACATGTTCCATGTTTTTTATGAAACAAAATTAACGGAACGAATGGAAAATGAATCGAGCTTTCTTCTTTCTTCCATGGATGGTGATGATCTGCAGGCGAAGCAAAACAAGGAGATCCTCAATCAGGCAAAGCAGCATCTCGATATGAATGCGTCAATTGTGGACCTGAAGGGGAATATCATACATACAACGGGTCAAGCGGAGCAAAGGGGCATCATTCAAAACACACTGAACAATGAACGCCTTCAAACAAAAGGCGTCGTCATTGAGGATGAGAAGGATGCGCTGTTTCATTACGCAGTCCCTATCCTGAAACAAAACAAACCAGTGGGCTATTTATTTCTCCATGCGTCATTCCAGCCTTTAAATGAAATTGACGGCCAGCTTTGGCTCGCATTAGCCGTTTGTCTTGGCTCGGCGATTATTATTATCGTTTTCTTTGGATACCGCATGTCGATGAAATATGTAAAACCGATAGATTATGCCACAAAGGTAGCCAAACAGCTGGAACGCGGGAACTATGATACCAATCATTATGAAGAGCTCATCATCGAAACAAGTGAGCTTAATACATCAATGAAGCGCCTGGCAGAAAGCCTTCAAGAAATGACCAGCACTGGGGAAATGCAGCGGGACCGTCTGCAAACAGTCATTGAAAACATCGGTGCAGGAATTATTTTGATTGATAAGATGGGATATATTAACCTAGTCAATCGAACTTTCCGCAAGCAGTTTAAGGTGCAAAAGCACATTTACATGCACAAGCTGTATCATGAAGCATTTACTCATGAAGAAATTATTGAGCTGATTGACGAAATTTTCATGACAGAAACGAAGGTGCGGAAGTTTTTACGCCTCGCCGTTGACATTGAACGGCGCTACTTCCAGGTGGATGGTGTTCCCATTTTAAGTACAGACGATGAATGGAAAGGAATTGTCCTTGTATTTCATGACGTGACAGAAACAAAGCAGCTGGAGCAGATGCGAAAAGATTTTGTCGCCAATGTGTCTCACGAATTAAAGACACCGATTACGTCGATTAAAGGATTCTCCGAAACTCTTCTTGATGGAGCGATTGATGACAAAGAAGCGCTGACACAATTCCTTTCCATCATTCTAAAAGAGAGTGTCCGTCTCGAAACTCTCATTCAAGATTTACTCGATCTTTCCAAAATCGAGCAGCAGCATTTCAAGCTGAATATTCAAGACGCCAATGCGACAGAAATCATTCAAGAGATTGAAGTCCTTTTAAAACAAAAGGCCGCAGAAAAAGGCATTCAATTACAAGTGCGAATCCCGAAAGAGCCTGTCTATGTGATGGCAGATCCGCTGAGGTTAAAGCAAATCTTCCTCAATCTCGTGAACAATGCCCTTACCTATACACCAGAGGGAGGGAGTGTCACCATCTCAGCAAGACCGCGGAAAGGCGCCTATGAATTTGATGTAGCAGATACAGGAATCGGCATGAAGAAAAGCGAGATTCCAAGAATATTTGAGAGATTTTATCGAATTGATAAAGATAGAAGTAGAAATTCAGGCGGTACAGGACTTGGTCTTGCCATTGTCAAACACCTTGTGGAGGCGCATGAAGGGACGATTTCGGTCCATAGCAAACAAGGTAAAGGAACGACTTTTACAGTGAGCCTGAAATCAAAATAGGGAAAAAAGGAAAGTCACGTTAAAATTTACATGATCTTTACAATGAATTCATGTTTAGTTAAACAATCATTGGTAGGATGAATAGGAACCCCTTCATCCAAGGAGCCAATTTTGTAAGGACGAAAACACTTGTTGTTTTCGTCCCTTTTTTTATGCAGGTTCGACTATTTTCTTTTCAAAATAAACTTTGATAAAATGATGATACAATGTGTGAAAGAGACGGCTGAAATGGCTCAGCCGATGGAGGATTAAAACATGACAGACAAAAAGAAATTAGTACTAGTGGATGGAAACAGTCTCGCTTATCGAGCCTTTTTTGCTTTGCCGCTATTATCAAATGATAAAGGCGTCCATACAAATGCCATTTATGGATTTGCGATGATCTTAATGAAGATGCTCGAGGACGAGAAGCCAACCCATATGCTTGTCGCATTTGATGCGGGAAAAACAACGTTCCGCCACGAGACATTTAAAGAATATAAAGGCGGAAGACAAAAAACGCCGCCAGAGCTATCAGAACAAATGCCATTTATCCGTGAACTATTAGATGCCTATCAGGTGAAAAGGTACGAGCTTCCTCAATACGAGGCAGACGATATTATCGGGACATTGGCTGTGGAGGCAGAAAAAGACGGCTTTGAAGTCAAAATTTTCTCAGGAGATAAGGACTTAACGCAGCTTTCAACAGACCATACGACGGTAGCAATTACGAAAAAAGGCATTACAGAAGTTGAATATTACACACCGGCTCATATTGAAGAGAAATATGGCCTGCGCCCAGATCAAATCATCGATATGAAAGGTTTGATGGGAGATTCCTCAGATAATATCCCAGGGGTGCCAGGTGTAGGTGAAAAAACAGCGATTAAATTGTTAAAGCAGTTTGAAACGGTTGAAAACCTGCTTGAACATATTGACGAAGTCAGCGGGAAAAAACTCAAAGTAAAGCTTGAAGAATATAAAGAGCAGGCAGTGATGAGTAAAAAACTCGCAACGATTCTTGTAGAAGCGCCAATTGATGTATCAAGCAAGGATCTCGCATATGAAGGTCCTCATATGGATCAAGTGATCTCTCTTTATAAAGAACTAGGCTTTCAAACGCTGCTAGAACGTCTAGGAGAAGCACCAGAAACAGGTGAACAGGTCGAAGTAGAAGCATTAGAAGTGAAAAAAATGACCGAAGTAACGGATGAGATGCTGACAGATCATGCCGCCCTTGTGGTAGAACAGCTTGGAGATAATTATCATGAAGCAGATTTGATTGGTTTTGCGATCCATAATGAAAATGGTGCGTTTTTTATCACGAAAGAAGATGTGCTTCAATCAGATGCATTTAAACAATGGGTACAGGATGAAACGAAGAAGAAATGGGTCTTTGATTCAAAAAGAGCCGTTGTCGCCCTCAGATGGCATGATGTCGATCTAAAAGGTGTCGATAACGATGTTCTGCTTGCTTCCTATGTCGTCAACCCTCAGAAATCGTATGAGGACGTCGCAAGTGTGGCAAAGGAATACGGTCTCAACATCGCTCTTTCTGATGAAAAAGTGTACGGAAAAGGAGCAAAGCAGGCGATTCCACCTGAAGATGAACTGAAGGAACATCTTGGGCGAAAAGCAGCGGCGATCTCTGCTCTGCATGATTTAACACTTGAAGCGCTAGAAAAAAATGATCAACATGAACTATATGAAGACTTAGAGCTGCCGCTTGCCCTCATCTTAGGTGAAATGGAATCCCTTGGCGTAAAGGTAGATATTGAGCGCCTAGAGAAGATGGGTGAAGAGTTAACGAAAAAGCTGAAAGAATATGAAGAAACCATTCACCGCTTAGCAGGTGAAACGTTTAACATCAATTCTCCTAAACAGCTTGGCGTGATTCTTTTTGAAAAATTAGGCCTGCCGGTTATTAAAAAGACAAAGACGGGCTACTCGACATCTGCGGATGTTCTTGAAAAGCTTGAAGATAAGCACGAGATCATTCGGTCCATTCTGCATTACCGCCAAATTGGAAAGCTCCAATCGACCTATGTGGAAGGCTTAATGAAAGTAACGCGCAAGGATACCCATAAAGTGCATACACGATTTAATCAAGCGCTCACGCAAACAGGAAGACTAAGCTCAACAGATCCCAATCTGCAAAATATCCCGATTCGTTTAGAGGAAGGACGAAAGATTCGTCAAGCATTCGTCCCTTCAAAAGAAGGCTGGCTCATGTTTGCTGCTGACTATTCTCAAATTGAGCTGCGTGTACTCGCTCATATTTCTCAGGATGAGAATTTGATCGAAGCGTTTACGCAAGATATGGATATTCACACGAAGACAGCGATGGACGTGTTCCATGTCTCAGAAGAAGAAGTGACTTCCTCTATGAGAAGACAAGCCAAAGCTGTCAACTTTGGTATTGTATATGGGATCAGTGATTATGGGTTATCTCAAAACCTTGGGATCACAAGAAAAGAAGCAGCTGCCTTTATCGAACGCTATTTAACAAGCTTTAAAGGCGTGAAAACCTATATGGAAGAAATCGTGCAGGAAGCGAAACAAAAAGGATATGTCACGACGCTTCTCAAACGCAGAAGGTATATCCCGGATATCACAAGCCGTAATTTTAATATCAAAAGCTTTGCCGAACGAACAGCTATGAACACACCGATCCAAGGAAGTGCAGCTGATATTATTAAAAAAGCTATGATTGATATGGCGCGAAAGTTAAAAGAACAAAACTTGCAGGCAAATCTTTTATTACAGGTGCACGATGAACTGATCTTCGAAGCACCGAAAGAAGAAATTGCCATACTTGAAAAAATTGTCCCTGAAGTCATGGAAAATGCACTTCAGCTAGATGTGCCGCTAAAAGTTGATTTTGCTTCAGGGCCATCTTGGTACGACGCAAAATAATAGAGAGAGAAAAAGGAGCGAGGAGCATGCCGGAATTACCAGAAGTTGAAACCGTCCGGCGCACACTCAAGCGGTTAGTCGAAGGAAAAACGATTGAAACGGTCGATATCAAATGGCCAAATATCATCAAACGTCCTGGGGAGCCGGAAGAGTTCGCAAGAAGGATGGTAGGAGAAACGATACAAACCATTGAAAGAAGAGGAAAGTTCCTGCTCTTTCATTTAGACCACTACGTGATGGTCTCCCATTTAAGGATGGAAGGAAAATACCGTGTACATGAAGCGCATGAGCCATACGATAAACATGTTCACGTCGTCTTTACGTTTACAGACGGTACTGAGCTTCGGTACCATGATGTACGTAAATTTGGCACGATGCATTTATTTCAGCCGGGTGAAGAAGAAAAGGAACTCCCGCTTTCACAGCTGGGATATGAGCCTTTTGATGATCAATTCACTCCGGAATTTTTATGGGAGCAATTGAAAAAAACATCCCGTGTGGTCAAAACAGCGCTGCTTGATCAAAAGATTGTCGTGGGACTAGGTAATATTTATGTAGATGAGGTTTTGTTTAAAGCGGGCATTCATCCAGAAACAAAAGCGAATCAGCTCAGTCTTGAATCCTGTAAAGTGCTTCACAGGCATATTATCGATACACTTCAAGTGGCGGTAGATGCAGGAGGAAGCACGATTCGCTCATATATCAATTCACAAGGTGATATTGGAACATTTCAGCTGCAGCTTCTTGTGTATGACCGGCGGGGAGAGCCTTGTCAAACATGCGGAAGCATCATTGAGAAAACAGTAGTCGGAGGACGCGGCACTCATTTTTGTGTGACCTGCCAAAAACGTCCTCAATAAAAATCAGCCATCAGCATGCTTCCTTTTTGCTGTGCATACGATAAAAAGCATTCATTTTTCAGCAAGGTGTAGACTGACACACAGCCCACCTGCTCTTCATATAGTGAAGAAGAGTCTAAGGACGCCTAGAGACTCTTGATCATCGTTGCATGAACAGAAAGGAAGAGTTCAGGTATGATTTCGATTTCGCTCCTGTTTTTAGCTATTGCAGTCAGTATTGACAGCTTTTCTGTAGGCTTTACGTATGGACTTCGTAAAATGAAGATTCCATTTAAAGCGATTGTCATTATTGCATGCTGTTCAGGGATTGTGCTGCTCATTTCCATGCTGATTGGCAGCCTGCTGACGACATTCCTCCCTGTCTCAGTGACAGATAAACTTGGTGGAGGCATTTTGATCGCCATTGGACTTTGGGTTCTTTATCAATTTTACAAACCAGCGAAAGAGCGTGATTTGCTTCTTCATGAAAAGACATTGCTTAATGTGGAAGTGCAATCGCTTGGTCTTGTCATTCAAATTTTGCGAAAGCCGACAAGTGCAGATATTGACCGTTCTGGGACGATCAATGGAATAGAAGCGGTGCTTCTTGGGATTGCTTTATCCATTGATGCATTTGGCGCAGGGATTGGCGCTGCGATTCTAGGCTTTTCTCCAATTGTCATGAGTATCACTGTGGCCGTGATGAGCTCACTCTTTGTGTGTATTGGGCTCCGTTCTGGTCATTACTTGGCAAATTGGCGCTGGATCGATAAACTTGCATGCTTACCAGGGCTTCTGCTCATTTTAATTGGGGTGTGGAAGCTGTAAAGGAGGAAATCAATTGACGCTTGTCATTGGATTAACAGGTGGGATTGCTAGTGGAAAAAGCACCGTCTCGCAAATGATAAAAGAGCAAGGTATCCGCGTCGTGGACGCAGATGTCATTGCAAAAGAAGCGGTTGCCAAAGGAACACCAGCCCTTCATCAAATCGTTCAAACCTTTGGCGAGGATGTTCTCCTGCCAAATGGGGAGCTGAACCGGCAGCAGCTTGGAGCCATCATTTTTTCTGACGAAGAGAAAAGAAAGCAGTTGAATGCGATTGTTCATCCTGAAGTGAGAAAAGAAATGCTCAAACAGAGAGATGAAGGGGTTAGTCAGAAGGAAACCTTCGTCGTCCTCGATATCCCGCTTTTATTTGAAAGTCAGCTGGAAAGTCTCGTCGACCGCATCATTGTGGTGTATACAACGCCCGAATTGCAGCTGTCACGGCTCATGAATCGAAATGACCTCAGCGAGGAAGAAGCGCTGAATCGTATTCACTCTCAGCAGCCTCTTGAGGAGAAATGTAAAAAAGCAGACCGCGTGATAGAGAACACACAAGATCTCGCATTTATTAGAAGGCAATTGCAGAACATATTAAATGAATGGGAACATACAGATGAGTAAGAGTACATACACGTACTCTTCTTTTTTTATGCTTTATTCTGATTTCCTTTGAAAAGAACAGCCCTTTTTAGAAAATATACGTTTATATACTGGCAATTACATTCTAATGTGATATACTAATTTCATAAATAAATTTATTGAGTATAACACATAATAGAGGAGTGACCTGTTCATGAAGGTAAAAGCAGCGATCAATGGGTTTGGCAGAATTGGACGCATGGTCTTCAGAAAAGCAATGCTTGATGATCAAATTCAAATTGTAGCGGTGAACGCAAGCTATCCTGCCGAAACGCTAGCACATTTAATTAAATATGATACAAATCATGGACGTTACGAATGTGATGTGACAGCAGAAGATGACGCCTTGATTGTGAATGGCAAAAGAGTTCTTTTGCTTAATAATAGAGACCCAAAGCAGCTTCCATGGGGAGAGCTTGGGATTGATATCGTCATTGAAGCAACAGGTAAATTTAATTCAAAAGATCAAGCGATGGGCCATATAGATGCTGGAGCGAAAAAAGTCGTTCTAACAGCTCCAGGTAAAAATGAAGACATTACGATTGTAATGGGTGTCAATGAGGATGATCTTGATCCTGAAAAGCACGTCATTATTTCAAACGCATCTTGTACAACAAACTGTTTAGCACCAGTTGTGAAACTGTTAGATGATGAATTTGGCATCGACAATGGTTTAATGACAACGGTTCATGCTTATACAAATGATCAAAAAAATATCGATAACCCGCATAAGGATCTGCGCCGGGCGAGAGCATGTGCTCAGTCCATTATTCCAACTACGACGGGTGCCGCTAAAGCGCTTTCTTTAGTGCTTCCGCACATGAAAGGAAAATTGCACGGACTTGCACTCCGCGTACCAGTTTCCAATGTGTCGATGGTTGATCTTGTCGTTGACTTGAAAAAAGATGTGACAGCAGAAGAAGTCAATGCAGCCTTCTCGAATGCATCTAAAACATCTCTTGCCGGTATTTTAGATTACACAGATGAGCCGCTTGTCTCTACGGACTTTAACACAAACCCTTATTCAGCAGTCGTTGATGGACTGACAACGATGGTAATGGAAGGGAGAAAAGTGAAAGTTCTTGCATGGTATGACAATGAATGGGGCTATTCATGCCGAGTGGTTGATCTTGTGAAGTTTGTCGGCGCACAGATGAAAGAGCTGTCTGCTGTTTGAAATGAAGAAGACGATCGTCCCTTTTCAAGAAATGAGAGAAAATCCCACTAAAAACACAGCTTGCAAAATGGGTCTAAACAAAGTATACTATTTTTCGTGAACTTCTTGTTCGCAGACTCATTCGGGTATACTTAAAGGGTTAGGACCTCTTAGGACTAACTTTCCCCCGTGGTATATGTCCGGTCCGGCTGCTTAGAACTTCACTCTTTCATTCTTGTTTAAAGGGGGGTCCATGATGGAAACAATCGGACGTCACGTTATCTCCGAGCTATGGGGATGCGACTGTGATAAACTGAACGACATGGATTTTATTGAAAAAACGTTTGTAAATGCAGCTTTGAAATCAGGAGCTGAGGTAAGAGAGGTTGCTTTTCACAAATTTGCACCTCAAGGAGTAAGTGGAGTTGTCATTATTTCTGAATCTCATCTGACAATTCACAGCTTTCCTGAACATGGTTATGCGAGCATAGATGTTTATACTTGCGGCGACCTAGATCCGAATATTGCAGCAGATCATATCGGAGATGAATTAGGTGCTGAAACAAGAGAAAACATCGAAATTCCTCGAGGCATGGGACCTGTACAAGTGAAACAGGCACAAGCCAAAGCACTGTAAACATAAAAAAGATTGCAATGGGAGCTGGCCAAAAGCATTGAATGCCTTTGTGTTATGCTCCTTTTTATATTTATTTAATAAAAAATCCAACATTCCCCAGCTTGCCTATACTTTTGTTCTAGGAAAACAAAGGTTTTTTTTATAAAATAAAGAAAGAGGCATTATGGCAAAGGGGATACGTGTATGACTTTAAGGCAAAAGTTTAAACGGTTCATGTCAAACCATACAGAAACATCTGACGAGCATCCAGTGTTAGAACTGAAAAGCCATTACTACAAATCGACGAATGCACAAGTTTTTCAAGCGTTGGAAGCTATGCTTTCCCGAAGCGATTCCTATCAAGTGACATCTGTTTCAGCAGAACGAGGTGAAATCAGCGCAAACATACGATTGCCGAAAAAAGCCTTTCTCGTGGCGACTGTCATTTCAATTCGTCCTTTTGAAACAGCTGTCGATTTTAATGTAACAACAGAAACGGCCCTGCCAACAGATTTCGGCTATAGTCAAAAGACCGTTCTGTCCCTTTATGATGAACTAGACAAACAACTTCCAAGAATAGATCGGAGCTGATGAAATGAAATGTCCCACATGTCAGCACCTTGGCACAAGGGTGCTTGATTCAAGACCAGTAGATGAAGGGAAATCCATCCGTCGTAGAAGAGAGTGCGAAAGCTGCCAATATCGCTTTACGACGTTTGAAAAATTAGAAGAATTACCGCTGATTGTGGTGAAAAAAGAAGGGATTCGAGAAGAATTCAGCCGCGAAAAAATGCTGAGAGGACTCATCAAAGCGTGTGAAAAGCGTCCTGTCGCTTTAAAGCAGCTGGAGGATGTCTGCTTTAATATTGAAAAAGAACTGCGCAATCAAGGCATGTCAGAAGTGAAAAGCGAGCTTGTAGGTGAAATGGTCATGGACGAGCTGGCGAAAATTGATGAAGTGTCTTACGTCAGGTTTGCCTCGGTTTACCGGCAGTTTAAAGACATCAATGTCTTTATTGATGAATTAAAAGATCTATTAAAGAAAGAACGCTAAAAAGAGCTGGAGATTCTTCATGCTCTTTTTCCTGCGTAAAGCGTAAAACGCAAAAAGAGTGTACAATGGAAACAATCGCAATTCATGGGGAGGATCAGCATATGACAGAGCATTGGAAGGAAGTGCTAGCCGTCGATCCGTATGTCGTCAAAAGCGCTTCATTGCTCGGTGACATCGATAGACAGCTCATCACTCTTTTATATCAGCCGCTTATTGGCATGTCCGCTTTCAGCTTATACATGACGCTGTGGGGAGAGCTGGAACAAAATCGTATGTGGGGGAAACCTGCACCTCATCGGCAGCTCATGGTCATGCTGCAAACGAATTTAAATGATATTTTTGAGGAACGTTTAAAGCTTGAAGCGATCGGCTTACTCCGCACATATGAACAGGAAACGGAAGAAGGCAGACTGTTTACATATGAGCTTGTACCACCGCTAAGACCAGATGAATTTTTCCAAGATGGTATGCTGAATGTTCTGCTGTACCATCGTGTAGAGAAAGCAAAATATATGCAGCTTCGCGATTATTTCTCTTATCCGGGTGTTCCTGCAGAAGCAAAGAATATTTCACGGTCGTTCGAAGAAGTGTTTCACGTATTGCAGCCAGGCGAGCGCAAGATGACAGAAGAAATTCATCAGGCGTCATCGCTTGATCAAGGCTATGAATATGTGACCGTTGGATCGAGTCAGCCGGCACCGCTCTCGGACGAATCCTTTGATTTCGATCTATTATTAGCGGGTATGTCTGACATGATGATTCCAAGAAAGGCTTTGACAAAGCAGGTAAAAGAAACAATTAAGAAGTTAGCTGTTGTATACGGCATCACCCCGCTTCAAATGCAAAATATTGTAGCAGGTGCATGCGGTTCGGATCAAATGATCTCAACAGAAGAGCTGAGAAAAGCAGCAAGAGACTGGTACCAAATTGAATACAGAGGCGAACAGCCAAAACTGATTGATCAAAAACAGCCAAGACACTTGCGCCAAGATGCTTCAAAGACGCCAGCGGCAGATACTCCAGATGCAAAATTGATTGAAAAGCTGGATCATATTTCGCCTAGGGAGCTGCTAAAAGACATGGCAGATGGCATTGAGCCAACGTATGCCGACTTAAGAATTGTCGAAGATATCATGCTCGAGCAGCAGCTAGAGCCAGGTGTCATGAATGTTCTCATCTACTATACATTACTCAAAACAGATATGAAGCTGTCGAAAACATATATGCAAAAAATCGCCGCTCATTGGGTGAGAAAGAAAATCAAAACCGTTGCTGCGGCCATGAAAATTGCCAAAGAAGAGAACAGACAAATGACAGAGTGGGCGCAGCAGAAAAAGCAGCGCAGCCCATATGGTTCAGGAAAAGTCGTCCGGGAAGAGAAACTGCCTGACTGGATGAAAGAAACCGAAACAAAAGAACAGCCAGCAAAAGAGCAAACGCACAATCTGTCTACAGAAGACCTTGAACGAGAAAAAGAAAAACTGTTAGATCAGTTTAAAAATATGAAAAAGTACAATGCACATTAAGGTGAGGTGAGATGGGATGAAACCGATCGGTCGTTCATTTGAACAGCTAAAAGGACGAGTAGATTTTCGCGTGAGATACAATCAGATTAAAGAAAGTGTGTTGTCTGATGAAGATGTGAAGGTCTTTTTACAGAAGCATCAAGAAGAGATACATGAAGACATGATCAATCGCAGTTTGAACCGGCTCTTTGAATATGTGCAGCAGTCGAAGGGCTGCTCTTACTGCTTAGATGACGAAAACGTCAATGCCATTTTAGATGGGTATCACCCGAAGCTTGTGATCAAAGGTCAGAGTATTGATATTGAATATTCCCCTTGCCCAGTCAAGCTCCGGCTCGATAGACAGAAAAAACAGCAAGAGCTGATGAAAAGCATGTATATTCCGCAAAATGTCCTTCAAGCGACGTTCGCTGATCTGAACGTTGTGGGAAGACAAGAGGTCATCCAAAAAGTAGGTCAATTCCTCCAAAGCTATGATGAGACTGGAAAAGGAAAAGGCTTGTATTTACACGGAAAGTTTGGAGTAGGAAAAACGTATATACTAGCAGCTATTGCGCAGCAGCTAGCGGAGAAAGAATACCCATCTCTCCTTGTTTACGTGCCTGAATTTGTGAGAGAGTTAAAAAATTCATTAGCTGATCATACGCTAGAAGAAAAGCTGAATATGGTTAAATCCACTCCTATTTTAATGCTTGATGATATTGGGGCAGAATCGATGACAAGCTGGGTGCGGGATGAACTGCTCGGTACAATCTTACAATACCGTATGGCAGAGCAGCTGCCGACATTTTTCTCTTCTAATTTCTCACCAAACGAGCTGAAGCATCACTTTACGTACTCACAGCGGGGGGAAAAAGAAGAGGTCAAAGCCGCTCGTTTAATGGAACGGATTCTCTATTTAGCAGAGCCTGTCTTGCTCGAAGGAGAAAACCGCCGTCATTTATAAAAGCGTATGTCACCTGAAGGAGGAGCAAATGAAATGAACAAAAGAAAATGGCTGCTTTTTCTTGTGATTGGCATTCTTGCTGCTGCGCTGTGGTGGCTGAATAAACAGCATCTTCAGCTGGCGCCGAAAGATGTGAAGAATTGGGTGCTTCAATTTGGGATGCTGGCTCCTTTTGTTTTTCTTTTCCTATCTCTTTTCCGCCCGTTTGTTCTCGTCCCGATTACGGTCTTTTCCCTGGCAGCAGGTTTGGCATTCGGCAGTGTCCTTGGGACGATTTATGCCCTCATTGGAGCGACAGCCGGGGCAACAGGCTCTTTCATGATTGCTTCAACCTTTCGTGCAAAAAAGAAGGAAACGGAATCAAACAGCCGGAAGCTGAAAGCGGTGACGTCCCGCATACAGGAGCATGGATTTCTTTATATTTTGTTATTGCGTATTGCACCGATTCACTTTGATTTTGTCAGCTATGCGGCAGCTGCTTCACGTGCAAATTATCGTGCATTTGTGGCAGCCACCTTTTTAGGCTTAATACCGGGTACAATTGCGTTAAATGTTCTCGGCTCAAGCTTTGTCAGCGGCAATTATGCTGCCTTAGCGGTTGTTTGTTTGATTTATTTGATCTTTATCTCTGTTCCACTCATTTTAAAAAGAAAGATGCCTGATTTATTTTAGGCGTCTATTTTTTATGTTCCCCCCATATATATGTAACAGATGTCGTTAGGGGGGACAAACATGCTTGAAATAATCTTTGAAGATGAATATGATACCGCCGCTTTTTTACATCTTGCTGAACACTTGGACAGTCGGCATCACATGTCAATTCAACAAGGGAAAGACCGGCTTCTCATAGAGGCGAAGGAATCCGAAGAAGCACTTGAGCACATTGTGCGGCCATTATTGGTTCACTTTTTTTTGGAATGCAAAGAAAATGAGCGCATGCGCAGCATCCTTGAAAACACCTATTTGTTTAAAGATCCCGAAGAGCAGCACCAAATTCTTTCCATCGCACACAGTATCATGAACGGGGACTTAGATGATATTCCCGGCATTCAGCAAGACCCGTCAAGAGAAGCCCTTTTAAAAAAGGAGCTTGAGGCGATTTCTTTACAGCAAGGTGTTTTTTCAATTGGTTCATTTATGACATTTAGGCTGTCAGAGTATGACCGAAGGCTGAAGAACTATGTTGAAGTGTCCATTGAAGAATACAAAATGGAGCAGGAGTATCAAAATTTCATTCAATCGCTTCGAGACTATGTGATGGCAAGAGAGCCTAGGCTCGAAAAAGTACATGTTGTGCATCAGGACCGCCTGGTGATTTGGGAATTTCGCTACGCTTCTGACCGTGATCAAAAACAATACATAGACAGACAGTTTGTAAGAGAGCATCCAATGTATATTGATTCGCAGCTGATTGCACCGCTTGTTTCCATTGCACCGCAAAAAATTGACCTATTTACAAATGATACAGGTCACTCGATGGTGCAAACCATTCAAAATATTTTTCAAGAAAGAGTTGAGGTGTTCCCGTCTCATTCATTCCAAGAGCAGAATGTTCAATTTGTACATGCTCATTTCAACAAGAAAAGTGAAAAGCTTTCTTGATTTTCACGAAAAAACGTTTTATAATACGGTGTAACTTCATACAGAGACCGTATTGATAAGGACATGAACAAATGAACACCCGCTTAAAGAGAGGGAAGCCGCGGCTGAAAGCTTCCTAGCAGAGGACCATTTGCTTTACCACCTTTGAACATCAGCTGTGAACTTTTTAGTAATGGCTGACGGGAATTCCCGTTATCGAAACACAAGCCGTATTTGCTTATGAAAAAGCAAGCTGCAAATACGGGAAAAAGGGTGGAACCACGATTCCGTTTATTCAACCTCGTCCCTTTCCAGGGGGCGGGGTTTTTATATTGCCAAAAAAAGGAGTGACCAGAGATGTCAGAACAAATTCAACTTACATTTCCAGATGGAGCAGTCAAGGAGTTTGACAAAACAGCTACAACAGAAGACATCGCGGCATCAATTAGCCCGGGCCTAAAGAAAAAAGCACTTGCCGGTAAATTGAACGGTAAAGAAATAGATCTGCGTACGCCGCTATTAGAAAGTGGAACAATCGAGATCATCACAGATAAAAGTGAAGAAGCACTCGATATTATGCGCCACAGCACAGCACATTTGCTAGCGCAGGCGATCAAACGCCTGTATGGAAAAGAGCATCACGTTCAGTTTGGCGTAGGTCCTGTCATCGAAAATGGTTTCTACTACGATGTGGACATTGATGTTGCCATCACACCTGAAGACTTACCAAAGATTGAAAAAGAAATGAAGAAAATCATTAACAGCAATCTGCCAATTGAGCGAATTGAAGTATCAAGAGAAGAAGCGAAAAAACGCTTTGAAGCGATTGGTGATGAATTGAAGCTTGAACTGTTAGAGGCGATTCCAGAAGGTGAAGCTGTGACGATTTATGAGCAGGGTGAATTCTTTGACCTCTGCCGCGGGATTCACTTGCCGTCTACAGGGAAAATCAAAGAGTTTAAACTGTTAAGCCTTGCCGGTGCATACTGGAGAGGTGACAGTAACAACCAAATGCTTCAGCGTATTTACGGAACAGCTTTCTTCAGCAAAGAAGATTTAAATGAGCACTTACGTCTGCTGGAAGAAGCGAAAGAACGCGATCACCGTAAGCTTGGAAAAGAGCTGAAACTGTTTGCGAATTCCCAAAAGGTTGGTCAAGGTCTTCCGCTTTGGCTGCCAAAAGGCGCTACAATCCGCCGCGTCATTGAGCGTTACATTGTCGATAAAGAAGTGCGTCTTGGCTATGAACATGTGTACACACCAGTTCTTGCGAGTGTTGAATTGTATAAAACATCAGGACACTGGGCGCATTATCAAGAAGACATGTTCCCAGTAATGGAAATGGACAACGAAGATCTTGTTCTTCGTCCGATGAACTGTCCGCATCATATGATGATTTACAAAAACGAGCCGCACAGCTATCGCGAATTGCCAATTCGTATTGCAGAGCTTGGTACAATGCACCGCTATGAAATGTCAGGTGCTTTATCCGGCCTTCAGCGTGTTCGCGGTATGACATTAAACGATGCACACATCTTTGTTCGTCCAGATCAAATCAAAGACGAGTTCATCCGTACAGTTCGCTTAATTGAAGAAGTGTATCAAGACTTTGGCTTGAATGACTACACATTCCGCTTATCTTATCGTGATCCAGAAGATACTGAGAAGTATTTCGATGACGATGCGATGTGGAATAAAGCACAATCGATGCTGAAGGATGCAATGGACGAGCTTGGTCACGACTACTATGAAGCTGAAGGCGAAGCGGCATTTTATGGGCCGAAGCTTGATGTACAAGTGAAGACAGCTCTTGGAAAAGAAGAGACATTATCCACTGTACAGCTTGATTTCTTACTACCAGAACGCTTTGATCTCACATATATCGGAGAAGATGGAAAGCACCATCGTCCAGTCGTCATTCATAGGGGCGTTGTTTCTACAATGGAACGCTTTGTTGCCTTCTTAATTGAAGAGTACAAAGGAGCCCTTCCAACATGGCTGGCACCTGTACAATTCCAAGTCATCCCAGTTTCACCGTCTGTTCATTTAGACTATGCGAAAAAAGTACAAGAACGTTTGCAGCTTGAAGGTCTTCGTGTAGAGCTTGACAGCCGCGATGAAAAAATTGGGTACAAAATTAGAGAAGCGCAAATGCAAAAGATTCCGTACATGCTTGTCGTCGGAGATCAAGAAGCAGAAAATGGCGCTGTCAATGTAAGAAAATACGGGGAACAAGATTCAGAAACAATGGATCTTGAAGCCTTTGTGAAACATGCAGTAGCAGAAGCAAAGAAATAATAAGCACAGCCAGTGATTCTCTTTAGGTCACTGGCTTTTTCTTTTTGGAGAACACCTCCACTAGTGATCCAATTCCTAAAAAGAGACGTTTAGATAGTACAAAAGTAAGGGTAAGTATGTACTATTGGTTCGAGACAAATTGGGGGAATGAAAGCGATGATGCAAACAACAAACAATTTATCGTCACATGTATTGAAGCAATCAGCTGTTCTTCGTGCATTAGAGCACTCGCTGGCAATGATTGAATTTAATGTGACAGGTGAAGTTCTATGGGTGAACGATATTTTTGCAAAAGCCATGGGATATTCTAAAGAAGAGATGATCGGTCTTAAACATAGACAGTTCTGTCCTCCGCATATTACCGAACACACGAGCTATCACATGTTTTGGAAGCGTTTGAGAGAAGGTCAAGTCTTTCAGGAAAAAGTGCAGCGGATCACAAAAAACGGCAGCACCTTATGGCTTGAAGCGACATATTCACCTGTTCAAGATGAAGAAGGAACTGTAGTGGGTGTTGTGAAAGTGGCAACAGATATTACGGAGAGAGAACATACAATGAAGCAAGTCGTAGAAGACTTAAAGGAGATGTCTGCAAAATTAATGGAACGAGCAGAAGTTGGCATTCAGCATAGTCAAAGTGTCAATGCCTCCTTTGATCATATAGCAAACGAAACCGATCAAAATATGAGCTTGCTAAAAGGATTAACCGAGCAGGTAGAGTCCATCAGCTCCATTGCTGCAAGCATTAACAGCATTTCTTCACAAACCCAGTTGCTCGCCTTAAATGCGGCAATAGAAGCGGCACATGCGGGTTCCTATGGAAATGGCTTTAGTGTAGTGGCAGCAGAAATTCGAAAGCTAGCGACAAATTCAAAAGAAGCGATCGTCAAGGTAGATCAATATGTGAAGGCGATCCATGCAGAAGTAGAGAAAGTCAGCAGCGGAACAAGCCGGGCAAAGACAACCGTGTTTACTAACCGGGATCTTGTAAAGCAGGCAAGTGAGGAATTCATTATTGTAGGAGAAGCAGCACGCGGCTTAGACCGGCAAGCGCAAAGTCTAGCGGCAATCATTTAGCTCTAAGAATACAAAAACACCCAATCTCGTCAGGAGAAGGGTGTTTTTTGTTCTATTTTAATATATCAAACAATTCATGTAAGTCTTTGATTTTGTAATCAGGCATCACATCTGTTTCATTTTTCTTGTC
Source organism: Bacillus sp. Je.9.29.b (assembly GCF_051129925.1). NCBI lineage: Bacteria > Bacillati > Bacillota > Bacilli > Caryophanales > Bacillaceae > Bacillus > Bacillus sp. Je.9.29.b. The sequence continues at coordinate 188,947 of NZ_JBCPSO010000002.1, forward strand.
ATGGCGATTGATCCAAACCGTTTGGATACCAACGCGAGATGCGCCGAGAATATCTGTTTTTGGATTATCTCCAACCATGATCACTTCGTCTTTTGTTAAGTTTAACAGCTCAAGGCAATGCTCAAAGATACCAGGATCGGGTTTGCCTTTTCCATAATCTCCTGAAATCACAATTTCGTTAAAATAAGGGGCAAGCTCAGGAACACCTGCCAGTTTTTCCTTTTGAAGGCTAGGATCTCCGTTTGTTAAAAGGAGCAATTCGTAGCTGCCTTTCAGGCGGTTTAAAACAGGGTATGTTTCTTCATAGACATATGGGCGTTTTCTGCGTTCTGCTGCAAAGAAATCAGCCAAATATTGTCCAAATGCCTCATCGTCAATTCCCGCTGTCTTTAAGCCGTTGGTCCAAGCGTTTTTACGATACTCTGGTGCAATGGCGTTCAGCTTCTGAAAGCCTTCGCTAATCGGTTCACTAAAATTGGACCATAGTCCTTCGAAAGGATTAATGCCGATCATGACAGTATAATCATATGTTTCATAGGAAGAGTACAGCTTTCTAGCTTCTTCACGTACAATCTGTTCAAACGATTCTGGATCAAGTCCATATTTCTTTTCCGCTTCCCGGCAAGTTTCCTGAAAAGTTGTGTGAATGCTTTTTTCGTCCCAAAGCAAAGTATCATCTAAATCGAAAAATACGGCTTTCATGATCTTCTCCCTTGTTATGTATGTGTTACCTTCAATTGCAAGTGTCAGGCTCATGTTCATTTTACAATAGAAGAAGGGGGCGATAAAGAAAAGATTTGAGAGATCTTTGATCATTGACCGCACATGATAGAATAGAAAGACAGTAGATATGACATACATCATTCGAGGTGGCTGGTTTGCTTCATTTAATTATTATGATGATTGAGCGTGTGGGGATCATCGTTATTTTAGGATTTGTGCTTGCTCATGTGAAGGGCTTTCGCAATCTATTGCTACATAATCAAGGGTTTCGGAAAAAGGCAATCCTTGTCTTCATTTTTGCTTCTTTTAGTATTATCAGCAATTACACAGGAATTGAAATCCAACAGCAAATTGTCATGAATCATGAGTTTTCTTATCATCTTGGCTCGTCAAGCTCTATCGCCAATACGAGAATTATGGGGATCGAAATAGGTGGTTTGATCGGGGGGCCGTTTGTAGGGATTGGCGCAGGGCTTTTAGCTGGAATTCATCGCTATTCCCTAGGAGGAAGCACGGCGCTCAGCTGTGCGATTTCTTCCATTTTAGCGGGTGTCATTGCAGGCTATGTCGGCAGCAGATTTAAGCGGAGGAATCGAATGGTCACACCTCGCCAAGCAGCTCTTTTTGGTGTGGCGATGGAATCATTACAGATGATCATTATCCTTCTGTTTGCAAAGCCATTTGCGGATGCATGGGGGCTTGTCAGTATCATCGCTTTGCCGATGATCTTTGTGAATGGAATCGGCAGCTTTATCTTTTTATCTATTTTACAGTCAGTCATTCGGCAAGAAGAGCAGGCAAAAGCGATGCAGACACATCGTGTATTTTCGATCGCCGATCAAACACTGCCTTTTTTCCGCCAAGGGTTAAATGAACAGTCATGTAAAAGTGTGGCGGAGATCATTCATCGGTTGACTGAAACAGATGCGGTCTCCTTAACAGACACAGAAAAGATTTTAGCGCATGTCGGAGATGGAACAGATCATCATATTCCATCTAAAAGCCTAATTACAGGGCTGTCGAAACAAGTATTGATGAGCGGCAAGATTATGAAGGCACATTCGAAGGACGAAATCAATTGTTCAGTCGCCCATTGCCCTCTTGAAGCCGCAATCGTGCTGCCGCTCACTTCTAACGGCCAAACGATTGGAACGTTAAAAATGTATTTCAATTCTCCGGTCGGATTAAGCAGGGTGGAAGAGGAGCTTGCAGAAGGTTTGGCGATGCTGTTTTCCACACAGCTTGAGCTTGGGGAGGCGGAAACGCAAAGCCGCCTGCTAAAAGATGCAGAGATCAAAGCACTTCAAGCACAAGTGAACCCGCACTTTTTATTTAACGCCATTAATACCATCTCTGTTTTATGCAGAACCAATGTGGAGATGGCAAGGAAGCTGCTGCTGCAGCTAAGTATTTATTTTCGTTCAAATATGCAAGGTGCCCGCCAGCTGCTGATTCCAATGCATAAAGAAATTCAGCATGTGGAGGCATATTTATCACTTGAACAAGCAAGGTTTCCAAATAAGTACCATGTGACCTTTCAAATTGAAAAGGAGCTGGAGCAGGTGATGATTCCGCCCTTTGTGCTTCAGGTGCTTGTTGAAAATGCAGTGAGACATGCTTTTCCTAAACATCAAACGAATTGTGAAGTCATCGTATCCGCTTTGATGAAAGATGGGCATGTTTATATGAAAGTGACAGATAATGGACAGGGGATTGAAGATGATAAGATGGCTCAGCTATTAAAAGCGCCTGTCGAATCACTAGAAGGAACTGGGACAGCCCTTTTTAATTTAGATCAGCGGTTAAGAGGAATTTTTGGCAGACAAGCCGCTTTATCCATTCATAGTGACCAAGGCACTGACATCTCATTTCGCATTCCGATGGACTATGTAAAAAAGGATGATTCTCATTGATGAAGGTATTAATCGTAGATGATGAAGTGTTAGCAAGAGATGAATTAAAATACTTATTACGAAGAACGAAAGAGGATGTTCAAATAGAGGAAGCAGAAAATATAGAATCTGCTTTTGACCGGATGGTCGACCATAAGCCGGATCTGCTCTTTTTAGACATTGATTTATCTGGTGAGAACGGATTTGATATTGCCAAAAGGCTCAACCGGATGTCTGATCCGCCAGCGGTTGTATTTGCGACAGCCTTTGATCAATATGCGCTGAAGGCGTTTGAGGTAAGTGCGCTTGATTACTTAACAAAACCAATTGATGAAGAGCGGCTGCTCCAGACCATCCAGAAGTTTAAAAAATGGAAATCTGTTGAGACGCAAGAGCACCAGCTGTCAGATGAGAAAGCGCCCCACCAGCAAAAATTAGCGATCTCAGTCGATGACTCAATTGTGATCCTGCAAATTGAAGAGATCATGTATGTAGGACTCAGCGAGGGGAAAAAGGTCGTGAAAACAAAGCATCATATGTATGAGGTCTCAGAACCGCTTGTGGTCATTGAAAAGAAACTTCCTGAGGCTTACTTTATGAGGGTCCATCGCAGCTATATCGTGAATACCTCTCATATGAAAGAAGTACAGCCGTGGTTTAATTCGACGTATAATCTGCATATGACAGACGGGTCCATCATTCCTGTCAGCCGTACATATGCGAAAGAATTAAAGAAGTCGCTCCTGCTAGAGTAGGAGGGCTTTTTTTGTTTGTATTTCAATACTCGTTTTTTGCATTTCAGTCATTGAATCCAGCGAGTTTCATTGTAAACGCTTCATTTGTTTATTTCATGGCTTATACTGATGGCAGTCGAAGAAAGAGGTGAAGGGGCATGAGTGCCACGAAAGTATATGGGTTTCTATCTCAAGCATTTATTTTTGCAACCGTAATGTTCGTTTCTAATCTCATTTCAATGTATTTACCGATTCCGATGCCCGCATCCGTCATTGGTTTGGTTCTATTATTTGTTTTGTTAACAACGAAAATCGTCAAACTAGAGCAGGTGGAGCAATTAGGTACATCATTGACAGGACTCATTAGCTTTCTGTTTGTTCCCTCTGGGATATCAGTTATTCAATCATTAGGTGTCATGCAAGAAGTGGGTGTGCAAGTCGTCGGTGTCATTATCATTGCAACCATTATGCTACTTGCAGCGACAGGGCTGTTTTCGCAGCTTCTCATGCAATTATCAGAAAGACCGCAGAAACGTAAAGAGACAAAGGAGAGTCAATCTGCTCCTTCTCATTCAAATAAACCAGCTTCAAGTACGCATTAAAGGAGAGATGCAAAATGGGTACAAGTACGATGAGCCCTTATTTTGGCATTGTTGTCTCATTGGTCGCTTTTGGAATAGGGACATTCTTATTTAAAAAATCAAAAGGCTTCTTCTTGTTCACCCCGCTGTTTGTGGCGATGGTACTAGGCATTTTATTTTTGAAAGTTGGCGGTTTTTCCTACGCAGATTATAATGAGGGCGGCAAGATTATCAAATTTTTCTTAGAGCCTGCCACGATTGCTTTCGCTATCCCGCTTTATAAGCAGAGAGCTTTGCTTAAAAAATATTGGTGGCAAATTTTATCTGCTATTTTTGTAGGTTCACTTTGTTCTATTACGATCGTATATCTCGTAGCAAAAGGAATTCATTTAGATGCGGCTGTGATGAAAAGCATGCTTCCACAAGCAGCGACAACAGCGATTGCTCTTCCAATTGCAAAGGATATTGGCGGAATCGCAGATATCACAGCCTTTGCGGTCATATTTAATGCTGTCATTGTCTATGCACTAGGTGCTTTCTTCTTAAAATTGTTTCGCATTAAAAACCCAGTGGCAAAAGGTCTTGCACTTGGTACATCAGGACATGCGCTTGGGGTTTCTGTTGGAATTGAGATGGGAGAAGTAGAAGCAGCGATGGCAAGTATCGCCGTTGTAGTCGTAGGAGTTGTGACCGTTATCGTCATCCCAATCTTTATGCAGTTGATTCTTTGATGGCGTCATGGTGTGAAAAAGTCTTGCCCAATTCGTCTCATCATGTTAAACTGAAAAAGTTGTTTCAAGAGTTCGGTTACTTGACGGACAAATGAAAATTGTGTAGAATAGTTAACGAATTGAATAGATATCACAAGCAGAAGCACCCGCTTCTCACCTGATTGACACATGTTTGTAGTTGACAGGTTGACCGTACATTTATTTTTTCATGCAAATGTTCGCAGTGTGGGTGTTTTATATGCCCACACTTTTTGTTTGCCTGTAAAACATACAACGAAATGGTCAAAATGAATTGTGAACTCAATTCAAAATCTCATGGAGGTGGCTCACTATTAGCAAAGATCAATTAGTTAATGAAGGTATTCGTGCGCGTGAAGTTCGTTTGATCGGACAAAATGGCGATCAGCTTGGGATTAAAACCCGCCAGGAAGCTCTGGAAATTGCTGCTAAAGCTAATCTTGACCTTGTGTTAGTTGCTGCAAATGCAAAACCACCTGTTTGCCGAATCATGGACTATGGTAAGTTCCGATTCGAACAGCAGAAGAAGGAAAAAGAGGCACGTAAGAATCAAAAAATCATTAGCTTAAAAGAAGTTCGGTTGAGCCCGACAATCGATGAACATGATTTTAACACGAAGCTCCGTAATGCAATCAAATTCCTTGAAAAGGGAGATAAAGTGAAAGCTTCTATCCGCTTTAAAGGCCGTGCGATTACGCATAAAGAAATCGGACAGCGCGTGTTAGACCGTTTCTCTGAAGCTTGCGCTGAAGTAGCAACAGTAGAAACAAAACCTAAGATGGACGGACGCAGCATGTTCCTCATGCTTGCACCAAAAGTCGAAAAGTAAAGTAACAGAGGGAGGAAACATCCAATGCCAAAAATGAAAACTCACCGCGGATCTGCTAAACGTTTCAAAAAAACAGGTTCTGGTAAACTTAAACGTTCTCATGCGTACACAAGTCACTTGTTCGCTAACAAATCTACAAAGCAAAAACGTAAATTGCGTAAGAGCGCAATCGTAAGTGCTGGAGATTTCAAACGTATCAAACAACAACTTGCAAACATCAAGTAATTTGGAATAGGAATCATAGGAGGGAATTACAATGCCAAGAGTAAAAGGCGGAACTGTGTCGCGTCAGCGTCGTAAAAAGGTTCTTAAATTAGCAAAAGGTTATTTCGGTTCAAAACATAGATTATACAAAGTAGCAAACCAACAGGTGATGAAATCTGGAAACTACGCTTTCCGTGACCGTCGTCAGAAAAAACGTGACTTCCGTAAACTATGGATCACTCGTATCAACGCTGCAGCTCGTATGAACGGTCTTTCTTACAGCCGTTTAATGCATGGCTTAAAGCTTTCTGGTATCGAAGTAAACCGCAAAATGCTTGCTGACCTTGCTGTGAATGACCTAAATGCATTCAATCAGCTTGCTGATGCTGCAAAAGCACAACTAGACAAGTAAGTTTTATAAAAGATCATTCCTTCGAGGGGTGATCTTTTTTTCTCATCATGTGAGGTGAAATGAATGAATATGGCTTTGATCCTGCTGCTTATTTTGGTGAATGGCTACGGCTTTTTTCTCATGGGTGAAGACAAACGCCGGGCCAAAGCACATAAATGGAGAATTTCAGAGGCACATTTATGGAGTGCTGCGGTTCTTTTTGGCGCTGCCGGATCGTATCTAGGAATGCAGTATTTCCGGCATAAAACAAAGCATCCCGCCTTTCAAATCGGCATGCCTTTATTAATTATTTTGCAGTTGATCCTATTGGGATATATCCAAGTTATTTGAAAAAGGAGCAGACGCCATTAAGACGGCGTGTCTGCTCCTTTTTTTTGTTTGATTTTTTTGATGGGCTGATCCCAATCAATTTTTGTTTGAGGATAACGCTCGATAATGTTTTCCTCCAGTTTTTCAAAGTCTTCTAATGTAAATTCACTCAGCTTCTCAGGTGACTCCGTCCAAACGTAAATGGAGTGGACAAACAGAGGATGATCCTTAGAAGGAACATGCTTCTCCCCTTCAAACAAGACACCTTTATAGACGAAATTAAAATTTTTGCGCGCATTTTGCTGTTCGTCCATAAAATAAAAGCCTTCTTTTAATTGTGCTTGTTTCAGCTTTCTTCTCGGATTTGAGAAGAATTTTACCGCCATGTAGAAGATGTAGACAAGCAGTGCAACAAGAGCTAGTCTCATGAGGATTACAAACATGACAGGATGCACCTCCAATACCGTTATCTGATGTACTACGAATGAAAACGCCAAAAGGTTTCAACTTTTTTTAAAAAAATATTTCGTAAAACGAAAAAATATTCATAAAAAGATCGTATTGAACGAAAGAGGTTTTGTATAATAAGAATGCACCATGAAGATAAAGGAGGATAAATGGAATGACAAAGCTCGATCAAACATTAACTATGCTGAAAGACCTAACGGATGCAAAAGGGATTCCAGGAAATGAACGTGATGTCAAAAAAGTCATGCAGACATACATAGAATCATATGCAGATGAAGTCTCTACAGACCGCCTTGGCAGCTTGATCGCTAAAAAGGAAGGAAATGCTAACGGACCTAAAATTATGCTCGCAGGTCACTTAGATGAAGTAGGATTCATGGTGACAAAAATTGATGACAAAGGCTACATTCGTTTTCAAACAGTCGGCGGCTGGTGGTCACAGGTCATGCTCGCCCAGCGTGTCACCATTGTGACGAAAAAGGGAGAGATCACAGGGGTAATTGGTTCAAAGCCACCACACGTCTTGTCACCTGAAGCTCGTAAAAAGTCAATTGAGATTACGGATATGTTTATTGATATTGGGGCGTCAAGCAAAGAACAGGCAATGGAGTGGGGCGTGCTGCCTGGAGATCAAATCGTTCCTTACTTTGAATTTACAGTCATGAATGATGAAAAAATGCTCCTTGCAAAAGCATGGGACAACCGCATTGGCTGTGCAGTCGCCATTGATGTCATGAAAAATTTGCATAATGCTCAGCATGAGAATATTGCTTACAGCGTCGCAACTGTCCAAGAGGAAGTAGGCCTGCGCGGAGCTAAAACAGCAGCGGCTACGATTCAGCCTGATATTGGATTTGCCATTGATGTAGGTGTAGCAGGAGATACTCCGGGCATCACTGAGAAAGAAGCAACTAGCAAACTTGGCAAAGGCCCAACGATTGTTGTATTTGATGCTTCAATGGTCTCTCATAAAGGACTTCGTGATTTTGTTGTCCAAACAGCTGATGAGCTGAACATTCCTTATCAATATGACTCAATGCCTGGCGGCGGGACAGATGCTGGCGGTATTCATTTAACAGGTCATGGAGTTCCATCACTATCTATCGGGATTCCGAGCAGATATATTCATACCCATGCCGCAATGATTCACCGAGATGATTATGAAAATGCAGTGAAGCTTTTAACAGAAGTGATCAAAAGACTTGATCAAAAAACCGTTGAACAGATTACGTACGGTTCTTAAGTAAGAAAGCCTTTCCTCAGTACAGGGGAAAGGCTTTTTTTAATGAATTTCCCAGGAAATGAACGGTGTTTTCAAGGTGAGTCAAAAGAACTATTTTTGGTAAAAGGAGAGTGTATTTCCTAGTGAATAAGGCACATGTGATCGAGCGTTTATTTTTGTAAGATGAAAGCAATAAAAAGGACAGAGCCATAGAATGCCCTGTCAAAAGAGAGTTTATGGAAGTAGGTGAAGCTACCTTAAGAATAAACATATTATTCTTATTTGTCAACTTGGTTTTAAAAGAAAGAAAAATCAATCAATTTATGTTATATTTGTAACAAATTGTTTATACAAAGGGGATGGTTAAATGAATGCGGTTACAATTGTAATAGGATCTATGTGTATTTTAGCGATTGCCTATCGTCTTTATGGCACATTTATGATGGTCAAGGTATTAAAGGTCACAGATGATCATCCTACACCGGCTCACACGCTAGAGGACGGGAAAGATTATGTGCCGACAAATAAATGGGTTACATTTGGGCATCACTTTGCTGCGATTGCAGCTGCTGGTCCGTTAGTGGGTCCGATTTTAGCCGCTCAATTTGGATATTTACCTGGTCTCCTTTGGCTTTTAATTGGTGCAGTCATAGGCGGAGCTGTACATGATCTAGTCGTCTTATTTGCGTCGATGCGAAAAAAGGGGAAATCATTATCAGAGGTAGCGAAGGAAGAGCTGGGACCTGTTGCTGGTTTTTGTACAGGGCTTGCGATGCTGTTTATTATTACCATCACAATGGCAGGTTTGTCTATGGTTGTGCTTCATGCTTTAGAACGTAACCCTTGGGGGACATTTGCAGTTGGAATCACGATTCCGATTGCAATGGGGGTTGGTCTGTATTATAAAAAAACAGGCAATTTAAAGCTGGCGACATCTGCAGGATTTATTTTGCTGATGTTCGGTGTATTCCTTGGGCCAAATATTCAAGGAACGGCACTAGGTGATTTTTTAACACTTGATACAAAAACGCTTGCTCTTGCCCTGCCGATCTATGCCTTTTTTGCTGCGGCTCTGCCAGTTTGGCTGCTGCTTGCACCGAGGGACTATTTAAGTAGTTTTATGAAAATTGGTGTATTCATTGCGCTGATTGCTGGAATCTTTGTCGTGAATCCGTCCATTCAATTCCCGGCGTTTACAGAGTTTGTGAATGGAGGAGGACCTGTATTAGCTGGTCCTGTCTGGCCATTTATTTCGATTACCATTGCTTGCGGTGCGATCTCTGGTTTCCACGCATTTGTTGGTTCTGGGACAACGCCTAAGATGCTGGACCGCTGGAGTGATATGAAGCCTGTTGCGTTTGGCGCAATGCTTGTGGAATGTTTAGTTGGGATTATGGCTTTAATTGCGGCTACGGCCCTGCATCCAGGAGATTATTTTGCGATAAACAGTACACCAGAAGTGTTCCGAACACTCGGTATGAGTGTCGAAAACCTTCCACAGCTGAGTAAGGAAATCGGCCTTGACTTAGAAGGAAGAACGGGTGGTGCCGTGACATTGGCGGTAGGGATGGCGTATATCTTTACGGGGATTCCGTTCTTTAGTCATTTGGCTTCTTACTTCTTCCAGTTCGTCATTATGTTTGAGGCTGTCTTTATTTTAACTGCTATTGATGCGGGGACACGTGTGGCACGCTACTTGATTCAAGACTTCTTAGGTGAAGCATATAAACCGCTTAAACGAACTGACTGGGTACCTGGTTCGGTGTTTGCAAGTGCGCTTGCTTGTTTTATGTGGGGATACTTACTTTATTCAGGAGACATCGGGTCTATTTGGGCGCTGTTTGGGGTTTCAAATCAGTTAATGGCCTCGGTTGGTTTAATCATTGGGGCAACCGTTGTATTAAAAATTGCAGATAAAAGGCGATATATGCTGACTTGTTTAATTCCGCTTGCTTACTTATATGTGACGGTGAATTATGCAGGCTATTGGATGGTAGCGAATGTATATCTCAATCCTGAAGCATCCGGTTACAGCGTGCTGAATGCGGTGCTTTCGATCATTATGCTGATCTTAGGATTTGTGATTATTGTGTTTGCGATGAAAAAATGGGTTGAAATCTGGCGTGATCCAGCGCTTCGAATGGAAACGCCTATCACTGGCTAAATGAAAAAGGCCGGCTTGCTTTTATAAGCAAACCGGCTTCTTTTATTGCTGCTGCTGAGGCTTTAAGCCTTGTTCTAATGTTTCAAGGATCTCATTTTTCTCGTTTTCTGATGCTTCTTGCCATAGCACTTCGAACAACACGCCAAGGCCTGGCAACATTTTTTCCTCGCCACTTTGAATAGCATCTAAAATCGTATGCTCAAGCTGTTCTTGATTATGGCCAGTAATGTTTTGAATGACTGCGCCTCTTAAATTAAAATCCATTGCCCACACTCCTTTTTTGATGGTAATAGCCCTATTCTGTCTCAAAGACAGGTTTATTATGTAGTGTGCATGAGATATAATAAATTCATGATAATTAAAGGAGTTAACGTCGCTTGAAATATATAGAATCAGCTAAAAACACAAACATTAAACAGTGGAAGAAGCTCCATACGAAAAAAGAACGAACGAAAACGGGGCTGTTTCTCGTTGAGGGAATACATTTAGTCGAAGAAGCATTAAAGAGCGGGATCGTGAAGGAATTAATGGTCACCTCGCCCGATATGCTTCCTTCTCATATCCAGCCAGACATTGAGCTTTATGAACTGAGCGAAGAGGCCTTTTCTGCCATGACAGAAACAGAAACGCCTCAGCACATTGCCGCAGTCTGTACAGTTCCTGTTTTTGAAGAAAAGAAGGTTGAACGGCTTCTTTTATTAGACGCAGTACAGGACCCGGGGAATTTAGGCACACTCATTCGAACAGCAGATGCCGCTGGCCTTGATGCCGTGATCGTAGGAGAAGGAACAGTTGATGCGTTTAACGGAAAAACGCTCCGTTCGGCACAAGGGTCTCATTTTCACCTGCCTATCTTAAAGCAAACTCTTCAACAGGCGATCACGGAGCTGAAAGAACGAGGCATACCTGTATACGGAAGTGCCTTAAAAGATGCGAAAGAGTATAAAAACGTAACGGCAGAAGGTCCGTTTGCATTAATTGTTGGAAATGAAGGGGCTGGTATTGACCCAGAGATTCTGCAAATGACAGACCAAAATTTATATGTACCAATGTATGGGCAGGCAGAATCATTAAATGTAGCTGTTGCAGCCGCTGTTCTTGTTTATCATTTGCGTGGATAATGTTGCAACATGCGTTTATTTTCACTATAATAAAACTAATATTTTAAAAACCATGATAGAGGAAGATTGTTTCAAGAAGCGGCCTTTTAGGGAGAATGCATCGTAGACTGAAAGTGCATTTAAGGAATGCTGAAACAGGAATTCACCTCTGGAGTTGTCACCGGGACCGCAGGCTTTGCGTAAAGGTGGACCGGATTCGTTTGATTCCGTTATGTCAATGAAGCTTATTCGCACATGCATTTGTGCTTAACAAGGGTGGTACCGCGACCACAACTCGTCCCTTCTTTTATGGAGGAACGAGTTTTTTTATTGTCTTCAAACGACCAAACAGCCGTTTATCCGAGCGGTTTTGTATATCAAAAGGAGGATCACACTCATGCAAGAAACGTTAAAACAGCTTGAAACAGAGGCGATAGCGAAGGTTGAAGCAGCTAGCTCGCTCAAAGAGGTCAATGACATTCGTGTTCAATACTTAGGGAAAAAAGGACCGATTACAGAAGTACTTCGCGGAATGGGCAAGCTCTCCGCAGAAGAAAGACCGAAAATGGGTGCACTTGCAAACGAAGTAAGAGAGCAGATTGCTAGTGCCATTGCTGAAAAAAATGAACAGCTGGAAAAAGAAGAAGTGAAGAAAAAACTTGCTTCTCAAACGATCGATGTTACTTTGCCGGCAAGTCCAATCAAAATGGGGGCAAGACATCCATTAACGATAGTTGTCGAAGATATTGAAGATTTATTTATCGGAATGGGCTACACCGTTGAGGAAGGTCCTGAAGTGGAAACGGATTATTATAACTTTGAAGCATTGAATCTCCCAAAGGAGCATCCGGCACGTGATATGCAGGACAGCTTCTATATTACCGAAGATACACTGATGAGAACACAAACATCACCAGTACAAGCACGTACACTTGAGAAATATAAAGGACAAGGTCCTGTGAAGATCGTCTGTCCTGGTAAAGTATATAGACGTGACAGTGATGACGCGACTCATTCACATCAATTTATGCAAATTGAAGGGCTTGTCGTCGATCACAATATTAGCATGAGTGATCTAAAAGGAACGCTGGAGACAGTCGCAAGAAAAATGTTTGGGGAAGATCGTGAAATTAGACTGCGTCCAAGCTTTTTCCCTTTCACAGAACCATCTGTCGAAGTCGATGTGTCTTGCTTTAAATGCGGCGGGAAGGGCTGCTCTGTATGTAAAGGAACAGGCTGGATTGAGATTTTAGGTGCAGGAATGGTTCATCCGAATGTCCTGAAAATGAGCGGATTTGATCCAGAGACTTACCAAGGCTTTGCTTTTGGAATGGGTGTGGAACGGATCGCGATGCTGAAATACGGCATTGATGATATTCGCCATTTCTACACAAATGACATTAGATTCACAAAGCAATTCAAGCAGGACTAAGAGGAGGAAATCAACATGTTTGTTTCATATAAATGGTTAGAAGACTATGTCGATTTAGAAGGCATCAAGCCGGCTGAATTAGCAGAAAAAATCACAAGAAGCGGAATTGAAGTGGAAGCCGTTGAATATAAAGGCGAAGGCATCAAAGGAGTTGTCGTTGGACACGTCATTGAACGTGAACAGCATCCGAATGCGGATAAATTAAACAAATGTCTTGTTGATATCGGCGAAGACGCACCGGTGCAAATTATTTGCGGGGCTCCGAATGTGGAGAAAGGACAGTATGTGGCCGTCGCAACGGTTGGCGCAGTCCTTCCTGGCAACTTTAAAATTAAAAAAGCAAAACTGCGCGGTGAAGAGTCTCATGGCATGATTTGTTCTCTGCAAGAATTAGGCGTAGAGAGCAAGCTCGTACCAAAGGAATATGCAGAAGGGATTTTTGTTTTTCCGAATGACGTGAAACCAGGGGATGATGCTCTTCAAGCACTTCAATTAGATGATGCGGTACTTGAGCTTGGCTTAACACCAAACCGTGCCGATGCCCTGAATATGCTGGGTGTGGCTTATGAGGTTGCCGCCATTTTAGGAAGAGATATCAAGCTTCCTGATACAGCACATGACACTTCTTCCGAAAAAGCAGCAGACTATATTTCTGTTAAAATTGAGGATCAAGAAGCGAATCCACTTTATGCAGCAAAGATCATTAAAAATGTAAAGGTTGGACCAGCACCGCTTTGGATGCAAACAAGATTGATGAATGCAGGCATCCGTCCAATTAACAACGTTGTGGATATTACAAACTTTGTACTGCTTGAATACGGCCAGCCGCTTCATGCCTTTGATTATGACCGCTTTGGTTCAAAGCAGGTGGTCGTTCGTAAAGCGTCTGACAGCGAAATCATTCAAACACTCGATGAGCAAGAGCGTACATTGTCATCAAAGCATCTTGTCATCACGAATGGAACGAAAGCGCACGCGGTAGCAGGCGTCATGGGCGGCTTCGAATCAGAGGTACGGGATGAGACGACGACGATTCTTTTAGAAGCGGCATATTTCAACGGTCAAACAGTCCGTCAAGCATCTAGAGACTTAGGGCTTCGCAGTGAATCAAGCACACGATTTGAAAAAGGCCTCGATCCGCAGCGTACGAAACCGGCAGCAGAAAGAGCAGCTCAATTGATCAGCATGTATGCAGGCGGTGAAGTGCTAAGCGGTACAGTTGAGGAAAATCACCTTGAAGCAAGTATGAATGTCATCCACGTATCAACTGAGCGTGTGAACAAGGTGCTTGGAATGAGCATTTCAAAAGAAGATATGATTCAGATTTTCAACAAATTAGGCTTTACAGTGGGCGAATCAAATGATGTTCTTGTCGTAACAGTTCCTTCTCGCAGAATGGATATTACGATTGAAGAAGACCTCATTGAAGAAGTCGCAAGATTATACGGCTACGATAATATTCCATCTACACTGCCTGCGACAGCCGGCACTGTTGGCGGTCTCACCCCATACCAAGTAAAGCGCAGAAAGGTAAGACGTTTCTTAGAGGGCGCAGGACTTTCTCAAGCGATTACGTATTCATTGACAAATCAGCATAAGTCCACAGCTTTTGCCCTGCATCCAGCTTATGAAACGAGACTTTCTCTGCCAATGAGTGAGGAACGCAGTGTGTTAAGACAAAGTCTTCTGCCAAACTTACTTGATTCTGTAGCATATAACTTGGCAAGACAAGCTGATTCATTTGGATTTTATGAAACGGGCTCTGTTTTCTTAGCAGAAGCTGAAGGGGCAAAGCCAGTGGAAAAAGAACATGTCGCTGGTGCGCTGACAGGCTTATGGCATAAAAATCTTTGGCAGGGCGAGAAAAAAGCCGTCGATTTTTATGTAGCGAAAGGAATTGCTGAAGGATTGTTTGAAAAGCTTGGTGTGTCAGACCAAATCACATATGTTCAAGCAGAGCGTGAGGGTCTTCACCCAGGGCGAACAGCAGATGTTCACTTAAATGGTCAAGTCATTGGCTTTGTTGCCGCACTGCATCCAGTCGTTGAAAAAGAATTGGATTTAAAAGAAACGTATGTCTTCGAGTTTGATTTAACAGATGTGATGACATCTGAAACGAAGGATATGAAATATACAGCGATTCCGAGATTCCCTGCTGTGACAAGAGATATCGCACTTGTTGTCGATCAGCATATCTCAAGCGGACAGCTGGAGCGTGTCATCTATGAAGCAGGCGGTCATCTACTCACAGACCTATCTGTATTTGATGTGTACGAAGGGGAACATATGGAAGAAGGCAAAAAATCTGTTGCATTCTCTCTTCAATATTTAAACCCTGAACAAACGTTGACCGAGGAAGAAGTCACCGCTGTTCACACAAAAGTTTTAAAAGCACTAGAAGATACGTATCAAGCCGTCTTACGCGGTTAAAGGAAAAAAGCTAGGGCCTCATGGGCTCTAGCTTTTTTTATAGCATTTTTTTCGCTTTTTGTGTGTTGGCAAAATGCAGCTTTGTAAATTGACGTAAAGCATCTTCACCATGCAGCTTGATGAGCTTGGCGGCGGCCTTATCTACATGAGGACCGGCCCCTTTTGGGATGTCAAAGCCTGCAGCCTGTGATAATTTGTCCATTTCAATTAAAAAGGCGTACCTTGCGATAATGGAAGCTGCAGCGACTGACAAATGGATGCCTTCTGCTTTTGTACTAAAATACGTCCGTTCCCGAATGATTTTTTTCCCGGCAAGATGCTTGAAATAAATGCCTGGTTCTGCAAATTGGTCAATCAAAATGGCTTCAGGCTGCTGTCCTTCCAGTTTTTCTAGCACAGAGGTGATGACTTGGTTATGAAGAAGTGCCTTCATTTTTCCTTGACTCATGCCCTTTTCCTGCATCGTATTGTACTTTTCATTTCGGAGAACGAGAAGGCTGAACGGAATGGTTTTGATGAGATCCTTGGCAATGTTGATAATTTGCGGGTCCTTTAATCCTTTTGAGTCTTTTACGCCAAGCTCTTTCATTAAAGCAAGCTGGCTGGCATCAACATAGGCCGCACAGACTGTGATCGGTCCGAAATAATCACCTGTACCTACTTCATCTGAACCGACGACCGACATGGAAGCAATGCCAGGCGGCGGACTGTATTTTGTGACAGCAGGTGATTTTTGACTTTTCGTATCAGCTGCTTGTAAATGGCTGAATTGACTGGCTTCAGCTTCTGCCTTTTGTCCTTGAAAGAGCACTTTTCCAGATCGATAAGCTGTAATCGTACAGCCAGGGACTTTTGCTTGAAAGAGGGCGCCTGGCGGCAAAGTGTCTGTTAAATGGTGCGCATACGCGCTCTTCATTTTTTTGAGGTCTTCTGATGTTGCTTTTAAAACGGATTGGGGCACAGTGGATAACTCCTTTTTACCTTGATATCATTGATTTCTAAAGTGTACCATAACAGGTAAGGGCTCGTCTTTCCATTCAATGTCTAAACATGTTATGATAGAGACTAGGATTCTCGTGGAATGGAGGAGAAACGTTGTCTGACGGCGGTAAAACGAAAACAACAGTTGAGATATACGGACAGTCCTATACGATCATCGGTCAAGAAACGAAGATGCATATGCGGCATGTTGCGTCAATTGTTGATGATAAAATGAGAGAAATAAATGAAAAAAATCCATACCTTGATATAAACAAATTAGCTGTACTGACAGCAGTCAATGTCGTCCACGACTACTTGAAATTAAAAGAGCAATACGAAAAATTAGAGATTCAGCTAAAAGAAAAGGAATGAAATTACCGTGATCGATATCATCATTTTGTTTTTGCTTCTTATGGGAACGCTTGTCGGTCTAAAACGCGGGTTTATTCTTCAATTTATTAAATTGATCAGCTTTGTTGTTTCTATATTAGTGGCTTCTATGTTTTATCAGTCACTGGCACCACAGCTTACGTGGATTCCGGCACCTAATTTTAGCGGCGGTCAACCGCAGCTCGCTTTCTTTAGCGGGAATCTAGAAACAGCTTATTATAACACCATTGCGTTTATCATTCTGTTTATCTTGACCAAAATCCTGCTCGCCATCATTGGCGGATTGCTCACAACCATTGCAAGTATACCTGTGATTAAACAGGTGAACAAACTGCTTGGCGGTGTTTTAGGATTTCTTGAAACCTATTTATTTGTGTTTATTCTATTGTTTGTCGCTGCATTACTTCCAGTAGATGCGCTGCAAACAATGATGAGCAAATCAATGTTAGCAGATGTGATCGTAAACAACACCCCTTACCTGTCCGGTCTTGTCAAAGACCTATGGTCGACGTATGGAGTTTAAAAACTTCTCCTTTCCTGGAGAAGTTTTTTCTCATTCCATGACAGAAAGTTGTAGGATGAAGGGAAAGTTTGTATATTTATATAGGAAGATGCCAAAGCGGCTGGAGGATGAGAGATGAATAAAAAAGATATTATCAAACTTCTTGAAACAATTGCAGTATATATGGAACTAAAAGGAGATAATCCTTTTAAAATTTCTGCCTTTCGTAAAGCAGCAGCGGCACTGGAACAAGACGACCGCAGCCTTTCTCAAATAGATGATCTATTAGCATTACCCGGCATTGGAAAAGGAACCTTTGCTGTGATCACAGAGTATATCGAAAAAGGACAATCAGAAACACTTGAACAATTAAAAAAGGAAGTGCCTGAAGGACTTGTCCCGCTCTTAAAATTACAAGGGCTTGGCGGGAAGAAGATTGCTAAGCTTTACCAAGAGCTTGGCGTCCATGATGCACAGTCATTAAAGGAAGCATGTGAAGCGGAAAAAGTACAAGCGCTTGCAGGCTTCGGTAAAAAAACAGAAGAAAAGATTCTCGCTGCTCTTGAGGAGGCCGGAAAGCAGCCAGAACGACTGCCAATTGGCTTTGCATTAGATGTGGCAGAGCGGATTGATCATGCGCTAGAACAGATGAAGGGTATTCTTCGTTTTTCTAGAGCTGGCAGTCTAAGACGTGCACGGGAAACCGTCAAAGATCTAGATTATATCATTGCAACCAGCGATCCTGAACAAGTCAGAGAGCAGCTCGTTGCACTTGATGATGTCAAAGACGTTATCGCAAGCGGTGATACGAAGGTATCTGTCATTCTTGCCCTTGATTTTGAGATCAGTGTAGACTTCCGGCTTGTGACAACAGACCAATTTGCAACAACGCTGCATCATTTCACCGGCTCAAAAGATCACAATATTCGCATGCGCCAGCTTGCGAAGGAACGCGGAGAGCGTATTAGTGAATATGGTGTGGAAACAATTGAAACTGGAGAAGTCAAAACGTTTGAAGACGAGGCCGCTTTTTATGCGCACTTTGAACTTCCGCTCATTCCGCCAGAAATTCGTGAAACCGGAGCGGAGATTGATACGTATAAAGAAAGTATGCAATTTGTAGAGTTAAAAGATATCAAAGGCGACCTTCATATGCACTCGACATGGAGTGACGGCGCATTTTCTATTCGCGAAATGGCAGAGGCATGTATCGCAAAAGGCTATGAATACATGGCGATTACAGACCACTCGCAATATTTAAAAGTAGCAAACGGTTTAACAAAAGAACGTTTACGTCTGCAAGCAAAAGAAATTGACAAGCTGAATCAAGAATTCGAGCATTTTCACATTTTCAAAGGGGTCGAAATGGATATTCTCCCGGATGGATCATTAGATTATGATGATGACTTTTTAGCAGACATGGATTTTGTCATTGCGTCTATCCATTCTAGCTTTTCTCAGCCGGAAGAAGTCATTATGGAGCGCCTTGAAAATGCCCTGCGGAATCAGCATGTGGATTTAATTGCACATCCAACAGGCCGTTTGATCGGCAGACGGGACGGCTATGCCTTAAATATAGATCAGCTCATAGAGCTTGCGAAAAAAACGGGAACTGCACTAGAGCTCAACAGCAACCCGTCAAGACTTGATTTAAAAGCAGAGCATTTAATAAAAGCAAACGAAGCAGGTGTGAACATCATGATCAATACAGATGCACACAATATCACCATGCTGGATCATATGGAAGTTGGTGTAACAGCTGCAAGAAAAGGCTGGACACCAAAAGCAAATGTCGTGAATACTTTTTCTCTAAGCGAGATCAAAAAGTTTTTAACGCGTGACAGGTAGTCGTTAGGAGGCTGGACCATGCTGCAACAAAAAGTGTTAGCATCATTAGAATTTCATAAAGTAAAAGAAAAAGTCATGTCCTATACCGCATCCTCATTAGGAAAAGAAAGAGCGCAGGATTTAACGCCGCTGACGGATATTGAAACCATTCAGCATTTGCTGGAAGAGGTAGCAGAAGCACAGGATGTCATCCGCTTAAAGGGATCGGCGCCATTTGGCGGGCTGACGGATATTAGACGCGGGGTCAAACGGGCAGAAATCGGCAGTACATTAAGCCCATCTGAGCTCATGGAAATTGCAGCGCTATTATATACTGCGAAAAATATGAAGCACTTTCTCACGTCACTGTATGAAGATGGTGTAGATATACCGCGCCTTCATGCTTATGCAGAGACGCTGATTTTGCTGCCTGAAGTCAGAAAAGAAATCGAAAGCTGTATCGGTGATAATGGAGAAGTGCTTGATCACGCAACTCCGGTGCTACGAACAATACGTACGCAATTACGTTCATTAGAATCAAAAGTTCGAGATAAATTAGAATCTATGATTCGCTCACAATCTGCTTCAAAAATGCTGTCAGACACGATTGTTACCATTCGTAATGACCGGTTCGTGATTCCAGTAAAGCAGGAGTACCGCTCGAATTACGGCGGAATTGTTCACGATCAGTCATCATCAGGAGCAACCCTATTTATCGAGCCGCAAGTGGTCGTGGATTTAAATAACACCTTGCAGCAAACCCGTTTAAAAGAAAAACAAGAAGTCGAAAAGATATTGCAAATGCTGACAGCGAGCGTGTCAGAGCACATTGAGGAACTGCTTCACAATGTAAAGGAGCTTCAGACGCTAGATTTTATTTTTGCTAAAGCCAAATATGCAAAGGCAGAAAAAGCCACAAAGCCTGCTGTGAACGATCAAGGGGAGATTTATTTAAAGCGGGCAAGACATCCTCTATTGCCTAGGGATCAGGTTGTGGCAAATGACATTGAGCTCGGCAAAGATTTTTCAACCATCGTTATTACTGGCCCAAATACAGGGGGTAAGACAGTTACCTTGAAAACGCTTGGTCTTCTTACGCTGATGACGCAGGCAGGCCTTCATATTCCAGTTGAAGAAGGCTCGGAAGTGGCTGTATTCGACCAAGTCTTTGCTGATATTGGAGATGAACAGTCCATTGAGCAAAGCTTGAGTACGTTCTCATCTCATATGGTCAATATTGTAGATATCTTAAAGAATTTGACATCTAACTCACTCGTGTTATTTGATGAATTAGGGGCAGGAACAGACCCTGCAGAAGGTGCCGCGCTGGCCATGAGTATCTTAGATGAAGTGCATCAAACAAATGCACGCGTCATCGCAACGACTCACTATCCTGAGCTGAAGGCTTACGGATATAACCGAGAAGGTGTCACAAATGCGAGCGTGGAGTTTGACATTGAAACCTTATCACCAACGTACCGCTTGCTCATCGGTGTGCCCGGACGAAGTAATGCATTTGAAATTTCTAAACGTCTTGGTTTGCCAGATCACCTCATTGACCGGGCAAAAGCGGATATGCATGCCGAACATAATGAAGTAGACCAAATGATTGCTTCATTAGAAGACAGCAAGAAACAAGCAGAAGAAGAGCTGCATGAGACAGAAATCTATAGAAAAGAAGCAGAAAAGCTTCATAAAGAATTGCAGAGACAAATTCTTGAATGGAATGAGCAAAAGGACAAACTGCTTGAAGAAGCTGAAAAAAAAGCAGCAGAAAAAATTGAACAAGCCTCAAAAGAAGCAGAAGACATCATTCAAGAGCTTCGGTCGATAAAAAATGAGCATCGATCATTCAAAGAGCATGAACTCATCGATGCGAGAAAGCGTCTTGAAGAAGCAGTCCCTGAGTTTGACCGGAAGAAAAAGCCAGAGCCGGTGAAAAAAGCAGCAAGACAGCTAAAATCAGGCGACGAAGTGAAAGTGCTCACCTTCGGGCAAAAAGGAACGCTGCTTGAACAAACAGGTGACAAAGAATGGAGTGTCCAAATGGGCATTCTGAAAATGAAAGTAAAAGAAAAAGATATGGAATTTATCAAATCAGCACCTGAATTTAAGCAGGAGAAAGCCATTACGGCAGTCAAAGGAAAAGACTATCATGTATCGCTTGAGCTTGACTTAAGGGGCGAGCGTTATGAAAATGCCTTAAGCAGAGTCGAGAAATATTTAGATGATGCTGTCTTAGCTGGTTATCCGCGTGTGTCGATCATTCACGGAAAAGGAACTGGCGCCCTTAGAAAAGGGGTTCAGGAATTACTGAAACAGCACCGAAGTGTGAAAAATGCTCGTTTTGGGGAACAAGGCGAGGGAGGATCAGGCGTTACCATCGTCGAATTAAAGTAAAAAGGAGAAAACGCATGAAAGCCTTTTGGGAAAATGAACTTGTGGAGATTGCCGCCTATTACAGCGTGGCCGTCCTATGTCTTGTCTTATTTCTAACCATTTTTGAACTCGTTACCTCCTATAAAAACTGGGAAGAGATCCAGCGTGGGAACTTAGCTGTTGCCATGGCAACAGGCGGAAAGATTTTTGGGATTGCGAATGTGTTTCAGCATTCAATCGCACAGCACAATTCCCTTCTACAAATGGTTGGATGGGGCGTATACGGCTTTGTGATGCTGCTTGTCAGCTATTTCATTTTTGAATTTTTAACACCACGATTTAAAGTAGACAAAGAGATTGAGAATGATAATAGAGCGGTTGGGTTTATTTCACTCATTATTTCAGTTGGGCTGTCTTACGTAGTAGCAGCCGGCATTTAAGGAGACGACATGGAAAAGCTAGCAAAAGTATTAATCGTAGTTGCCTGCACTTTTGCGGTCATTGGTGCCGTTTACATGTTCCTGTGAAATGAAGAAGACAAAGTGAGAAAGCTGTCAGGGATTCCTTGGCAGCTTTTATCTCACCCGAAGGCGGCGAATCACATGAAGCAAATTCTGCAAAAAGACGAACTCATAAAGCGTATTGATACTTGTCTCCAAATGACTTCCCTGCCAAGAGACATATATGAACCGTATATTGCACGTCCATTTCAAACGACTGGATTTTTTGATGATTTGAGCCCTTATATTCAAATCGATCCGAGTGGCTATATTCTCATTCAATATGAACGAGGAATCCAAATGCTGCACAAAAGAACAAAAGTAGCAGATGAAGCCATTTACTGGATTTTAGAAGACACGATCTTTCTTACAGTCTACATAGACATGATGAGGCAGTATCAAGTCGACAACATCCAGACGCATTTACCTAATGACCCGAGTATCCATCAACAGATCGTGGAGAGAGTAAATGAGTCATTCCGTGCAATCGGTGGATTATATGAACAGTGGCATCATGAAGGAAAAAGAGCATCAATCGAAACACCAGCGCAGAAATAAAGATGTCATGGAACCAAGCTCTATTTGAAAAAAGCAAACTGCCTTAAGGAAAAGTTTGCTATAATAAAATAGTACGAAAGTT
The DNA here is from genome assembly GCF_051129925.1 of Bacillus sp. Je.9.29.b. Lineage (NCBI taxonomy): Bacteria > Bacillati > Bacillota > Bacilli > Caryophanales > Bacillaceae > Bacillus > Bacillus sp. Je.9.29.b. Next base: position 211,415 of record NZ_JBCPSO010000002.1, read on the forward strand.
CAGGAAGGAGGGTTTTTATGCAGTCAGATAAACGTTGGCTTCTGCATTACCCGAATCAAATTCCCCACGAACTCACCATCCCAAATGAGACGTTACAATCTTACTTATTCAGCTCCGCAGAGGCTGCACCTGAGCATACAGCCATTCATTTTCTAGGAAAAAACATCACCTATGAACAGCTCCAGGAAGAAGCATTGAAACTAGCTGGTCACCTGATGAAAATTGGCGTGAAAAAAGGCGACAGAGTAGCGATCATGCTGCCAAACTGTCCTCAATCCGTCATTTCTTATTATGCTGTTTTAATTGCAGGCGGCATCGTTGTTCAAACGAACCCGCTTTATACGGAGAAAGAACTGGCATATCAAATGGAGGACAGCGGCTCAAAAGTGCTGATTACACTGGATTTATTGTATCCAAAGGCCTATAAAATGAAAGCGCTGACAAGTATGGAGCACTTGATCATCACCAAACTACAGGATTATTTACCATTTCCGAAAAACATTCTGTTTCCTATCGTCCAAAAAAGAAAAAATAAAATGGTCATCCAAGTAGAGAAAAGCGAGACCATTCATCACTTCTCACAAATTATGAAAGAATCGTCAGGAGAACAGATTCCGGCGCTTGCCTTTGAACCGAAAGAGGATGTCGCTGTTTTGCAATATACAGGCGGAACGACTGGTTTACCAAAAGGGGTCATGCTGACGCATGAAAATATTTTAGCGAATACTGAAATGTGCGCTTCTTGGATGTATAAAACGACAAGAGGAAAAGAACGAATCCTTGGCATCATTCCGTTTTTTCATGTATACGGAATGACGACCGTATTAAACCTTGCTGTCAAAGAAGGGCATTCAATGATTCTCCTTCCGCGATTTGACGCAGCTGATACCCTCAAAACGATTGAAAAACAGAAACCGACGCTCTTTCCAGGTGCACCCACCATGTATATCGCCTTGCTGCATCATCCGAACATTGAAAAGTATGACCTGTCGTCCATCACTGCATGTTTAAGCGGCTCGGCGGCTCTTCCTGTTGAAGTCAAACAGAGCTTTGAGAAATTAACAGGAGGGCGTTTAGTAGAGGGGTATGGTCTTTCAGAAACTTCGCCGGTGACCCATTCTAACTTTTTGTGGGGAGCGAACAAAACAGGCAGCATTGGCTGTCCGTGGCCTGGGACAGACGCAGGTATTTATTGCGAGGAAACAGGTGGCCTTAAAGAGCCGTATGAGCACGGAGAAATTATCGTCAAAGGGCCGCAAATTATGAAAGGATACTGGAATCAGCCAGAGGAGACAGCAGCTGTATTAAGGGATGGATGGTTTTTCACCGGAGATATTGGGTATATGGATGAGGACGGTTTTTTCTATATCGTTGACCGGAAAAAAGATGTCATTATTGCGAGCGGTTATAATATTTACCCAAGAGAGGTCGAAGAAGCCCTATATGAACATGAGCTTGTACAAGAAGTCGTTGTCGCAGGTATACCAGATCCTTATAGAGGAGAAACAGTAAAAGCGTTTGTTGTGCCGAAAAAGGATGCTTATTTAACAGAGGATGAACTCGATCGCTTTGTCAGAACGAGAATTGCTTCATTTAAAGTACCGCGCGTGTATGAATTTAAAGAATCACTGCCTAAAACGGCTGTCGGAAAAATTTTACGCAGAGTATTAATTGAAGAAGAAAAAAGAAAGCAAGCTTCATCATCTGAGACACCTGTCGATCAATTGAAGAAATAACGACCTTCATCATCCGGTCGAGCGGCCGGATGATTTGAATGATGACAGTCTGCTCTGGTATGATAAAGGTTGAAAAGAAAGAAGAAGATCTCTTGACAAATCACCCGTTTCTTTTTAACATAAAGTTATGAATGAATGCTCATTCAATTTAGAAAGGGACGAAGCACATTGAAGCAGAAAAGACCGAAGTACATGCAAATTATTGATGCAGCAGTTGTGGTGATTGCGGAGAACGGCTATCATCAATCACAAGTTTCAAAGATTGCGAAACAAGCAGGGGTGGCAGACGGAACCATTTATCTTTATTTCAAAAACAAAGAGGATATTCTCATCTCATTGTTCAAAGAAAAAATGGGACAATTCATCGAACGAATGGAAACAGATATTCAAAAGAAGCCGTCTGCAAAAGAAAAGCTTCTACTGTTGATTGAGGAGCATTTTCGCATGCTGGCGCAAAATCATCATTTGGCTCTTGTGACACAGCTTGAACTCAGGCAGTCAAACCTTGAGCTGCGGCAAAAAATCAATGAGGTGCTAAAAGGGTATTTAAATATGCTCGAGTCGATTTTAACAGAAGGAAAGAAAACAGGAGAATTTAGACAAAATTTAGATGTCCGCTTAGCGAGACAAATGGTATTTGGGACGATTGATGAAACCGCAACAACATGGGTCATGAATGATCAAAAGTATGATCTGCCTGCACTCGCAGAAAGTGTACATGATCTGCTGTTAAACGGAATACATCAATCCTAAAGACAATGTGAAAAAGGATGATTGACATGGAAAAAATACTTAGCTTACATCATGAAGGACAGACAGCGCTCATCACGATTCAGAACCCGCCTGCAAATGCCTTATCCTCTCAGCTGCTCACTGAGCTTAATGACATGTTCGATGAGCTCGAACAGAATGAAGAAGTAAGAGCGATTGTGATCCACGGAGAAGGCAGATTCTTCTCAGCAGGTGCTGATATTAAAGAATTTACCACTTTACAGGAAGAGTCTGATTATGCAAGCCTCGCTGATAGAGGACAGCAAGTCTTTGAACGGATTGAACAGTGTCCAAAGCCAGTCATTGCCTCAATTCACGGAGCAGCATTAGGCGGGGGCCTTGAGCTTGCCATGTCTTGTGATATCCGAATCGCAACAAAAGATGCAAAGCTTGGACTGCCAGAACTAAATCTTGGCATTATTCCAGGATTCGGCGGCACGCAGCGCCTCCCTCGCTACGTTGGTTCTGCTAAAGCGCTTGAAATGATGGGAACAGCTGAACCGATTACAGGTGAAGAAGCATTTGCGTGCGGCCTTGTTACAAAGCTGGCAGAAACAGAGGAAGAAGCGCTCGAAGCGGCCAAAACACTTGCGGGGAAATTTGCCGCAAAAAGCCCTAAATCACTTGAATATGTGCTTGATTTATTGAACGCAACAAAACTGTATTCATATGACGGCGGAATGAAGCTGGAAGCCAAAAAATTTGGTGAGGTTTTCCAATCAAATGACGCCAAAGAAGGCATCCAGGCCTTTATCGAAAAGCGCAAACCGAACTTTAAAGGGGAATAAGGGATAAGTACGACACAAGGGGGAGAAATAAATGAATATATTTGTTTTGATGAAGCGTACGTTTGACACGGAAGAGAAAATTTCGATTCAGTCTGGTGCAATTCAAGAAGATGGAGCAGAGTTCATTATTAATCCTTATGACGAGTATGCCATTGAAGAAGCCATTCAGCTTCGCGATGAGCACGGGGGAGAAGTGACCGTTGTGACAGTTGGCGGTGAGGATGCGGAGAAACAGCTGAGAACAGCCCTTGCTATGGGCTGTGACAGGGCCGTCTTATTAAATGTGGAGGATGACTTAGAAGAGTGGGACCAATATTCAGCTTCTACCATTCTTTATCACTATTTAAAAGACAAAGAGGCTTCCTTGATCTTAGCAGGGAATGTAGCAATTGACGGCGGCTCTGGACAGGTAGCCCCGCGTCTTGCTGAATTACTTGGCTTTTCATATGTAACAACGATAACGAGTATTCAAATTGACGGCGGCTCTGTATCGATTGAACGAGATGCAGAGGGTGATGTGGAAGTCATTTCTGCCGAACTCCCGCTTGTCGTCACAGCGCAGCAAGGACTCAATGAGCCTCGCTATCCATCATTACCAGGCATTATGAAGGCAAAGAAAAAGCCTTTAGAAGAATTGGAACTTGATGATTTAGATCTGGATGAAGACGATGTACCATATAAAATCAAAACAATTGAACGTTTCTTACCGGAGAAAAAAGAGGGTGGCAAGGTGCTGAGCGGCGAGCTTCAGGATCAAGTCAAAGAACTGACAGATCTACTCAGAAATGAAGCAAAAGTCATCTAAACATCCACTTTACGATATCACGAGAACAAGGGGGAGCTTGAAGATGAGTAAAAAAGTTGTTGTACTTGGAGAAAGTCGTGACGGTAAATTAAGAAATGTGACATTTGAAGCCATTGCTGCCGCTCATAAAGTGGCAGATGGCGGTAAGGTCATTGGCGTGTTAATAGGGGATGACGTCAAAGGCCTAGCAGATGAACTGCTTTACTATGGAGCGGATCATGTCATGATTGTGGAGCATCCACACCTTTCATATTATACGTCAGATGGTTTTGCGCAGGCACTTCAAGCCATATTAGATCAGGTCGATCCGGATGCTGTGCTCTTTGGCCATACATCTATCGGAAAAGACTTGTCGCCGAAAATAGCTGCACGTCTCCAGACTGGCTTAATCTCAGATGCGATCGATGTAAGCGTTACCGGCGAACACCTTGTTTTCACTAGACCGATTTACTCTGGAAAAGCCTTTGAAAAAGTCATTTCGACAGACCGTCTGCTTCTAGCAACCATCCGGCCAAACAACGTGGCACCACTTGAGCGTGATGCGTCACGAGGCGGAGAAGTCACACCGGTTTCTGTCGATATTCAGAACCTTCGGACGATCGTGAAGGAAGTCATTAAAAAAACGTCAGAAGGTGTAGATTTATCGGAAGCAAAGGTCATTGTTGCTGGAGGGCGCGGGGTTAAGAGCAAGGAAGGCTTTGAACCGCTGAATGAACTCGCTGAGACGCTGGGGGCAGCAGTCGGAGCCTCGCGCGGCGCCTGTGACGCCGACTACTGTGATTATGCCCTGCAAATTGGCCAGACAGGAAAAGTCGTCACACCAGACCTTTATATTGCATGCGGGATATCAGGAGCGATTCAGCATTTAGCGGGAATGTCTAACAGTAAAGTCATTGTGGCGATCAACAAAGATCCAGAAGCGGAAATCTTCAAAATCGCCGATTATGGAATCGTCGGTGACTTGTTTGAAGTGGTACCGCTTTTAAATGAAGAGTTAAAAAAGATGAATATCCACTCGTAACGCTCATACACTCAGAATGCCTAGGTATTCTGGGTTTTTTTGTATGTGATCAAGAGGAAAAGGAGCGGTTGATAAATGAAGGGGACAGTCAAAGTCAATGACGTGATCGGACGCATTTCTAAACACATTTATGGGCACTTTCAGGAGCATTTAGGAAGAGGGATTTATGACGGGATATGGGTAGGAAAAGACTCAGAGATTGATCATATTGAGGGAATTCGTACCGATGTGCTGAAGGCCCTTCAAGCATTACATATTCCGGTGCTGAGGTGGCCGGGAGGCTGTTTCGCAGACGAGTATCACTGGGCAAATGGTGTAGGTGATCTCAGTGAACGAAAGCCGATGGTCAATACCCATTGGGGTGGTACGGTTGAATCCAATGCATTTGGTACGCATGAATTTATGACATTGTGTGAGCTGCTTGAATGTGAGCCTTATATTTGCGGCAATGTGGGAAGCGGGTCTGTTCAAGAATTAGCCGATTGGGTCGAATACATGACATTTCCAAATGGGACACCTATGTCAGACTGGCGCATTCAAAATGGAAAACAAGAGCCTTGGAAGCTGACCTATGTTGGTGTAGGCAATGAAAGCTGGGGCTGCGGCGGGAATATGACGCCTGAATACTATGCAGATTTATATAAACGCTATCAAACGTACGTAAGAGAATTTGCAGGGCAGCGTATTTATAAAATCGCCTGCGGCGCGAACTCTAATGACGTGAATTGGACGAAAGTATTGATGGAGCAGGCTGCACCGTGGATGGATGGGCTCAGTTTACATTATTACACCGTACCTGGTACATGGGAGAAAAAGGGGTCAGCGACTGAATTTGATGAAGATGAATGGTTTATCACGCTGAAAAAGGCCTATGAGATGGAACGGCTTGTCGAAGACCATGGAGAAATCATGGATCGTTATGACCCAGACAAGCGAATCGGGATGATTATTGATGAATGGGGGACATGGTATGACCCAGAGCCAGGGACAAATCCTGGGTTTTTATATCAGCAAAACACACTAAGAGACGCCCTTGTGGCCGCCCTCCATTTTCATATTTTTCATCGCCATTGCGAGCGGATTCATATGGCAAATATTGCTCAGACGGTCAATGTGCTGCAAGCGATGGTATTAACAAAGGACGAAAAGATGCTTCTGACGCCTACGTATCATGTATTTCACATGTTTCAAGTGCATCAAGAGGAAGAAGCGCTTGAAGTAGAGTTCGTTTCACCCCCGTATGAACGAAGAGGTGAAAAAATTCCTCAGGTCAGTGTGTCAGCCTCACGTTCATCAGGGAAGATGCATATTAGCTACTGTCACCTGAATCCGCATGAACAAACAGAGATATCCCTTGCCATTGCAGGGATTGATGAACAAACGAAAGTCACTGGACGTGTGCTGACGGCCGATCGCATGAATGCCCATAATACATTCGATGAACCTCATTCTGTTCAGCCAAAAGACTTTCAGCAAATGACTGTAAAGTCCGGCGAATTAACGGTGGAGCTGCCGCCAATGTCAGTGGTCATGATAACTGTCGACCTCGCTTAATTGCATATTTCGATGTTTGATGAGAAGAATGTTGGGGCATCATACATTGTAAATGAAGCGGAAAGGGTGTCATGTCATATGCTTAGAACCATTCTAATGATCATCGGTGCGATTGTTGTTATTGGTGCGATTATACGGTTTGTTTTTTAATTCATTTCCTAAAAAATGATTCGTAAGCATTTCATTCGCAAGTCACATTGGTAGATGCTATACTAAAAAGCATAATTTACATTGGAGGAATGAATAATGGCAATCGTAAAAGCTACTGACGCAACATTTTCACAAGAAACTGCAGAAGGTGTTGTTCTTGCAGACTTTTGGGCACCATGGTGTGGACCTTGTAAAATGATTGCTCCAGTTCTTGAAGAACTTGATCAAGAAATGGGCGACAAAATGAAAATTGTAAAAATTGATGTAGACGATAACCAAGAAACTGCTGGTAAATACGGCGTTATGAGTATCCCAACACTTCTTGTTTTAAAAGACGGTGAAGTTGTAGAAACTTCTGTTGGTTTCAAACCAAAAGAAGCACTTGCTGAGCTTGTCAACAAACATCTATAAACCGATCTATGTCCAAGCGGCATAATCATTGAAGCGGTTCTCGTAAAGACGAGAGCCGCTTTTCTTTCAACATGGTATAAAACAAATGTTCGTGATACACTAGAAGGAGTGAAAGAGGAAAACAAGGACGGATGAAAATATGAACAAACTAATCAAAGAAAAGCTTTCAGTCCTGCCGGATCAACCAGGCTGTTACTTAATGAAAGATAGACAAAATACGATCATTTATGTGGGAAAGGCAAAGGTTTTAAAAAACAGGGTGCGCTCTTATTTCACTGGATCACATGACGCCAAAACGCAGCGGCTTGTCAGTGAAATTGAAGACTTTGAATACATTGTCACCTCTTCTAATATCGAGGCGCTCATTTTAGAGCTGAATTTAATCAAAAAATATGACCCAAAATACAATGTCATGCTCAAGGATGACAAGACATATCCCTTTATAAAAATTACGAATGAACGCCATCCTAAGCTGATCGTCACCCGCAATGTAAAAAAGGACAAAGGAAAATATTTCGGTCCATACCCAAACGTACAAGCAGCTCGAGAAACAAAAAAGCTGCTCGACCGCTTATATCCACTGAGAAAATGCGCCACCCTTCCTGACCGCGTCTGTCTTTATTATCATCTTGGACAATGTCTTGCGCCATGTGTGTATGACATTTCCGAGGAAACGAATAAGCAGCTCGTGGACGAAATCACAAGGTTTCTAAACGGGGGACATCAGCAAATCAAAAAAGAACTCACCGAAAAGATGCAGGAAGCTGCTGAAAATTTAGAGTTTGAACGGGCAAAAGAACTGAGAGACCAAATCGCATATATCGACTCAACGATGGAAAAACAGAAAATGACGATGAGTGATTTATCAGATCGAGATGTCTTTGCCTATGCCTATGATAAAGGCTGGATGTGTGTCCAAGTCTTCTTTATCAGACAGGGGAAATTGATTGAACGTGATGTCAGCCTGTTTCCAATGTATCAGGACCCTGAAGAGGAGTTCCTCACGTTCATGGGGCAATTTTATGAAAAGAACAACCATTTTCTGCCGAAGGAAATTCTGGTTCCGGACAGTGTCGATCAAGAGATGATTGAGCAATTGCTTGAGACGAACGTTCACCAGCCGAAAAAAGGAAAGAAAAAGGATCTGCTTTTACTTGCGCATCAAAATGCCAAAATCGCCTTAAAAGAAAAGTTTTCGCTCATTGAGCGTGATGAAGAGCGGACAATTGGTGCGGTGAAGCAGCTCGGGGATGCGCTTAATATTTATATGCCATACAGAATCGAGGCATTTGATAATTCAAATATTCAAGGAGCAGACCCGGTTTCTGCCATGGTCGTCTTTCAGGACGGGAAGCCCTATAAAAAGGAATACCGAAAATACAAAATTAAAACCGTCTCAGGGCCAGATGATTATGCATCCATGCGTGAAGTCATTAGAAGACGATATACCCGCGTGTTAAAGGATGAACTGCCGCTGCCAGATTTAATTTTAATTGACGGAGGAAAAGGACAGATCAACGCAGCCATCGATGTGCTTGAAAATGAATTGAATCTGTCAGTTCCGGTCGCAGGTCTTGTAAAAGATGAAAAACACCGGACATCGAATCTCATGATGGGAGATACACTTGAAATTGTTGCGCTGGAGCGGAATAGCCAGGCCTTTTACTTATTGCAGCGCATTCAAGATGAAGTGCACCGGTTCGCCATTAGCTTTCACCGGCAGCTGCGCGGAAAAAATGCATTCCAGTCTATTTTAGACGATGTACCAGGTATCGGAGAAAAGCGTAAAAAGCAGCTCCTCAAACATTTTGGCTCTGTGAAAAAGATGAAAGAAGCCTCTATCCAAGACTTTCAGGAGGCGGGCATTCCGAAACAGACGGCTGAACTTTTAATGGAAGCATTAAAAAAATAGATTGTACTTTTACCAAAAGTCTGTTAAGATGTGACTAATTTAATAAATGAACGTGTTGTTTGTTGAAGATAGAGGTGCGAACTTCAAGAGTAAGCCTTCGGAGATCGATGGGATCTAAGAAGAGGGCTGAAAGGGGAGCGTCGCCGAAGTGAATAAAATCCACTCATTTTATTCGCTGGCTGTACATTGAAGAAATGTAGGGCTGTCAAGAATTCATTTCTTGGAGGGCTATCTCATTGTTTGCATCGTTTAATGATGATTTTAAAGCAATGGGAGATTTGTTCTCTCATTGCTTTTTTATTTGCAGTGAGCGGACAGTCTCCAAAGCTGCCTCTTCTCTCACACGTGAACTTTTGAAAAAGGGTGGTAGACATGGGACTAATTGTACAAAAATTTGGCGGAACTTCCGTTGGGTCAACAGAAAAAATTCGCAATGCCGCAGAGAGAGTGATCGCTGAACGCGAGGCAGGACATGATGTGGTTGTGGTTGTATCAGCGATGGGCAAATCAACGGATGTTCTAGTAGACCTAGCGAAAGAACTCACAGACGATCCAAGCAAAAGAGAGATGGATATGCTGCTCGCAACTGGTGAGCAGGTGACCATATCATTATTAGCGCTGGCACTCCAAAGAAGAGGCTATGATGCCATTTCCTTTACAGGCTGGCAGGCTGGTATGAAAACAGAGCATGTGCACGGAAATGCAAGAATCGTGGACATTGATGAATCAAGGATAAAAAAGGAATTAAGTGCGGGGAAAGTCGTTGTTGTGGCAGGTTTCCAAGGAATTGCAGATGACTTACATATCACAACTCTTGGCCGCGGCGGATCAGATACAACAGCTGTGGCACTGGCTGCCGCACTAAAAGCTGATAAATGTGATATATACACAGATGTACCAGGAGTGTTTACGACAGATCCGCGTTATGTATCATCTGCGCGGAAACTTGCAGGCATTTCATACGATGAGATGCTTGAGCTGGCTAATCTAGGAGCTGGGGTCCTGCATCCAAGAGCTGTTGAATTTGCGAAAAATTATCAAGTCCCGCTAGAAGTCCGTTCTAGTATTGAAAATGAATCGGGTACGTTAATTGAGGAGGAATCATCCATGGAACAAAATTTAGTCGTCAGAGGCATTGCATTTGAAGATCAGATTACACGTGTCACAGTGTGCGGGCTTTCAAGCGGTTTAACAACATTATCGACCATTTTTACGACGCTTGCGAAACAGAATATCAATGTTGATATCATCATTCAGTCTGTCACAAGCACCAACCAGACATCGATCTCTTTCTCTGTCAAAACGGATGATTTGTCCAAAACAGTTGAAGTATTAGAAGAATATAAAGGGGCGCTTGGCTACGAGCAGATTGAGACAGAAAGCAAATTAGCGAAAGTATCCATCGTGGGATCTGGAATGGTCTCAAATCCAGGCGTAGCCGCTGAAATGTTTGCTGTGTTAGCGCAAAAAGACATTCAAGTGAAAATGGTCAGTACGTCTGAAATCAAAGTCTCAACGGTGGTTGGCCGTGATGATATGGTCAAAGCGGTTGAAGCGCTGCATGATGCGTTTGATTTATCAAAGGTGAGCGCCGCTGCTCACTCTTAAAAAGGTAAAGAGGTGATCTCGTGAAAGAGGATCGCCTCTTTTTTCTATATGAATCGGCTGAAACGGGCGTAAACCCATTCATTAAGTATGCTATGATAGATGTAGACATATAAAAAAGGCGTGACCTGAAGTCCGCGCCTTTTATCAAGAGTATTAGCTAGGGTCTCTTAAATCCCATTTAACGGTTAAAATGACTTTCTCAGCACGCTTTTTCACTTGTTCATAGGATTCAGCCACGTGCTCATTCAGAAGCTGAATTTGTTCAGCAATAAAACCCGCTTCCATCTGAAAGCATGGCTCCTTTTGATAGGTGAGTCGATTGGATACTAGTGGACCTTCGAGCTCAAACTCAATTTCCTGTTTTTTCGAATGGACCATCGTGAGAGTCCCCCATCCGGCATCATGGAAAAATTCGGGGATCTTCTCCCATGACTCTTGAGGAAATTTACGAGCAAGCAGTTTACCCGCAAAATACATCATAGATGAATGGTCCTGACCAAGAATATCTGGCAGCAGAACTTCGCGTATCAGCTCGTAGGCAAATCCATTGACTTCAATTTCTTTTAGCTGTTCTAAGTTAGATTCGAATTTATTCATTGTACGGCTCCCCTCTTTCAACAATTTATTATAGCTTATGTGGGCATATGATGACAGAGTTTTCCCTGAAGTCTAAGAAATTCTTATTGTAGTAAAACGAATTTTGATTTAAAACTTTTAAATTTCGGAAAATTTTAATTTATGTACGCGGTTTCTTGACGCTTTTTTGACATAGGAGTAAAATGAAATTGTCAATAAATTTGAATAAAGTGCTTACAATTGAAAGAAGCGGGGGTAAGACAATTTTCAAGCAATTGCACTTTTTTTACTAGGGGGTAAAGTAATGTCGGGGAACAAAGAATTTTTTTATCGGAGATTGCATTCTTTGCTTGGCGTCATTCCGGTCGGTCTATTTTTAATACAGCACTTAGTGGTTAACCACTTTGCGACAAATGGACCAGAGGCGTTTAACAAAGCTGCACACTTTATGGAACAGCTTCCTTTCAGATATGCACTTGAGCTGTTCGTGATTTTCTTACCACTGATCTATCATGCTGTTTATGGGGTGTACATAGCCTTTACGGCACAAAACAACACGTCTCGCTTCAGTTACTTAAGAAACTGGCTGTTCAGACTGCAAAGGATTTCAGGTATTATCACATTGATTTTTGTCTCTTGGCACGTATGGGAAACACGAATTCAAGCTCAGCTTGGAGCTGAAGTCAACTATGACATGATGGCGAATATTTTAAGCTCTCCATTTATGCTAGGCTTCTATATTGTCGGCGTTTTATCTACTATTTTCCACTTTGCTAATGGCTTGTGGTCATTTGCTGTCAGCTGGGGAATTACCGTTTCACCACGCTCACAACGAATCTCCACATATGTGACATTAGGTATATTTATAGCGCTTTCATATGTAGGGCTAAGAGCAATTTTCGCTTTTGTTTAAGAGGAAATAGATTAGTAGAAGAGGGAGAGGGGCTACAATGAGTAATTCTAGCATCATCGTTGTCGGAGGCGGCTTAGCTGGTCTCATGGCAACTATTAAAGCAGCAGAAGCGGGAACAGCTGTTCAACTATTTTCAATCGTACCTGTGAAACGTTCGCATTCTGTATGTGCACAGGGCGGAATCAACGGAGCGGTCAATACAAAAGGTGAAGGGGATTCACCTTATGAGCATTTTGATGACACGGTATACGGCGGAGATTTCTTAGCCAACCAGCCGCCAGTAAAGGCAATGTGTGAAGCAGCGCCGTCCATTATCCACTTACTTGATCGTATGGGTGTTATGTTTAATAGAACACCAGAGGGATTATTGGACTTCCGCCGCTTCGGGGGAACACAGCACCACCGTACAGCGTTTGCTGGAGCTACAACAGGCCAGCAGCTATTATACGCACTGGATGAGCAGGTTCGCCGCTATGAAGTAGCAGGACTTGTCACGAAATATGAAGGCTGGGAATTCCTTGGCGCCGTTTTAGATGACGAGGAAGTGTGCCGCGGAATTGTCGCGCAGAACTTGACGACAATGGAAATTGAATCCTTCCGTTCAGATGCAGTCATCATGGCAACAGGCGGTCCTGGAATTGTGTTCGGTAAATCAACAAACTCCATGATTAACACTGGATCTGCTGCATCTATCGTCTATCAGCAAGGTGCGCACTATGCAAATGGAGAATTCATTCAAATTCACCCGACAGCGATTCCAGGAGATGACAAGCTTCGTCTTATGAGTGAATCAGCTCGTGGTGAGGGCGGACGTGTTTGGACATATAAAGACGGGAAGCCTTGGTACTTCCTTGAAGAAAAATACCCAGCATATGGGAACCTTGTACCGCGTGACATCGCAACGCGTGAAATCTTTGACGTATGTGTCGAGCAAAAGCTTGGCATCAACGGAGAGAACATGGTATATCTGGATCTTTCTCACAAAGATCCAAAAGAGCTTGATATTAAGCTTGGCGGAATCATTGAAATCTATGAAAAATTCATGGGTGACGACCCGCGTAAGCTGCCGATGAAAATCTTCCCAGCTGTTCATTACTCAATGGGCGGATTATGGGTCGATTATGATCAAATGACGAATATCAAAGGTCTGTTCGCTGCCGGAGAATGTGATTACTCAATGCACGGCGGAAACAGACTTGGTGCAAACTCACTTCTTTCTGCGATTTACGGCGGAATGGTCGCTGGACCAAATGCGGTGAAGTACATTAGCGGTCTTGAAAAATCTGCGGAAGACCTTTCTTCTGCACTATTTGACAGCGCCGTGAAGAAAGAGCAGGAGAAATGGGACAACATCCTCAGCATGGATGGTACTGAAAATGCATACGTGCTTCATAAAGAGCTTGGAGAATGGATGACGGATAACGTTACAGTGGTTCGTTACAATGATAAACTCTTAAAAACAGATCAGAAGATCGAAGAACTAATGGAGCGCTACAAGAAGATCAACATCAATGATACCGCATCATGGAGCAACCAAGGCGCTGCCTTCACACGTCAGCTTGACAACATGCTACAGCTGGCAAGAGTCATTACGATCGGGGCATATAACCGGAATGAAAGCCGAGGCGCACACTATAAACCGGAATTCCCAGAGAGAAACGATGAAGAATTCCTTAAAACAACGATGGCTACGTTCAAAGGAAAAAATCAAAAGCCTGCATTCCACTATGAGGACGTCGATGTATCGTTAATTGCACCTCGTAAACGAGATTACTCGAAGAAAAAGGTGGAGAAATAAGATGAGTGAAAAAAACACAATTCATTTCATAATCACACGTCAAGATACTGCAGATGGTAAGCCTTATGATGAGGAATTCGAAATCCCTTACCGTCCGAATATGAACGTCATTTCTGCACTCATGGAAATTAGACGTAACCCGGTCAATAAACAAGGTGAAAAAACAACGGCGATCAACTGGGACATGAACTGTCTTGAAGAGGTGTGCGGAGCTTGTTCTATGGTCATTAATGGAAAACCGCGCCAGTCATGTACAGCCTTGATTGACCAGTTAGATCAGCCGATCCGTCTCCAGCCGATGAAAACATTCCCGGTCGTGAGAGACTTGCAGGTTGATAGAAGCCGCATGTTCAACTCCTTGAAAAAAGTAAAAGCATGGGTGCCGATCGATGGCACATATGATCTTGGACCTGGACCAAGAATGCCTGAGAAAAAACGTCAATGGGCGTATGAGCTTTCTAAATGTATGACATGTGGTGTCTGCCTTGAAGCTTGTCCAAACGTGAATGATAAGTCTTCCTTTATGGGCCCTGCACCGCTTTCACAAGTTCGTCTATTTAACGCACATCCGACAGGTGCGATGAATAAGTCTGACCGTCTAGAAGAAATTATGGGTGACGGCGGTCTTGCGAACTGTGGGAACTCTCAAAACTGTGTGCAGGCTTGTCCGAAAGGAATCCCGCTGACAACATCAATTGCAGCACTTAACCGAGATACAACATTACAAGCTTTCCGTAACTTCTTCGGAAGCGATCACGCAGAATAACATCACATTCAGTCCTCTTTGCCAATCATGATGAGTGTTTACAAGAGGCTGGATGGAACACAAAATAAACGCCTCTTCCAATATGGGAGAGGCGTTTATTGATGAATAAGGAGATGATGAAGTGAGACTTCCGTCATATATTGAGGAACCGTTTGAAGAATGGAGAGCATCCTTTCGATTTTATGTCGAAACGACTGTCCGTTTTTCAGAAACGGATATGTTTGGTCATATGAATAATGTCACCCCTTTTGTATATTTTGAAGAAGCAAGGATAGCCTTTTTTCAAAAAACGGGAATTGTGGATAAACGAATGAAACGTGTGAGAGAGACGATTACAGTCGTGGCAAACCTGCAATGTGATTACATCAAACAGGTGGAGATTGGGGAGCGGCTTCGTGTGTATGTAAAGCCGGAAAAAGTCGGATCAAGCTCACTCATCCTTCATTATTTAGGAGAAAACGAGCAGCAGGAACCATGCTTTACAGGCTCGGTCACCATGGTGCAAATTAATAAAGAAACAGGCGCACCTGTCCCATTTACAGAGGAAGAAAAAGAGACATTTCAAGCTCAACGAAATGGGTAGCATGCAGCCCTCATCATCGTGTAAGCTTCATTTTGTTATAATAAAAAGACCATATTAAGAAGAACAAAAGGAGAACACATGAAGATTTTTCAATATGACACCATTGATAGTACAAATAATGAAGCGAAAAGGCTCATTCAGCAAGGAGAAAAACCTTCATTTGCTGTCTATGCACATCAGCAGACAGCAGGAAGAGGCAGGCTAGGCAGACCGTGGGAAACGCCTGCAGGGAATGTCGCTTTGACCATGACGGTTTTGCCGCCAGAAGAACTCTCCACCCAGTCAACGATCGCTCCGCTGACGGCACTAGCGATCTACGATGTACTCAAACCTCTCATCAGGGCTGAGGATCAGCTGGCGATTAAATGGCCAAATGATATTCTCATCAATGAAGCAAAGGTATCTGGCACATTGATTGAAGCGGACCGTAACGCCATTTATATCGGGGTTGGCATCAATGTGAAGACAAAGCCGGAGCATGTTCCGTACAAAACCATTTGCCTATCAGAACTTACAGAGGTAAAAGCCGATCAGCTTGTGAAGGAACTTGCCGCCGCTTTTGAAAAATATCATACACGCTGGAAGAATGAAGGGTTTGAAGCACTCACTTCCCTCTATAACAAACGGTTATATCGTCTTCATAAACCGCTGCGAATCTCGTTAGATCGTGAAAAACAAACATGGGAAGAGGGCATTTGCTGCGGAGTCAATCGCTACGGTCATCTCCAGCTAAAAGATGAGAAAGGACAGATAAAAGCTCATTCTGCCGGAGATATCGATGCACCGCTTCAGCATTAAAAAAAGCAGACGATATTCTCGTCTGCTTTAAGCTTCTCTTTTAATATGGGGCTGAATCACATAGTCTTGTTTTGTAAAGACAACTCCGTCTAGAATTTCTCTTGCAGTTCGAATGACTTTGACTCTGTTTTGAGAGATGTCAATTTCCGTTTGCATAATCCCAGCAGGATGCCCAATACGAAGGGTGTCATTTTGACCTTGAAACAGCTGAGAAGGAAGCGTTTCATCCAAGAAACAGCTGGCTGTCACGCAGACAGAGCCGGTAATGGCAAGTGCTTGGTGCGGTCTTTGCATCGATAGCATACGAACGATGATGTCCATATCTTCTGCTCGTCTCAAGATTCCATTTGTATCTACATAATCAGCAGGCTCACTAATGAGCGCAAGCTTTGGAACAGCTGGAGACTGTAATGTGGCCATTTCTTTTGTTGCAAAATGACACATTTCAGCAGCGAGGGAACGAATTTCTTCTAAATCATCCAGTAATTCGTCTGTAAACTCTTCAGGCAATTCAGTTCCTTTTAATTGAATATCTTTGGCACGAATAAAGGCAATCGGATTTGCAATGTCAACGATCGAGATTGGAATCTCCCCAAACTTTGTTTGAATCGTATCCATTTTGTTTCCAGTCGGAAAGGTTTTACCTGTGACAGCGCCTTCAGGTTTCTCAAAGGATAAATAAATGGGAGAACCGGTTCCTTTTACGCCTGGAATTTCTGCCTGTCCTTCAAATTTTACTTCTCCATTTTCGACTTCGACCTCTGCCGTAATGACTTTATTTGTATTGGTATTGAGGATACGTACAGTCGTAATGGGCTCAACCGCTTGAACAAGTCCTTTAATGATCGCATACGGCCCAACGGCTGATGAGATGTTCCCGCAGTTTCCTTTAAAGTCGACAAATCTCTCATTAATGCTGACTTGTGCAAATGTATAGTTCACATCCACATCCGGGCGTGTGGCTTTATCGATAATGGCCACTTTGCTTGTTAAAGAATTACCGCCGCCGATTCCATCGACCTGCAGCCGGTCAGGGCTGCCCATAATGTCTAATAGAAATGCCTCGAGCTCATCGTGTTCATATGGTGCATTGTTTGCGTGAATGAATACTCCTTTGCTTGTACCGCCTCGCATGATTGTGATTGGAACTTTTCTCATGACTCTCACCCTCAATTTTTAATGAACTGTTTATCTAACCAAAATGGTAAAGTATAATAAGAAATAAGTTAAATACATTATTTTAAGATAAATCAATAAAAATATTTTATAATTAGTAAAAAAGGAGGGCATATAATGGATGAAAAAGATTGGCGGTTTTTAAAGGTACTTTATGAAGAAAAGAACATCACAAAAGCGGCAGAAAAATTATTTGTCTCTCAGCCTGCCTTAAGCTATCGATTGAAACAGCTTGAAGAGGAGTTTGATATGAAGCTTTTCTTTAAAAGAAAACGAGGAATTGAATTTACATCAGAGGGCGAATACTTGGCTAAATACGCAAATGACATGCTCAAACAGCTGCAGCAAACGAAAGATGGCATGCTCAATATGCAAAAAAAGGTCAAAGGAACGATCCGGTTAGGGGTCTCAAGTAACTTTGCCCAGTATAAACTGCCAGAAATATTAAAAGAATTTTCTAAGCAGTATCCGCATGTTCAATTTATGGTCAACACAGGCTGGAGCACAAAGGTAATGGATTTATTAGGAACATCAAGTGTGCATTTAGGGATTTTAAGAGGCGATTATGACTGGAATGGAGAGCGTTTTTTGCTCGATAAAGAGCGTCTTTGCATCATTTCAAAATCAGAAATTCAGCTAAAGGATCTCCCGAATCTGCCGCTCATTGACTATCATACAGACAGTTCATTAAAACGGCTGATTAACAGATGGTGGCAGGAAACATTCACAATGCCCCCGCTTGTGACGATGGAGACAGACCGTCAGGATACATCAAAAGAGATGGTGAAGCATGGTTTAGGCTATGCCATTGTCCCAGAAATTTGCCTCAGACCAAGTGATGAGTTATTTGTAAAAGGTCTTTCGTATAAAGATGGACAGCCTGTTTTAAGAGATACATGGCTCATGTACCAGCCAGACTCACTTCATTTGTCTGTTGTGAAAGCGTTTATTGAGTTTTTAAGAAATCAGCAAGGTTGATTATAAAAGAAATTTATTGAATAGATGAAAAAATCGATATTTTCATTATAAAAAAAGCTATTATATCCTTGAAATAGAAAGCGCTAACATATAGATCGCAAGTGCAAGGGGTCGCTTGCAGATCATGTAAAGAAGAGGATGGAGGGATATAAAGTGCTAGCTATTTTAGGGATCTTGATGGTCTTGACATTTACATTTCTCATTATGACAAAACGTATGCATCCGGTGGTGGCTCTAACCGTTGTACCTATCATATTTGCATTGATCGGCGGCTTTAACAAAGGGTTAGGGGACATGATGCTTGATGGACTGAAAACTGTTGCACCATCAGCTGCTTTATTGTTATTTGCGATTTTATTCTTCGGTGTCATGCTGGATGCTGGATTGTTTGATCCTCTGATTAAACTCATTCTACGTATTGTAAAAGGTGATCCTGTCAAAATTGCTTTTGGGGTAGCAATTTTGTCTATGCTTGTTGCATTAGATGGTGACGGAACAACAACGTACATGATTACCGTATCAGCTATGCTGCCACTTTTCTTAAGAATCGGGATGAACCCATTAATTTTAGGAACAATTTCATTATTATCATTAGGAATTATGAGCGGAATGACGCCATGGGGCGGCCCGGCTACTCGTGCAATCGCAGCGCTTGGATTAGATGCAGGCGAATTTTTCATTCCATTACTCCCAACGATGGTTGGAGGCGGTCTTTTTATACTTTTTACTGCTTATGTACTTGGGAAAAAAGAAAGAAAACGGATTGGGATTGCAGAAATTCAGCACAAAGAAGAGGTATCTATTTCTCCAGAATTGGCTGCGTCAATTGAAGATGGAGTAGCCGATATCAAGAGACCGAATCTGATTTGGATTAACTTCTTCCTTACAGTAGCTGTCATGGTCACACTCGTCATGGATATCATACCAATTCCTGTACTCTTCTTAATTGGATTTGTCATTGCTCTTATGATCAACTATCCAAAGGTTGAAGATCAGCGCGAGCGAATTTTATCTCATGCAGGCAACGCATTAACGGTTATCACACTTGTATTTGCAGCAGGGATTTTCACAGGGATCTTTTCTGGAACAAAAATGGTTGAGTCCATTGCCAATTTGGTCATTTACATGATTCCGGATTCCTACAGCTCATTTTTCCCGCTGATTGTGGCTTTGACGAGTATGCCATTTACATTTGTGCTTTCAAACGATGCTTACTATTTCGGAGTACTGCCAATCTTGGCTGAAGCTGGCGAAGCTTACGGGATTGATCCGGTGGAAATTGCACGTGCCTCTATCATAGGGCAGCCTGTCCACTTACTGAGTCCGCTTGTAGCTTCAACACTGCTGCTTGTCAGTATGCTGAACAAAGATATTGGTGATTTGCAAAAATATGCACTGCTATGGACCGTGTTAACTGCCCTTTTTACAACCCTTATTGCATTGTTAACAGGCGCCATTTCAATCTTTTAAATACCACGCAAAAAAAGGCGATGTCTCGGGGAAGAGACATCGCCTTTTTTGCGTGGATGAAAGCGCAGAAATTGGACGCTGATATGCGGGATTTCTTGATTTTAACGTCACCTACCACTTGCACCCGGCATATGATATCTCGACTATACAGAATCCCATTCTATAGAGACTAGAGCTCTCACCTTAGCAAGGAGGGTTACAATACTTGAAGGAGAAAGAGTTTCAATCCAAGCCGCTATTAACCAAAAGAGAAAGAGAAGTATTCGAATTGCTCGTCCAAGATAAAACAACAAAAGAAATTGCAAGCGAGCTTTTTATTAGCGAAAAGACTGTTCGAAATCATATTTCGAATGCCATGCAAAAGCTAGGAGTCAAAGGCCGTTCACAGGCTGTAGTCGAGCTTCTGCGTATGGGTGAGCTAGAGCTCTAAAGTCAGCCGGTTTTCCTTCCATATCGGGAAGGAACCGGTTATTTCTATATGGTTTCCATGAGTCTCTTCTTGCATTTTCTTTGAAAAACGAGGAAAATAGACATGTACGTTTTAATCAAAGTGAGATGCTATAGTGAGGTATCAATAAAATGGAAACGAATGAGTCAGGCCATGTTGCAGAGATTGAAAAATCATTGCGTCACATTGCCGCAATTATTAAGCAAAAAGGCAGAGAAATCCTGAATCAATATACGATTACACCTCCACAATTCATTGGGCTTCAGTGGCTTTATGAATTTGGAGATATGACCATAGGCGAGCTGTCACAAAAGATGTACTTGGCTTGCAGTACAACCACTGATTTAATTGATAGAATGGAAAAAAGTGAACTTGTCGAACGGGTGAAAGATCCATCTGACCGCCGCGTGGTTCGCATTCATTTATTGCCTGAAGGCGAGAGGATCATTCAAGAAGTGATTGCTAAACGCCAAGAATACGTCAGTGAACTTCTAGAGGCTTTCTCAGAAGAAGAAGCCATCGTTTTCAACCAATCCTTAACGAAACTACAGCAGCAAATGAAAAGAAAATGAGGCGATTTTGTTGGATCAACCAATCGGCGTCATTGATTCCGGCGTCGGCGGTTTAACCGTTGCAAAGGAAATCATGAGACAACTGCCAAAAGAAAAAATCATTTATGTAGGCGATACAAAACGATGTCCATATGGCCCGCGGAAAGAAGAAGAAGTTCTTCAATATACGTGGGAAATGGCGCACTACTTATTAAAACACCACCATATTAAAATGCTCGTCATTGCATGCAACACAGCAACGGCGATCGCACTGGATGAAATTAAAGCAACGCTTGATATTCCGGTTATTGGCGTCATTCAGCCTGGCGCCCGTACAGCAATTAAAGTGACGAACAACCAGCATATTGGCGTTATTGGCACAGTCAATACGATCAAAAGCGAGGCATACAAAGAAGCGCTGCTGTCACTAAAAGCAGGTCTAACGGTTCAAAGCCTGGCGTGTCCGCTCCTTGTCCCATTTGTGGAAAGCGGTACGTTTTTAGATCAGACAGCAGAGGCAGTGGTGAAAGATTCCCTTGAACCGATGAAAGAAACAGGAATTGATACACTTATTCTTGGCTGCACACATTATCCAATTTTAAAAGAACCGATTCAGCGCTTTATGGGCAGTGATGTCAGCATCATTTCATCAGGGGATGAGACAGCGAGAGAAGCAAGTACGATTCTTTCATATAAAGGGCTGTTAAATACCTCTAAAGAAGCACCTGTCCATACATTTTACACAACAGGGCAGCAGCAAAATTTTCAAAACATCGCTCGTGATTGGTTTGGCTACCTGCCGGGGAAGGTCGAAACCGTGTCACTTGAACACATCTATCAGCAATAACCCGCTTCTATTTGAAGTGGGTTATTTTTTTATGAAAAGGGTCTAATCCTCTGGGGGAGCTCGTATACATAGTAGTACAAACTACTAGAGGAGGGTGAAGTATGCTGAAAAAAGGATCTACAGCAGCTGTTACGTGTATCGCGTCAGCCATGCTTTTGTCAGGATGCGGATTGTTTCAAACAGACCAAGCGAAAACAGAGATTGATCCACCACAAAACGTCACATATGTGAAAGAAAATAAAGAAGATAAACAAACAGCCAAAGAAGGAAAAGAAGAGAAGCAGGCAGATACGGTGATGAGAGAATTATATTTAATTGATAAAAACGGGTATGTCGTATCTCAATCTATTCCGCTGCCGAAAAATGAAGGAAGTGCCAAACAAACCCTTGAATATCTCGTGGATGGGGGACCTATTTCTAACTTAATGCCGAATGGCTTCAGAGCAGTGCTGCCAGCGGACACGAGGGTATCTGTCGATATTAAAGACGGAACGGCGGTTGTCGATTTTTCAAATGAATTTAAAAACTATAAAAAAGAAGACGAGCAGCGCATTTTGCAATCTGTCACTTGGACGTTAACTCAGTTTGATTCCATAGCCAAAGTCAAATTGAAGATGAATGGACATGAACTAAAAGAAATGCCAGTGAACGGTACACCTATCTCAGATGATTTAAGCAGAGAAGACGGTATTAATATCCAGCACGAGGCTGCTGCTGATATGACAGCGACAAAGCCAGTGACGGTGTACTATTTAGCTGAATCTGATGAACAGACGTACTACGTTCCGGTGACCACAAGAGCGCCAAAAGACAAGGATGATCCGATTACAGCAGCGATTGATGAGCTCGTCTCTGGACCAAGCAAAAAAAGCCATCTGCTTACAGACTTCGATCAAGATGTGAAGCTGAATGATGTACCAAAAGTAAAAGATGGCCATGTGACACTTGATTTCAACGAATCCATTTTTGGCAGTGCAGATGAAAAGAAAAAGGTCATTTCACAAAAAGTTCTTGATAGCATTGTGCTCACATTAACCGAGCTGCCGGACGTCAAAAGCGTATCTGTCAAGGTGAACGGCAAGGCTGAGCTTGTGAACGAAAAAGGAGCAGAGCTCACAAAGCCGGTTTCACGACCAGAACAAGTGAATACAGGTAGTTTTTAACGTCACACATTGATATAATGGAGAAAAAGAGGCATGCATATTCGCTGCCTCTTTTTTATTCCAAGCGATTAGAACGAGCTGAGGTTGTCAAAGTTAGTAGGAGAACCCCGCTGGCACTCGCGAGGAATGTATATCGTAACGGAGGTAAAACATGAGATTAGATGAAAGACAATATGACGAATTGAGAAAAATTGAAATAGAGGCAGGCTACATCACGCATCCAGAAGGCTCTGTCTTAATCTCAGCGGGAAATACGAAGGTGATTTGTAATGCATCGATCGAAGACCGTGTACCTCCTTTTTTAAGAGGAGAAGGAAAAGGCTGGATCACAGCAGAATATAGCATGCTTCCAAGAGCAACTGCACAAAGAACGATAAGAGAATCATCTAAAGGAAAAGTCACAGGACGTACTATGGAGATTCAGCGTTTAATTGGACGAGCACTCCGTGCAGTCGTTGACTTAGAAAAGCTTGGCGAACGCACCATTTGGATTGATTGTGATGTCATTCAAGCAGACGGCGGCACACGCACAGCGTCGATCACAGGTGCTTTTGTTGCCATGACACTCGCGATTCAAAAGCTACGAGCTGAAGGAGTCATCAAAGAAAACCCGATTACTGATTATTTAGCGGCGATATCCGTCGGAATTGATTCTCAGCAAGGTCTTCTGTTAGATTTAAACTATGAAGAAGATTCTTCTGCTGAAGTAGATATGAATGTCATCATGACAGGCGCTGGACGCTTTGTTGAACTTCAAGGAACAGGCGAAGAAGCGACATTCTCAAGAGAACAGCTAAACGGACTGCTTGATTTAGCCGAAAAGGGCATCAAAGAATTAATCGAAAAGCAAAAAGCAGTAACAGGAGAAGTCATCGAATAAAGAGAAGGGTTTGATCAGGATGAAAACAGCCATCATTGCAACGCACAATGCGGGCAAAGCGAAAGAATTCAAAGCCATTCTTGAGCCAAAAGGATTCACGGTCAAAACACTAGCAGACATTGGCTTTACTGAAGAAATTGAAGAAACAGGACAAACCTTTGAAGAAAATGCCATCATCAAAGCGGAGGCCATTCAAGCCAAAGCAGGTGAAATGGTCATTGCAGACGATTCCGGTCTGTCCATTGATTATCTGGGCGGAAAACCTGGCGTGTATTCAGCGAGATACGCTGGTGAGCATAAAGACGATGCGGAGAATGTGGAAAAAGTGCTGAGCGAACTTCAAGGCATTGAAAAAGAAGACCGCACAGCCAGATTCAGATGTGCCCTTGCTGTCAGCATACCGGGAAAAGAAACAAAGACGGTAGAAGGATCAGTAGAAGGCTTCATCGCAGAAAAACCAATCGGCGAAAACGGCTTCGGATACGACCCAATTTTCATCGTCAAAGACAAAGACCAGACGATGGCCGAGTTATCACCAGAGGAGAAAAACAAGATCAGCCATCGGGCGGTCGCGCTTCAAAAGCTTTCATCACTGCTAGACGCAAATGAATAAGGGGGAATGAAGCCATGAAGATACTCATCATTAGTGACAGTCATGGACTCACAGACGAACTTCAAACCATTGCCAATCGGCATGCGGCTGAAGTTGACATGATGATTCACTGCGGAGATTCAGAACTCGAAACGAACCACCCAGCACTCGAAGGATACAAAGTCGTCAAAGGAAATTGTGACTTTATGGGCGATTTTGAAGAAGAGCTCCTGCTCCCACTTGATGGAGGCGGAAAACTATTTCTCACTCACGGACATCTGCATGGCATCAAACAATCCTTACTTCAAGTCTACTACCGTGCAGAAGAGCTGGGCGCAGACATTATCTGCTTTGGCCACTCGCACATCCCAGGCAGTGAGCTGCTCAGAGGAAAACTGCTCATTAATCCAGGCAGCGTGCACTTGCCAAGAGTGCGAAAAGAGCGCAGCTATGCTATACTGACACTAGATGGAAGCGAAGCAAACGTACAGTTTTTCACGGACGAAGGTCTTGCCATACAAGACCTCGAAAACACTGTCACATTGGAAGGTATTTCATAAGGGTGCAGCATTTGCCCCTTATGAAAAAACTTTCGAAAAACCGTTGACTTTAAAGAACAATAGTAATATAATAAATCTTGTCGCTGAGGTAATACACCAAAGCACAATACATAACAACATGTCCCAGTAGCTCAGCAGGATAGAGCAACGGCCTTCTAAGCCGTCGGTCGGGAGTTCGAATCTCTCCTGGGACGTACTAAATTAAAAGCCTGAAATCCTTTATTATCAAGGGTTTCAGGCTTTTTTGTTTGTTGGAACTTAAGTTCGTTTTCTCGCTTCATATTAAAGTTTGGGAGCGGGGGGAGTTGATTTTTTACCGGTCATTTATCTTCCAACAGTAATGAATTGAGAGATTACAATCAGTTTTGAGCTACATAACGATAGCTTCCTCCCTAAATGTGAAGTTAACTTTTCTTTTTCCTATAGTCTTTTACTAAGCTTGAAACAACTAACCCCATCACACTAAAAGCCACAAGATAAAATAAAACATTTGTTACAGGTGTATCAATTTTCCCTAAGATCATCACAAGGGCAATAATAGAGGCGGGTAAAGTAATTAATAGCATTTTGGATGGCGTGCTTTGCTGTGACACTTAATGACCTCCTGATTGATCCATTAAATAGATATTTTAGTTGATTTTAACATATGGAGATTGTGCGAACAACATAAGGGGGATAGCAATCTACTTTAAGAGTGGACGAACGAAACTTGCTGATTTTATGGAAATCATTTCAATTAAACCTTTTGTGTAATAAAATGTATATGATTTATACAAAGGGGTGAGATGGCGTGAAGCATTTTTTCACGGCAATCGTAGTGGCTATCATTGTGGGGATCATTGTATATGTTGCAGATAATCGTTTAAGCATGTTTCCGTTGATGGTGATTTTAGCGGTTGCGATCTATATCGTAAGCAGAATTAGCGAAGCATTGATTAAGAAATACTCAAAAGAAAATAGTTAATAGCACAGCCCTCCATTGGAAGGGCATTTTTAAATTAACCTTCCTAATGAAAAAGGCATTGTAAAGCGGTAAATATGCAAAAGAGAGAATATTCTTTCTCCAACTAAAAAAAGTAAGGTGTATAGTAGAAGGAGAAGATGAATTGAGTTTTAAGTAAGAACTTGCATTATGGACGAGAATGGAGATGAAGCTTAACTCGTTACAGCTTTTTTATTGATGGATTAAATGGGGGAAAAATACATAATGCCAAACACCCCAGAAAAACAATGAAAGGAATGATCACTTGTACAACATCAATCCAACACACCTGGTATATAGAAATAGAGAGACAAGCAATCAAGAGGGTGATCAATTATTTACTAAACAGATCGGGAACATCGAGATCACGAGCGGGCATATCGTTGCCTGTGATCCTTTTGTTTCAGAAGGGGACCAATCGTTTACGAGGAAAGTTACTCTAGGAAAATATCCTATTATATTGGTAGTTAAGCGTTTGGAAAGCGGAGACGAACGAGTAGCCTATGCAATGATCAAGTTTCCAAACGAGCAAGCAATAAAATGGGAGCTTGCCACAAGAGCAGGACAGGATCTCAAAAATTTGAAAGAAGACGAGTTTTTCCGCTACGGTGTAAATACGGGTATGGGCTGTTTCATGGATGCGGAGGCAGCACTTTATCTTCAAGCTTATGAGGATAAGCGATATAAAGAGGACAATGATTTTTATTTTTACGAGGAATTTGCAGAAGCGCTTGAGCAAAACTACAAGCATACATGGGACTGGCTCGTCACAAGTTTTCATGACAAGGTGGACATTGCCATGTTTACCACAGGCTACGGTGACGGGATGTATCCAAGCTTTTGGGGGCTAGATGAAAACGGAGAACCTACTTGCCTTGTGACGGATTTTCTTATCATGGAATGATGAGAAAATCATGAAACCACAGGTTCTTTTTATTGTTTTTTGATCATAATTTCAGTGTATTAATAGAAGTCATGAAGTGTATAATGAGGTTTTATACGAAAGTGGCTTCAGCCACTTTCGTACTGCGAAACGATTTTAAGAACCAATTAGCCCCGGTGAAATTTGTTCAACCCTTGCCCAATCAAATATGGTTTCGATTTGCATTTGATTCTTGCAATTTATTTTTAGAAATCCTTCATTCTCTGTTGTGTTAATTTCAAAATGATCAATTATATTATTATTTCCTAAATGATTAATTTTTAAATCCGTTACACCAATGAATGATAATTCAACGTAGACAACATCAAAATTCCCCCAACGTTTAGGTTTATTCTTCACGGAGTCTTTTGTCATTAGTCTTATAAATAGGGTAGGACCATCTCTGTTTAAATCAACATTCATGATTTCTGCATTTTTAAAATGGGGGATCCCCCCGAAAATTTGAGTCATCGCTTGTGGGTTCATAAATTTTTCTTCTCTAATCATTTGGATACTCCTCGTTTGAGTTATTTATTGTTTCTTCTTTCAAAATAATAATGGTCTTCTACACCTTCGACTTTACCATTGCGGGTGTTATGTTCAGGTCTTACATTGTGGTGTGAAGGTTGGTTTCCGATGCCTCCTTCTCCAAAATCGTGACCATTTGAATGATCCTGAATAACAATCTTTTTACCATTAACTTCATACGTAAGCTCTCTCGTAAGGATTGGTTGGTTTTTTTCATTTAATATTCTTTTTCCATTTTTATCTGTTAAGGGCACCATCTTTTGACTTTCAGGGTTTTGTGTTCTTGGTATATTTAATTGGCGTTTAATTTCTTTTAAACTAGCTTTTCTAGATTCATGATGGTTTTTATTTAAGTTTTTCTGTACGTCTAGTGTTGCTTTATTTTTTAATTTATTATTTACACCATTTAGTCCAAACGGCAAAAGCATTCCAAGCGCTGCGTTCATACTCGCTTCCTGCTGTTCTTTCGAAATCTTGTTTCCAAACATGTCTCGGCCTGTGATCGCTTCGCTGAAGCCGTTAGTGGCTGTGAGGCCGTATAAACCTTTTTGGGAGGTCTTTAGGGCATCAAAGGATTTTTGTGATGTCTTGTAGATGTCAACTGCCCTGACTGCGGCTGATGTGGCTTGAGTCGTTTTATAGACAGCCTTTCCGCCTTTGAAAATGCGGCCTGCCCAGCCGACGATAGGGATGTAGCCGGCTGCTGCCATGCCGCCTGCCGCGACTCGCTGTCCTGCGGTGAGTTCCTCTCCTGTGATTGGATCAATGCCCGTTGCGGCACGTTTTGCATCGTTCACACCAGTTAGTTCATTGACAATATTTCCGCCATAATCTAAGGCTTTTTCATACCAAGGGCGGTTGGCGAGCGCTTCTTGTTCCTTCGCAATCTTTCGGGCTTCTTCTTGTTCTTTTTTGATTTTCAGATATTCAGAAGTTTGCTTCTCAATATCGCTTTTTGCCTTGTAGATTTCGCTATTTTGATACGCTTTCTTGTCAAAATTCATAGGCGAAATCGCTTTTCCATCATTTGTCGCATTCATCATTTCAGCGTACAATGCCATTGTAGCTTGCTGCTCCGTCTCTGACAAAGCATATTCATCTTTTAAATTTTGATCAAGCTCTCTTAGATCTTTGACTGTCTTTTTTCGTTCATCTTCCGCATCCTCTATTTTTTCATCAAAGGTTTGGCTATCAAATACCTCTAGGGAAATGAGGTCATCAATGTCTTGAAAAATCGTTTTGAGTGCCTTTTTTTGATCCTTCACAATGCTTTTGGCATTCTTGATGCCCATATGTACTGCGTTGTCTAAAAAGTGTTCTTCTACAAAGGTATCGCCGCCAAAGCTCGTATCATCCAGTGTCCCAGAAACACCTTCATGAAAGGCTTTTTGTTTATCAATGAAGCTGATAAACATGTCTACATTTCCAGCAAGCTCTTTATAGAAACTTTTAATATTATCTGCACCTTTCCCAGTGAAATCATCACCGAGATTGGCCACACCTTGTAATGCCTTTTTTAAATCTACCATTTGTTCGCGGAGTTCCTGGTAGTCTTTTGCCCTTGTGTCCATGGCACTTGTTAGTTCTTTTGCATCAAGTATCTTGCCCAGAAGGTTCACTCCCTTCTCAAATAATTATGTTTTATTTTAACAATATAAAAATAGGTAATGAATAGGTAAAAAGTAGCGAGTGATATGAAAGTGAATTAGAGAAGAACACTACTATTCTAAATTCACTTCTATTTTGTGGTAGAAAATGTACAGTTTAATCCGATACATATAGAGTAAGACTATCTGAAGGAGTGATATTCTTGAAAAAATGGTTATTAGTAATGATCTTGTTTGTACTTGCTATTCTGCAATCACATCAAGTAGCACAAGCTGCAACTGCAGAATGGAAAAAGCTTGCGGACTTACCGGAGGCAAGAATTGGTGCTAGTACAGGAGTAGTAGACGGAAACATCTATATTATAGGGGGAGGTTCTTATAATAAAGGATATTCAGATCAAACTTATATGTATGATCCCAGCATGAACAAATGGTTTGAAAAAAGTGTAATGCCAACTGCTAGGGGAGGGGCGGCAACAGTAACAATTGGCAACAAAATTTATGTTATAGCAGGGGGATCTGAAGATAGAAAGTTTAATAGCTTTGAAGTTTATGATGCAAAAAAAGATGAATGGACTAAGTTAGAAAATGTTCCGTTTAAGTCATTAAAAGGAGCATATAATGTACAGGCTGGAGCTATTGATAACAAAATTTATGTTCTAGGTGGGGGAGATGAATTTTATAGTTATAATTTAACCACACACGAATGGGTAAAAGAACCACAACCAAGTGTAATAATTAAAAATGCTACAAGTGTGGTTTCGAAAGGGAAGTTTTATGCAGTTTCCGGTAATACAAAATCTATAATCTATGAATACAACCCTTCTAATAATAAGTGGACAGAAAAAAAAGATGGATTTAAAGGGGAGTATTTGTCTGCTGTTAATTATAAAGAAAATATATTAGTTACGGCAGTTGCTCCAAAATATCAATATCTTTATGACGTTAATACAGAACAGAAATCCTATGTGAATACGCCGCAAAGCGATATGCGTATTGCTCATTCTTCTGTAATTATAGATGATACTTTATATATCATAGGAGGTAGAATACCCAACAATAACTTTACTCAATTAGCTGATAGAAACTATAAATCGGTCATCTCTATCTCCTTAAAAGACCTGGAACTTCCAATCAACACAGAAACACCCGGTGACAAAGATCCAGAACCGACAACACCACCAAAAGACGATGCAACAAATGAAGACGGTGATGCCCTTCTCATCATCACAATGGTCAATGGCTTGCAAAAAGAGTATGACCTCTCCATGAAAGAAATCAACGCTTTCCTATCTTGGTACAAAAAGCGTGATGCCGGAGAAGGACCAGGTTTTTATGAAATTGACGAGCATGACAACAATAAAGGTCCTTTTGAAAGTAAAAAGGACTATGTAGTATTCAACAACATTCTTATGTTCGAAGTCAATAAATATAAGAAGTAAATGAAATCAATGCCATCTAGTCCAACTAGGTGGCTTTTGCGTTAGTTCGACAGCTTTCAGCAATTTTAAGGCAAATTTAAGATCGGATTTCATTTCAAATGTATTAAATCTTTGTTACAATAAGACAGCTTTGCTCAAAAGGGACGTTCTAAGGTTCGACATTTTTTTAGCATTTTCTTAAAAATTTTATGCTTTGATATGAAACTCTTTGAATGAGTCATGCGTCTCTATAAGTGTCAAAAGAAAAGAGGTTATCAATATGCTATTCAAAAAGCTATCAGAAAATAAGTCTGTAAAATGGATAGGATATACAAGCTTTTACTTACTTATTTTGCTATTATTGTTCTTTATTTACGGATTCCACACAGCAAATACGGGATCATTCATTTACAACGATTTTTAATTGGAGATTAAACTATGAAACTATTACACACGATTCATGAATACCAACAAACGAAACCAACACAGCCAGCATTTGTTTCTCAACATGCTTCGATCACATATGATGAGCTTTGGCGTCTATCAGACCAAATGGCTGGTGCGATTGATGCAGTCGCAGCTGGCAGTGAACCTGTCATTGTATACGGTCATATGGAGCCAGAGATGCTGATTTCTTTCTTAGGCAGTGTGAAATCAGGCAGACCGTATATTCCGGTCGATATCTCAATACCTGTCGAGCGCATCGTCTCAATTATTGAAAGCTCAAAAGCCAGTCTATTGATTTGTGCAAATGAGCAGAATGTAATAGATGTAGAAGAGCACATTGAAGTGAAGAGTGCGGCATCGCTTTTAGCACTTGAAAAAGAAGCACCGCCATCCACGCAGTGGGTTCAACAAGATGATGTTTTTTACATCATTTATACGTCTGGCAGTACAGGAAAACCGAAAGGCGTTCAGGTAACAGCCAATAATTTAGAAAGCTTTACAGAGTGGATGTGCCGTGACTTCCCAATTGGTGAAGGACGCACATTCTTAAATCAAGCACCATTTTCTTTTGACTTATCAGTGATGGATCTCTATCCAGCGCTTCAATCAGGCGGCACGCTTTACTGTTTAGTGAAAGATCTTGTGAATAAGCCAAAGGATATGTTTGCAGCACTTGGTCAATCTGACGTTGAAGTGTGGACATCAACACCTTCTTTTGTGCAAATGTGCTTAATGGACCCTTCCTTTACAGGGGAGCTTTTACCTGAGCTGAACGTTTTCTTGTTCTGCGGTGAGGCGCTTCCTGTAGCTGTAGCAAGTGCACTTCTGGAGCGTTTTCCAAAGGCGCAGGTCTTTAATACGTATGGTCCGACTGAAGCAACTGTTGCGATCACATCAATTGAAGTCACGCAGGCGATTCTTGATCAGCACGATTCTTTACCAGTCGGCTATGCCAAACCTGATACAGACATCGTCATTTTAGATGAAGAAGGCAAGACACTTCCTGATGGTGAAAAAGGCGAAATTGTCATCGTGGGGCCAAGCGTCACGAGAGGCTACTTAGGTGAACAAGCCTTAACGGATAAAGTGTTCTTTGAATACGAAGGACGTCCTGCTTACCGTACAGGTGACGCAGGTGTGGCGCAGGATGGATTAATTACGTGCCATGGCCGTCTCGACTATCAAATTAAGCTTCATGGATACCGGATGGAGCTTGAGGAAATTGAATATCATGTGAACGAGACAACTTATGTCAATGCTTGTGTGATTGTGCCATTCCAGCCAAATGGTCATGTCGAGTACTTGATTGCAGCGATTGTTCCAGCAGCTCATTCATTTGAAAAAGAGTATCAGCTGACAAGTGCGATTAAGAAAGAAATGGCGGATTCACTGCCAGCGTACATGATTCCAAGAAAGTTTGTGTATCTTGAGCAGCTGTACATGACGCCAAACGGGAAGGTTGACCGTAAGAGAATCGCGAAAGAGGTTCTTCTATGATTCCGTTTAGTTCATTCTTTTTCTTCATTCTAATTGGTATTCTTCTTTTGCCGACGATCATCCTTGGTCTTCGCGGCAAAAGAATGCAGGGCTACAACATGTTTGCAACGGTTGTGGCGCTGGCGCTTATTTTCTCAAAGGATGCCCATGGCGCGCTGCTGCTCTTCTTGTTCACGGTGTGGCAAGTCATCATCATCCGCCTGTACCTTGCATACCGGTTAAAGGCGAATCAGGCATCCGTTTTCTATACAGCAGTGGTGGCATCTATTTTACCGCTTGTGCTGTCAAAGATTTTACCGTTCTTTTTAACTCACCAGCCGCATCAACCGCCGCCAATGAACTGGCTGAGCTTTTTGG
Organism: Bacillus sp. Je.9.29.b; assembly: GCF_051129925.1. Classification (NCBI taxonomy): domain Bacteria; kingdom Bacillati; phylum Bacillota; class Bacilli; order Caryophanales; family Bacillaceae; genus Bacillus; species Bacillus sp. Je.9.29.b. The sequence goes on from NZ_JBCPSO010000002.1 coordinate 244,031, forward strand.
GGATCTCGTACTTAACATTTAAAGGTGTTCAGTTAATTATCGAGACAAGAGACGGCTTGATTAAGAAGAAAATTCCGGTTCACCGTTTGGTCTATTTCATTGTCTTTTTCCCAACGATTTCATCAGGTCCGATTGATCGTTACCGCCGATTTGAAAAGGATATGGATACGCCGCCTGAAAAGGAAGCATACAGTGATCTTCTATATGCCGGTATTCATAAAATTTTCATTGGCTTCTTATATAAGTTCATTATTGGATATTTGATCCACACGTATATTCTGATGAATATTCATCACATTAGCAGCAGTCACTTTGTTCAGCAGTTAACGTATATGTATGCTTACAGCATGTATTTGTTCTTTGACTTTGCTGGATATACAGCATTTGCTGTAGGTGTGAGTTATATAATGGGCATTAAATCACCAGAGAACTTTAATAAACCGTTTATCAGCCGAAACATTAAAGATTTCTGGAATCGCTGGCACATGTCCCTGTCCTTCTGGTTCAGAGACTACGTGTTTATGAGATTTGTGTTCTTTATGACTAAAAAGAAGTGGATCAAGAACCGAATGGCTGTATCAAATATTGGGTACTTTGTCCTCTTTCTGTTGATGGGTGCTTGGCATGGTCTTGCCCTTCAATATATTATTTACGGACTATATCATGCAGTTATCATGTCCGGTTACAATTTATTTGAGAAATGGAATAAAAAGCACAAGTGGTGGCCGGATAATAAGGTCACAATGGTTGTGTCGATCATTATTACATTCCATGTGATTTGTTTCGGATTTTATATTTTTTCAGGAAAACCATTTCATCATTAATGATTAAGGGAGTAGAAAATTATGGAATTTAAACATCAAGTATACGGTATTATTGCAGAGGTTTGTCAGGATGACGTTGTGAAAGAAAATCCAGAGATTGCGATTTTTGAAGAAGGTCTTCTTGATTCATTTGGTACAGTAGAACTGCTTATGGCAATTGAAAGTCAACTCGGAATCACTGTTCCGATTACAGAATTCGATCGTGATGTGTGGGATACGCCGAATCATATTGCTGAGCAGCTGGCAGAGATGAAGTAATGAAAAAGCGTTTTTTTGGGCCGCTTATTTTAGCGGCTGTTCTATTCATTGGTGTTCTTCTTGTACCAAATGCATGGCTCTCACACCTGATCCCAAAAGACAAATTACAAAAGTCAGCCACAGAATTAGATCCAGGGATGTTCCAAGGGCTCTATTTACAAGATGAAATGCTAAAAGATCCAACTTATTTGCCGATCTATGGATCTTCTGAACTATCACGTTTTGATCCTTATCACCCTTCGAATTTCTTTCATGAGAATCCTCAAGGGTTTACACCTTATCTTATTGGAAAAGGTGGATCGCAATCATTAATTCATGCGATGAACTTCGCAGCGCATATGGATGAATTAAAAGGGAAGAAGCTTGTATTTATCGTGTCCCCGCAGTGGTTTGTGAAATGGGGATCTGACGAGAATCACTTTGCACCGAACTATTCAGCGCTTCAAGCGCTTAATCTCGCCTATAATAAAGAAATTGATCCAACTGTGAAAAAAGAACTGATTAAAAGAATCATGAAGTTTAAAGCAGTCAAAAACGACATGGTGATTACAGAGCTTTTTAAAGCAGAGCTATCTGGGAACAAGTTCGCTTATGGCGCGATTTCTCCTATTGCGAAAATGTATTATGGCATGCTTCAAAAGAAAGACATGTACTATACGATTGGATCGGGGCATGAGCGCAAGCTTCAACCGTCTCCTTCAGTCAAAGGAAAAACATGGGCTGAGCTTGAAAAAGAAGCGAGCATTTTTGGTGCGAAAAGAGCAGGGGACAACCCGTTTTATATTAACCAAAAACTGTTTGACCACAAGCTGAAACCGATCATGAAAAAGATGAAGGATTCCCGTGAAGGTCATTCTTATGCGGAATCACCAGAATACAAAGATTTTCAAATCATGCTGGATATTTTAAAACAGGCAGGGGCGAAGCCTTTGTTTGTGACGATTCCTGTCAACGGAAAGTGGTATGATTACACCGGTTTTCCGAAAGAAGGCCGTACAGGTTATTATGAAAAAATCAATCGTCAAATTCGAGATAATGGGTATGAAGTCGCAGATTTGACTAAGCATGAGTACGATCCATATTTCTTTAAAGATACGATTCATGTGTCTTATAAAGGATGGGTGTACATCGATAAGGCAATTGAAAAGTTTTACAAAGAGCAGTAGAATGCAGCAGCTTTCTGCTGCTTTTTGTTTGTCGAATCAGCGGATATCTTGTATAACTGAGGGAAAAGGGCTATGCTGTAGATGGAGGCGATATGATGAATCGTTCTGAGAAAAAAGAACTATTAAAGCGTTCGAAGAAGCATTTTAATGATCATGCCTTTTGGGAAAAGCTAAAAAAGACGGCACAAAAAGCTGGTGTCTCTCTTGTCTATGCTGTGCTATTACTTTACTATACATTGCAAAAACCCGAAGTGCCGGTCAAAGCAAAGACCTTGATTATTGGAGCACTCGGCTACTTTATCCTTCCACTTGATCTCATTCCGGATACATTGGTTGGTGTCGGCTATACAGATGATTTAGGAGCCATTACATTTGCTTTGCTTCAAGTAGCAATGTACATTGATGATGATATGAAAGGGAAAGCAAAAGAAAGGCTGTCAAAATGGTTCGGCGAAAAAACCGATACGTCTTTGATTGATCAAAAGCTTGAGGATGGCGGTATGCCGTCTGTATAAAGAAAAGCCTCCGTTATTGGAGGCTTTTTTCTTTACCCTAAAAATTTCACGCAAACTGGATGAGGGACGGTAATGTCTGATTGTAAGACAGTAAGTCGTCCTGTTTCTTTGTCGCGTTTGTATAACACGAGATTGCTAGATTCTTGGTTTGAACCGACGAGGAATTCTTCTGTTGGATCAAGCACAAAATCTCTAGGCCAGTTACCTTCAGAAGAAGCAATCTCGACAAGACTTAATTGACCGTCAGCGTCTGTTTTAAAAATCGCAATGCTGTCATGACCGCGATTTCCTGCATAAACAAATTGTCCGTCTGAAGAGACATGAATGGCACTGCCTTGATTGTTCTCTGTAAAATCGCTTGGAATGGTCGCGATTGTTTGGATCTCTTCAAAATGACCATCTTCAAAGTAACGAAGCACAATGACCTCGGAGCTTAGTTCTGTCATTACATATGCCACAGGTTTCGTTGGGTGGAATGTGATATGACGAGGTCCGCTGCCTGGCTTTGTTTCAAATGTATGAGCAAGCTCAAGTTTGCCGTCTTCTTTCTTATACGTATAAATTCCATCTGTTCCAAGGTCAACAGCCACTGCAAATTGTTCATCTGGCGTGAGACCCATAAAGTGAGTGTGCGGTTTTTCCTGACGATCTTCGTTAGGGCCAGTTCCTTCATGCTGCGCCTGTGAGAGCGTGCGGATCACTGAGCCATTTTCAGCATCGATTTCATACATCTCTGCTGTCCCTTTATGATAATTCGCTGTATACGCTGTTTTCGTTTGACTGTCCACGCTGACGTGGCAAGGAGAAGCTCCATCGGCAAGCTCTTGGTTGATGAAGTGAAGTCTGCCTGTTGTCGAATCAATTTGATACGCAGCAAGGCCGCCCTGTGATCCTTTTTTCACAACAGCATAAACAAACTTTTGATCCTCTGACACGGTTAAATATGTAGGATTTTCAAGTTCAGCAGCGACTTCTACTTGCTCAATCTGCTGCTTGTCCGTATTTAATGTAAACGTATAAACGCCTTTACTGTCTCCCTTAGTATACGTACCGATATAACCTCTGATGTTAGCCATGTATTGCCCTCCTTCTATTAGATGCTCTCATTCTATCATAAATTCATAGGAAAACGCTTTAGAAAGGCATGCCAAAAGAAAAAACAAAGTCAATGAAATTTCACAATATTCATCAAAAATGTTGTGAAAAAATATCACAAAAGTTTTCTCAAAAGAAAACCGTTCATGTAAAGTAAATAAATTGAAGAAAAAATACAAAAAATTTTAAGTTTTTTCATTCCTTGTCTAGCAAAGGTGTAAGCGTATACATTTAATTTTGATTAGTCTAAATTGTCTAATAATTTTAAAAATGCTGTTGACACTGTATGGAAAGCGGCGTAAGATGGGTTCAACAAAAGCTAAACAAACACGCAGTGCAAGCGAGAGACACTTCAATATAAAGTGTCTGAAAATTCAACTACTTTTTGTTTGAAAGAGAGGGTGCTCACTGAAAATGGAAGACCAAAAGGAACAGTGGATCTTTTTAAACGATGAACTCGTGAAAAAAGAGGATGCGAAAATTTCAGTTTACGATCATGGCTTCTTATATGGCGACGGTGTTTTCGAAGGGATTCGCGTGTATAACGGAAATATCTTTCGAATGAAAGAACATTTAGACCGCCTGTATGATTCCGCTAGATCCATTATGCTGAACATTCCATATTCACTTGAGGAACTCACGGAAAAAATGATTCATACAGTTGAAAGGAACGGCTTAAAGGACGCCTATATCCGCCTTGTCGTCTCAAGAGGAGCAGGTGATCTTGGATTAGATCCTAACAACTGCGGGAGAGCCAATACAGTGATCATTGTAGAGCCGCTGGCCATTTTTCCAAAGCACCTATATGAAACGGGTATTGATATTGTGACGGTTCCAACAAGACGAAATCGTCCAGATGTCCTTAGCCCAAAAGTGAAATCATTAAACTATTTGAATAACATTCTTGTCCGAATCGAAGCCCATATGGCCGGTGTGAGTGAAGCGCTGATGCTGAACGATCAAGGGTACGTGGCGGAAGGTTCTGCAGACAACGTGTTTATTTATAAAAAAGGCAAGCTTTATACACCGCCAGGTTATATCGGCGCACTTGAAGGCATTACAAGAAATGCCATCATGGAGATTGCAGAAGACTTAGGCTACGAAGTGAAAGAAGAACCATTCACAAGACATGATGTGTATACAGCTGAAGAAGTATTTCTAACAGGAACCGCAGCCGAAGTCATCGCCGTTGTAAAAGTTGACGGCCGTACAATCGGTGAAGGAAAACCTGGGTTCCACACAAACAAACTTCTTGAACAATTCCGCAAGCGAGTAGTTGAAGAAGGAGAAAAAGTCGTTTTTACAGATGAAAACATTCATGCAAGTTAAATAGATATCGATAAACGTTGAAGAGGACTAGTAGCTTTAGAGTCAGTATCTACAGAGAGCCGGTGCTAGCTGGAAACCGGTGTTACTTTCTAAAGTGAACTCACCTCTGAGTGTCTGCTTGAAATGATAGTAGGGCAGACCGAGTGACATTGCTCACTCGTTACCAAAATGGACGAAAGATGTCCATGAGACGGCAGCAGGATATGCCGTGAACAAGGGTGGTACCGCGAAAAAACAAAGCTTTTTCGCCCCTTTGACCTAGTGAAAAGTAGTGTCATTGTGGGGTGAGAAGGCTTTTTTATATGGTCTCATATCTCTATCTTGAATAGAAAAGGGTGAAAGGACTTGACTGAAGCAAGACAAAGAGGAGGAAATCAAATGGGGACAAATGTACAAATGGAGACGGAAAAATCAAAAGCGCCACAAACGATGAACGGTGCACTCATGTTAATTGAAGCACTCAAAAGAGAAAAAGTAGAAGTCATTTTCGGCTATCCAGGCGGAGCAGTTTTACCAATCTACGATAAAATTTACGATTCTGGTTTATTTCATGTCCTGCCAAGACATGAGCAGGGAGCGATTCACGCAGCAGAAGGATACGCAAGAGTATCTGGTAAACCAGGTGTTGTCATTGCAACATCAGGGCCGGGAGCGACAAACCTTGTGACAGGGATTGCAGATGCAATGATTGATTCACTTCCCCTTGTTGTATTCACAGGGCAGGTGGCAACGTCAGTCATTGGATCGGATGCTTTCCAAGAAGCTGATGTACTCGGCATCACAATGCCAATTACAAAGCACAGCTACCAAGTAAGAAATCCAGAGGAATTACCGGGTGTCATTAAAGAGGCATTCCATATCGCAACAACAGGCAGACCTGGTCCAGTTTTGATTGATATTCCAAAAGATGTCGCAGGCATTGAAGGAACGTTTGAATATGATCAGCCAATTGATTTACCTGGTTATCAGCCAAAAGTAGAGCCGAACTATTTGCAAATTCGCAAATTGGTAGAAGCTGTCAGCAGAGCGAAAAAACCAGTCATTCTAGCAGGAGCCGGCGTACTTCATGGCAAAGCATCTGAAGAATTAAGACAGTATGTAGAGCAGCAGCAAATCCCAGTCGCTCATACACTGCTTGGACTTGGCGGATTCCCGGCAAAGCATCCTCTTTTCCTAGGGATGGCCGGTATGCATGGCACATATGCAGCGAACATGGCTCTTCATCAATGTGACCTGCTCATTTCAATCGGAGCAAGATTTGATGACAGGGTAACAGGCAACCTTAATCATTTTGCGAAACATGCGAAGGTGGCTCATATTGACATCGACCCAGCGGAAATCGGCAAGAACATTCATACCCATATCCCGGTTGTTGGAGACAGTAAGCTCGTTCTTAAAGAGCTGATCAAGCAGGACGGGAAGCAAGGGGAATCAGACGAATGGAAAAATCAATTAGATCAGTGGAAGGAAGAATATCCACTCTGGTACGTTGAAAACGAAGCAGAAGGCTTTAAGCCTCAAAAGCTGATTGAATACATTCATCAATTCACAAAAGGTGAAGCCATTGTCGCAACTGATGTCGGACAGCATCAAATGTGGGCGGCACAGTTCTATCCATTTGAAAATGCAGATAAGTGGGTCACATCTGGAGGTCTTGGCACAATGGGCTTCGGATTACCAGCAGCCATCGGCGCTCAGCTGGCTGATCAAGAGGCAACCGTTGTGGCGATTTTAGGAGACGGAGGTTTCCAAATGACCCTGCAAGAACTTGCCGTTATCCGTGAGCTGAACCTTCCAGTCAAAGTGATTGTACTCAATAATCACAGCCTTGGAATGGTAAGACAATGGCAAGAAATTTTCTACGAAGAACGCTACTCACATTCTAAATTTTCAGAGCAGCCAGACTTCGTCAAATTATCTGAAGCTTATGGCATTAAAGGAATCAAAATCTCATCAGACGAAGAGGCGAAAGAAAAGCTTGAAGAAGCCTTAACCTCTAGAGAGCCTGTTTTCATCGATGTCAATGTAGCGCGAGATGAAAAAGTATTCCCGATGGTAGCACCGGGGAAAGGACTTCATGAGATGGTGGGGGTGAAACCTTGAAAAGAATTATTGTGTTGACTGTATTAAATCGATCAGGCGTACTGAACAGAATCACAGGCCTCTTTACTAAAAGACACTACAACATTGAAAGCATTACGGTCGGCCATTCTGAGATTCAAGATGTATCACGCATCACGTTCGTCGTCCATGTAGACCAGGAGAAAGACATCGAGCAGCTGACAAAACAGCTGAACAAACAAATCGATGTTCTGAAGGTAACAGACATTACAAACCAATCAATCGTTCAGCGAGAGCTGGCTTTGATAAAAGTCGTATCTGCACCAGCATCTAGAATGGAGATCACGGGGGTCATTGAACCGTTTAGAGCTTCTATTGTAGATGTGAGCAGAGAGAGTGTCGTCATTCAGGTGACAGGTGAGTCTTCAAAAATTGAAGCACTCATTGAATTACTTAAGCCATACGGCATTAAAGAAGTCGCCAGAACTGGCACTACGGCCTTTGCGAGAGATAATCAGCAAAAGCTGCAAACAAATAAAACAATTTCAATTGTCTAAACAAAAGGAGAGAGTCAAATGGTAAAAGTATATTATAACGGTGATATTCAAGAAAACGTATTAAATGGTCAAAAGGTAGCAATCATTGGTTACGGTTCACAAGGTCATGCACATGCATTGAACTTAAAAGAAAGCGGCGTAGATGTGATCGTCGGCGTAAGAAAAGGTGGATCTTATACAAAAGCACAAGAAGACGGCCATCAAGTATTCACAGTAAAAGAAGCAGCAGCACAAGCAGACGTCGTGATGGTACTACTTCCAGATGAGCAGCAAAAGAAAGTATATGATGAAGAAATCAAAGATCAATTAGAAGCTGGCAACTCACTTGTATTCGCACACGGATTCAACGTTCACTTTCATCAAATTGTTCCTCCAAGTGACGTAGACGTGTATCTTGTAGCTCCAAAAGGTCCAGGACATCTTGTGAGAAGAACATATGAGCAAGGCGCTGGTGTACCTGCCCTATTTGCTATCTATCAAGACGTATCTGGCCAAGCAAAAGACAAAGCACTTGCTTATGCGAAAGCGATCGGCGGAGCAAGAGCGGGCGTTCTTGAAACAACATTTAAAGAAGAAACAGAAACGGATCTTTTTGGTGAGCAGGCAGTTCTTTGTGGAGGTCTTACTTCACTAGTAAAAGCAGGATTCGAAACGTTAACAGAAGCTGGTTATCAGCCAGAGCTCGCATACTTCGAGTGTCTGCATGAACTAAAATTGATCGTTGACCTTATGTATGAAGAAGGATTAGAAGGCATGAGATATTCAATCTCTGATACAGCACAATGGGGTGACTTCGTATCAGGACCACGTGTTGTGGATGCAAAAGTAAAAGAATCAATGAAAGCTGTTTTGACTGATATCCAAAACGGTACATTTGCAAAAGAATGGATTGTTGAAAACCAAGTGAATCGTCCACGTTTCAATGCGATCAATGCAAATGAAAATGAGCACCAAATTGAAATCGTTGGTAGAAAGCTTCGTGAAATGATGCCTTTCGTTAAACAAGGAAAGAAAAAGGAAGCGGTGAGCGTCGGTGCGGAAAATTAATTTTTTTGACACAACACTTCGAGATGGAGAGCAATCACCAGGAGTGAACTTAAATGCACAAGAAAAGCTAATCATTGCAAAGCAGCTTGAGCGCCTTGGGGTTAATATCATCGAAGCGGGTTTTCCCGCTTCATCCCGAGGGGATTTCTTAGGCGTACAAGAAATTGCAAGAACGATTAAAAACTGTTCTGTTGCTGGTCTTGCACGATGTGTGAAAGGTGACATTGATGCTGCATGGGAAGCATTAAAAGATGGAGTGGAGCCAAGGCTTCATGTCTTTATTGCCACTTCTGACATTCACCTGAAGCATAAACTAAAGAAAACACGTGAAGAAGTCGTAGAACAGGCAGTCGCAATGGTGAAATATGCGAAAGAACGTTTTCCAGTTGTCCAATGGTCAGCAGAAGATGCGTGCCGTACAGATCTTGCTTTCTTGGCAGAAATTGTAGAAAAGGTCATTGACGCTGGGGCGAGTGTCATTAACTTGCCAGATACAGTTGGATACCTAGCGCCAAAAGAGTACGGTAATATTTTTAAATATATGAAGGAACACGTTCCGAATATCGACCGCGTCAACTTGTCCGCTCACTGTCACGATGATCTAGGAATGGCTGTGGCAAACTCACTTGCTGCCATTGAAAATGGAGCAGATCAAATTGAAACGGCTGTCAACGGAATTGGCGAGCGCGCTGGAAATGCCGCGTTAGAAGAAATTGCAGTAGCTCTTCATATTCGAAAAGATTTTTACCAGGTGGAATCAACGATTCAATTGAATGAAATTAAGCGTACAAGTGATGTAGTGAGCAAATACTCAGGAATGATTGTGCCGCGTAATAAAGCAGTCGTTGGAAACAACGCATTTGCACATGAATCAGGTATTCACCAAGATGGTTTCCTCAAAGAAAAAACAACCTATGAAATTATTTCTCCAGAGCTTGTCGGCGTGACAACAGATGTGCTTGTCCTTGGAAAACACTCCGGAAGACACGCGTTTAAAGACCGCATGAAAACACTAGGCTTTAAACTAACGGAAGACGAAATCAATAAATTCTTTGAGACTTTCAAGAACTTGACAGAGAAGAAGAAAGAAATTACAGATGATGACTTGATCTCTATTATATTAGAAGAAAAAGTAGCAGATCGAAAAATCGGCTACGAATTTGAAAGTCTGCAAGTACACTATGGAACAGAACAAATGCCAACAGCAACAGTTTCTCTGAAAAATCAAGAAACACAGGAAGTCATTCAAGAAGCAGCTACAGGTGCAGGCAGTGTAGAGGCTGTGTACAACACGCTTGAGCGCTGTATGGAAGAAAGAATTCATTTGCTGGACTACCGCATTCAATCAAATGGAAAAGGCAGAGATGCACTAGCAGAAGTATATGTCACTGTTTCAATAGAAGGAAAAGAAACAGCAGGACGCGGTGTAGCGCAAGATGTGCTTGAAGCATCGGCGAAAGCTTACGTCAATGCGGTGAACAGGCATTTAATCTTCAAATCAAATCTGATTGAAATTGAAAAACATCACGCGATCTCATAGGAAAGGAGGAAGGTTCTCATGAAAAAGAAAATTGCACTTTTGCCCGGCGATGGAATCGGACCGGAAGTCGTGACATCTGCAGTCGCCGTCCTTCAAGAGACAGCGGCTCAATTTAGGCACGAATTCGAATTTGAAACTGCGCTTATTGGCGGTATCGCAATAGATGAAAAAAACAACCCGCTTCCAAAGGAAACAGTAGATGTATGCAAAAACGCTGATGCGATTTTATTAGGAGCAGTCGGCGGACCAAAGTGGGATCAAAACCCGCCAGAGCTCCGTCCAGAAAAAGGCCTGCTCGCCATTCGTAAACAGCTGGACTTATTTGCCAACATTCGCCCTGTAAAGGTGTTCGATAGCTTAAGCGAGGCATCTCCGTTAAAACAGGATCACATTAACGGAGTTGATTTCGTCATCGTTCGTGAATTAACAGGTGGTCTCTATTTTGGTGAACCAAGCGAACGCTATACGGATGATGAAGGAAAAGAAGCTGCCGTTGACACGCTCCTTTATACAAAGGAAGAAATTGTCCGCGTATTAAAAGAAGCGTTCGACATGGCCTTAACAAGACGGAAAAAAGTGACGTCTGTGGATAAAGCGAATGTTCTTGCTTCTAGTAAACTATGGCGGGATGCAGTAGAAGAAGTTGCTGCTCAATATCCAGAAGTTGAATTTGAGCATATGCTCGTCGACAATGCTGCCATGCAGCTGATTTACAAGCCCGCTCAATTTGATGTCATTGTGACGGAGAATATGTTCGGTGATATTTTAAGTGACGAAGCTTCTATGATTACTGGATCACTCGGCATGCTGCCATCTGCTAGTTTATCAAGCACAGGCCTTCATTTATATGAGCCAATTCATGGTTCAGCACCCGATATTGCGGGGCAAAACGTTGCAAACCCTCTGGCAACCATTTTATCAGCAGCAAGCTTGCTTAGAACTTCCTTTGCATTAGAAGACGAAGCGGCTGCAATAGAAGAAGCTGTGGAAACTGTTCTTGCCTCTGGCAAACGAACAAAAGATTTAGCAGCAAAAGAGGGAACTTATCAAACGACTGAAGAAATCACTAATGCGGTTGTAGACGCACTCAAGCAGCGCGTGCAAACCATTGTAAAATAGAATCTTGTGGAATTAGATAGAGGGAGGAAAAGGGTTATGCCTCGAACAATCATCGAAAAAATATGGGATCAGCATGTAGTCAAAAGCGGCGAGGGGAAACCAGACCTTTTATATATTGATCTGCACTTGGTGCATGAAGTGACATCACCTCAAGCATTTGAAGGATTAAGACAAAAAGGGCGCAAGGTGAGAAGACCTCAAAACACGTTTGCGACGATGGATCACAACATCCCAACTGTGAATCGATTTGTGATCAAAGATGAGATTGCTAAAAAGCAAGTGAGTGCTTTAGAGCGCAACTGTGCGGAATTTGGCGTTCGTCTTGCTGACCTTCACAGTGTTGACCAAGGAATCGTCCATGTCGTTGGACCTGAGCTTGGATTGACACTTCCGGGGAAAACAATCGTTTGTGGAGATAGTCATACATCAACTCACGGCGCGTTTGGTGCACTTGCCTTTGGGATCGGTACAAGTGAGGTTGAACATGTACTTTCTACACAAACACTTTGGCAGCAGCGTCCGAAAACGCTAGAAATTAGAGTAGACGGAAAGCTTCAAAAAGGGGTAACCGCCAAAGATGTCATTTTAGCCGTCATTGGTGCGCACGGCGTGAAGTTCGGCTCAGGTTATGTCATTGAATACACTGGGGAAGTATTCAGAAACATGACAATGGATGAGCGGATGACCGTTTGTAATATGTCAATTGAAGCAGGCGCAAGAGCAGGATTGATTGCACCTGATGAAATCACCTTCGAATATTGCCGCGGCCGCAAATATGCACCGCAGGGCGAAGACTTCGAAGCAGCTATTAAAGAATGGGAAGAACTTAGAACAGATCCAGGTGCAACCTACGATAAAACCATTGTGTTAGATGGAAATAAGATTTCACCAATGGTTACGTGGGGAATTAATCCAGGAATGGTACTGCCTGTGGATGCATCGATCCCAGGACCTGAGGACTTTGCACAAGAAGATGATCAAAAAGAAGCGATTCGTGCTTATGAATACATGGGTGTCCATCCGCATCAGCGTATAGAAGATATTACGATTGAGCATGTCTTTATCGGCTCATGTACGAACTCAAGAATGACTGATTTACGCCAAGCCGCTTCTATGATTGAAGGACAAAAAGTAGCAGATCATGTCAGAGCGATTGTGGTGCCAGGCTCTCAAAGTGTCAAATTGCAAGCAGAAAAAGAAGGTCTTCATGAAATCTTCCTTGAAGCAGGATTTGAATGGAGAGAATCAGGCTGCAGTATGTGCCTTAGTATGAATAACGATGTGGTACCGGAGGGCGAACGCTGCGCGTCCACATCAAACCGTAACTTTGAAGGGCGTCAAGGGAAGGGTGCGAGAACGCATCTTGTCAGCCCGGCAATGGCTGCAATGGCTGCGATACATGGCCGATTTGTCGATGTCAGGAAGTTTAATCAAGAGAAAACAGTCGTGTAAGGAGTTGTCATAGATGGAGCCTTTAGTCACTCATAAAGGAAAAGCCGCTGTGCTTAACCGAATCAATGTAGATACAGATCAAATTATTCCGAAGCAATTTTTAAAAAGAATCGAACGAACAGGATATGGCCGCTTTGCCTTTTTCGACTGGCGTTATTTAGCCGATGGCAGCCCAAATCCAGATTTCGAACTGAATCAGCCAATCTATGAAGGAGCATCCATTTTGATCGCAGGGGAGAACTTTGGCTGCGGATCATCTAGGGAACATGCTCCTTGGGCGCTTGATGATTATGGCTTTAAAATTGTCATCGCACCATCATTTGCAGATATATTTCATCAAAACTGCTTTAAAAATGGGATGCTTCCGATTCGCCTTGATTATGATGTGTGGAAAACCTTCGCTGCGTCATATGAGAACAAAGGGTATGAGATGACGGTTGATCTTGAAAAACAGCAGATAGAAGATCACGAAGGGAATATCACCCCTTTTCAAGTCGACCCTCACTGGAGAGAAATGCTCCTAAATGGTTATGATGAGATTTCATTAACATTACTACTAGAAGATGACATTCAAGCATTTGAAGAAAAGCGCAGCAGCTGGCTGCGCGCTTAAGCAACGAGAAGCTGTCCGCCCGAGGTGTGACGGCTTCTTTTTTGCATGAAAACCTCTCGTTACTTGTGTTTACTAATCTTCGTTGGTAAACTGATAAAAAATATGCGCCCGAAAGGAACGTAAGCATGAAGCATGACAAGAAGAAAGATAATGTCATTTTGTTTCCTGGTCTGAAAGAAAGACTGATTGAAAAAGGAATGGCAGCATTAAAAGATAAACAGTATCAAGAGGCGCTTCACTTGTTTTCAGAAGCTAAATCGTACGATGACGATGAAGAATCCGATATTCACCTCGGAATGGCCATTTGTTTTCTGGAGCTGGGTGAGCTGCAGGATGCAAAGCGTGTTTGTGAAAAAATGCTGCATGAAGGATATGGCCACTATTTCACTGTGCTCCAAGTGTATATGACGATCCTCATTCAGCTGAAAGAATATGAAGAAGTCAAACAGACGATTGAGGCTGTGCTTGAGGAAAACCACCTTCCGGCAGAAAGTGCGGAGCATTTTTACAAGCTGCTCGAATTTAGCAGAAAAATGATTGAATCACCTGAAGAGATTTTAGATGAAGATGAGGACGCCGGAAGTGAGGTCAACATAGATGATATGCTGAAGCGGCCGGAAGAACAGGTCCAGTTCATCCATTCATTGAAAGACCGGAATATTACACCGCACATGGGTCTATTAAATACCATCTTACAAAACCCTGATGGGAACCCTTTGGTCAAATCAATGATCCTGCAGCTTCTGGCAGATCATGATGTGGCAAAGCCGGTTCATGTGACAAAATTCGGTGATTCATTAACACTTATTCCTTCTGAGGCTGTAAAGCCAGAGCAGATGCCGCTTCTTCAGCAAGTCCTTCGTATGCTTGATGACACGCTTGGCAATGAGAATCCGACCCTTTACCAAGGCGTGGAAGAGTTATGGCGCCGGCACTTATTTGTGCTGTATCCATTTCTTCCTAAATACACAGATCCAAGTCTTTGGGCAGCGGCACTTCATAAAGTCGGCTATGAAATGCATGGGATTGAGATTGAACTCGAAGAATTGCATCTATTGTATGAATTTAACGAACGAGAGCTGAGAGAAGCTTGCACAATGCTGAAAGATATTGAAGAAATTTCTTATTTGTAATTTGTCGATTTAGTTGAAAGACGGACTTGTTATGTTATAATATAATGGTTGTATTTGTGCATATATAGTGCAGTTGTCAGATTCCAACGGTTGAAAGACGATATGTATAATCAAGTCAAATGTTGTATACATAATGCAAGCTTCTTAGCGGAGTGCGTGGTTTTTGATTGGACGAAGTCTTTATGATGCTTTAGAATGGAGCAACGCACAATCTGAATAGATTTTTGGAGGGAAACACACATGTCAGTAAAATGGGAAAAACAAGAAGGTAACGAAGGCGTTCTAACTGTAGAAGTTGACGCTGAAACATTTAACAAAGCACTTGATGATGCATTTAAGAAAGTGGTTAAGCAAGTATCGATCCCTGGATTCCGTAAAGGGAAAGTACCACGTGGTCTTTTCGAGCAGCGTTTTGGTGTAGAATCTCTTTATCAAGATGCATTAGATATTCTTCTTCCGGTTGAATATCCAAAAGCAATCGACGAAGCTGGTATCGAGCCAGTTGACCGCCCTGAAATCGATGTTGAGAAAATCGAAAAAGGCGAAAACTTAATCTTCACTGCAAAAGTAACAGTGAAGCCTGAAGTAAAACTTGGTGACTACAAAGGTCTTAACGTAGAAAAAGACGACACAGCTGTCACTGATGAAGATGTACAAGAAGAGCTAAAAGGCATGCAAAACCGTCAAGCTGAGCTTGTTGTCAAAGAAGAAGGCGCAATCGAAAACGGCGATACAGTTGTTCTTGATTTCGAAGGATTCGTTGATGGAGAAGCATTCGAAGGCGGAAAAGCTGAGAACTACTCTCTTGAAGTAGGTTCTGGTTCATTCATCCCTGGTTTCGAAGAGCAATTAGTTGGTCTTGAAGCTGGCGCTGAAAAAGACGTAGAAGTTACATTCCCAGAAGAATACCATGCTGAAGACCTTGCAGGTAAACCAGCTGTATTCAAAGTGAAAATTCATGAAATCAAAGCAAAAGAACTTCCAGCACTTGACGATGAGTTCGCTAAAGATGTTGATGAAGAAGTAGAAACGCTTGCTGAGTTAACTGAAAAAACGAAGAAACGTCTTGAAGAAGCAAAAGAAAACGAAGCAGAAGGAAAACTTCGTGAAGAGCTAGTTGCGAAAGCTTCTGAAAATGCGGAAGTTGACATCCCACAAGCGATGGTTGACACTGAGCTAGACCGCATGATGAAAGAATTTGAACAACGTCTTCAAATGCAAGGAATGAACCTTGAGCTTTACTTCCAATTCTCTGGACAAGATGAAGATGCGCTGAAAGAACAAATGAAAGAAGATGCTGCTAAACGCGTAAAATCTAACCTAACACTTGAAGCAATTGCTGCTGCAGAAAACTTACAAGTGTCTGACGAAGAAGTGGAAGAAGAACTTTCAAAAATGGCTGAAGCATACAACATGCCACTTGAAAATATCAAACAAGCGATCGGATCTACTGAAGCAATGAAAGAAGATCTAAAAGTTCGTAAAGCAATTGATTTTCTTGTAGAAAACCGTTAATATGGTGCATAATAATAAAACAGGGCGCGAGTGACTCGTGCCTTGTTTTGTACAATTTTTGACTTATCATCGCTTCTTTTGGAAACGATAGTGTAAGTCGCATCTTTCTGTCATACATATCTCAATGTGCAGTGTTAGAAACACATCGTTACCGTCTTTTAGGAAAGTATGGTAAAATGCATACATACTGGACCCAGAAAGGTAGCTGACTGTTAGCTACAGGCAAGTGAAGAAGAATAAGGGGTGAAAGAATGTTTAAATTCAACGAGGAAAAAGGTCAATTAAAATGCTCGTTTTGCGGAAAAACGCAAGATCAAGTGCGTAAACTGGTCGCAGGACCTGGCGTATATATATGTGATGAATGTATCGAGCTTTGCACGGAAATAGTTGAAGAAGAGCTCGGCACAGAGGAAGAAGTTGAATTCAAGGATGTTCCGAAGCCTCATGAAATTCGGGAGATTCTTGATGAATATGTCATCGGACAAGACAATGCGAAAAAATCCTTAGCTGTAGCGGTGTA
Organism: Bacillus sp. Je.9.29.b; assembly: GCF_051129925.1. Taxonomy (NCBI): domain Bacteria; kingdom Bacillati; phylum Bacillota; class Bacilli; order Caryophanales; family Bacillaceae; genus Bacillus; species Bacillus sp. Je.9.29.b. Next base: position 260,775 of record NZ_JBCPSO010000002.1, read on the forward strand.
TAACCACTACAAACGGATCAATTCCAACAGCAAGATTGATGATGTTGAGCTTTCGAAAAGTAATATTTCTATGATTGGACCAACAGGAAGCGGTAAAACATTACTTGCTCAAACACTTGCTCGTATTTTAAATGTTCCATTTGCGATCGCAGATGCAACATCATTAACTGAAGCAGGTTATGTTGGTGAAGACGTAGAGAATATTTTACTAAAGCTGATTCAGGCAGCGGATTATGATGTAGAAAAAGCGGAAAAAGGCATTATCTACATCGATGAGATCGATAAAGTAGCAAGAAAATCAGAAAACCCTTCTATCACTCGCGATGTATCTGGGGAAGGTGTCCAGCAAGCCCTTTTGAAAATTCTTGAAGGAACAGTCGCTAGTGTACCGCCTCAAGGTGGACGTAAGCATCCGCATCAAGAATTCATTCAAATTGATACGACGAACATCCTCTTCATTTGTGGAGGAGCCTTTGACGGGATTGAGCAAATCATCAAACGCCGCTTAGGTCAAAAAGTAATTGGATTCGGTGCGGAAAATAAAGTCGAAGATCTTGAAAAAGAAGTCCTTCTATCAAAAGTACTGCCAGAAGACTTGCTTCGCTTCGGTTTAATTCCAGAATTCATCGGCCGCCTGCCGGTTATTGCAAGCCTAGAGCCGTTAGATGAAAAAGCACTTGTAGAAATCTTGACGAAGCCTAAAAATGCGCTTGTTAAGCAATATACAAAAATGCTTGAGCTTGACGATGTAGAGCTTGAATTTGAAGAAGATGCTCTTAGCGAAATTGCGAAAAAGGCAATTGAGCGTAAAACAGGGGCTCGTGGTCTTCGCTCAATCATTGAAGGCATCATGCTTGATGTCATGTTTGACCTTCCATCTCGTGATGATATTGAAAAATGTGTCATCACTGGTGCAACGGTTGCTGACGGTGAGCCGCCGCGTCTTGTGTTAAAGGATGGCACAGTCGTCAATAAAGATACAAAAACATCTGCATAAGAGAAGTCTCACTCCTGAATCATTTTGATTCAGGAGTTTTTTATTTATCGCAGAAGACGTGTTTATTCCGTCCAGCTCTAGGAAATACTAGCAGACAGAAACCAATACATACGATAGATGAAGGAGGGAGCACCGATTGAGCTGGACAGGAATCGTATTATTTATACAGCTGTTCTTTGGTATCGTCATCGGGCTGTACTTTTGGAACTTACTGCGAAATCAGCGCACACAAAAGGTGACGATAGACAAAGAATCAAAGAAAGAAATGGAAGCACTCAGAAAGATGCGGTCAATCAAGCTGAGTGAGCCTTTATCAGAGAGAGTCCGGCCAAAGGGATTTCAAGATATTGTAGGGCAGGAAGACGGCATTCGTGCTCTAAAAGCAGCGCTGTGCGGACCGAATCCTCAGCATGTCATTGTCTACGGACCACCGGGGGTTGGAAAAACAGCCGCTGCCCGTCTTGTCATGGAAGAAGCGAAACGTCATGCTGATTCACCGTTTAAGAAAGATGCGGTATTTGTGGAGCTCGATGCAACAACCGCAAGATTCGATGAACGGGGCATCGCAGACCCGCTCATTGGTTCCGTGCATGACCCGATTTACCAAGGGGCGGGAGCGATGGGACAGGCAGGCATTCCGCAGCCAAAACAAGGAGCCGTTACGCATGCACATGGCGGGGTTCTGTTTATCGATGAAATTGGGGAACTGCATCCGATTCAAATGAACAAAATGCTGAAAGTCCTTGAAGATCGGAAAGTATTTTTAGATAGTGCCTACTACAGCGAGGAAAACACCCAAATTCCGAATCACATTCATGACATTTTTCAAAATGGGCTTCCGGCTGATTTTCGATTGATTGGTGCTACGACAAGAACACCTGAAGAAATTCCACCAGCGATTCGATCGAGGTGTTTGGAAATTTTCTTTAAGGACCTTGACCAGCATGAACTGAAAATTGTTGCTGCTAAGGCTGTCAAGAAAATCCAAAAGGAATTATGTGATGAAGGGCTGAACCTGTTAACCTCTTATGTGAAAAATGGCCGTGAAGCAGTCAATATGGTGCAGATTGCCGCTGGAATGGCCGTCACGGAAAACAGAAAAGACATCACGATCGCCGATGTCGAGTGGGTCATTCACTCAAGCCAGCTGACACCAAGATATGAACAAAAAGTACCGGAAAAGCCAAAAGTCGGTGTAGTGAATGGTCTGGCAGTCTACGGACCAAACAGCGGTGCCTTGCTCGAGATTGAAGTGAATATATGTAAGGCACTCGAAAAAGGAAGTATCAACATTACAGGCATTGCAGAAGAAGAAAGTATTGGCAGTCAGTCTAAATCTATTCGACGAAAAAGTATGGCAAAAGGATCTGTTGAAAATGTATTAACAGTGCTTAGAAACTTGGGCATACGGACAAATGAATATGACATCCATATTAATTTCCCAGGCGGTGCCCCTATTGATGGACCGTCTGCTGGGATTGCCATGGCGGCGGCGATTTTCTCTGCCATTCATCAAATCCCGATTGATCATCTGACAGCGATGACAGGTGAAATCGGATTGCAGGGTCAGGTGAAGCCGATCGGCGGTGTGATACCGAAGATTAAGGCGGCGAAGCAGGCTGGTGCCACAACCGTGATTATTCCTTATGACAACCAGCAGTCGATCTTAAAAGAGATTGAAGGCGTCACCATTGTGCCTGTGAAGCACTTCCAAGAGGTGCTGGATCAGTGTTTGGTCAACCCGCCAGACGAGAAGAAAGATGGACTAGAAGAGGAAATGAAAAGAAAATCTGTTTAATCCCCATCACATATGGGGATTTTTTAGTGAAATAGATCTTTTTTTCTTTTTCAAGATAAAAAGAAAGGGTATACTACGGTAAGATCATCATTTCTCAAGTCTTTTACATTGTACAAGACTGAAACAGGTATATTATAATGATTCATACTAGTGACGGAGGTGTCAATCAACATGGCAGATGAAATCAAAAAGAATGTTCCGCTCCTCCCATTGCGAGGCTTGCTTGTTTATCCAACAATGGTCTTGCATTTGGACGTTGGACGCGAGAAGTCTGTTCAAGCATTAGAACAGGCGATGATGAACGATCATATGATTTTTCTAGCAACACAGCGGGAAATTTCAATAGATGAACCAGGTGAAGAGGAAATTTTCAAAGTCGGCACCTACACAAAAATCAAACAAATGCTGAAGCTGCCGAATGGAACGATTCGTGTACTCGTTGAAGGCTTAAATCGAGCGCAGATCGAGTCATACGTGGAGCTGGAGGACTATACGTCCGTCGATATTAAAGAATTGTCAGAAGAAGAGTTAAAGGACGCAGAAGCAGAAGCACTCATGCGCACTTTGTTAGATCACTTTGATCAGTACATAAAAATTTCAAAAAAAATCTCAGCTGAAACATATGCAACGGTGACGGATATTGAGGAACCGGGGAGAATGGCAGATATCGTCGCTTCTCACCTGCCGCTCAAATTAAAGGACAAACAAGAAGTGCTGGAAACAGTGGATGTCAAAAAACGTCTGAATCGTGTCATCAGCTTAATCCACAATGAAAAAGAAGTGCTGGAAATTGAAAAGAAAATTGGACAGCGCGTCAAACGTTCAATGGAACGAACGCAAAAAGAATATTATTTGCGTGAACAAATGAAAGCCATTCAAAAGGAGCTTGGAGACAAGGAAGGGAAAACAGGCGAAGTCAGTTCATTAATGTCTAAAATCGAAGAGTCCAGCATGCCTGAGTCTGTTCGTGAAACGGCGTTAAAAGAATTGAACCGTTATGAAAAAATTCCTTCAAGCTCTGCGGAGAGCTCTGTCATTCGAAATTATATTGATTGGCTGATCAATCTTCCATGGGGCATCTATACAGAAGATCGTCTAGATTTAAAGCTTGCAAGTGAAATTTTAGATGATGAGCATCATGGGCTGGAAAAAGTCAAAGAACGTGTGCTTGAATACCTTGCTGTACAGAAGCTGACCAATTCATTAAAAGGACCGATTCTTTGCTTAGCAGGACCTCCCGGGGTAGGGAAAACGTCACTTGCCAAATCGATTGCTAAATCACTTGACCGAAAGTTTATCCGTATCTCTCTTGGCGGGGTGCGTGATGAATCTGAGATTCGTGGACATAGAAGAACATATGTAGGGGCGATGCCAGGCCGTATCATTCGCGGGATGAGTAAGGCAGGCACAATGAATCCAGTGTTTCTTTTAGATGAAATCGATAAGATGTCCTCTGATTTTAGAGGTGATCCGTCTTCTGCGATGCTTGAAGTGCTGGACCCTGAGCAAAATCACAACTTTAGCGATCACTATATTGAAGAGACATTTGATTTATCGCAGGTGTTATTTATTGCCACTGCCAACAATTTAGCAACCATTCCGGGTCCACTTCGTGATAGAATGGAGATTATCACGATTGCAGGGTATACAGAGGTTGAAAAAGCAGAGATTGTGAAAGATCATCTTCTGCCGAAGCAGCTAAAGGAGCACGGATTAAAAAAAGGGAACTTGCAGCTTCGTGAAGCAGCGATTTACGATATGATTCGCTATTACACAAGAGAAGCAGGAGTTCGTGGATTAGAGCGTCAGCTTGCGGCCATTTGCCGAAAAGCGGCAAGAGCGATTGTGGCTGAAGACCGCAAACGCATCACAGTGACGGAAAAGAACTTATCTGAATTTCTCGGAAAAAGACTTTACCGTTATGGTCAGGCTGAAACGACAGACCAAGTCGGGGTTGTCACAGGACTTGCGTATACGACAGTTGGAGGAGACACCTTATCAATTGAGGTATCACTTTCTCCTGGTAAAGGCAAGCTCTTGTTAACAGGTAAGCTTGGCGATGTCATGAGAGAATCTGCACAGGCGGCATTCAGTTATATTCGTTCCAAAGTAGATGAACTGAACATTGATCCTAATTTTAATGAAAAGCACGATATTCATATCCATGTTCCAGAGGGTGCGGTTCCAAAGGACGGGCCATCAGCTGGTATCACCATTGCGACGGCTCTTGTATCAGCACTCACAGGACGTCCTGTGTCAAAAGAGGTTGGTATGACAGGAGAGATAACGTTAAGAGGAAGAGTGCTTCCGATTGGCGGACTAAAAGAAAAAGCATTAGGCGCACATCGTGCAGGATTGAAAACCATTATTCTTCCAAAGGACAATGAGAAGGATATTGATGATATTCCTGAAAGTGTGAGAGAAGGACTAACATTTATTCCGGTCTCACATTTAGATGAGGTGCTTGAGAAAGCGTTGGTAGGAGAGGGAAGATGAAAGTAACAAAATCAGATATCGTCATTAGTGCGGTGAAACCAGAGCAGTACCCAAGCGGCGGACTGCCTGAAATTGCGCTTGCCGGACGATCAAATGTTGGAAAGTCCTCGTTCATCAACTCATTGATTAATCGTAAAAATTTAGCGCGTACGTCTTCAAAACCAGGAAAGACCCAGACGCTTAATTTCTACATTATTAATGATATGCTCCATTTTGTGGATGTTCCGGGCTACGGTTTTGCCAAAGTATCAAAAACAGAGCGCGAAGCCTGGGGTAGAATGATCGAAACGTATATTACAATGCGTGAAGAATTAAAAGCAGTCGTCCAAATTGTGGACCTGCGCCATAAGCCATCAGTAGATGATGTAAACATGTATGAATTCCTTAAATATTACGGAGTTCCCGTGATCGTCATCGCGACAAAAGCGGATAAAATTCCAAAAGGCAAATGGGAAAAACATGCGAAAGTCGTCAAACAGACGCTCGACATTGACCCTTCAGATGAACTCATCTTATTCTCTTCTGAAACAAAAAAAGGAAAAGATGAAGCTTGGAATGCGATCCTTGCGAAAGTAAACGGCTAAAAAAAGGCATCTGCGATGAGCAGATGCTTTTTTATTGTATAAGTTATTTCCTTTTTAAAAATAATAAGAGGAGACTGACAGCAATCAGTACATAAGGCCAGTACAACTCAAAGCTGGAAACAGGGATCGAAAGGGAACTTAGCTGTCTTGTAATTTGCTGAAAGAAATAAAGGAACAAACCGAGTGCGATCAGCACAACACTTTCAATGCGATATTCTTTTTTCTGAGATGATTTCACAAAGAGTGCAAGTCCTACGATGAACACAATCATCGTAAATGTGTCTGGCCAGTGGTCCAATTTAGGCTGTAGAATAAAGTGTAGCGAAAGGCCTGTCATGAGCATACCGATAAACACATGAGCGCTTTCTTGCTCCTTTTTTCCTTGATATAAAAAAGCGAGGCCAAAAAGCAGTAAAAGTGTATACCATTTCTCTTGATCCTTCCAAATGTCAAATTGACCTCCTGAGAGAATGGCATATAGCGCTACAGCCAGTAAAGTGAGCGGCAGCAAAATGGATTTCTTCTTCAAAGATGTCACCTTCTTTTAAGCAGATCATTTGTCCGCACGTGCCAAATCTGGTAAATTGCTTGAAGTGATGATATGGCATAATTGGTGTCGAACATTTTTCTACTATATCACAACATTTTTGAAATCTGTTCACAATTTTTATCCAGTTAAAAATGAATATATGTTATAATCATTATAAATAATAAATTCTATATTGTAATTATTATAAATTAGACAGGGCGTTGGGGGTGCAAGCTGAAGTTATGCATATTCTTGTTGTGGGTTTAGATTATAAAACAGCCCCTGTTGAGATACGGGAACAGCTGAGCTTTGAACCGAGTGAGCTCGGAACAGCGATGTCCAAGCTTAAAGAAGAAAAAAGCATTCTAGAGAATATCGTCATCTCAACATGTAATCGAACAGAGATCTACGCAGTAGTAGATCAGCTTCATACTGGACGGTTTTATATAAAAAGATTTTTAGCCGATTGGTTCGGTTTAGAAAAGGAAGATGTCTCTCCATATTTGAAGTTCTATGAAAACGATGGAGCAGTTGAGCATTTATTCCGTGTGGCCTGTGGACTTGATTCCATGGTCATTGGTGAAACGCAAATACTCGGTCAAGTACGTTCCAGCTTTAAAGTAGCTCAAGAGGAGAAGACCATTGGTACCGTTTTCAATTATTTATTTAAACAGGCGGTAACCGTTGCAAAACGCTCTCATGCGGAAACGGATATTGCGTCTAATGCCGTGTCTGTCAGCTATGCAGCTGTTGAGCTTGCCAAAAAAATCTTTGGACGTCTTTCTGATAAGCATGTCCTGATTCTTGGTGCGGGCAAAATGGGCGAACTGGCGGCTCAAAACCTTCAAGGTCAAGGAATTGGCCAAGTAACGGTCATCAACCGAACGTTTGAGAAGGCAAAGGAATTGGCGGGTCGTTTTTCAGGAGAGCCTAAGAGCTTAAACCAATTAGAAAAAACATTATCCGAAGCGGACATTTTAATCAGCTCAACGGGAGCGAAACAATTTGTCATTACAAAAGAAATGGTCGAAAGTGCGAATAAAAAGCGGAAGGGCAGACCTCTATTTATGGTGGATATTGCTGTACCCCGTGATTTAGATCCAGCTATTTCTGAAGTAGAAGGTGCTTTTTTGTATGACATTGATGACCTTGAAGGCATCGTGGCTGCCAACTTAAAAGAGCGCCGTGCAGTGGCTGAGCAGGTTGAGCTTCTGATTGAAGCAGAAATTGTGGAATTTAAGCAATGGCTGAATACGTTAGGTGTTGTTCCGGTCATTTCTGCACTTAGAGAAAAAGCACTCACAATTCAAGCCGATACGATGCAGAGTATTGAGCGGAAGCTTCCAAACCTCACAAATCGTGAAATGAAGCTGTTAAATAAACATACGAAAAGCATCATCAACCAAATGCTGAAAGATCCTATCTTAAAGGCAAAAGAAATTGCCGCGGAGCCGAATGCAGAGGAAAAGCTTTTACTCTTTAAAGAAATCTTTGATTTACAGGTTGAAGATGAAGAGCAAAAGGTCGAGCCAAAGCAGGTGGAGCAAGGATCATTTCAGCTGTTCAAACCAAATATGGCGCAAGGCTTTGCTACAGTTGCCAGTGAGTGATTAAGCGATGATGGAATCCATTGTAGCGAGACTCAATGAAGCGACGATCTTAATCTATGCACTAAGTGTCTTGTTCTATTTCATAGATTTTCTTCAACACAACCGGAAGGCTGGAAAAATGGCTTTCTGGTTGCTTTCTATTGTCTGGCTGCTGCAAACAGTCTACATGTTCTATATTATGATGGAAACAGACCGATTCCCTGTGTTGAATGTAGCAGAGGGGTTATATTTTTATACGTGGGTGCTTGTGACACTTTCTCTTGTGCTCACAAAGGTATTGCGCGTTGAATTTATTGTCTTTTTTACAAATGTGATCGGTTTTTCCATGATGGCGATTCACACCTTTACACCATCTGACCTCCATTCAGCAGAACTAACGGGGAAGCTCACGAGTGAACTGCTCGTGATTCATATTACGATGGCGATTTTATCCTACGGTGCCTTTTCACTTTCATTTGCGTTTTCACTGCTTTATCTCTTTCAATATCGTTTACTGAAAAAGAAAAAATGGGGAAAATGGCTTCTGAGAATTGAAGACTTATCAAAGCTCGATCATATGGCGTACGTATTAAACATTATTGGTGTGCCAATGCTCTTGCTTAGTTTAATTCTTGGCATCATTTGGGCATATATTTCGTATGATACGTTGTACTGGACAGATGCAAAGGTGCTTGGTTCGTTTATTATGCTGTTTTTATACGGCTTTTACTTATATATCAGATTGGTGAGAAAAATGCAGGGCAAAATCGTGGCACTATGGAATGTCGCTTCATTTCTTGTGCTGATGATCAATTATTTTCTGCTTGGTAGCTTATCAACCTTTCATTGGTTTCAATAATGATGAGTCTTAAAGGCATTGTCGGGAGGAAGACGTATTGCGTACAATTAAAGTAGGTTCTAGACGAAGTAAGCTGGCAATTACACAAACAAAATGGGTCATTCAAAAGCTGTCTGAACTAAACCCTTCTTATTCTTTTGAAATAAAAGAAATTGTGACAAAGGGTGATCAAATTTTAGATGTGACCTTATCTAAGGTTGGCGGAAAAGGACTGTTTGTTAAAGAGATCGAGCAGGCGATGCTGAATCATGACATCGATATGGCGGTGCACAGCATGAAGGATATGCCGGCTGCTCTTCCGGAAGGTTTAGTTATTGGCTGTATTCCTGAGCGTGAGGATGTACGGGATGCACTTATTTCGAAGGATCATCTGAGTCTCAGCGAACTGCCTAAGGGCGCAATTGTGGGAACAAGCAGCTTACGGCGCAGCGCCCAGCTTCTTCAGGAAAGACCAGATCTTGAGATTAAATGGATTCGAGGAAACATTGATACGAGGTTAGAAAAGCTGAAAAATGAAGAGTATGATGCCATTATTCTAGCGGCTGCCGGTCTGTCCAGAATGGGATGGAGCAAAGAGGTCGTATCGGAATTTTTATCTCCTGAGACTTGTCTGCCTGCCGTTGGACAAGGCGCGCTGTCGATTGAGTGCCGCGGGGATGATGAAGAACTGCTTAAGCTTCTCGCTCAATTTACGAATGAATATACGAAGAAAACGGTCCTTGCAGAAAGAGCCTTCCTCAAACAAATGGATGGAAGCTGTCAGGTGCCGATCGCTGGCTATGCAACGATGAATGAGCATAATGAAATTGAACTAACAGGTCTTGTTGCATCTGCTGATGGGCACACGATTATTCGAGAAACCGTCACAGGCACTGACCCTGAAGCCATTGGAACAGCGTGTGCGAAGCAGATGGCCGATAAGGGAGCAAAGGATTTGATCGACAAGGTGAAAAAGGATCTGTCTCAATGAGCATAGGCAAATCGCTTCACGGACAGACGGTGCTTGTCACTCGAAATGAACGTCAAGCGGGCGTGTTTCAGCAAAAGATTGAAGCGCTGAACGGCCATGCGGTTTTAACCTCTCTTATTCGGTTTGAGCCTACGCTCACAAAAGAAAAAGCGCAGACCTTTGTAAAGGACTTACAAAATAGCCACTGGCTTGTTTTCACGAGTGTGAATGGTGCGTCTTTTTTTCTAAACTATATAAAAGATCATCATTTACATAAGAGCTTATCCCATTTGAAAGTGGCTGCTGTAGGAGAGAAAACCTCTGCCTATCTTGAGCAGCATGGCTTGAAGGTGGATGTGGTGCCAGAACGATTTATAGCGGAAGAACTGGCAGATGCATTACTTGATCATGTACGCCCAGGAGAGCGTGTGTTTGTAGCAAAAGGGCATCTGTCACGAGATGTGGTGAAAGAGACCCTCGTTCCGCTCGGCATAGAAGTAAAAGAATGGATTTTATATGAAACAGTCAAGGATGAGGATGGAATTGCTGCACTTAAATCGGCAATGACGAAGCAATCATTTGATTTTATTACATTTACGAGCTCATCCACTGTTCATTCTTTTATGCATGTGATGGAAGCAGATGCAGCGAAGCTTGCTGCATCTGACACCTGTTTTGTGACGATCGGTCCTCTGACAAAAGAGGCACTGCTTCAATACGGGATTTCTTCTGAAACCCCAGATACTTATACGATAGACGGAATGCTTGATTTAATGTGCCGTTTATCTGAAAGGAAGTTGAACCATTGATGAAATTTAACAGACACCGCAGATTGCGGACAAGCGCAGGAATGAGAGAATTAGTCAGAGAAACCTTTTTAAGACCATCTGATTTCATTTACCCGATCTTTTTTGTAGAGGGAGAAAATGTCCGAAAAGAAGTCTCTTCAATGCCAGGTGTATATCACATTTCTGTAGACCTCGTGAAAGAAGAAGTCCAAGAGCTTGTTGATCTTGGCATCAAATCGATCATTGTATTTGGTGTGCCGGATCATAAAGATCATGTAGGCAGTGAGGCGTATCACGATCATGGCATTGTTCAAAGAGCAACGCTCGAAATCAAAAAGCATTTCCCAGAGCTCGTGGTCATTGCAGACACTTGCTTATGCCAATATACAGATCACGGACATTGCGGAATCGTTGAAGATGGAGAAATTTTAAATGATGAATCTCTTCAGCTATTAGCGAAAACGGCTGTCAGCCAAGCGCGTGCAGGTGCAGATATCATCGCGCCTTCAAATATGATGGACGGATTTGTTGTTGCCATTCGTGAGGCACTTGATGAAGCAGGCTTTATTCATGTACCTGTCATGTCATATGCGGTGAAATATGCAAGTGCTTTTTACGGTCCGTTTCGTGATGCGGCACATAGTACACCGCAGTTTGGAGATCGTAAAACATATCAAATGGACCCTGCAAACCGTTTAGAGGCACTAAGAGAAGCGCAATCTGATGTAGAAGAGGGAGCTGACTTCTTGATTGTCAAACCATCTCTTTCTTACTTAGACATTATGCGTGATGTGAAAAATGAATTTACACTCCCTGTTGTTGCTTATAATGTGAGCGGAGAGTATGCGATGGTGAAAGCCGCCGCTCAAAATGGCTGGATTTCTGAAAAAGAGCTTGTTCTTGAAATGCTGACAAGTATGAAACGTGCAGGAGCAGAACTCATCATTACGTATCATGCAAAAGATGCAGCAAAATGGCTCTCAGAATAAAGAACGGATAGACAGGAGGACGTTGAAATGGGACGTAGCTATGAAAAATCAAAGCAAGCATTTGAAGAAGCACAGCATTTAATGCCTGGTGGTGTCAACAGCCCTGTGCGTGCATTTAAATCAGTCAACACAGACCCGATTTTTATGGAACGGGGCAAAGGCGCCAAGATCTATGATATTGATGGAAATGAATACATCGATTATGTCTTATCATGGGGACCGCTTATTTTAGGACATACGAATGACCGTGTCGTTGAAAGCATTCAGCGAGTAGCGGAAAATGGGACAAGCTTCGGTGCTTCTACGTTAGTTGAAAATGAATTAGCTAAACTTGTATCAGAACGGGTTCCTTCCATCGAAGTTATTCGCATGGTCAGCTCTGGTACAGAGGCGACGATGAGTGCACTTCGTCTAGCTCGTGGTTTTACAGGCAGAAATAAAATTGTGAAATTTGAAGGCTGCTATCATGGCCACGGTGATTCTTTGCTCATTAAAGCGGGTTCTGGAGTAGCAACGCTTGGACTGCCGGATAGTCCTGGTGTTCCTGAAGGGACTGCAAGTAACACAATCACAGTACCGTACAATGATTTAGAAAGTATTCAAGTTGCTTTTCAAGAATTTGGAGATGATATCGCTGGTGTTATTGTAGAGCCGGTTGCAGGAAATATGGGGGTTGTCCCTCCGCAAGAAGGTTTCTTGCAAGGACTAAGAGACATCACGGAGCAATATGGATCATTGCTTATTTTTGATGAGGTCATGACAGGCTTCCGTGTGGATTATCACTGCGCGCAAGGCTATTTTGGCATCACACCTGATCTGACGTGCCTTGGTAAAGTGATTGGAGGCGGTCTTCCGGTCGGTGCTTATGGCGGAAGAGCGGATATTATGAGACAAATTGCGCCAAGTGGTCCAATATACCAAGCAGGAACGTTATCTGGTAACCCTCTTGCGATGACAGCAGGCTTAGAAACCCTAAAACAGCTGACACCTGAGTCTTATGAAGAATTTAAACGAAAAGGTGACCGTTTAGAAGAAGGCATTTCGAAAGCGGCAAAAGTATACGGAATTCCATTAACGTTTAACCGGGCGGGTTCCATGATCGGATTCTTCTTTACAAATGAAGAAGTGATCAATTATGACAAAGCGAAAACAGCTGATCTTGCTTTATTCGCTGAATTTTACAAGGAAATGGCCGATCACGGCATCTTCCTTCCGCCTTCTCAATTTGAAGGACTATTCCTGTCAACAGCTCATACAGATGAAGACATCGAATATACGATTGAGACAGTGGAAAAGGTTTTTCAAAAACTACGTCGATAAAACAAAAGGCCGATATGGAGACATATCGGCTTTTTTGCATTAGAGAAAACCAATCATATTTTCACTACCTCCTTCATACAACTGTATTGACATCTAATTTTATTTTTTAAGGATTAGATGAAAGGAGGACACCGACTTGTCTCAAAACAATCGATTACAGTTTTCGGTAGAAGAATCCATTTATTTCAAAAGCGGACAGGAAGTCAGTGAGCTGCTGTCAATTTCTCTCGACCCTGACATTCTCGTTCAAGAAGTGAATGATTATGTTTCTATTAGAGGTTCACTCGAGCTAACAGGAGAATACAACATAAATCAAGAGGAGCTATTGGGTGAATTGAGTTCCTTTCCAACATACAGGGAAGCAGATGAGGTAAAGGTCAGAGAAGACGGAACGGCGGAGCTTCTGCATCAATTTCCAGTCGATATCACCATTCCGAAGAACAAAATTAGTCATTTAAATGATGTGTTTGTGTTTATTGATGCGTTTGATTACCAGCTGACAGAGAATCGTTTGCTCACCATTCAGGCTGATTTAGCCATTGAGGGCTTGTTAGACGAGGAAACGGCTCAAGCGCCTGTAGAGGAGCCGTATGAATTTGTTCATCGTCCTGAAGTGGATTTTGGCGATATGGCCTACGATTATCAATTGCAGCCGGAACAAGAAGAACAAGAAGAGCTGCAAGACGAAGAACGTGAGCATGATGAGAATCAGCCTGTATTCCAACATGACACGCGCGCGGAGCAAGAGGAACAGGAAGTGCAGGAAGTACAAGAAGAAGAGGAAGAAGAAATTGAAATAGAACTGGTGAACAGGGAAGTAGAAGAAGCGTCCGAAGAACCTGAAGAATTAGAAGAACCTGAAGAACCTGAAGAACCTGAAGAGCCAGAACAGCCGGAACAGCCGAATAATCAAGAAGAAGCTGTGGCGCTTGGTTATCGATCCATCCCTGAAGCTCAGGTGCAGGAACCGCCATTTTTTGAACCGCCGAAGCTATTAGAAGAAGAGGAGCGGGAAGAGCCGTTCTTTGAAGTGGAAGTAAGAAAGGATCCGGAAGCTGCTGAAGAGCAGGAAGAAACGGTACAGTCGTATCCGGCTTTTGAATCACCTGCTGATCAAGTGGAGCCTGAGCATGAGGCGCACGATGATGAATATCAGCTCGGGCGGTTATATGAACGGGAAGCACCTAAAATATATGAGTCAGCTCAAGAAGAAGAGGAGCTTGAAGAAGACGTGAGAGAAACGTCTGGCAGTGAGAACTCTCTTTATTTAACAAAGCTGTTCGCTAAGCAGGAGGAGGAAGATTTTTCCCGCATGAAAATATGTATAGTTCAGCAAGAAGATACGGTCGATCGTATTTGTGAGAGATATCAGTTGAATGTGCAGCAGCTTCTTCGCACAAACTCATTATCGATTGATGCGGAGCTTGAGGAAGGGCAGATTCTTTATATTCCTGAATATCAAAAAAGCAATGCATAGCAAGCGATGACTGACCGAGAAAATGTGGTGAGTGAACGTGGATGAAATCCAATCTGTCTTATACGAATACGGACTTGAGGCTGAATATATTGAACCTGTCAGTCCTGCTGTCATCAAGGTATATACAAAGCAGGGTGTATTTGCCCTGAAACGAGTAAAAGCCAGCCGGCATATGCAATTTACAGAACAAATGCTTGAACTGGAATCAAAGGGCTATCGCTCCTTTGTGCCGATTTATCGGACGACGAGCGGTTCCTTTTTCTCAAGTCATCGAGAAAGCCAGTATGCATACTATCTGATGCCGTGGCTGACGAATGAAAAGAGAGAAGAGCAGGACGATAAGCACGAATATTTATTTCAAGAGATTGCAAGACTTCATAAGCGGACTGAAGTCATGATGGATATCACAGAGCAAGAGATAGAAGCACATTACACACAAATCAAGACCAAATGGGAAACAGAGAAAGACATGTATGAACGATTCATAGAGCGGGCAGAACAAACGTGGTATATGTCGCCATTTGAGCTGGCCGCTGCTATGTATTTTTCAGAGGCGATGTCTGCCAGTGAATTTGCGCTTGAACGTTTAGAAGATTGGCATGAAGAAATGAAAGACAAAGAGACAACGCGTGTTGTGCTAAATCATGGGCAGCTATCGATCCATCACTTTTTGTATAATGATGTAGGGACAGGACATTTCACCAATTTCGAGCGGTCTAAAAAAGCCTCCCCTATTTATGATCTTCTGACCTTTTACTTTCGGACTTTCAAAACCTATCCTACGTCTTGTCCTGAATGCACTTCCTTGTTTTATACGTATCAAAAAGGAAACCCTCTTCGGGAGGAAGAACTGCATTTGTTCCTAAGCTACCTCGCTTATCCGCAAGGGCTGTTTGATACAGTAAAAGCCTATGAAGCAGGCGGGCAGGATGAAATGGAAAGCTGCCAGCAGCTGTTAAGAGCGTATTGGCAGATGAAAAATTCTGAGCCGACCGTCATGAAGATTCACGAAATTGAGCAGGCTAGACGGCTTGAAGAAGAACAAAGTGCCTCGTCATCGGCGGAATGACGAGGTTATGCTGCGTTGGCTTTATATGGGCAGGTACATAATGATGAGTTTTTAAAACCAATCAAGATGAAAGGCACAGGCGAGAAAAATAAGAATACCTAGAATGAGGACGTCAAATGTCGTAGGGAAAATGATCGTACGAAATCCTTGAAATATAGCAATCGGGAGAACGACTTGGGAAGCAACTGCCCGAATTTGTCTCAGCCA
This sequence comes from Bacillus sp. Je.9.29.b, assembly GCF_051129925.1. Lineage (NCBI taxonomy): Bacteria > Bacillati > Bacillota > Bacilli > Caryophanales > Bacillaceae > Bacillus > Bacillus sp. Je.9.29.b. Next base: position 276,426 of record NZ_JBCPSO010000002.1, read on the forward strand.
GGGGGGAAGTGTGTAAGGATTGATCTTCTTCAAATCAAACGCCCTCCTTCTTCATTTTGTTATTATCATATGGGCAAAAGGGCGAAGGGTGCCTGCCCAATTTGTATAAAGAAGAAGAAAAGCGGAAAAGATGATTGACGAAAACAAAAGGCATTTAGTAATATTAATAAAAGATGAGTATGTGCTGATGAACGTGATATATCGTAAGCGTGGATCAGGAAGAGTACGAGCAAGACCCTAAAGAGAGGGAAGCCAAGAGCTGAAAGGTTTCCTAGGATGTACTTGTTTGGAAGGTCGCCTGTGAGCTTAATTTCTTGAATGAACAAGTAGAGAAATTCGGGAGAACCCCGTTATCCTTTAGAGTGTATGGGACACGTGGATGTGTCTCGTGAAAAAAGGTGGTACCGCGAAAAAGCTTTTTCGTCCTTTTATAAGGATGGAAAGGCTTTTTTTATGTTTCATCAGCCGAAAAAATGTGGAGGTTACACAAATGGGAACAAATAATCAAGAAATGCCAACAAAGTACGATCCAAATGCGATTGAAAAAGACCGCTATACGTACTGGCTTGAAGGGAAATTCTTCGAAGCACAAAATGACAAAACGAAAGATCCATATACAGTCGTCATTCCTCCACCAAACGTGACAGGAAAACTGCACCTTGGGCATGCATGGGATTCTACACTACAAGACATCGTGACACGTATGAAACGGATGCAGGGCTATGACGTTCTTTGGCTTCCAGGTATGGACCATGCCGGTATTGCGACTCAAGCAAAAGTCGAGGCAAAGCTCCGCGAAGAAGGCGTAAGCCGGTATGACCTTGGCCGGGAGAAATTTGTGGAAGAAACGTGGAAGTGGAAAGAAGAATATGCAGATTTTATTCGCAGCCAGTGGGCGAAAATGGGCCTTGGTCTCGATTACTCTCGTGAACGTTTTACTTTAGATGAAGGTCTGAATAAAGCCGTTCGCCAAGTGTTTGTTCAATTGTATGAAAAAGGACTTATTTATCGCGGAGAGTACATCATTAACTGGGATCCAGCAACGAAAACGGCACTTTCTGATATTGAAGTGATTTATAAGGATGTTCAAGGTGCGTTTTATCACTTGAGATATCCACTTTCAGATGGAACAGGTTCAATTGAAATTGCGACAACAAGACCTGAAACTATGCTGGGGGATACAGCCGTAGCCGTACACCCTGATGACGAACGCTATCAGCATTTGATTGGGAAAACAGTGGTTTTACCAATTACAGGCCGTGAAATCCCAATCGTCGGTGATGACTATGTCGATATGGAGTTTGGCTCAGGTGCTGTGAAAATTACACCTGCTCATGACCCGAATGACTTTGAGCTTGGAAACCGCCACGGGCTAGAGCGTATTCTTGTCATGAATGAAGATGGCACAATGAATGCGAATGCCCTGCAATATAAAGGAATGGACCGCTTCGAATGCCGCAAACAGCTTGTGAAGGATTTACAAGAGGAAGGCATTTTGTTCAAAATTGAAGACCACATGCATTCAGTTGGTCATAGTGAGCGAAGTGGAGCTGTCGTGGAACCGTATTTATCGACACAATGGTTTGTGAAAATGCAGCCGCTGGCAGACGAAGCCATTCATCTGCAAAAAGGGGACGACCAAGTTCAATTTGTTCCAGACCGATTTGAAAAGACATATTTACATTGGATGGAAAATATCCGTGACTGGTGTATTTCTCGTCAGCTATGGTGGGGACACCGCATTCCGGCTTGGTATCATAAAGAAACGAAAGAAGTATACGTTGGACTTGAAGCACCAGAAGATATTGAGAACTGGGAACAGGATAACGATGTGCTTGATACATGGTTTAGTTCAGCGCTGTGGCCGTTTTCTACAATGGGCTGGCCGGATGCAGACAGTGAAGACTTCAAGCGCTACTACCCAACCAACCTGCTTGTAACAGGCTATGACATCATTTTCTTCTGGGTATCCCGTATGATCTTCCAAGGTCTTGAATTCACAGGAGAAAAACCGTTTAAAGATGTCCTCATTCATGGGCTCATCCGCGACGAACAAGGACGTAAAATGAGTAAGTCGCTCGGCAACGGAATTGATCCAATGGAGGTCATCGACAAATACGGTGCGGATTCATTAAGATATTTCTTAGCGACTGGAAGCTCACCAGGTCAGGATCTTCGTTTTAGCTTTGAAAAGGTTGAATCCACTTGGAACTTTGCGAACAAAATTTGGAACGCATCCCGTTTTGCTTTAATGAATATGGATGGTTTAACGTATGATGAGCTTGATTTATCAGGAGAAAAATCAGTTGCTGATCAATGGATTTTAACACGCTTAAATGAAACAATTGAAAGTGTCACACAGCTTGCTGACAAGTATGAATTCGGTGAAGTGGGCAGACATTTATACAACTTCATTTGGGATGATTTCTGTGATTGGTACATTGAGATGGCGAAGCTTCCGCTTTATGGAGAAGATGAAGCAGCGAAGAAAACGACTCGTTCGATCCTTGCGTACGTATTAGATCAAACAATGAGACTTTTACATCCGTTTATGCCGTTCTTAACAGAAGAAATCTGGCAGCATCTACCGCATGAAGGCGAGTCCATTACTGTAGCGGCATGGCCTGAAGTGAAGCCGGAGCTTTCCAACGAACAAGCTTCTGCTGATATGAAGCTGCTTGTTGAACTCATTCGTTCTGTTCGTAACATTCGCAGTGAAGTGAACACGCCAATGAGCAAACAAGTTGAGCTTTACATTAAAGCATCTACGTCTGATGTTCAGGAACGTTTAGAGAAAAATCGTTCATATATTGAGCGCTTCACGAACCCAAGTGTTCTTGAAATTGGCACAGATGTCCCAGCTAGTGATAAAGCCATGACGGCAGTTATTTCTGGAGCAGAACTCATTCTGCCGCTCGAAGGCTTAATCAACTTAGATGAAGAAATTGCTCGTCTGCAAAAAGAGCTTGATAAGCTGACAAAAGAAGTGGAACGAGTTCAGAAAAAGCTTGGCAATGAAGGCTTTATGAAAAAAGCGCCTGAAAGTGTCGTAGAAGAAGAGCGTGCGAAAGAACGTGATTATGTCGCAAAACGCGAAGCTGTTCAAAAGCGTATTGAAGAGCTGAAAGCATAAGAGTGAAAAGACGGCTCCTAATGAAATGGAGTCGTCTTTTTTGAAAATTTCGTATGAAATGAGAGATGACATTGTTTACAACCTATCATGAAGCGATTGAGTGGATTCACAGCAGACTGGCCTTTGGCGTAAAACCGGGTCTTGAACGAATGAAATGGCTGATGAACAGACTAGGAAATCCGGAACAAAGCATAAAAGCAGTACATGTTGCAGGTACAAATGGCAAGGGATCAACCATTGCGTTTACACGTTCTGTTTTACAAGAAGCCGGCTATTCAGTCGGAACCTTCACCTCTCCGTTTATACTAACATTCAATGAAAGAATCAGCGTGAACGGAGCGCCTATAGAGGATGAAGAATGGCTGAGTTTGGTGAATGAAATCAAGCCTCTTGTTGATGAACTAGATCAAACAGAGCTTGGCGCAGCAACAGAATTTGAAATCATTACAGCATGTGCATTTGCTTATTTTGCTCATGTGCACCAAGTAGACTTTGTTCTCTTGGAAACAGGGCTTGGCGGAAGGCTTGATTCTACAAATATTGCTGTGCCTATCTTAACAGCGATTACGTCGATTGGTCATGATCATATGGCCATTTTAGGTGACACACTTGAACAGATTGCAGCTGAAAAAGCGGGTATTATCAAAACGGGTATTCCAATGATTACGGCAGTCCACCAGCCTGAAGCTCTTGCTGTCATTCAAAACACAGCCAAAGAAAAGAATGCTGAATGTATTTCATTACATGATACTTGTAGCTTTGATGAGCAGCAGCCGACAGAAACAGGGGAACGTTTCACGTTACGCACATCAAAAAGGCAGTATCCTCAGCTTGAAACAGGATTAATTGGAACGCATCAAAGGCAAAATGCTTCTCTTGCTGTTTTGCTCATTGAATGGCTGGAGCAAGAAGGCTATATTAGCGTGACAGAAGAGCAAATATATGAAGGCATTCGGCAGGCAGTTTGGGCTGGGAGGTTTGAAAAGGTCAAAGATCATCCTCCAGTGTACTTAGACGGCGCACATAATGAAGAAGGGATCGACCGTTTAATTGAAACCGTACAAGCTCATTTTTCTAGTAAACAGGTGCATATATGTTTTAGTGCTTTAAAAGATAAGCCGTACAAGCAAATGATTCAAAAGCTTGAAGCTGTCAGTTCTTCTATCCATTTTGTTTCGTTTGATTTTCCAAGAGCCGAATCAGCTGAGAAGCTTTATGTATGCAGTCAGTTAGACGCAAAGTCGTATGATGATGACCCTCGTACAGTGCTTGAGTTCATTCAGAAAAAAAGTGATGATCCTTCAGCGGTGATTCTTGTGACAGGCTCTCTTTATTTTATTTCAGATATACGAAATCGTATTTTAAGGTAATCAAAAGACGCAATTGCTTTTATGCAATGTGCGTCTTTTTTTTTTGAAATGTAAAAGAGCGGGTTTAATAGGTACTCAAGTTGAAGCTGATGACGGGAAGGAATTCTATATGGAGTGAACATATTTTATTCGATGCCCATCCCTTCTTATTCCCTCTATGAAGGTTTATGGGATATTTTTAATCAAATTTCACTTCAAGTAATGACTGCTGCTCTTTGGAATGGATTATCTTAGGGTTAATGTAACTTTATAGTACAATGGATAAAAAGGTGTATCGCGTAGTATTAATTTATAAATTAACAGATTGTAATTTAATTTTTAAAACGCTTTCCCTCAATTTTCACCTGAAAGGAGGAATAACTTGTTTATCATCAGTGGAGTACTTCTTTCTTTTATGTTATTAATAGTTGTTTTAATAGTTATAATCCTTTTTAAACGAATTATTTTAGGAAAAAGCATAGGTGTTTACTATACGCCCTTTGACAATATTACTGGAAACACCAGTATTGAATTTCATGAAGAGCAAAATGAAGAAGAAAATGAAGACGATCAAGGTGATGATAAGGATAAAAATAATGGGAAAAGATTCTAACCGCTATTAAATAATGAATTACTTAATAGTGATGGAAGTGTAGTTGAGATAATATATAGTGTTAATTTTAGTGCTCTTCTTACAAAACGGGCGTAAAATAATTGCTTATACAGATTAAGTATATGGAGATTTTATAAAGGACGGGTAAACTTCTATCTTGTGCTTTTCCTTGTTAGGATATCTGCTTTATTATCTTGTCATATTTGATCAGAAATTTATGAGTTTGAAGGAAAAGGTTTAGGGTATTTGTAACACTTTTTCTCGGATATCAGAAATCGTTTTTTAAGGCAATCAAAAGACGCAATTTCTTCTATGTAATGTGCGTCTTTTTTCTTTTGAAATGTAAAAGAGGAGGGGAATCACATTTTCATTAGGTGTTCAAGGTGAATCGCTATGGTACAATCCGGGATATTCTATTTCCGGAAGGGGTTACTGAATATGATTGGCATTTTTGTGTTTCTTGCAGGCATCACCATGGGGTCGTTCTTTCATCTAGTTGGTGAGAGGCTGCCACTGAAGCGGTCTATTCTTTTTCCTCGTTCTCACTGCACAGCCTGTAAACAGCCGCTTTCCTTGCGTGAGATGATCCCGCTAATTTCGTATGCATTATTGAGGGGGACTTGTAAACATTGCGGCACACGGCTGTCTTTGCTATATCCACTGGTTGAGCTGCTGTCAGGTAGTCTTTTTTTGCTCATATATAGAATCGCTGGTATTTCGTTTGAAGGTCTTTTTCTTGTGATTCTTTGTAGTTTATTTGTGATTGCTGTCGTGAGCGATCTCCTTTATATGAGGGTGCCAAACGAGCTGTTTCTCTTCTTTTTTCCTCTTTTCGTCATATACCGCACGCTTGAACCTCTTCTTATTTGGTGGGAAGGAGCGGCTTCGCTTCTTTTTTGCTTTCTCTTGTTTTATAGTTTAGATCGTTTCAAGCCAAATAGCATGGGTGGAGCTGATATGAAGCTGTTCGGTGTGCTTGCATTTTGCTTTGGCTTAAAGCCATTCCTTCTCATTCTTTTCCTCTCGTGTATCACTGGAATCGTCTATGCGAAGGTTTTTTCTTTTCGATTAGATGAGCCATTTCCCTTTGTTCCTGCGATCTCTTTTTCTTTTTGGCTGTATCTCTATGGAGCTCATGTCATGCTCCCGTTCGCCGGGTCGATCGGTTGAAAAAATTGGCGAACACTTTTTTTCCCTGCCGACAAAAGTCTTGTTCTTTTTTTTATCCGCTATGTTAAAGTGTGAAACAGAAAGAAGGACGGGTTACATTCGCGCTGATTCATTGGACAAAAAGGTCTTTCTTACAAACAATGTCAGAAAGCGGGGAATGACAGTGAAAAAAAGGCAGGCAAAAAAACAAGGGTTAAAAGTCAATATTAATGGCAAAGAAGAAATGCTTCATGAAGATGACCACCAGCCGCCAAAACAGCAAGAGGATGATCAAGTGACGTTTTCGAATTGGGAGGAAAAAAGGCAGGCAGAACAGGAGACAGCTGCATCTGAGGAAGAACCGGCTAAACCGAAAGAAGAAGATTTCCAGTGGGATGATGCAGCTGATCATATCTATCATTCTGACCCAAAGGTCGTCACACCTTATCAAAAGAAAAAAGGTTCCTTTGAAAACAAGTTCGGTAAAAACCGCGGCCCGTTTAAGAGAGTGATGACAACGATTGTGTTTGCAGTGGTTCTTGGGACAGGCCTTGGTGTGTTTGCACTTAGCTTAAGTCAAGATGGTACTCAGAATCCATCAGGGGGAGATATCAGCGTTTCAGCATCCGGAAATCAATCATCAATGAAAGCAGGCGGTGATGCGCCGCCAGCAGATACTGCTGATGATTCAAAAGAGAATAAGGATGAAAAAAGCGCCTCTGGCAGTTTTTCAACCTATGTTGTACAGGCTGGAAAGTTTTCCTCTGAAAAAGGAGCAGATGAATTAGTTGGCAGTTTAAAAGAAGCAGGATATGCGGGGAAAAAGGTCTCGATGGATGATGGCTATTATGTCATTGCCGGGCTTGCGACAGAACAGGGCATGACAAGTGCTGTTGGGAAGAAGCTGATTGATCAGCACTTTGAGGCGTGGGGAGGCAAGGAGCTCTCATTTCAAGTACCGGAGGAGCTGACTAGTTTAATAGAAAAGGCATCTGTTTTATCCTCTAAGGTCATTGCAGGGGATGATGTGGATCAAAAGGACGTTGCGCAGCTGATCTCTGAGCTTGAAAGTGCCAAAACAACGGACGCACCAGCTAAAAGCAGTTTGCTGAAAGCGGTGCAGCTGTTAAATGAACCTACTGCTGAAAACGGATGGAAATCTCAGCAGGCACTGCTTGATCAATTAAATACGTAAAATCATATTTTAAGAAACCAAACTAGTCAAAAAATGACTAGTTTTTTTCTTTTGCATCCAACATAATGATGATGGAACATGAAAAATGAATTTTCGTAAATTGTCGGTAAGATGTACATTTGATAGGATGAATGGGTATCTTACTTCTTAGGCTAAACCCTGAAAGGATGAACAAACATGAACCAATTGATTCTCGCATCTCAATCCCCTAGAAGAAAAGAATTGCTTGATCTAGCAGGGTTTTCTTATGACATTCAAGCAAGTCAATTAAAAGAAGAAATAAATCGAAACTTTTCTCCTGCAGAGAACGTCCAATGGTTGGCAGAACAAAAAGCAAGTGATATTCAAAGATTATATCCCGAAGCTGTGATTATTGGTGCAGATACGATTGTTGCAATTGACGGCAAATGTCTTGGGAAACCAAAAGACAAGGAAGAAGCGGCCTCAATGCTTCAATTATTGTCAGGAAAGACACATCAAGTCTTGACGGGTGTCACGATTCAGTCAGAGAATAGAAAAGAAACATTTTATGAACAGACAGAAGTGACGTTTTGGACACTTACGCAAAATGAAATAGACCGTTATATCGAAACGGGAGAACCGCTTGATAAAGCGGGAAGCTATGGCATTCAAGGAAAAGGCGCACTGTTTGTTCAAAAAATAGATGGTGATTATTTTTCCGTTGTCGGTCTCCCTATTGCCAAAACAGTTAGAGTGCTCGAAACATTTGGAATCACCCCTTTTTGATGACAGGAAGGAATCTAAAAGGAGTGGGCATCATGAACGATTTCCCTATGTTGCTAAAGCATTTTCCTCAAGATGAAAAGCCGAGAGAACGATTTATGAAATATGGTCCCGGCAGTCTGTCAAACCATGAACTTGTTGCGATTCTTTTAAGGACAGGTACAAAAAAGGAATCAGTTCTCCAAATTTCCGCAAGACTTCTGCAAACATTTGGCGGTCTTCGCTCTGTAAGAGAAGCCTCAATTGAAGAAATGTCGAAGATTCGAGGAGTTGGAAAGGCGAAGGCGGTCTCTCTATTAGCTGCTTTAGAACTCGGCACTAGATTACACCATCAAACGACGGACAACCGCTATGTGATCCGTACACCAGAGGATGGGGCAAACTTTGTGATGGAAGATATGAGGTTTTTACAACAGGAAAATTTCGTTTGTCTTTATCTCAATACTAAAAATCAAGTCCTTCATAAACATACCGTGTTTATTGGAAGTTTGAACTCATCCATCGTTCACCCGCGTGAAATTTTCAAAGAGGCCTTTAAACGGTCCGCTGCTTCATTTATATGTGTGCACAACCATCCATCTGGAGATCCGACGCCGAGCAGGGAAGATATTGAAGTCACACAGCGACTTTTTGAATGTGGAAAGCTGATTGGAATACAGCTGCTTGATCATCTTGTCATAGGTGATCAAAAATTTGTGAGTTTGAAGGAAAAAGGGTATTTGTAACACTTTTTTTTTCAATGTTTTACGATATAATAGAGTTTATGAGTTTTTCCCTAAGGGAATTTTGGTTTAAGAAAGGAAGATACATACATATGTTTGGAATTGGTACAAAAGACCTTGGAATAGATCTTGGAACAGCGAATACGCTTGTTTTTATTAAAGGAAAAGGCATTGTTGTGAGAGAACCTTCGGTCGTAGCCTTGGAAACTGATACGAAGTCTATAGTGGCAGTCGGAAATGATGCTAGAAACATGATTGGCCGTACACCTGGTAATGTTGTGGCACTACGCCCAATGAAAGACGGAGTCATTGCAGATTACGAGACGACAGCAACAATGATGAAATATTACATTAATCAAGCATTAAAAGGCAAAGGGCTTTTTGCTCGTAAACCTTACGTCATGGTATGTGTACCATCTGGTATTACAGCTGTAGAAGAGCGTGCAGTCATTGATGCAACAAGACAAGCTGGTGCACGTGACGCATACCCGATTGAAGAGCCATTTGCTGCGGCAATCGGTGCTAACCTGCCTGTATGGGAGCCAACAGGAAGTATGGTTGTGGACATTGGCGGCGGTACAACAGAGGTAGCGATTATTTCTCTTGGCGGCATTGTGACATCACAATCAATCCGCGTAGCAGGAGATGAAATGGATGATGCGATCAGCAGCTACATCCGTAAAACGTATAACCTAATGATCGGTGATCGTACGTCAGAAGCGATTAAAATGGAAATCGGTTCTGCGCAGCCTGATGTACATGATGAGATGGACATTCGCGGCCGTGACCTTTTAACAGGTCTGCCAAAAACAATCTCTATTACGGCAGAAGAGATTGCAAAAGCGCTTCGCGATACGGTGGAAACAATTGTCGATGCAGTGAAAATGACTCTTGAAAAAACCCCGCCTGAGCTCGCAGCAGATATTATGGACCGCGGAATTGTTTTAACAGGAGGCGGTGCATTGCTTCGTAATCTTGACAAAGTCATTAGTGATGAAACGAAAATGCCAGTCATTATTGCAGAAGACCCGCTTGACTGTGTGGCAATCGGAACAGGGAAAGCACTAGAACATATTCATTTGTTCAAAGGAAAATCAAAAGATAATCGATAATCGGTCGTAATTAAAGAGGTGTAAGACATGCCGCAGTTTTTTATGAATAAAAGATTAATGTTGCTCCTTGTCTGTGTCATCGTACTGGTGGCCATGATTGGTTTTTCAGTGAAAAGCGGCAGAGGTGCTTCATGGCCGGAAAAATTAGTGGGGGATACGACAGGCTTTTTTCAAGGTGTCTTTCATAAACCATCACAATTTATTGCCGGTATTTATGGGAACGTACAAGATTTAAAGAACACATATGATGAAAACGAGCGTCTTCGAAAAAAACTTGATGGACAAACTCAATATGAGGCGAAACTTCAAGAACTAGAAGATGAGAACAAAAAGCTTCGCAAACAGCTTGGCTATGTGAACTCTATTCGTGACTACACGCCAATTCTATCAACTGTTATCGCAAGAAACCCTTCACTTTGGGATAGCTTTGTGATGATTGATAAAGGGAAAAAACAAGGCGTGGAAAAAGATATGGCAGTCACAAATGAGAGTGGCGCATTAATTGGGAAGATTGAAAGTGATAAGCTCAACAATTTTACTTCGACTGTAAGATTGCTAAGCTCTACTGACCAAAATAATAGAATTTCAACGAAAATTTTTGCGAAAAAGGGCAAAGAAGAACTCAATGGAATCATTAACGGTTATGACAGCAAGAAAAAAATGCTGACTATGAATATTCTGAAATCCGATGCAGATGGGGATGTCAAAAAAGGAGATCTTGTTGAAACATCTGGAGCAGGGGGCGTATTCCCGCAAGGCTTAACGATTGGTAAGGTAAGTGAAATCGAGCCAGACCATTACGGCCTGACAAAGATCATTTACGTAGAACCAGCGGCTGAACTCAACAATTTAGACCGCGTGATTGTGGTGAATCGCAGCACAAGTACAGCAGATGCATCTGAATTGACGAAGGAGGAAGGCTCGTGAAACGTGTCCTTCTTGCTTTCGTCATGTTATTTATCTTCGTATTTGACAGCATTTTTGTTGATTTAGTGAAGCTCCCATTTGTTTCAGAGAATCAAATTTTAGCTCCTCATTTCATTTTACTCGCACTTGTATTTATGACTGCTTTTGTGAATCAAAAATATGGTGTGATTTACGGATTTATCTTTGGACTTTTATATGATATTTCATATACAGGCATACTTGGTGTTCATATGTTTGGCTTTGGGGCGCTTTGCTATTTGCTAGCAAAAGCCTTTAAAGTTCTGCAAACGAATATGTTAGTCGTTGTCTTTCTGTCGATTATTGCTGTTTCCGTGATGGAGTTTTATGTATACGGCGTTCAAGCGACAATTCAACCAGGGATTATGCCGTTTAATACGTATGTCATCGAACGCTTTATTCCAACGATTCTTTTAAATACTGCTGCGTCTCTCATACTTGTTGTGCCGTTTAGGCTCTTTTTCACCCACGTGAAACAAGGACTGATCGACGAATAAAAGCAGGAGTTTGTCCAATTACGGCGAAATGAGTATGTTGTTGAGGTGAGCATCTTGAAAACTCAAAAACAGCAATATGTGACGATAAAAGGTACAAAAAACGGATTAACATTACAGTTAAATGATGACTGTTCGTTTGATGACCTTCTTTCCGGCTTGCGAGAGGTTCTATTACTTGAGCAATATACAGATGGAAGAGAAGGACATAAGGTCAATGTGCATATTAAGCTTGGTTTTCGGTATTTAACAGAGGATCAGGAGACGCGTTTGACTGAAGCGGTGTCTGAAAATGAACATCTCGTCATCCACTCCATTGAAAGTGAAGTCATGTCAACTGAAGAGGCGAGACGATTAAAAGCAGAGGCTGAAATTACTTCTGTAGCAAAAATTGTGCGCTCTGGACAGGTGCTGCATGTCGAAGGAGATCTTTTATTAATAGGAGATGTCAATCCTGGCGGAACGATTCGCGCAGGAGGAAATATTTTTGTGCTTGGCGCTTTAAAAGGTGTGGCGCATGCTGGATGTAATGGCAACAAACAGGCTGTTATTGCGGCATCTCATATGATTCCAACACAGCTTCGCATCGCACAAGTTTTTAACCGCGCGCCAGACCAAAAAGAAGATGGAAATGAAATGGAATGTGCTTATTTAGATATAGATGGCAATATGATCATTGAACGCCTGCAGCAATTGGCTCATATAAGACCTAATCTGACAAGGCTTGAGGGAGGAATGTGAAATTGGGCGAGGCTATTGTGATTACCTCAGGAAAAGGCGGCGTTGGCAAAACAACAACATCTGCAAACTTAGGCACAGCACTAGCAATTCAAGGGAAAAAAGTGTGTCTAGTTGATACCGATATCGGCCTTCGGAATCTGGATGTCGTGATGGGGCTAGAAAACCGCATTATTTATGATCTAGTCGATGTAGTAGAAGGAAGATGCAAAATTCATCAAGCGCTTGTAAAAGATAAGCGTTTCGAGGATCTTTTGTATCTTTTACCTGCTGCTCAAACAAGTGATAAAACGGCTGTAGAGCCGGAACAGATCAAAGAATTAATTCAATCATTGAAACAAGACTTTGATTATGTTGTTATTGACTGCCCTGCTGGAATTGAGCAAGGCTTTAAAAATGCTGTATCCGGTGCAGACAAGGCCATTGTCGTGACGACGCCTGAAATCTCAGCTGTAAGAGATGCGGACCGAATCATCGGTTTGTTAGAACAAGAAGATATCGAACCGCCTCGTTTGATTGTCAATCGTATTCGTACACACATGGCGAAAAATGGCGATTCAATGGATGTAGATGAAGTGGTACATCATTTATCAATTGATTTACTTGGCATTGTAGCAGATGATGATGATGTGATTAAGGCTTCAAACAATGGTGAACCGATTGTTATGGATGCTAAAAATAAAGTATCGATTGCCTATCGCAATATTGCCCGCCGGGTACTAGGCGAATCTGTTCCGCTTCAATCTTTTGAAGAAGAAAACAAGGGAATGTTTGCAAAGCTCAAAGCATTTTTTGGTGTAAGAGCATAATCACTGAACCGTGATAGAAAACCTTTGCAGTCTAGGAAAGACGGCTACCTTTGCGAAGCGAATTTGACATTCGTGAGTACCGGAGCGCAGACCTGACACCGAATGCGAGGGTTTGTCTGCACGCTGAGGCCGATTCGATGAGAATCGGTCTTTTTGTTGCATATCAGATGGGGTTGTCACATAAAATGTACAAACTGTTTGTATGTAAAGGGTGATCTCATGAAAAGAGTGGACGAGTACCGAAAGAAAATCGCGCAGCGCCGCAAAATGATGCAGCCAGCTGCTCCCCCTAAGAAGACGGCTTTCAAGAAAAAAGAAGATATCCCGCCATGGGTTATGCTGACAGAGGAAGAAAAGCATTCTGGCTCGACCTCCTATGAACCGGCGTCCCATCAGCCAAAGAAATATCGTCATCCCTTATTTAACCCGAATACCTTTGTGCTTAAATGCTTATTATCAGCGTCCCTTGTTTTGATTGCAGCCATTTCATTTAAAGGTCAGACAGGTCCGTTTCAACAGCTGAAGCCGATGATTACTCAGACTTTTGAGCAAGATTTTCAATTTGCTGCTGCTAACCGCTGGTTTGAAAAAACAGTTGGACATCCGCTGGCTTTTTTAACAGAGAAAAAAGATGGCCAAAAGGACGTACAAGCGAATCAAGAACTAGCTGTTCCTGCCTCTGGTAAAGTGCAGGAATCCTTTACGCAAAATGGAGCAGGTGTCAAAGTGGAGACATCCGCTGAAGCCATTGATAGTATGAAGGAAGGCTATGTGGTCGAGGTGAAAAAACAAAGCGATACAGGGCTTACCGTTGTAGTGCAGCATGCAGATAACAGCTATAGCTGGTACGGTCAATTAAAGAAAGCCGATGTGGCCTTATACGATTTTGTCGATAAGGGTGAAAAAATTGGCCAGATTTCGCTTGATGATCAAGGGAAGGGCACGTATTACTTTGCTATTAAGCAAAATGAACAATTTATCGATCCTATTCAGGTGATGACCTTTGAATAGATGGCTGCTCATGCTGACGAAAATTCACATCCATCCGCTGCTGTGGATTGTGATGGCGTTTGCGATTTTGTCAGGTCAAATCAAGCCGCTGCTTTGTCTGCTCGTGATTGTCTGTGTCCATGAACTTGGACATGCAGCGGCTGCCTGCTATTATCATTGGCGCATTCGGCGGATTTTTTTACTGCCATTTGGCGGAACGGTGGAAGTAGAGGAACATGGGAACCGTCCGTTAAAAGAAGAGCTTGCGGTCATTTTGTGCGGGCCGCTTCAGCATGTACCGCTCCAGCTCATGGCATGGCTTTTCATGGAGGCTTCTCTTATCTCGCACGACGTCTTTACGATGTTTACCTTTTATAATATGGCGATTTTCCTTGTGAATCTTTTGCCCGTTTGGCCGCTTGATGGCGGAAAATTATTCTTTTTGCTCTTATCTGTTTTTTACCCTTTCCAACGTGCGCATGCCCTAGCAATAAAAGGCTCACTTGTCTTTTTCGGTCTATTGACAGGAGGGTTACTTTTGTTTGCACCGCTGCAATTCAATGGCTGGGTGCTGCTTACTTTTTTAGCTTATTCACTCGTGATGGAGCACAGGCAGCGGCATTACGTCAGGGTTCGCTTCTTACTAGAACGGTATTACGGTAAAAAAGAGCAGAAGGTAGAAAAACTGATTCCGCTGAGAGCAAGTGCAGAGGAAAAAGTATACGAAGTGATGGCACGATTTCAAAGGGGATGCAAGCATCCGATTATTATTGAAAGAGATGGCGTGAAGATGAGCCAGCTTGATGAAAATGAACTGCTCCATGCGTATTTTTCAGATCGCAGAACCACCTCCTCAATGGAAGAGCTTCTTTTACCGTACTAATAGTGAAAATACATTGACATTCTGCGTCTAGTTTGATATATTTTTTAATGTTATGGATATGTAGCACCCGTGCTACAACCGCGCGGAGCAGGTGTAAAGTGCCTATGGCCCCCTGTATTCGGCGAGTCTGAGTTTATTAGGAGGTGCAGAGATGTACGCAATTATCGAAACTGGTGGTAAACAAGTAAAAGTTGAAGAAGGTCAAACTGTTTATGTTGAAAAACTAGCTGCTGAAGCAGGTGAAACAGTAACTTTCGAAAACGTATTGTTTGTCGGCGGAGACACTGTCAAAGTGGGTAACCCTTCAGTTGCTGGAGCAACAGTAACGGCTAAAGTTGAAAAACAAGGTCGCGGTAAGAAAATTACTGTGTTCAAGTACAAACCGAAGAAAAACAACCACAAGAAACAAGGTCATCGTCAACCTTACACTAAAGTTGTTATCGAAAAAATCAACGCTTAAGGCGTGTGAGTGATATGATCAAAGCAACCATTACTCGGTCTTCAGCAGATGAAAGCATTACGTCTTTTCAGATGACTGGACATGCCGAGTTTGCTGAAAAAGGTCAGGATCTCGTTTGTGCAGGTGTATCTGCTGTTGTTTTCGGCTCAGTCAATTCAATTATTGCACTGACAGGATTGGACCCACTGCTTGATATTGGTGAAGAAGGCGGCTACTTCTCTTTTGAACTGCCGGCTGATACAGATCCAGTATCCTTTGAAAAAGCCCAGCTGCTTTTAGAAGGCATGGTCGTTTCCTTAGAGACAATTGAACGAGATTATCACGATTATGTGAGAATATCAACAAAAAAATAGGAGGTGAACTTCATGCTTAGATTAGATCTTCAATTTTTCGCATCTAAAAAAGGGGTAGGTTCTACAAAGAACGGACGTGACTCTGAGTCTAAACGTTTAGGCGCTAAACGTGCTGATGGTCAATTCGTAACTGGTGGTTCTATCCTTTATCGTCAACGTGGAACGAAAATCTATCCAGGTGAAAACGTTGGACGCGGAGGCGACGACACTCTTTTCGCTAAAATCGACGGAACGGTTAAATTCGAACGTTTCGGTCGTGACCGTAAAAAAGTGAGCGTATATCCTGCGGCACAATAATTGCTAAAAACTCCGGTCATTGACTGGAGTTTTTTCACTTTTTACAAGCAGAACCGAAGATGATAAAAGAAGATGCACTCCATAAATATCAAAGAACGTTTGCTGACTTTGCCTCATTTTCTCCTATACGATCAGAAAAAACAACCTTTCCTCACATAACTAGTGTTTTTCTATGCTGTCTTCTCTGTTATAATTCAGGGAGACATATTGATGATAAGACTCCTAAAAGAGAGACCAAACGATTGGGAGTGCGATAATGGAAGAGATACCAAGTAAAGAAAATGAAAAATTAACTCACGTTGCATTAACAAATGAATTGATCTATCTGCTCAGTCGTTCAAGACACGACTGGATGAATAAATTACAGCTGATCAAAGGCAACTTGACATTAGAAAAATATGACCGCGTGTTTGAAATTATAGAAGAAATGGTCATTGAAGCACAGCATGAATCCAAACTCTCAAATTTAAAAATTCCCCAATTGGCCTATTACTTTCTAACATTTAATTGGGAGTCGCATTTTATCACCTTAGAATATGAAGTGCTTGGTGAAACCCGAGACTTATCAGCATATGAATCGCAGCTGCTAACGGTATCACAGGAGTTGTTTTCGATATTCGATCAATCAGTTTGCCAAAAAACTGAAAATCATTTAACGGTCACTTTCCAAACAGATCATGAAGAAAATGATGTGATCTTATATTTTGATTTCAAAGGAAAATTAACAAGTTTGGATGCGTTAAATGCGTTTCATGACGCAAACTATCCATGTATGAGTATAACGCAATTTCATGTGACGCCTCATGAGTCCATGATTGAGCTTTGTTTGAGGCAAGAACGAGATATGTGATGCAGAGAAACGGAGGAAGTTATGTTTGTAGATCAGGTTAAAGTGTATGTTAAAGGCGGTGACGGCGGAAACGGTATGGTGGCGTTCCGTCGTGAAAAATATGTACCAAAGGGCGGCCCAGCAGGCGGCGACGGCGGAAATGGTGCAGATGTTGTATTTGAAGTAGACGAAGGACTTAGAACGTTAATGGACTTTCGTTATAAGCGCCATTTCAAGGCTGACCGCGGCGAGCACGGAATGAGTAAAAACCAGCATGGCCGAAATGCGGAAGAAATGATTGTCAAAGTTCCGCCGGGTACGGTTGTGACAGATGCAGAGACGGAACAAGTACTAGCTGACTTGACAGAGCATGGGCAGCGGGCTGTAATTGCCAAAGGCGGACGTGGCGGACGTGGGAATTCACGCTTCGCAACACCAGCAAACCCTGCACCACAGCTGTCTGAAAACGGTGAGCCAGGTAAAGAACGTGACGTCATCTTAGAATTAAAAGTACTTGCAGATGTTGGACTTGTTGGTTTCCCAAGTGTCGGGAAGTCAACGCTGCTCTCGATTGTCTCTTCTGCGAAACCAAAAATTGCGGATTATCATTTTACAACGCTTGTACCGAACCTCGGGGTTGTTGAAACAGACGATAACCGAAGCTTTGTTATGGCGGATCTGCCAGGACTGATCGAAGGAGCGCACGAAGGCGTTGGCTTAGGTCATCAATTTTTACGTCATATTGAGCGTACACGTGTCATTGTCCATGTCATTGATATGTCTGGACTTGAAGGGCGTGACCCATACGAAGACTACGTGACGATTAATGAAGAGCTTGAGCAGTACAATATGAGATTGACAGAGCGTCCGCAAATCATTGTTGCGAACAAAATGGACATGCCAGATGCAGCTGACAATCTAGAGGCATTTAAAGAAAAATTAACGGATGACTATAAAGTGTTCCCGATTAGTGCGATCACAAGAGAAGGGCTTCGTGAGCTCTTATTTGAAATCGCCAATCAGCTTGAAACAACACCGGAATTCCCGCTCTATAATGAAGAGGAGCTGTCGGATAACCGCGTGATGTACAGGTTTGATGAAGGCGATGCACCATTTGAGATCTCTAGAGATCCTGATGGCACATTTGTCTTAACGGGTAAAGCACTTGAGCGTCTGTTTAAGATGACAGACTTCTCAAGAGATGAATCTGTTAAACGATTCTCTAGACAGCTGCGCGGAATGGGTGTCGATGATGCCTTGCGTGAGCGTGGAGCAAAAGATGGCGACATCATTCGTCTGCTTGAATTTGAATTCGAATTTATTGATTGATCAAAAGGAGGGTCCAGACCATGGGCTCTCCCGTTTTTAAAAGGGGAGAAAACAGGTGAAAGAAGAAACGTTCTATTTAGTAAGAGAGGATGTACTTCCAGATGCGATGCGAAAAACGCTTGAAGTCAAAAAGCTTCTCGATCGCAAAAAAGCGGATTCAGTTGCCGATGCTGTTCAAAAAGCGGATTTAAGCCGCAGTGCTTTTTATAAATACCGAGATGCTGTTTTTCCATTTTATACAATGGTGAAAGAGCAGATCATCACATTGTTTTTCCACCTTGAGGATCGGTCTGGGGCTTTATCAAGACTGCTTCAAATTGTGGCTGACTCTGGCTGTAATGTGTTATCCATTCACCAAACGATTCCGCTGCAAGGAAGAGCGAATGTCACCTTATCAATTAGTACAGCTGGTATGGCAGATGATATCAACACCGTCATGAATCAATTAAGAAAGCTTGAATTTGTCGAAAAAGTCGAAATTCTCGGTTCTGGGGCGTAAAAGGAGAGATCATAGCAGATGAAGCAATTAACTGTAGGTTATTTTGGACCAGAAGCAACATTTACTCATTTGGCCGTATGCTCTTGTTTTCCAAAAGATGCGGTGCAGCGTGCCTATGCAACGATTCCGCAATGTATGGATGCTGTGTCAAAAGGCGAAGTCGATTTGGCGGTCGTTCCACTTGAAAATGCACTCGAAGGCTCTGTGAACTTAACGATTGATTATTTAATTCATGAAGAAGCGCTGTCCATTGTGGGGGAGATGACAGCACCAATTCGGCAGCATTTGCTTGTCCACCCAGCAAGAGCGGAGAGCTGGGAGACGTTAGATGTCATTCAATCGCATCCTCACGCGATTGCCCAGTGTCATCAATTTCTGAAAAAGCAGTACCCTCATATTCCTCATCGGCCAGTGGAGTCAACTGGCTATGCAGCAAAATACATCAGTGAGCATCCAGATGAAGCTGTCGGGGCTATTGCCAATGAAATTGCCGCAAAAACGTATGGTTTGACGATTGCAAAAAAAGACATTCATGATTATCCGCACAACCATACACGCTTTGTGATTTTACATAAAGATCCTAACGCATCGTTCCCAATGAATTCTGGTTTCTCATCAAAGCCAAAAACGACCATTGTGGTCAGTCTGCCTAAGGATGACCAATCAGGCGCATTGCACCGCGTGCTGTCTGCTTTTTCTTGGCGGAATCTCAACTTGTCAAAAATTGAATCTCGTCCGACAAAAACAGGTCTTGGACATTATTTATTTATTATTGACATTGAAAAAGAAATGGATGATGTCCTCGTCCCTGGTGCGATTCAAGAATTAGAAGCGATTGGCTGTGAGGTCAAGCTGCTTGGCAGCTATCAAACATATGAATTAACGAATGAAAAATAGTGTCCCGTGCAGGACACTATTTTTTTAGTCTTTTATTAAGAACCCAGCATCATCCAGCGCTTGAATGGCTTGGTCAAGCTGCTTTTGGCTGTAAGAAGTGAGAGTATGCAGATGCACGCCGTCTGTTAGTTCTGACAAGTAGGACGCGCCGGTGTTAGAAATATGATGGACAAAATCAGCGACTTGTTTCCGTGTGCTGACGCGAATAGAGGCCGTCAGTTCACCATAAACAGGGTGCTCAATGATCACATCTTTCACCGTCACTCCAAAGTCTACAATCAAGGTCAGTTCCTCTTCTGTACGAGCAGGATCATGTTTGCAGGCGATGATTTGTTCAATTTCTCTTTCTGGCGCATGCTGCGCTGCCATATACACATAGCCTTGGCTTGTGGCAATAATGGGTTCGTTTTTTGCTTTTAATAATGAAATATCTTGTACAATGACTTGCCGAGAGACAGCCGCCTTTTTAGCTAAAAAGCTTCCAGTAAGCGGTGTGTCTGTTTCTTTCAGCCACTCTAAAATGGCGTTTCTTCTTTCTTCGCCAATGAGTTTCCTCTCTTGCTCCACGTCCTAAGCTCCCTTCTTCTCCTTTTGCAAATGCTCAAATGTATGCAAAAGCTGATCGATGTCATCTTTTGATGACTGATATCCAAATGATAGTCGAATAAATTGTAGGGCATCACGATCTGATACACGCAATGCCTTCACAGCAGGGGAAGGATGGTGATAACCGGAAGCACATGCGCTTCCAGTAGATAGACAAATCCCATGCCGGTTACATGCTAACATTACATATTGTCCTTCAAACCCTTCAAAAAAACAACCAATAATATGAGGAAGCGTGCGGCGATTGTCATTGTCCTGAAGTGTACGAACTGGCAGCTGTCTTATTTTTAATTGCTGAAGAAAATAATCACGCAGCTGCTTATCTAATTTTTGCTGTTCATCCAGCCTAAGCATTGCTTGTTCACTTGCGGCAGCAAAAGCACCGATACATGGAACGTTTACTGTCCCTGGACGTAAGCCATTTTCCTGAACTGCTCCTGTATATAAAGGTTTCCAAGGAACATGAGCGCCCATATAAACGGCACCAGCGCCTTTAGGAGCATACACTTTATGACTTGAGATGGACACAGCATCGACTCCAAGTTCTTTGATGGACACACGAATCTTTCCAAATGTTTGCACAGCATCTGTATGAAAAAGAATGTTCCTTTCTTTTAAAAGAGGCGCTAATTCAGCAAGCGGCTGGATAATTCCTGTTTCTGAATTAGCATGCTGAATAGATACTAGTCCTGTTTCAGGCAATAATGCTTTTTTGAGAATGTCCTTTGTTATGATTCCATCCTGATTCGGTTCAATGATCGTGACTTTTACGCCAAGACGCTCTAAGCTGCTAACTGCATGATGAACAGAAGGGTGCTCAACTGAAGTTGTGATGACATGCTGTTGATGTGCTGGCAGTCCATTGATGATCGATTGAATCGCAAGGAGATTGGATTCAGTTCCACCGCTTGTAAAGTAGATCCCATCTGGTTCACCCTCGATCATGGCAGCGAGTGATTGTCTGCTGTAAGTCAATATGTCATTTGCTTTTCCTCCAGCATCATGAAGACTGCTTGCATTTCCGTAGAAATTTTTGCTTAGCTGCTCAAAAACATGCAGCGCTTCCTCTGAAACAGGTGTAGAAGCTGCGTAATCTAAATAAACCAACCCATCCATCTCCCGTGTGAAAATTTTTTCTTGTATTTATTTTAGTGTTGTGTAATGATATGTGTCAAGACAGGTGTAAATGACAGGAGGGGCGATGGTGTCATCAATCAAAAAAGTCATTGTGGTGGGATCAGGCATTGCAGCGCTTTCCTTTGCAAAAACCATTTCGAAAAGCTGCCAGGTCATCATGATGACAAAAAAACAATGTTCATCTAGTAATTCCATGCTGGCACAAGGAGGAATCGCTGCTGCTTTTTCAGCACATGACTCAGTTCAGCAGCATGTGCAAGATACACTAGCTGCCGGCTGTGATCACAATGATGAAAGAACCGTACAAGAAATCGTGAGACTTGGAAAACACCTTGTGGAGCAGCTCGTAGCAGAAGGCTGTCCATTTGATCAAGATGAGGCGGGAGAGCCGCAATTAGGCAAAGAGGGAGCACATACCACTCATCGCATCTTGCATGCAGGAGGAGATCAATCAGGCAAAACCCTTGTACAGTTTCTAAAAAGTCAGCTCGGCTCACATATTCATTTATACGAATATCATCATGTCATTGATCTATTGATTCATGAAGGGAGATGTACGGGTGTTGTATGGAAAGACGAGGCAGGACACGTACATACGATGACCGCAGATGCCGTTGTTTTATCAACTGGCGGCTGCGGCTCCCTGTATGAGACAAACACAAATGATCCTTCTATAACAGGAGACGGACTGATGATGGCCTATCGAGCCGGGGCCCAATTAGTGGATCTCGAATTTGTTCAATTCCATCCAACTCTTTTAACGATCGCTGGAAAAGCAGCTGGTCTCATTTCAGAGGCAGTACGGGGAGAGGGAGCTTATTTAGAAGATGAAACAGGCAGGCGGATCATGAAAGGTATTCACCCACAAGCTGATTTAGCACCTAGAGATGTGGTCGCTAGAGCGATTTTTCATGAGCTGCAATTAGGTCATCAATTGTATCTTAACATCCATGATATTCCGCATTTTTCAGCTCGTTTTCCAGCCATAGCTGCGATGTGTCAGCGGGCAGGCGTCGATATGGCAAGCGGCAGGCTGCCAATTTCCCCGGGTATGCACTTTTTAATGGGCGGTATCAGTGTGAATGAATATGGAGAAACGACTGTTCCAGCGCTATTTGCCATTGGAGAAGCGGCCTGCACTGGCTTACACGGTGCGAATCGATTGGCGAGTAATTCTCTTCTGGAAGGTCTCGTGTTAGGCAGCAAAGCGGCACAGAGAATTGAACAGCTGCCTAAACAGAAAGAAACAAGTCCACCTTTTTCAATTCAAGAAATATGGATGGTCCCAATGATTTCAACAACTCAGCTGAGACAATGGATGACTACATTTGCGGCCATTGTGAGAGATGAAAAAGGCTTGCAGACTTTGCTTCATTCATTGCAACGTGTCAATTTTCAGCAAATTAATGTGAAGGATATCACAAATGAACAGATCGAATTAAGCAATCAATGGGCATTAGCGGTCTGCCTTGCTAAATCTGCATTACTTCGTACAGAAAGCAGAGGCGGCCATTATCGAATGGATTATCCAGAGCGGAGTGATGCGTTGTGGCGGGGCAGGCAGATTGTTCATGAAAAAGGCCACATTCACATTATGAAAAATGAAAGGATCGGTGCCAAATGGAACATTTACAGTTAAAACAAATGCTTACTCATTTTTTCACAGAAGATATTGGCTTTGGAGATGTATCAGCTGATGCCATCTTTGGAGACAAAAAAGGAACAGCTCTTATCATTGCGAAACAATCTGGTGTATTGGCAGGATCACAAGTGATTGATATAGGGTACCGCCTGTTGAATGAACAGATTCAAACTGAGCTGTATTTTCAAGAAGGTGATTGGATTCATTCAGGTGCTGTACTGGCGAAAATAAAGGGCCCAGTCAACGACTTATTAAAGGGAGAAAGAGTCATTTTAAATCTATTGCAGCGAATGACAGGTATCGCCACCTTAACACATGAGGCGGTGCAGCGATTAGGTGACCCGTCTATTACGATTTGTGATACGAGAAAAACGACACCCGGCTTGCGTATGTTAGAAAAATACGCAGTGAAGACAGGCGGTGGAAAGAATCATCGCTTTGGCTTATCGGATGGGGTGATGATTAAAGATAATCATATTGCCGCATGCGGTTCTATCCGTGAAGCTGTAGAGAAAGCAAGAGTATATGCCGGTCATATGGTGAAAATTGAAGTGGAAATTGAATCAGAAACGCAGCTTATGGAAGCCATTGATGCAAAAGCGGATGTCATCATGTTTGATAACTGCTCTCCGGACGAGGTAAAACGTTTTAAACAAATGACACCAGAGTCCATTCTGACAGAGGCTTCAGGAGGCATCACGCTAGAGACATTGCCAAGCTACAGGGGCACAGGAGTCGACTTTATTTCACTTGGCTTTCTGACACATTCTGCTCCAGCATTTGATTTTAGTATGAATATGGAATTCAGTCATAAAGGGGGAACAACTCATGTCCATGCTTAATGTATTAGCCAATCAACATGCAGTCATGATGCCAGATGAATATAAACACCGCTCTGATGATGAGATGAAGCAGCGAGTGTTAGACATTAAGCGGGCTTTTGGCTCAAAGCTTTTTATACCAGGCCATCATTATCAAAAGGACGAGGTCATTGAATTTGCAGATGCAACAGGAGATTCATTGCAGCTGGCACAAATAGCTGCTGACAATCACGAGGCTGAATACATTGTATTCTGCGGTGTTCACTTTATGGCAGAAACGGCAGATATGCTGTCAAACAAGAATCAAAGCGTCGTATTGCCAGATATGAGGGCAGGCTGTTCCATGGCAGATATGGCAAATATGAAACAAACAGACAGAGCATGGGAGCAGCTCACTGATCTGTTTGGGGATACAATACTTCCGCTTACGTATGTCAATTCAACAGCAGACATTAAAGCATTTGTTGGCAAACATGGCGGGGCGACTGTTACTTCGTCAAACGCTAAAAAAGTACTCGAGTGGGCACTGACACAAAAAGAGCGGATTCTCTTTCTCCCTGATCAGCACCTAGGGCGTAATACGGCTTTTGATTTAGGTATTCCGCTAGAAGAAATGGCTGTCTGGGATCAGATAGAAGAAAAGCTTATCACCGATCAGCCGCTTTCCCGGATCAAGATGATTTTATGGAAAGGCCATTGCTCCGTACATGAGAAGTTTACCGTTCAGAATATAGAAGAAATGAGAAAAAAAGACCGTGACATTCAAATTCTTGTCCATCCTGAATGCACGCATGAGGTCGTAAGGGCTTCTGACCTAGCAGGTTCAACGAAATTTATTATTGATACGATCAAACAGGCGCCAGCAGGCAGCAAATGGGCGATTGGAACAGAGATGAATCTAGTCAAACGGATCATAGCGCAGCACCCAGATAAACAAATTGAATCCCTCAACCCAGATATGTGTCCATGTTTGACTATGAACCGGATTGATCTGCCTCATTTGCTATGGTCACTTGAAAGCATTGAGAAGGGGCAGCCGGTGGGGTTGATACAGGTCAATGAAGACATCACGAAAGACGCTTTGCTTGCACTCGAGAAAATGCTCGCCATTAAATAATGAATCAGCCCCTCCTATCAGAAAACAAGTTTTTATCATATCGGCTTGTAAATAGGCATAAATTTATGTTGAAACATATTGTACTTCTGACATAACCGTTACGTTCACGTTTTGCATAGGAGGGGAAAACGTTGAAAATTCATATTGTGCAAAAAGGAGACTCCCTTTGGAAAATTTCAAAGAAATACGGAGTCGACTTTCAAGAATTGAAAAAACTAAATTCGCAGCTCAGTAATCCTGATTTAATCATGCCGGGTATGAAGATTAAAATTCCGTCTAGTGGTGTTCCTGTGAAAACAGATCATCACAAAGCAAAAGAAATGCCAAAAACGAAAGAACATCCGTATGTGAAAGAAAAGCCAAAAGATGTCGTGCAAGTGCAAGATACGAAACCGAAGGAAAAGCCAAATGAACCGGTACCATATGTACCGCCAGTGCCAAAAATCGAGCAGCCAGTTTTTCCGCAAGTGGATGTGAACTATTATCAGACCAATCTCTACCAGCCATTCACACCTCCTCCCAAAAAAGATCATGACGAGAAGAAAGATCACGTGCATGAGAAGAAAGATCATGTTCATGACAAAAAGGATCATAAGGATCATTTTCATCATGAAAATAAAGAACATAAAGATCACAAGGATCATGTCCATTATGAAAATAAGGAACATAAAGATCACAAGGACCATTTTCATCATGAAAATAAAGGTCATCTAAAAGATGAAGTGGCAAAGGGGTATGATCCGTTTATTCATATTCCGCATCAAAAAGAGGAGGGAAAAGACATGGAGCATGGCAATTATCCGAACCTTCCTAACTTCCCGCAAATGCCAAATGTGGGAGGGGCAACGGTAGGGGGAGTGGCTGAAAATAACGAGCATCATCACCAGCATCATCATCATGAACCATATGATCCTTATTTTGGTTATGGTCATGGTCATTACATGCCGGCGATGTATCCATATCCGCAGCAAATGGTGCCGGCATCGCCAATTTTACCGGGATCAGGCCTATGTTATCCTATCCAGCCGTATTATCACCATCACATGATGCCATATCCATACCCGGCTCATCCTTATTATCCTGCGTATCAAGCGCCAGCTTACTACGGGGAAAATCATGAGCACCATGCAAACGACGGACATCACTGGCATCACCATATGCATTCAAACGCCAATGCAAATGCCAACGCAAATCAAGGCTTTTATCCAAACGTTTCAAATGCAGCCTATGGCAAGGAAGATTGCGGATGCGATGATGGCATGAAGCATCATCAGCCTTGGCCAGGACATGATCCGAATCCTGTTCCTTATGGCCAAATGGGGGCTTATCCAGCTCAGCCTTATATGCAACCATATCCAGGTCAATCCGTTTTTGCAAGGCCGGAGGAGGAGGAAGAGGATTAATGACAGAAGGAACGATCTCAATCGTTCCTTTCAGCGTGTAGACAAACCCTCGCATTCGGTGTCAGGTCTCTGCGCCGGTACTCACGAATGTCAAATTCGCTCCGTTCCGGTGCTCGCCCTTCCTAGATTGCAAAGGTTTTCTATTACGCTGAAAAGAAGACAAAGGGCTAAAATCAAGAACATTTTAGCCCTTTGTCACCAATCAGAAGGAACGATCTCAATCGTTCCTTTTTTTGTTTATAACTGACAGCTTGATTTTTTTCCTAACTGTACATGCTAAAACAGAGCCTGTTTCGCGCTCATGAGATTGAATTTGTACAGGGGGTTTTTCGTTTGAGACAAAAATGGCAAAAAACAATCGCATTAGTGCTTCTTCCTATTGGTTTAACGGCATGTGGTGCAAATAATAATGCAGGTGTCGATACACGTCATAATCAATCAGGCCAGCCGGTTGGTTATCATTCGAATCAACGAGCGGAAGACAACAACCAAGATCATCAAGGACCAGTTTCTGAAATCATGGAGGGAATGAACGGGAGAAATACAACAAATGTTGATTACCGTACACGTCCTCAAGCTGATGATCGAATGCCTCTCACAGGTGGAGATGGACGCTACAGTCATGGAGATATGAACTATCATAACCAAATGTCGTTCTCAGGCTACGATAAACAAGAGAACATCCAGCGTTCAAGAAAAATTGCCAACCGCATCAATAAAATGAATCACGTGGCAGACTCTCAAGTCATGGTGACGGATGAGAATGTGTATATTGCCATTAAATCAGATGGCCGCCTGACTTCAGAAGGCGTATCACAAGTAGAAGAAGCAGCGACTCGTTATGCGGATGGAAGAGCAGTCCAAGTCATAAAAGATGAAGGTGCATTCACACGCTTTAGAGACATGAGAAGAACGCAATTTGAAACAGGCCAAACAGGCATGACCCGATAGTTTGACACAAAAAGGCTAAAGTTCATTACGAACTTTAGCCTTTTCTTAAAAATAAACCTTGATGCCTATATAAAATTCGTAAAAGAAATAACAGCCAAACCCTAGTAATAAAATACCAGCAATAATGGATGTCCACTTGATCATCGTTCGATTCATCACTTTTCTTGTTAACGATACAAGTGTGAGAAGACCGATGTCATGAAGGAGAATCCCTGCCAAAATACCGCCGGCAGCCAGCATAAATTCAGATGAATCTGTTTTTGTATACGCATCCGCAAGTACAGCACCAAAAACAGAAACCCAGAACACAAGATTTCCAGGAGATACTGCCACGAGCAAGCCGTTTCGATACGTTTTTGCGAATGATTTATTGACCTTTTCTCCTGCTAAATGGATATCTTGATCTGCATGTTTAATGGAATCGTATGCGAGAATCATTAAAAATACAGCTCCGATCAGCCAGAGCGGGATTTGAACAAACGGCAAAGATAAAAACTGAGCAAATCCAGCATATAAAGCCAAAATAAGTAATAAGTCTATGGTCATACCGCCTGCTCCGACAGTTAAACCATGAAAGAATCCGTTTTTGAGTCCCTGTTTTGTCATTTCAACCGTGATTGCTCCAACAGGCAGAGCAATTGAGAATCCTACGACGATAAATGTGAGAAATGTTTGCAATCGACTAGAACTTCCTTTGAATAAATTGTATAAAAATTCTCAGTTTAGATTAATTATACATAATAGGAGAAAAGGATCAACGATTATTTCAGATTTAATTGAATTGAGAGAGACAGATTATGTATAGAAGTCTGTATATCAATATGATCTATAAAGCTTGTAGGGGAAAGGAACTATTTTCCTGAATTCTCTTTTTTTCATGATGTCTCTGTGCTACACTGATGTGGAAATCAATAAAAGTGACTAGGGGTGCCCGTAAATGGGCTGAGAGAGAAGCATAAGCTTCTTAACCCTTTGGACCTGATCTGGCTCGTACCAGCGTGGGGAAGTTGAAGATGATGCATGTATCATTATCAATGATATGCATGTTTATTTCTGACGACGAAACCAGGTTCTTTCAATAGAGCCTGGTTTTTTGCTGGTGCTGATTCCATCCTGTCCGGTGACAAGAAGAAAAGGAGAGAACAGCAAATGAAAGAAAAGAAAAGTGTCCCATCCAACCAATCATTATTATCCAGCTTTGACGGCAGCCGAAAGGTGTATGAGAAAGGATCAAGACCCGATATCTTAGTGCCGAAAAGAGAGATTGCGCTCTCGCATACTGTGACAGAGGCGGGCGACATAAAAAATGAACCAGTCCGTGTATACGATACGAGTGGACCGTACACTGATGAGAACGTTCATATTGACGTCACAAAAGGATTAAAGCGTCTTAGGGCAGCATGGATTGAAGAAAGAGGAGATACAGAAAGATATGAAGGGCGTCATGTAAAACCGGAAGATAACGGATATCGGTCAAGGGAGAAGGAGTCCTTCCATTCTGTCCAAACTGATTTTCATCATAAGCCGCTCCGCGCGAAACAAGGAGCGCGCGTGACGCAAATGCATTATGCCAAAAAAGGCATCATTACGCCTGAAATGGAGTTTATCGCAATAAGAGAAGAGTTAAGCCCTGAGTTTGTTAGAGAGGAAGTAGCGAGCGGAAGAGCCGTTATTCCTTCGAATATTAACCATCCAGAAAGTGAACCAATGATTATCGGAAGGAATTTTCATGTCAAAATCAATGCGAATATTGGCAATTCAGCTGTCACGTCATCCATTCATGAAGAGGTAGAAAAGATGACGTGGGCGATCAGATGGGGGGCAGACACAATGATGGATCTGTCTACTGGAAAGGATATTCATACAACGAGAGAATGGATCATTCGGAATTGCCCCGTCCCAGTAGGAACCGTTCCTATTTATCAGGCCCTTGAAAAAGTGAATGGAGTCGCAGAAGATTTGACGTGGGACGTGTACAGGGACACATTAATTGAACAAGCAGAACAAGGTGTAGACTATTTCACAATTCATGCGGGCGTGCTGTTAAGATATATTCCGCTCACAGTTGATCGGGTGACCGGAATTGTTTCAAGAGGCGGTGCGATTATGGCAAGATGGTGTCTTGCTCATCATCAAGAGAATTTCCTCTACACTCACTTCGAAGACATTTGTGAAATTATGAAAACGTATGATATTGCTTTTTCACTTGGAGATGGACTTAGACCAGGTTCGATTGCTGATGCCAATGATGAGGCGCAGTTTGCAGAGCTGGAAACGTTAGGTGAGTTAACAGAGATCGCTTGGAAACATGATGTGCAGGTGATGATTGAAGGGCCCGGGCATGTCCCAATGGATAAAATCAAAGAGAATGTGGACAAGCAAATGGACATTTGCAAGGAAGCCCCATTTTATACGTTAGGGCCTCTTACAACAGATATTGCGCCGGGGTATGATCACATTACATCCGCCATCGGTGCGGCCATGATCGGCTGGTACGGAACAGCCATGCTGTGCTATGTAACGCCAAAAGAGCATTTAGGTCTGCCGAATAAAGAAGATGTGAGAGAAGGCGTAATCGCCTATAAAATTGCCGCACATGCGGCTGATCTAGCAAAAGGACATCCTGCCGCTCAAAAGCGCGATGATGCTTTATCGAAAGCGAGATTTGAATTTAGATGGCGGGACCAATTCAATCTGTCACTTGATCCTGAAAGAGCCTTGGCGTTCCATGATGAAACATTGCCTGCCGAAGGCGCTAAGACCGCTCACTTTTGCTCGATGTGCGGACCGAAGTTTTGCAGTATGAAAATTTCTCATGATATCCGCAATCAATCTGATGAAGTGAAAAGAGAGATGGAAAAGAAGGCGAAGGAGTTTGTCAGCGGGGGAAGTCAAATTTATCAGCCCTAAAAAAAGAACCTCGCACGATGCTGTGCGGGGTTTTATCAAACGGCTGAGAAGGCTTTTCTTAAAAGGTGAAAAAATGCCTTTACTGCATATGCCATCATGTCCACACTCGGAATGAGAGCATCTGTTAAATGAAAAAAGACTGTTTGTTTTTCTGGAGATGTTCGTTTCTTTTTCTGCTTCATCAAGGGCAGCCTCCTTTTTAACTAATATACTTCTTTGCAGATTTGAGAGATAGATGTTTGTGCGAATTTAAACAAAATTTAAACTTCTTGGGTTTGAATGGAAACAAGGAGGGGAAACGAGTTCAATAGAGAATGAATGAAAAGAGCTGATCTATTTGACCAGCGAACAAGAAGAGTGGAAGGTGATCTTATGATGAAAGTATTTAAGGTAACATTTCATATGAACAATGGGGAAGTGCTTGATTTCGAGCTCAAACGTCCAGCTACCTATGATGTGTATAAAAAAATTGAAGAAGCCAATCATTGGTTTAAGCTGAATAATGAAATCATTAACCTATTAAACGTCAATAGTATCCATGTAGAAACAGAATAACGCAGAAAGCCGCTCGTAGAGAGCGGCTCAGCGTGTAGACAAACCCTCGCATTCGCCCGCAGTCCTGCGCTCCGGTGCTCACGAATGTCCAATTCGCTCCGCTCCGGTACTCGTCCTTCCTAGGGCTGCAAAGGTTTTCTATCACGCTGAAAAGAAGACAAAGGGCTAAAATCAAGATCATTTTAGCCCTTTGTCAACAATCTGAGCCGCTCAAAAGAGAGCGGCTTTCATTATGCAGAAAAATCATTTCGATTATTAAGCTGCCCGCGGGACAGCCAGTTCTTTTTATACAAATAAGCAATAACTTCAAGCCACAGACGCGGTGCTTTTTTAGGGAAAAAAGGTTTTTGGTAATAGGCATAAGCGGCTTTTAAATCATCCCATTGATGACATGCTTTCGTTTGCGTGAACCTGGCAACGTCAATGACCCTGATCCGCCCTTCTTTTGTTAAGATCAGATTGCGCAGATGAATATCAGAAGGATTCAATCCTTTCTCGCGCGCTTCCTCCAGCGCATCATCGACTTGTTCAATCATTTGTTTTTTAATATGAATTCCTTTTGTAAGGCATTCATAGAATGTGTAGCCTTTAATATATTCCATTAAAATATACTGATCCCCAGACTCATAAATCTCAGGGTAGTAAGACGAACCAGAAAGTTTTTCGTAAATGGCAGCCTCTTTGCGGGCAATATGCTGATAAGAAGGGAAAAAGACTTTTAGTGCCATTTTCTTGCCGTCTTTTTTGTATAAAAAGACATAGGCACTTCTTCCTTTGCCGCACAGTTCAAGCTCTGCCGGTTTATAGGCAAGCTTATGAAAACGTTTCTCTTCATGATACTGAATCGATTCGGCTAATCTTTTGACCTCTGACATTGACTTCACCTTCTTTGGTTTCAGTTTATGCGGCTGAAAAACGAATGATGAAAAAACCGTGTCATTCGATAAAGCAATGGATTGTATAAAACATAACATTTACGAATGAAGGATACAACGAAAGACTCTTAACATACATTTGAATCATCGATTTGGTTAATGTTTAGAAAAATGGGTCAAACTACATATGTCATGCATCGATCTCATGTTCTAAAGAGGTGTAAATAGTGAAAGTGAAGATGAAATGTTTCGTTACAGGACTTATCATGACAAGTGTGCTTTTTTTCGCTGCGGATATGGAAGGAAAAGAACACTTGCAAAAGCAGTCAAACTCTATTACCGTCCAGCTTGAAAAAGTCTATCTAGACGGCGATGTGAGTATTGAAAGACACCGGGCATCATTAGAAGACAAAGACACATTCTGGGCGCAGTATAAAGGCTGGACGCTGGTAGAACAAAAAGAGGATTTTGCCCTTTTTAGAAAGCAAATTGATGATATCTCTCCATTAAGTAAAGCAAATGGATATATCGGATTATCAGAGGACGGTGTGATTTCTACGTTTCATGGAAGGCCTGACGGCTGGGCGGAGCCTATTCATCTCTTTTTTCAAATTGATACGTCCCGTTTAGAAAGCCATGTGGAAAAGCAGCTTGAGCAAGGCATTCCTTTTCGAACAAAGGATGAATTTGAGCATGTGCTTGAAGTCATGAAGCCTTATCGAAATGAAATATCGTTTTAAAGCGTGTAACAGCTTGCTGGTGTGAAGACCGCAAGCTGTTTTTCGTGGTTTCATCATAAAAATGTACTGAGCGAACGTATGTTAACTTTTATTGCGGTTTTCTCTTCGATTTATGTTACAATGAAGAACAGTCAAAGAGGTGAAAACGGTGATAGAGTTTGTAAAAGGGACCATTGATTATGTGTGCCCGCAATATGTTGTCATTGAAAACGGCGGAGTGGGATATCAAGTCTATACCCCAAACCCGTTTATCTATCGAGTAAATAAACAAGAAACGATTTATACGTATCATTACATAAAGGAAGACGCCTTTTCGTTATACGGTTTTCAAACACGAGAAGAAAAAGCGCTGTTCACAAAACTGTTAAATGTCACAGGGATTGGGCCAAAGGGTGCACTCGCGATTCTTGCTTCCGGTGATCCTGGCGCTGTCATTTCAGCGATAGAACGTGAAGATGAAGCCTTCCTGATTAAATTCCCTGGTGTGGGCAAAAAAACAGCACGTCAAATCATTCTGGATCTAAAAGGAAAACTGGCAGATGTGGTGCCAGAAATGATTGGCAACTTATTTAATCACGAGGACCACATTCAGGTCGAAACGCAGCAAACTGCATTAGATGAAGCACTTGAAGCCTTAAGTGTCCTTGGATACGGTGATCGTGAAATCAAAAAGGTTCTTCCATTATTAAAAGAAGAAAAGAATCTCACAACCGATCAATATGTGAAAAAAGCTTTACAAAAAATGTTGAAATAGGGTGATGTCTCATGGATGAACGGCTCGTCTCAACTGAAGCAGACAACCATGAATCAGCCATTGAGCAAAGTCTGCGGCCACAGACACTTAGCCAATATATCGGTCAGCAAAAAGTAAAGGATAACCTCAGCGTATTTATTGAAGCTGCCCGCATGCGGCAGGAAACGCTTGATCACGTCCTTTTATATGGACCTCCTGGACTTGGGAAAACAACGCTTGCATCGATCATTGCCAATGAAATGAATGTTCAGCTGCGTACAACGTCAGGACCAGCGATTGAGCGTCCTGGTGATTTGGCGGCCATCTTAACATCTCTTGAGCCAGGTGATGTATTGTTTATTGATGAAATTCACCGCTTGCAGCGCTCAATTGAAGAAGTGCTGTACCCAGCAATGGAGGATTTTTGTTTAGATATTGTTATTGGAAAAGGAGATACAGCACGCTCTGTACGGCTTGATTTACCGCCATTTACGCTTGTAGGTGCAACGACTCGTGTCGGGCTGTTAACAGCGCCGCTTCGTGATAGGTTTGGGGTACATGCAAGATTGGAATACTATGAGCAAAGAGATTTGGCTCACATTGTGGCAAGAACAGCCGAGCTGTTTGAGATTGGGATCGATATTCGCTCTGCCGAAGAGATTGCGAGACGTTCCCGGGGAACACCGAGGGTTGCCAATCGTTTGCTCAGAAGAGTAAGAGATTTTGCGCAGGTGCTTGGGAATCATGCCATTACGCAGGACATTGCGGAAGATGCCCTTGAGCGTCTTCAAGTCGACAGGCTAGGCCTCGATCATATAGACCATAAGCTCCTTTTAAGTATGATCGAAAAATTTAGAGGCGGTCCTGTTGGGCTTGATACGATCTCAGCGACAATAGGAGAAGAATCACATACGATTGAAGATGTGTACGAACCGTACTTACTGCAAATTGGTTTCCTGCAAAGAACGCCAAGAGGACGTGTCGTCACAAGAGAAGCGTATGAACATTTTCAAATGGAGGTTCCGATTCGTGACTGAATTCCCTAAAATATTAATGATTTTAGGTGGTGTCCTTTTTGCCGCAGGATTAGTGTTTCAATTGGTTGGTAAGCTTCCAGGTGATATTTTTGTGAAAAAAGGGAATGTAACGTTCTTTTTTCCTGTCATTACCTGCATCGTCATTAGTATCGTACTGACCATATTACTGAATATCTTTGGACGGATGAAATAACGTTAACTAGTTAACTACAGAATAGGTGAAGGAAATGAAGCTAGAACTATTTGATTTTGATTTACCAGAAAGATTAATTGCACAAGTGCCGCTTGAAAAAAGAGATGCATCAAGACTGATGGTCTTAAACAAACAAACGGGTGCGATTACACATGATACATTCTCACAAATCATCGATTATTTTCAAAAGGGTGATTGTCTCGTTCTAAACAACACGCGCGTTCTGCCTGCACGTCTGTTTGGGATGAAAGAGGATACAGGTGCCAAAGTTGAACTTCTTCTATTGAAACAAGAAGAAGGAGACAACTGGGAAACACTTGTCAAACCAGCCAAACGGGTGAAAAAAGGGACGGTTATCACGTTTGGTGATGGACGGCTCCAAGCTGTATGTACAGAGGAAATGGAACATGGCGGAAGAAAAGTCGAGTTTCAATATACAGGCATTTTTTATGAAGTGCTTGAATCCCTTGGTGAAATGCCGCTGCCTCCATATATTAAAGAGCAGCTTGACGACCGTGAACGCTATCAAACCGTTTATTCAAAAGAGGTTGGCTCCGCTGCTGCGCCAACTGCCGGTCTCCACTTTACAACCGAGCTGCTGGATGCGCTGAAAGCGAAAGGTGTACACATTGCTTTCATTACGCTGCACGTAGGGCTTGGTACGTTTCGTCCGGTAAGTGCAGAACGGATTGAAGAACACGAAATGCACGCAGAGTTTTATGAAATGAATGAAGAAACAGCTGATGAGCTTAATCGCGTTCGCAAGGAAGGCGGACGGATTATTTCAGTCGGTACAACGTCGACAAGAACGCTTGAAACCATTGCAAGTGCACATGATGGTGAGTTCAAAGCCTCAAGCGGCTGGACGTCGATCTTTATTTACCCTGGCTACACATTCAAGGCAATTGATGGCATGATCACGAATTTCCATCTGCCAAAATCCTCGTTAATTATGCTTGTCAGCGCATTAGCTGGGCGAGAGCACGTACTAAAAGCGTACAATGAGGCTGTTAAAGAGGAATACCGATTCTTCAGCTTTGGCGATGCCATGCTGATTCAATAACATTATACAACTAAGACAGGAGGGCTCATTTTTGTCGCAATCACCGATACGTTATGAGTTCATTAAATCATGCAAACAGACAGGTGCACGTCTTGGCCGTGTTCATACACCGCACGGCTCCTTTGAAACACCTGTATTTATGCCAGTAGGTACACTGGCTACAGTCAAAACAATGGCGCCTGAAGAATTAAAGGCAATGGATGCAGGCATCATCTTAAGCAATACGTACCACCTATGGCTTCGTCCAGGTCACGATATCGTAAAAGAAGCAGGCGGTCTGCACAAATTTATGAACTGGGATCGAGCAATTCTAACTGATTCAGGCGGATTCCAAGTTTTTTCATTGAGTGAATTTAGAAAAATTGAAGAAGAAGGCGTTCACTTCCGTAATCATTTAAACGGAGACAAGCTGTTCCTATCTCCTGAAAAAGCCATGGACATCCAAAATGCACTTGGCTCTGATATTATGATGGCATTTGATGAATGCCCGCCGTATCCTGCAGAGTACGATTACATGAAACGTTCTGTGGAGCGGACAAGCAGATGGGCAGAGCGCTGTCTAACAGCGCACCAGCGTCCAGAGGATCAAGGGCTGTTTGGGATTGTCCAAGGCGGAGAATACGAAGAGCTTCGAAAACAAAGTGCAAAAGACCTTGTTTCACTTGATTTTCCAGGCTACGCCATCGGAGGCTTATCTGTAGGGGAACCAAAAGATGTGATGAATCGTGTACTTGAATTTACAACACCATTCTTACCAGCAGACAAACCGAGGTACTTAATGGGTGTCGGCTCACCAGATTCCTTAATTGACGGCGCCATTCGCGGTGTAGATATGTTTGATTGCGTACTGCCGACGCGAATTGCAAGAAACGGCACCTTGATGACAAGTGAAGGCCGTCTTGTTGTGAAAAATGCAAAATATGAGCGTGACTTTAGACCAATCGATGAAAACTGTGACTGCTATACATGTAAAAACTATACACGCGCCTATATTAGACATCTCATCCGAACAAATGAAACGTTCGGAATTCGATTAACAACTTATCATAATCTTCATTTTCTGTTAAAATTAATGGAGCAAGTGAGAGAAGCTATCCGTGAGGATCGTTTAGGTGATTTTAAAGAAGAGTTTTTTGAGCGTTACGGCTTTAACAAACCGAATGCGAAAAACTTTTAACGCATAAACGAAAGGCTTTACAATGCTTTAGAAAGGGGTGAAATAGAATGGATGGTGGTATGGGTTCAATCATTATGATTGTTGTCATGTTTGCTGTGCTTTACTTCTTGTTAATCCGTCCACAGCAAAAGCAACAGAAAGCTGTGCGTCAGATGCAGCAATCTTTATCAAAAGGCGATAAAATCGTCACAATCGGTGGTTTACACGGTGAAATCGACTCAATTGATGAATCAAAAGTGGTCATCAAAACAAGCGAAAACAACCGTTTAACTTTCGATCGTCGTGCTATTAGAGAATTAGCTGACAAAGACTAATCCTCTGATACATAGCCATAAAAAAAGAGCGATATGACCGCTCTTTTTTTATTTGCCTCGAAGATTGACGCCAATCATTCCCCCCAGCATACAAATGCCTAAAAAGGCTCCATGATAGATAAACTGCTCTGGTGAAAACGTTTTTCCAAACCCCAAATATTGAAATAAAAATACAGTGAGAGAAAAAATGATAGATGTGACCGCACCAATCAGCCAGCCGCGCTCCTTTGCTTTCCCGCCAGAAATGATGCCTCCTAATAAAAGGGCAGCAAAGGACAAGATCATAATCATCCATTTAAATGATGATTCTTGCATACTTGTGAATGTAAGCATGAGCGACACAAGTAAACTTGTGACAACCATCACGACAAAAATGGCAATTAAGCCGGATAAAATGCCTTTTCCAATTTGTTTCGTTTCCTGCATGTAGATTCGTCTCCTCTCCAATTGAACGAAGCTTGTCTTTTACTAAAATGTATTCACAGTGAAGAAAAAATAGACATGTTTCAGACGTTTCTTTTCTACATAAATAAAGTGTTTTGACACAAGCTATGTTGGAGAAGGAGGGGCTACATCACATGCAGGACATCTTGATCATTTCCATGAGAACCATCATCTTATATTTTCTTATTTGGTTTATATTTCGCTTAATGGGCAAAAGGGAAATTGGCGAGCTGAGCATTTTAGATCTAGTCATTTTTATGATGATCGCAGAAATTGCGGTTCTCGCCATAG
The DNA here is from genome assembly GCF_051129925.1 of Bacillus sp. Je.9.29.b. Lineage (NCBI taxonomy): Bacteria > Bacillati > Bacillota > Bacilli > Caryophanales > Bacillaceae > Bacillus > Bacillus sp. Je.9.29.b. The sequence continues at coordinate 313,975 of NZ_JBCPSO010000002.1, forward strand.
AAGAAGTAGAGGATCACATGTTACATACGGTATGGCCAATCCTGCTGTTGACCTTCATTCAAATCACACTTGCCTACCTCTCATTGAAATTCCAAGGCGTCCGGCGCTTTCTTGACGGCAAACCGGCCCTGCTCATTATCAATGGGAAAATAGACGAGGGTGCAATGAGAAAACAGCGATACAATTTTGATGACCTGCTCATTCAATTAAGAGAAAATAACATCGACAGCATTCAGGATGTCTCTTACGCCATTTTAGAGCCGTCTGGAAAGCTCGCCGTCGTCGAAAAAGAAAACAAGCGCAAACATGCAGCGCTTGAGCTTCCACTTGTTGCGGATGGTGTAGTGCAGCATGACCACCTTAAGCAAATCAATCAAAATGAACAGTGGCTGAAAGATGAGCTTGCTAAAAGAGGCTATCATGATATCGAACAAATCTCTTACTGCAGCTTTAATCAAAAAACATTTTATATTGATTTGAAAGATGAAGTGATCAAAAAGAGATGAGCTAAAACAGCTTCCCAACGAACGGGATGCGGCGCAGCTCTTCTCGTTTCACTAGGCCTAGGCAGATTAATAGAATGACATACAGCGTGCACGTAACAAAAATGAGCGTCACAAGTTCAATAGGAGCAGAAAAGAGTCCGTTTACTTGAGATTTCAGCCAAAGGCTGACAGCCCCTGTACCGATAATCACAAGGACGCATAGTCCATATTCCTTTAATGGTAAATGAATAGGCAGCACCTTTCCAACAGTTGCCGCATGGAGCAGCGTGACAAGGATGATGCCGATTAAGATCGCAAGTGCAGCGCCCATAATGCCAAAGCCTGGCTGTGAAGCAAGAACAAAAATCATCCCTGTTTTCACAATAGCGCCAATCAGGCTGTTGGTCATCGCCGCACCAGCTAAATTGAGTGCTTGAAGCACGGCTTGAAGGGGCCCCTGAAAATAATATAGAAGGAAAAATGGCGCCATGAATTTCACATAAATGGCCGCGTGCGATGAACCATACATAAAGAGCGTTAAATCTTCTGCGTAAACGAAAAGAATAATACATGAAATGCCTCCACTGAGTAAACATAGGCGCATCGCCTGCTTCAGGCGGTATTCGACCGTTTTACGTTTATTCTGCTCCATTCCTTCACTGATCGCCGGAACTAATGCAGTGGAGAGTGAATACGTAATAAAACTAGGCAGTGTCAAAAGGGTCAGAGCAAGACCAGTCAACTCCCCGTACTGCCTTGTCGCCTCTACAGCCGCATATCCAGCAATGGCAAGACTTTGCGCGACAACAATCGGCTCTAAAAACCACGAAATATTCCCGATAAAACGGCTGCCTGTTGTTGGCAGGGCAATGCTCATCAGCTGTTTAAATGTGTCCTTCCCGTCATGAATCGCTTTAAAAAATCGTTTTCGAATACGAATGGTCTTTTTATAGCGAAAGGCGATCAGTAAGTAAGCAAGTGAAATCATCTCTCCAATGACAGATGACACCATCGCACCTGCTGCCGCAAATTCAATCCCGTAAGGAAGGAAAGCCGTTGTACACACCGCCACTAGTGAAATTCTTGCGACCTGTTCCAGAACTTGAGACATCGCAAGCGGACTCATTTGCTGTCTGCCCTGGAAATAGCCTCTTAACACACTGGAAATGGCGATGACTGGTACGACAGGTGTAATAGCAAGCAGTGGGTAGACCGTTCTAGGGTCTGTCAGCATATTTTCTGCCATGATGGGCGCAAACCATAAAAAGAGCGGCGTGAAAATCAGACTGAGTGTTCCTGTTATCGCAAGGGACATGACCAGAATACGTTTTGTTTTCTGTTTGTCACCCCGGGCTTCTGCTTCTGCGACAAGCTTACTAATGGCGACAGGCAGTCCGAATTGTGTGAGCGTCACGGCGAGAAAAAAAGTTGGTGCAGCCATCATATAAAGCCCGACCCCTTCTTCGCCAATGAACCTCGCAATGACAATTCGATTGACAAAACCCAATATTCTCGTGATAAAACCTGCTAAAATTAAAATAATGGTCCCCTTTAAAAACGTTTGCTTCGTCAAATCACAGATCACCTGCCTTCTCAAACGACATAGAATCATATACAATAAGATATGCGTGTATATCGTCCAAGCATGACAAGTCTCTCGATAAAAAACTGAAAAGGGGGAGCTACGCAATGACACAACACCCAGCTGCTATTTACAAAGACCATTTAAAGCCTTTTCTGTTCAGTAAGCTTGAAGAATTCATCGTTTTGGGCTATAAAGATGTAGATTTAGAGGAATTATGGTCATACTTAGAGAATAAGAAGTGGAAGAAAAAACAAGAGTATCCGATTCATGAAATGGTTGCAGATATTTTATCTGTGAAAATAGGCGAATTTATGAACTATGCAACCGTTCAGTCGTTTAAAACGTCTGCTTTTTTGGACAGTGAAGATGGCAAGAATATGCTTGATGAACTGTTGAAATAAGCCATCTTAATGGATTTAGGTGTTTAAGGAGGAAATACATAATGAAAAAAGGGCGCATTCTTGCGTTTTTCTTAGTGGTTCTGTTAATCGGAGCTGGCGTGGGCTTGCTGACAAAGCCTGTTGCGAAAGATATGACGCTAGGGCTGGATTTACAGGGTGGATTTGAAGTCCTGTATGATGTACATCCAGTGAAAAAAGAGGACAAGATCACAAATAGTGTTCTCGTTAGTACAGTGGAGGCTCTTAACCGAAGAGCGAACGTGCTTGGAGTAAGTGAGCCGAACATCTCGATTGAAGGCAATAATCGTATCCGTGTGCAGCTTGCGGGGGTAAAAGATCAAAACAGAGCTAGGGAGATTCTTTCCACTGAAGCACAGCTATCCTTCAGAGATACGAATGATAAAGAACTTCTTAACGGGGCTGACCTAGTCGAAAACAGTGCAAAACAAACATTCAGTCAAACGAATGAGCCAATTGTGACGGTTAAACTAAAGGATGCGAAAAAATTTGGTGACGTCACAAGAAAAGTAGCAGCGATGGCACCGAATAATCAGCTTGTCATTTGGCTTGATTACCACAAAGGAGATTCCTTTAAAAAAGAAGTCTCAAAATCAAACCACAAGTATGTATCTGCACCAAATGTGAATCAAGAGATTAACAGCAGTGACGTACAAATTGAAGGGAAATTTACTGTCCAAGAGGCAAAAGACCTTGCAAGTATTTTAAATGCCGGTGCATTGCCAGTGAAATTAACTGAAAAGTACTCCACTTCAGTGAGTGCGCAATTCGGTGAACAGGCATTAAATGAAACTGTCTTTGCAGGGATTGTGGGAATTGCCCTCATTTTCTTATTCATGCTTTTTTATTACCGAATACCTGGTCTTATTGCAGTCATTACGTTATCAACGTATATTTATATTACCTTACAGGTGTTTGACTGGATGGGTGCTGTTCTGACACTTCCTGGAATTGCGGCGCTGATTCTTGGAGTAGGGATGGCGGTTGATGCCAACATCATCACATATGAACGAATCAAAGAGGAGCTTAAGCTCGGTAAATCTGTCCGTTCTGCTTTCAGGTCAGGGAACCGCCGATCATTTGCGACCATCTTTGATGCAAATTTAACGAGTATTATTGCAGGGGGCGTCCTTTTCTTCTTCGGGACAAGTTCTGTAAAAGGATTTGCAACAATGCTCATCCTCTCGATTTTAACAAGCTTTATCACGGCTGTTTTCCTATCAAGATTCCTTCTTGGTCTGCTTGTGGAAAGCCGCGCGCTCGATCGAAAGAAAGGCTGGTTTGGTGTCCGTCAAAAAGACATCATCGATATTCATGAAACAACAGAAAATACTGAACCAAAAACACCGTTTGATAAATGGGATTTTGTCAGCAAGCGAAAAGGTTTCATGATTTTCTCAGTAGCCATTACCATTGCGGGGATTATCGTCCTTTCGATTTTCAAACTCAATGCGGGTATTGACTTTGCAAGTGGTACAAGAGTAGACATTCAAAGTGACCATAAGCTGTCAACTGCTCAAATCGAGCAAGACTTTCAAAAACTAGATCTTGATACAGATAGTGTTGTGTTATCTGGTCAAAAAGAAAATCAAGCAGCGGCACGATTTGTTGGTGTGCCAAATAAAGAAAAAATCGCAGAAGTGAAAGATTACTTTAAAGATAAGTATGGAACAGAACCGAATGTCAGCACGGTGTCTCCTACGGTTGGAAAAGAACTTGCACGTAATGCTTTATATGCCATCATCATTGCTTCGATTGGGATCATTATTTATGTTTCCATTCGGTTTGAATATAAAATGGCCATTGCCGCGATTGCTTCCCTTTTATATGATGCATTCTTCATTGTGGCATTCTTTAGTATCACACGATTAGAGGTAGATGTGACCTTCATTGCGGCGATCCTCACGGTGATCGGGTATTCGATCAATGACACGATCGTGACGTTCGATAGGGTTCGTGAGCAAATGAAGAAACGTAAACCAAAAACGGTAGAAGATCTATCTTACATCGTTAACTTGAGTTTACAGCAAACCTTTACAAGATCTATCAATACGGTTCTCACTGTCGTAATTGTTGTGATCGCACTGCTTATTTTCGGATCAGCGTCGATTACAAACTTCTCCATCGCCTTACTTGTCGGCTTATTAACAGGGGTGTACTCATCCCTTTATATCGCGGCACAAATTTGGCTGATGTGGAAAGGCCGTGAGCTGAAAAAACCAGCTAAGATAGATACAGATCAAGATATTTAATCTAGAAAGACTGCCTTCTCGGCAGTCTTTTTCTATTGGTTTTTCCGAAAAGTAGACGCTTTGAAAAAACATTTTGGGTTTCATTGATCTTGAAATGGTCTTTTGCTATAATGACTTACGTTTAGACCAGTATAGAAAGCAAGTGTCTGTTTAGGGCATTTGGCTTTATTCATTGGAGGGGCTGTTATGAAGGTTCGGGAAACTGAACTGCCAGGTATCGGTCATAAAGCCGAAATGATCACAAGAAATAATGAGAAACTTGCCATCATTACGCATGATGACGGCAGAAGAGAAATGTATCATTTTCAGGAGGACGACCACGAAGAAACGATTTCTGGCATCCTGCTAAACGATGAAGAAGCAAGACAAATCGCGGCTATTTTAGGCGGCATGGTCTATAAGCCGAAAGCGCTTGAAACCGTAGAGGTAGCCATTGATGAACTGGTGATTGAATGGTTTAAAATTGAAAAGAATGCACCAGCTGTTCAGAAAAGCATCGGTGACCTCAATGTTCGCCAAAACTATCAAGTAACAGTCATCGCCATTGTAAGAAAATCACATGAGAAGATTTTAAATCCAGGACCAGATACCATCATCGAAGAAGGGGATACCCTTGTCATTTCTGGAGAAAGAAAAGAATTAAAGAATCTGATTAAAGAAAAACTCAGCAGCTGATGATGCCCATGCTGATAGGTTTTCTTCCACTGCTTTCTTTCGGTGTTTATAAAAGGCAGTGAAAAGGGAAGAATAAAAGAAAAAGCTTGGGGGATTTGTAGATGAACAAACAACAATGGACCATCATACTCGCATTTATTTTCGTATTAATTGTCTCAGTATTTGCCGTGATTAATGTACGGCCTGTCGAGGTACACTACTTATTTGGAACGGCTGAATGGCCGCTGATCCTTGTCATTATCGGTTCAGTTTTAATGGGCGGACTGATTGTGGCATTTGCAGGGATCTTCCAAATTGTGAAACTGAAACGTGAACTAAAGGCACTAAAAGCTGAGCGTGCAGCCGCTGCACCTGCTGCGGCGACGAAAAAGGCAGACAAAGATCTTCAAAAGAAATCTCATGTCACGCCTTTAAAAGAACAGCCAGCATCATTTGACCGGAAGGAAAAATAATCTTCCAGCACAATTTCATAAAATAAAAATTGAAACCCCTCAGGCCACTCTAGTATAATAGTGTGGTTGAGGGGTGAATTTATGTTATTATCCAAAATGCGCTGGGAATATGAACATCCAAGCGAAGAAAAAGTGAAATCACTCTCTGAAAATCTGAATATTTCAGCGCTGACTGCATCGCTTCTCGTAAAAAGAGGACTTGAAGAAGTAGAAGAGGCGAGGTCTTTTTTATTTGATCAAAAAGCCGAATTTCATGATCCATTCCTATTAAAAGGAATGAAAGAAGCAGTAGAGCGCATCAACAAAGCGATCGAAGAGCAGGAATCGATTGTGATCTTCGGAGACTATGATGCAGATGGTGTGACAAGTACGTCTGTACTTTTACATACATTAAAAGAGCGGTCTGCGATAGTAGACTTTTATATTCCAGATCGATTTAAAGAAGGCTATGGACCTAATGAACAAGCTTTTCGATATATCAAGGAGCAAGGAGCATCGCTTGTCATCACGGTCGATACAGGCATTGCTGCTGTAAATGAAGCACGTATTGCAAAAGAAATAGGGTTAGACCTGATCATTACAGATCACCATGAACCAAGTGAGGAGCTGCCTGAGGCACTTGCCATTGTCCATCCTAAGCAGCCTGGCTGTGAGTATCCCTTTAAAGAACTTGCTGGTGTAGGTGTCGCGTTTAAAGTGGCGCATGCACTTCTTGGAGAGCTACCAGTTCAGCTGTTAGATCTTGCAGCAATCGGGACCATCGCGGATCTTGTACCGCTTCATGATGAGAATAGATGGCTCGCCAAAAAAGGGCTTATGCAGCTTCGGCAGTCGAATAGACCGGGGCTGAAAGCGTTATTGAAAGAAGCGGGAGCCACTCTAGAAGAAGCAAGCGAGGAAACGGTCGGCTTTCAAATTGCGCCAAGGCTGAATGCTGTTGGGCGAATTGAACAGGCAGATCCAGCCGTTCATCTTCTGATGACTGAGGATAAGGATGAAGCAGAAGAGCTCGCTCGTTTTGTACAGGAACTGAATAAAGAACGACAAAAGATTGTCAGTACGATCACAGAAGAAGCCATTCAAATGGTGGAAGAGGCAGGTGATGACCAGTCTGCGATCGTTGTAGCGAAAGCTGGCTGGAATCCGGGCGTTGTCGGAATTGTTGCCTCTAAATTGACGGATACTTTTTCTCGTCCGGCAATTGTGCTTGGAATAGATGAAGAAACGCAAATGGCAAAAGGATCAGCCCGGAGTATTCCTGGCTTCGATCTATTTTTCCATCTAAGCAAATGCCGCGACATCCTGCCGCATTTCGGCGGGCATCCGATGGCAGCAGGGATGACACTTCGAGCGGATGATGTATCTTTACTAAGGGAAAGATTAAATCAATATGCAAATGAAACATTGACGGAAGAAGATTTTATTCCAATTCAGCGGGTCGATGCCGTGTGCAAAGTAGACGAATTGACGGTACAAGCGATTGAAGAAGCGGGAATGCTGTCACCATTTGGTATGTCAAACCCAAAACCGTTCATTATGATTGAAGATGCGAAGCTTGAAGATATCCGAACGATTGGGGCAAATCACAACCATATTAAAATGTCTCTGAAAGACGAAGACACGCTGCTTGACTGTGTTGGCTTTCACCAAGGGAAATTAAAAGAAGAAATTGTTCCAGGAAGCCGCATCTCCGTGATTGGGGAAATGTCCGTCAATGAATGGAATAACCGGAAAAAACCCCAGCTCATGCTAAAAGATGCACGAGTTGATGAATGGCAGCTGTTTGATCTGCGAGGGAAAAAGGATTGGGAGAAGAAAGTTTCGACACTTGATTCAGAAAAATCATTGGTCGTCTGTTTTGATGAAGCAACAAAACAGGACGTCGATCTCCCCATTCATCATGTTCATGCAGAAAATGTATCCACATTTGATGTACAAGGAAAGTATGTGGTCTTTGCGGATGTTCCCGCAGATGAGCAATTGCTGAAGCAGCTTTTAGAAAATCAAAAGCCTGCGAGAATTTATACGGTTTTTCAAAGAAAAGAAGATCATTTTATGTCCTCTTTCCCAAGCCGTGACCAATTCAAATGGTTTTATGGGTTCTTGTTTAAACGGGGAAGTTTTCCTATCAAAGAACAAGGAATGGAGCTTGCCAAACATAAAGGCTGGACAAAAGATACAATCATTTTTATGACAAAGGTGTTTTTTGAACTTGGTTTTGTTAAAATAGAAAATGGTGTGCTGTCAATAGTACTTGATGCCCCTAAAAAAGATTTAACGGCATCAGCGTCCTATACAGCAAAACAACGATTGATGGAACTCGATCAAACACTAACATATTCCTCAGCTAAAGAGCTGAAGGAATGGCTGAATAGCATGATGAGCGAAGTCTCACCTGTGCTTTGACGTACGAGGAGGAAAAGGAAAAGATGGATTTAAAACAATATGTGACAGTTGTACCTGACTACCCAAAGGAAGGTGTACAATTTAAAGATATTACAACGTTGATGGATAAAGGCGAAGTGTACCGATATGCAACGGATCAAATCGTTGATTACGCGAAGGAAAGAGACATTGATCTCATTGTTGGACCTGAAGCGCGTGGATTCATTATTGGCTGCCCTGTAGCATACGCACTTGGTGTAGGTTTTGCACCGGTTCGTAAAGAAGGAAAGCTTCCTCGTGAAGTCGTTAAAGTCGATTACGGCTTGGAATATGGTAAAGATGTATTAACGATTCATAAAGATGCGATTCGTCCTGGTCAGCGTGTCCTGATTACAGATGACTTACTGGCGACTGGTGGAACAATTGAAGCGTCCATTAAGCTTGTAGAGGAATTAGGCGGCGTTGTGGCAGGGATTGCATTTTTGATTGAGCTGACGTATCTGGACGGCAGAAAGAAGCTTGACGGCTACGACATCATGACGTTAATGCAATACTAATGGAGTTTTTCGTAAAAAGCACTCAGTAAGAAGGGTGCTTTTTTCCTATCAAAAATCTTTTAGCGGACTTCTTCTCTTTACATCTATCGAATTTTTCTTGATAATAAACTACAATACAGTTTTCATTTAAAAAGGTGATTCCATGGCGAACGAACAAGTTTTAACGGCGCAGCAGGTCATTGACAAGGCAAGAGAATACCTGTCCGCTGAACATATTCAATTTATAGAGCGAGCATATGAATATGCTGAAAATGCACACAAGGAGCAATACCGGAAATCTGGTGAGCCCTATATTATCCATCCAATTCAAGTGGCGGGTATTCTTGTTGATCTTGAAATGGACCCATCAACCATTGCAGGCGGTTTCCTGCACGATGTAGTTGAGGATACAGATGTGACATTACAGGATTTAAAAGAGCATTTTAACGAAGAAGTAGCAATGCTTGTTGATGGTGTCACAAAGCTCGGGAAGATTAAATATAAATCACAAGAAGAACAGCAGGCCGAAAACCATCGAAAAATGTTTGTTGCAATGGCGCAGGATATCCGTGTGATCTTGATTAAGCTGGCAGACCGTCTTCATAATATGAGAACGCTCAAGCATCTTCCGCAGGAAAAGCAGCGGAGAATTTCAAATGAAACACTTGAAATCTTTGCACCGCTTGCACACAGATTAGGGATTTCAAAGATTAAGTGGGAGCTTGAAGATACAGCACTCCGCTATTTAAATCCGCAGCAATATTACCGGATTGTGAATCTGATGAAGCGCAAACGAGCGGAACGTGAGGAATACTTGGACGAGGTTGTCAATGAAGTGAAAGACCGCGTGTCTGAGGTGAACATCAAGGCTGAATTTTCCGGCAGACCAAAACATATTTATAGCATTTATCGTAAAATGGTCTTGCAAAATAAGCAGTTTAATGAAATTTATGATCTGCTTGCCGTACGTATTTTGGTCGACAGCATTAAAGACTGTTATGCGGTGCTCGGAATTATCCATACATGCTGGAAGCCGATGCCAGGCAGGTTTAAGGATTATATTGCGATGCCAAAGCCGAACATGTACCAGTCTCTTCATACAACGGTGATTGGACCAAAAGGTGATCCGCTTGAAGTTCAGATCCGTACAGTGGAAATGCATGAAATCGCAGAATACGGGATTGCGGCACACTGGGCATACAAAGAAGGCAAAGAGTCAGCAGAATCAACGGAAGAAGCGGTCTTCCAAAAGAAGCTCTCTTGGTTTAGAGAAATTCTTGAATTCCAAAACGAATCCACAGATGCAGAAGAATTTATGGAGTCGTTAAAGATCGATCTCTTCTCTGATATGGTATTTGTGTTTACGCCAAAAGGAGACGTCATTGAACTGCCGTCGGGCTCAGTTCCGATTGATTTCTCTTACCGGATTCACTCGGAAATTGGAAATAAAACGATCGGTGCCAAGGTCAATGGCAAGATGGTCACACTCGATCACAAACTAAAAACAGGTGACATTATTGAAATTCTGACATCAAAGCACAGCTACGGGCCAAGTCAGGATTGGGTCAAACTTGCCCAAACCTCCCAAGCGAAGCACAAGATCAGACAGTTTTTCAAAAAACAGCGCCGTGAAGAAAATGTCGAAAAAGGCCGAGAGCTCGTGGAAAAAGAAATTAAAAACCTTGAGTTTGATGTCAAAGACATTCTGACCGCTGAAAACCTGCAAAAAGTGGCTGACAAATTTAATTTTTCAAACGAAGAGGACATGTATGCAGCTGTTGGATATAACGGCATTACTGCACTGCAGGTCGCCAATCGTTTAACGGAAAAAGAAAGAAAACAAAGAGACCAAGAAGAGCAAGAGAAAACCGTTCAAGAAGTGACGGTGGAACCAAAGACGTATCACGGGAAAAAACGGGAAGCTGGCGTAAGGGTCAAAGGGATTGATAACCTGCTTGTCCGCTTATCTAAGTGCTGTAATCCTGTTCCTGGTGATAGCATCGTCGGTTTTATTACGAAGGGCCGAGGTGTATCTGTTCACCGCGACGACTGTCCGAACGTGAAGACAGGAGAAGCGCAGGAGCGGTTAATTCCGGTCGAGTGGGAGCATGAGCAGCCTGCTCAAAACCGTAAAGAATACAATGTGGAAATTGAAATATTAGGATACGATAGACGCGGCTTACTCAATGAGGTGCTTCAAGCAGTCAACGAAACCAAAACGAACATCTCCTCTGTTTCTGGGAAGTCTGATCGTAACAAAGTGGCGACGATCCATATGGCGATCTTTATCCAAAATATTAATCATTTGCACAAAGTGGTCGAACGCATTAAACAAATCAAAGACATTTACTCTGTTCGCCGATTCATGAATTAGAAAGGAAGTATTTCGTCTATGAGGCTTGTTGTGCAGCGTGTGACAAATGCATCTGTGAAGGTAGAAGAAGAGATCACAGGTGCCATCAACGAAGGTTATATGGTGCTTGTTGGTGTCACACACGAAGATACAGAAGAAGATGTGCTTTACTTAGCTGAAAAGCTTGCACATTTACGTATTTTTGAAGATGAAAATGGGAAAATGAATCGTTCATTATTGGACATAAAAGGAAGCGTTCTGTCTGTATCTCAATTTACCCTTTATGGTGATACGAGAAAGGGCAGACGGCCGAATTTTATGAAAGCCGCCAAGCCGGATGTAGCCAATTCGCTTTACGAATGTTTCAATAAAACCCTTAGAGAAAAAGGTATCCATGTCGAAACTGGCCGTTTTGGTGCGATGATGGACGTGTCATTGACCAATTCAGGACCGGTCACGATCTTGATGGACAGCAAAGAATAGATTCTCTTTAGACTGTAGATGAACTCATGCGGGAGTTTGTTTAGAGTCTTTTTCTTTTGCGGTCAAACAAAAAAGAGGCGCAGAGGCCTCTTTCTTTTTAACGGAAATATTGTTTTAATCCTTCGGTCATTCCTTCTGTGACTCGTTCTTGGTAAGAGGCGCTATAAATGATCGCTTCCTCCTGAGGATTGCTTAAGTACCCGAGTTCATATAAAAGGGAAGGGCGTTTGTTTTCTCTTAAAACAAAGTAATCTCCGAATTTGACACCCTTATCAGGGATTTGAGAGCGTTTTGCGACTTCGGAATGAACGCTTGACGCTAACTGCTGATCTTTTGCTGCTTGATAATAATACGCTGTACTTCCTCTAACACTTTGGTCCATAAAGCTATCATAATGAAGACTAATAAATGCATCTGCATTTCGGTAATGAGATGTTGCCACCCTTGATTGAAGGCTGATAAAGGTATCATCACTTCTTGTTAAATATACATTTGCACCAGAAGCCCTTAATTTGCCTGCAAGTAAATTGGCGGTTTTGATGGTGATGTTCTTTTCAAAAGCACCGTCTGCGCCAATTGTGCCGCTGTCTTTTCCGCCATGACCAGGATCAAGAACAATCGTTTTTCCTTTTAAAGAACCAGTTCCAGACGATGAATCCTGCTGAGGTCTTGGCGCTTCGCTGCTATTTTTCTTCGTTTGAACGACCCAGCTCGCCACATAGCCAGTTCCGCCGTTTGATAGTGTCACCTCGTACCAGTCGCCTTGCGTCCGAACGATTTGATAGGCAGCTCCTTTTGTTGCTCTTTCTGCAATCCCAGCAGAGGTAGAAGCGCTTTTTCGAATGTTGGTGCCGTCATAGACAATGTACGCTTTTTGCTCAGAAGCCGAAGAGGATGAACTCTTTTCAGGTGCAGAGCCTGCTCCTTTGCCTGTGACAATGTAATAGCTTGCAACCCAGCCTTTTACGCCTTTGCCCTCAATTTCATACCAGCCGTTCTGCTCTCGCAAAATGGTGATCTGTGTGTTGCGGGCAAGTGAAGCGACGACTTGTGCATTTGGTGCGGCCGATTGCCTTACATTCAAGCTCGATACGCCAACTGTACCTGTCTGGTTAGAGCGAGAGGACTCGCCGGAGCTTGATTGAGAAGTTTTCTGCCCCCCTGAAACATAATCAGAGTGAACCCAGCCTTCTGCTTGTTTATACGAAATTTTCGTCCATTCGCCGCTTGTCTCGAGCTTTTTAGCGGTAGCGCCTTGCGGGAAAGTACCAATCACTTGATAGGAAGTCCCAGGGCCTGTCCGGATGCGAAGATCGGAAGCTGTCGATGTAATTGTACTGTCTCCAGCCGTGCTTTGCGCCTTTGGTTTCGCGGATTTTTGAGCGCCGGATGATGTGGTAATCAGCCATGAGACGACCCAGCCTTTTTGTCCGTTTGATAATTGGATCTGCACCCATTCTCCTTGTTCAGTGAGAATGGGATAACTTTCGCCGCGATTCACAACAGCTGCAATTCCATAGCTTAAACCAGGGCCCGTTCTCACATTGATTTCATCTGTTGCGACCACAGCTTGATCTGTTTGTGCTGTAGCATGTGTCATAGGCAAACAACTCGCGATGAGAACAAAACAAGTAAGCAGCATCATCATTTGATTGTGTTTTTTCAGATTCAAAACGGTGTTTTCCCCTCCCTTGTAAAACCGATGAATGTTAATTCGTTATGTAGTGGATGAATTCCTTGCAGTTTCCCTAATAAAAATGAATCAATCTGTTTATACTAAATAAAAATGTGATAAAAGGATGTACAAACATGAGATTAAGCAGAAAATTAGGACGAGTGCAATATAATGGACATCGTGATATCGACCGCTGGCAGCACGACGAAATGGATCAGCCAGGCTTCCTTGAAGAGACCGCATCTGAATACGGATGTACGTCAAAAGAAGAGCTGGAAAAGAAAAAGAGGCACGGCAAGGGTTGACAGAGTGGCAGCACCGACCTTATTATAATATAAATCAACACACTTGAAAATTTAAAATGTGGAACTGATGATAGAGAATAGTAGGGTAAATTGCGTGAGCAGAGAGGAATCGCCTTAGGCTGAAAGCGAATCCGCATGGCATTTATCACGAAAGAACACTCTGTAGGTTTCCTGCTGAACGCTCTAAAAATGAGTCAATAGGCGGAGAACGTGAATCTGCGTTAAGGATTTGAGCGGGAACATGGCTGGATCATGTTCCAACTAGGGTGGCACCACGGGTATAACTCTCGTCCCTACTATACACATAGTAGAGGCGGGGGTTTTTTATATGTCCACATAAAAAATGAATGATGGTCGTAGGAGGACGAAAAATGAGTTTTAATATTCCAAGAGGCACACAGGATATTTTACCTGGAGAGTCAGAACGCTGGCAGTATGTTGAACAAATTGCGAGAGAGACATGTGCAGCCTTTCAATACAAAGAAATCCGCACACCGATTTTTGAACATACAGAGCTGTTTGCACGGGGAGTAGGCGAATCAACTGATATCGTTCAAAAAGAGATGTACACATTTGAAGATAAAAAAGGACGCAGCATTACTCTTCGTCCAGAGGGAACAGCTTCAACCGTCCGTTCTTATGTTGAAAATAAATTGTTCGCACAGCCGGCTCAGCCAACAAAGCTGTATTACATCGGACCAATGTTCCGCTATGAACGTCCGCAAACAGGAAGATATCGTCAATTTTATCAATTTGGGATAGAAGCGATTGGTTCCAAGGATCCTGCTATTGATGCAGAGGTCATTTCACTTGCGATGAGTGTATATGAGAAAGCAGGTCTTTCTAACTTAAAGCTCGTCATTAACAGCCTTGGTGACAAAGAGAGCCGTGCAGACTACCGCACAGCACTGGTCAAGCACTTTGAACCAAGAATTGAGGAATTCTGTCATGACTGTCAAACGCGTTTACATCAAAATCCGCTGCGCATTCTTGATTGTAAAAAGGATCGTGACCATGAACTGATGACAACAGCTCCATCCATTCAAGATTACTTAAATGAAGAATCTCGGACGTATTTTGAAAAGGTCAAACAATACTTATCAGATATAGGCATTGAGTATGTCGTTGATCCAAATTTAGTACGCGGTCTTGATTACTACAATCACACAGCATTTGAGATTATGAGTAATGCAGAAGGCTTTGGTGCGATTACAACATTAGCCGGCGGCGGCCGTTATGATGGACTCGTTGAAGGAATTGGCGGTCCTGAATCACCAGGGATTGGATTTGCGATGAGTATTGAGCGTTTCTTATCTGCGATCGATGCTGAAGGAATTGAGCTTCCTCTGCAAGATGGTATTGATTTATACATTGCTGCTCTCGGAGATGAAGCGAAGGATTATTCTGTTTCATTATTAAACCGTCTGAGAAAAGAAGGTATCTCAAGTGAAATGGACTATACAGGGAAGAAACTAAAAGGACAATTTAAAGCGGCTGATCGATTAAAAGCCAAATTTATTGCAGTTCTTGGTGAAGATGAGCTTGCGCAGCAAATTGTGAATGTGAAAGATACGACAACGGGTGAACAAATTGAAGTGAAGCTTGATGAGCTGATTCAAATGTTGAAGGCCCACCAGAAAGCGTAAAGAAGGAGTGGAATGTTTGTGTTTGGTAGAACTTTTTATTGTGGAGAAGTAACAGAAGACCAAATCGGTCAGTCAGTTGTATTAAAAGGATGGGTTCAAAAAAGGCGTGACCTAGGCGGATTAATCTTTATTGATTTGCGCGACCGTACAGGGATTGTACAAGTTGTCTTCAATCCAGACTTATCAAAAGAGGCGCTTGAGACAGCAGAATCAATTCGTAATGAATATGTTCTTGATATTAAAGGAACGGTTGTCGCAAGAGAAGAAGCAACGATCAACCCAAATTTAAAAACGGGCAAAATTGAAATTCAAGTCGAAACGGTCACCGTTTTAAATGAAGCAAAGACTCCTCCTTTTGTGATTTCAGATCAAGCAGACGAGGTATCAGAAGATGTTCGTTTAAAATATCGTTACCTGGATCTTCGCCGCCCTGCAATGTTTGAAACAATGAAAATGCGACATGAAGTCACAAAAGCATTCCGCCATTTCTTAGACGACAACGGCTTTCTAGACATTGAAACACCAATTTTAACAAAAAGTACGCCAGAAGGTGCGCGTGACTATCTTGTTCCAAGCCGTGTACACGAGGGAGAATTTTATGCACTGCCTCAGTCACCGCAATTATTTAAACAATTGCTGATGGTTTCTGGGATGGACCGTTATTATCAAATTGCCCGCTGTTTTAGAGATGAAGACTTGCGTGCTGACCGTCAGCCGGAATTTACACAAGTCGATATTGAAATGTCCTTTATGAGTCAAGAGGACATCATGACGCTTGCTGAAGAGATGATGGCGAAGGTGATGAAAGATGTCAAAGGTGTAGACCTTACATTGCCATTACCTCGTATGACATACGATGAAGCGATGAATTCTTATGGATCTGATAAGCCGGATACACGTTTTGAGATGAAGCTAGTGAACATTTCAGACACGGTAAAAGACTCCGATTTCAAAGTGTTTAGCGGAGCTGTGAAAAATGGTGGAGCTGTGAAAGCCATCAATGTAAAAGGGGCTGCAGCGTACTACTCAAGAAAAGACATTGATGCACTCGGTGCATTTGCTGCGAACTACGGTGCAAAAGGTCTAGCTTGGCTAAAAGCAGAAGGGACTGAATTAAAAGGTCCGATCGCTAAATTCTTTGATGAAGTAAAGCAAGCTGAATTAAAAGAACAGCTGCAAGTTGAAGAAGGCGACCTTTTACTCTTTGTTGCAGATAAGACGTCTGTTGTCCATGATGCGCTTGGTGCACTTCGCTTAAAACTTGGTAAAGAGCTTGAACTGATTGATGAGTCTGTATTCAATTTCTTATGGGTTGTCGATTGGCCGCTGCTTGAAAAGGATGAAGAAGAAGGCCGCTTCTATGCTGCCCATCATCCATTCACAATGCCGGTTCGCGATGATCTTGAATTAATTGAAACAAGCCCAGAAGACATGAAGGCCCAGGCTTACGATCTTGTGCTGAATGGCTACGAGCTTGGCGGAGGTTCTATTCGTATTTTCGAAAAGGACATTCAAGAAAAGATGTTTGGCTTACTTGGTTTTTCAAAAGAAGAAGCTTACGAACAATTCGGCTTCCTGCTGGATGCGTTTGAGCATGGTGTTCCTCCGCATGGCGGAATTGCGCTTGGGCTTGACCGTTTAGTGATGCTGCTTGCAGGCCGCTCTAACTTAAGAGATACGATTGCATTCCCGAAAACGGCAAGTGCGAGCTGCGTTCTTACAGATGCCCCTGGCCATGTAAGCGAGGCGCAGCTTGATGAGCTGAGTTTAGCGATTAAAACAAAAGTAAAACAGTAAAATAGGCGCATGTTTATAGGTATGTAAACGCTTGAAAAAGAAATATGCCTATGATATGCTTTCATCAATCAATAAATAAAGTCCTGATACGTACGGTGGTTACCTAGTTTTGACCGAACATTTTTTTATACGGGAGCTTGCCTTTCCTTTCTGCATAAATGCCTCTTTAGAGGACTTATAAAGTCAGGGAGAAAGCACCCACCTGCATGGTGCGGGGTTCAAAACGAAGGAAATGCTGGCGGCGTCATCGGGACTTTTTTGTGTTTTTTTCTTTTAGAGAAGGATGACGGAGAAGTCTGAATATGATATGATTCTTTCGATTCATTTTAAATAAAGGTGGAGTGAGGCACTTGTTACATCAGTTTTCAAGAAACGAGCTTGCCATTGGCAAGGAAGGCTTAAATATACTAAAAAACAGTACAGTTGCAGTGCTTGGTGTGGGCGGCGTTGGTTCATTCGCAGTAGAGGCACTCGCGCGTTCAGGCGTTGGCCGTATTGTTCTTGTTGATAAAGATGATATTGATATTACAAATGTAAACCGTCAGCTTCCAGCATTGCTATCAACAGTTGGCCAGCCAAAGGTTGACTTAATGCAGGCGAGAATCGCTGATATTAACCCAGAATGTGAAGTTGTTGCGCTGAAGATGTTTTATACAGAAGAAACATACGAACAATTTTTTGAGTATCCGCTTGATTATGTCATTGATGCCTCAGATACCATTCACTATAAAATTCATTTAATGAAAGAGTGTCTGAAACGAGGTGTGAACATCATTTCAAGTATGGGAGCTGCGAACAAAACAGATCCGACACGCTTCAAAATTGATGATATTTCAAAAACACATACCGATCCTATTGCAAAAGTTGTGAGAACACGTTTGCGTAAGGAAGGGATTCGTAAAGGAATTGAAGTCATTTTCTCTGACGAAAGTCCAATTGTCATTCGCGAAGATGTCAGAAAAGAAGTTGGAAATGATGAAGCGAAGATTCGCAAGGCGCAAATGCCGCCATCATCTAATGCGTTCGTTCCGTCTGTTGCCGGACTGATCATGGGTGGTCATGTCATTATGAAGCTTTTAAAAGATATTCCAATTACTCGTGTGAAGGATAAATAAACAGCCCACCTGCTGACATGCAGGGGGCTTTTTTTATTTCTGGCGTTTTAAATTCTCATAGACCTGTTTCAATGCACCTTCAAATTTTCCGGTTTGTTTCGGTACATAGTATTGCTTGTTTTTCAGCGGATCAGGTAAATATTGCTGCTTCACCCAGCCGTTTTCGTAATCATGTGGGTATAAGTAATCGACGCCTCTTCCGAGTGCTGTGGCGCCTTTGTAGTGAGCATCCTTTAAATGAACTGGAACTTCTCCAATTTTCCCTGTACGAATGTCACCAAGTGCCGCATCAATCGCCTTATATGCCGAATTAGACTTAGGAGAAAGACACAGCTCAATCACTGCGTTCGCCAGTGGAATCCGTGCTTCTGGGAAGCCGACTCTTTCTGCTGTTTGTACTGCGCTTAACACGCGGGGGCCAGCCTGCGGACTAGCTAAGCCAATGTCCTCGTAAGCCATCACGAGTAATCTCCTTGAAATGCTTTCAAGGTCTCCAGCTTCAATCAGTCTGGCAAGGTAATGCAGCGCCGCATCTGTATCAGATCCTCTAATGGATTTTTGAAAAGCCGAGAGGACATCATAATGAGCATCACCATTCTTGTCATGTGAGAAGCTCTTTTTTTGTAAACATTCTTCTGCTGCGGCAAGAGTGATTGTGATATGCCCTGTCTCATCAGCTTTTGTCGATAAGACAGCGAGCTCGAGTGCATTTAAAGCAGAACGCACGTCTCCTCCGCATCCATTGGCAAAATGATTCATCGCTTCATCGTCCACTGTCACCTCATAGCCGCCAAGCCCGCGATGCTCATCCTGTAAGGCTCTTGTTAACGCAGCTTTGATTTGCTCTGTTTCAAGCGGCTTCAGCTCGAATATTTGTGTCCGGCTTCGAATGGCAGGATTGATCGCATGATAGGGATTAGCCGTCGTTGCCCCAATTAAAATGATCATGCCATTTTCTAAATAAGGAAGAAGAAAATCCTGCTTTCCTTTATCAAGCCGGTGGACTTCGTCTAAAATAAGGATCACCTGGCCGCTCATTTTCGCTTCAGCGGCAACAGCTTCCATATCCTTTTTGTTATGAATGACCGCATTCAACGTTCGAAAAGCAATGCTTGTACTGCCAGCAATCGCGGTTGCAATCGATGTTTTGCCGATGCCCGGCGGTCCGTATAAAATCATCGAGGATAAATGTTTTGCCTCGACCATTCGCCTAATAATTTGACCTTCCCCAACAAGATGCTCCTGCCCAATAATGTCTTCAATATGACTTGGGCGCATCCGGTACGCTAAAGGTTTCATAATTATCTCTCCTATAGCAATGTCTTGTTTGTATAGAGTACCGAAAATTCTTCAAATAGAAAAGGGATTCGTCCTTCTATCATGCTCAGAACCCGTAAATGAAAGTTGGCTGAAAGTATGATATAATTGCTTTTGGTCTATATATCAGCGTATATGAAATCAGAAAAATAATTGATGACATAGAATAGAAAACGCAGAGGTGTTTAACTTGAAAATATCAACTAAAGGCAGATATGGTCTGACGATCATGATCGAATTAGCCAAAAAACATGGCGAAGGCCCTACATCATTAAAATCAATCGCTCAAAACAATGATTTGTCTGAGCATTATTTAGAGCAGCTTGTATCACCACTCCGCAATGCCCGTCTTGTAAAAAGTATCCGCGGAGCGTATGGCGGCTATGTTCTTGCACATGAACCAAACGAGATCACAGCAGGTGATATTATTCGTGTATTAGAAGGACCCATTAGTCCTGTTGAAGTCATCGAAAACGAAGAACCAGCAAAGCGTGAACTATGGATTCGTATTCGTGATGCAGTAAAAGACGTACTAGACAATACAACTCTTGAAGACTTGGCAAGCTACACAGATGACGGGGATCAAGACTCGTATATGTTCTATATTTAGATCAGAGGTGTACCGGAAATGGAACGAATCTATTTAGATCATGCGGCCACTACGCCGATGGATCAGCGTATTGTGGACAAGATGATGCCGTACTTTACAGAGATATTTGGCAATCCCTCTAGTATTCATTCATATGGGCGCGAGGCAAGAAAGTGGCTCGATGAAGCAAGAGAAGTCATTGCAGGAGAATTACACTGTAAGCCGCAGGAGATCATCCTCACAAGCGGTGGAACCGAGGCGGACAACCTGGCAATTACAGGTGTTGCCATGGCAAGACAGCATGAAGGAAAACATATTATCACAGTGAAAACAGAGCATCATGCGGTGCTGCATACATGTGAACGTCTAGAGAAACTTGGATTTGAAGTGACATATTTAGATGTGGACAAAACTGGATTGATTCATCTTGATCAATTAAAACAAGCATTGAGAGATGATACGATTCTTGTGACCGTTATGTACGGCAATAATGAAACAGGTGTGATTCAGCCAATTAAAGACATTGGCGAACTTCTGCGTGATCACTCTGCTCATTTTCATACAGACGCAGTGCAGGCGTTTGGAACAATGCCAATCGATGTAGCAGACCTTCATATTGATCTTTTATCTGCTTCTGGCCATAAACTGAATGGTCCGATGGGAACTGGCTTTTTATATGTAAACGAGGGCGTGAAACTTTCTCCGCAAATATTCGGAGGCGAACAAGAAAGAAAGCGCCGTGCTGGCACTGAAAATGTGGCAGGAATTGTTGGGCTTGCAGAAGCTGTTCAATTAACGAAGCAAAATAGAAGAGAAAAAGCGATGCATTATGGTAAGCTCAAAGAAACCATGCTGCAAGTATTCGAAGAGGAATCTCTCAATTTCTCTATCAATGGACATCCGAAAGAGACATTGCCGCACATTTTAAATGTTCATTTCCCGGGCGTCTCCATTGAATCGCTGCTTGTGAATTTAGATATGGAAGGAATTGCTGTTTCAAGCGGATCGGCATGTACGGCTGGATCTGTCCTTCCTTCGCACGTGTTAAGCGCCATGTATGGCGAAGAAGCAAAAGAGCTGACATCCTCAGTCAGAATAAGCTTCGGTCTTGGGAATGAAGAGGATCATGTGAAGCAGGCGGCACGTAAGATAGCGGCTGTTGTCAAACGCCTTGCCAAATAAATGCTTCCTTTTGTTCGTGTGTGAAAAATGAAACAGCAAAGCACCTAAAGAACGAAACGCGCATGTTGTTTCATTGAAATTGGAGTTGATGAAGATGACAAAAAGACCAGAAGAAACAAGAGTTGTGGTCGGTATGTCCGGAGGAGTCGATTCATCAGTTGCCGCTCTTATGTTAAAGGAGCAAGGCTATGATGTCATCGGCATATTTATGAAAAACTGGGATGACACTGATGAAAATGGTGTCTGCACAGCAACGGAAGACTATGAGGATGTCATCCGCGTATGTAACCAAATTGGAATCCCTTATTATGCAGTGAATTTCGAGAAGCAATATTGGGACAAAGTGTTTCAATATTTCCTTGATGAATATAAAGCGGGCAGAACGCCAAACCCAGATGTCATGTGTAACAAAGAAATTAAGTTCAAGGCATTCCTTGAGCATGCATTGTCACTTGGTGCGGATTATTTGGCAACAGGACACTATGCTCGTGTTGATCGAACTGGTGATGAAGTCAAAATGCTGCGAGGTCTTGATGCAAACAAAGACCAAACGTATTTCTTAAATCAGCTGACACAGGAACAACTTGATAAAGTCATGTTCCCAATCGGTGATTTAGAGAAAAAAAGGGTTCGTGAATTGGCAAAAGAAGCAGAGCTCGCAACAGCAACGAAAAAAGATTCAACAGGTATCTGCTTTATTGGAGAAAGAAACTTTAAAACGTTCCTCAGTCAATATTTGCCTGCACAGCCTGGTGTGATGCAGACAATGGACGGAGAAGTAAAAGGGGAGCACGATGGACTGATGTATTACACGATCGGTCAGCGCCAAGGACTTGGTATTGGCGGCAGTGGTGATCCTTGGTTTGTCGTTGGAAAAGACTTGGAGAAAAACATCTTGTTTGTTGAACAAGGCTTCCACAATCCACTTTTATACTCTGAAAGCATTTCAGCTGTTAATATCAGCTGGACTCGTCCCCATATTGTCGGAGAAAACGGTGAATTAACTTGCACAGCAAAATTCAGATACCGTCAAGAAGATCACCATGTGAAGGTCAAAATGACAGGTGAGCAAGAAGCGATGGTTATCTTTGATGAACCTGTTCGTGCTGTTACCCCGGGACAAGCGGTTGTTTTTTATGATGGCGACGAATGTCTTGGCGGCGGTACAATTGACGATGTCTTCAAAGATGGTCAAAAGCTGTCGTATGTGTAGCATGTTTCAAAACCTCAACGTCGCTGTTGAGGTTTTTTAATGAAAGGATGAGAGAGCGAATGAATTATAACGAAATCGGCATAGAAGCCTTGAATCAAGGGAATATCGAAAAAGCAGCTGAAGCTTTTACAAAAGCGATCGAAGAAAGCCCGAAGGACCCGGTTCCATATATTAACTTTGCGAACTTACTTTCAAGTATCAATGAATTTGAACGCGCTTTAAACTTTTTTCAGAAAGCAATTGAACTTGATCATACCGCAGCTGCAGCCTATTATGGAGCAGGAAATGTATATACATTAAAAGAAGACTTTATGAAAGCGAAAGACTATTTTGAACAAGCACTAAAAGCCGGCATGGAAAATAGTGATTTGTTTTATATGCTCGGGCAGACGCTCATCAAATTAGAGCAGCCAAAGCTTGCGATGCCGTATCTTCAGCGAGCCGTTGAACTAAACGAAGAAGATAATGAAGCAAGATTCCAATTTGGCATGTGCTTAGCCAATGAACACATGCTGGAAGAAGCGGTGACAACTTTTACTGAAGTCATCACGCGTGATCCGCAGCATGCAGATGCCTTTTATAATTTAGGGGTTGCGTATGCGTACTTAGAGAAAAAAGACGAAGCACTTGAGATGCTGGGTAAAGCCATTGACGTGCAGCCTGACCATATGCTGGCACTACATGCGCAAAAGCTGATTCAAGAGGCAGAATAGATGGAAGGAGGGAAGACCTGTGCAGGAACATCCAGATCAAATGAAGCTTGAGGACGAACCGTTTTTAAAGGGGATCATTCAAGCCGTTATTTTCCATAATGAAAGTAATTTATACTCGGTGTTAAAGGTAAAAGTCATTGAAACATCGGAAAACTTAGAGGAAAAAACAGCATCTGTCACAGGCTACTTCCCAGCACTTCATGAGGAGGAAACCTACACCTTTTATGGCAAAGTGACAAGCCATCCGAAATTTGGTGAACAGTTTCAGGCCACTCATTTTCAAAAGGAAGTACCGACAACGAAGCAAGGAATCATACATTATCTCTCAAGTGATTTATTTGAGGGGATAGGGAAAAAGACGGCTGAAGAAATCGTGGGGCAGCTTGGCAATCAGACGCTTCATAAGATTATGCGTGACCCAGCTGTTTTGTATGATGTACCGCGCTTATCAAAAAAGAAGGCGGATAAGCTTGCCGCAGCGCTTCAAGAGCATCAAGGGCTGGAACAAATCATGATCAGCCTGAATCAGTATGGCTTTGGTCCGCAGCTCAGCATGAAGATTTACCAAGTATACGAGAGTGAAACGCTGCAGAAAATAGAGGAAAATCCCTATCAGCTCGTTAAGGATGTTGAGGGAATCGGATTTATTAAGGCGGATGAGCTTGGCGCTAGAACAGGCATCTCAGGAAATGACCCAGAACGGATTCGCGCAGCCTTGCTATATACAGTGGAGACAGCCAGTCTACAGGACGGTCATACGTACATACAAACGAAAGATTTGATCGTCGAAACCCGCAAGCTGCTCAACCAAACAGGCAATGATTACAAAGTGACTGAAATGGATGTTGCCAATCAGATCATTGCACTTGGCGAAGGAAAAGAAATGATTATTGAAGATGACCGCTGCTATCATCCATCCTTATTTTATGCGGAGCAAAGTGTCGCCAAACGCATTCAAAAAATCGTCTCCCAAACAGAATATGCAGTTCAATTTCCTGAATCAGAATTCCTGCTAGCACTTGGCGAGCTGGAGGAGCGGTTAGGCGTCCAATATGCACCGACACAAAAGGAAGCGATTCAAAAGGCACTCATGTCCCCTATGCTGCTTTTAACAGGCGGGCCTGGAACAGGGAAGACAACAGTCATTAAAGGGATTGTCGAGCTTTACAGTGATCTTCACGGTGTATCTCTTGATCCAAGTGATTATAAAAAAGATGAATCCTTCCCATTTGTGCTTGCGGCACCAACTGGACGGGCGGCTAAACGGATGACAGAATCAACAGGGCTTCCAGCTGTCACCATTCACCGGCTGCTAGGCTGGAATGGTTCGGAGGGATTCTCTCATGATGAGGAACAGCCGATTGAAGGAAAGCTTGTCATCATTGATGAATCAAGTATGCTGGATATTTGGCTGGCGAATCATTTGTTTAAAGCGATTCCTGATCATATCCAAGTGATTATGGTAGGGGATGAACATCAGCTGCCATCTGTCGGACCAGGCCAAGTTTTACGGGATTTGCTGGCCTCAAAAGCCGTGCCGGCTGTTACCTTGACAGATATTTACCGGCAGGCAGACGGCTCAACCATTGTTGAACTTGCACATGATATGAAAAATGGTGTGCTGCCAAAGGATATCACTGCACGCTCAAAGGATCGGTCCTTCATTCAGTGTTCAGCTGATCAAATGAAAGAAGTCATTGAGAAAGTTGTCAGCAATGCTGCTCAAAAAGGGTTTTCGGCAAAGGATATTCAAGTGCTGGCACCGATGTATAAAGGAAAAGCAGGCATCAATGAGCTCAACAAAATGCTGCAGCACATTTTGAATCCTAAAAAACCAAAGGGCAGGGAAATCCCGTTTGGTGATGTGGTGTACCGGACAGGTGATAAGGTGCTTCAGCTTGTGAATCAGCCGGAGAACAACATTTTTAACGGCGATATCGGTGAAATTGTCTCGATTTTTTATGCAAAAGAAAATACAGAAAAAGAAGACATGGCTGTGATCTCCTTTGATGGAAATGAAATCACCTTTACAAAAAAAGATTTTCATCAATTTACCCATGCTTATTGCTGCTCTATTCACAAATCACAAGGAAGTGAATTCCCGATTGTTGTGCTGCCAGTCGTGAGGAGCTATTACCGAATGCTTCGGCGGAATCTGCTGTACACAGCCATTACACGCAGTAAAAAGTTTTTAATACTGTGCGGCGAGGAATCAGCGCTGGAGTGGGGCGTGAAAAACAATGAGGATTCCCTCAGACAAACGTCCTTAACGATGCGGCTAGTGCAAACCGAACAAATCATGGATGCAGAACTTGAAGCGCTCCAAAAAGAGCTTCCGTTTAGCGTACATGACGCAAATATTGGCATGGAGGGAATCACTCCATTTGATTTTATGCATGAGTAGAAGGCTTCCATATGGAAGCCTTTTAGCGTGAAAAGAACTTCACCCATTCCGTTCATGGAAGCCATTTCTTCGTATGAGTCATGAATCAAACGCACACGATAAGACTGTTCCGCAAAAGGTGGTTGAGCACATTTTGAGAACATGCCGAGAACTTGAAGGAATGACGATCTATGCAGGTGAGCTGTCCCAATCGCTTGGTTCCATAAAAGATATTTGCTTTTTAGCCGGAGGCAGCTGCGGAGGATATGTGTTAGAGGGGAAAAAGAAAGACTGTGCACTCGTTCCATTTTCTGCTTTTGATCAGCTGACAGACAAAGGTTTGTATGTGAGCTGCCAGGAGGGAGTGGGCATGGATTCCTCTGCTCCATTCTTGTTATTTTCGAAATTAAAAAAGAAAATGATGCAGTCGCCTGATGGTGAAAATTTAGGCATTTTGGAAGATGTATACTTTTGCTCAAATTCGGGCACAATCGTAGCATATGAACTCTCGGACGGCTTCTTTACAGAGCTATCAGGGATTCGGAAACAGCTGCAGGCTGCCGGAACCTTGATGAACGTTCAAAAAGAAGCTCTGGTTCTAAACCGAACGTAAAGAGGTGCTGATTATGCTCATTTGCCCAAATTGCAAATGTAAAGACATCGGAAAAATTGGGGTCAATCAATATTATTGCTGGGGCTGTTTTATTGAATTGACGCTGTCAAAAGGCAAAATATCTACACACCAAGTAGAGGAAGACGGGACACTAAGCAGCTTAGATGATCTGTTTAGTGACGATGAACGTTCAATTCAACTATAAGTGTTAAGGGGGAATTTCGAATGGGCAAAATGACTTCTTCACTATTAACGCTTGGTGCAGGTGCACTCGCATATCACTTTGCAAGCCGATATGATATGCCATCAAAGCGGGATATGAAAAAGCTAAGAAAACGTGTTATGAGAATGATGTAAACAAAAAGGGCTAAAATGATCTTCATTTTAGCCCTTTGTTTTTTTCAGCGTGATAGCAAACTGGTCTATACGCTGAGGCATCCGCCAAGAGCGGATGTCCTTTTTATGCCTGCCTGTATTCTAATCGTCTTGCAAGAATGGATAAGCTGAAATTAACGACAAAATACATCATAGCTGCCAATAGGAAAATCGGCAGTAAATAGGATTGGCTTTGACCGTTTAATATTTGAGCGTGATGTAATAATTCTGGAAGCGCAATGACAACGGCAAGCGACGTATCTTTCAAAAGAGATATGAACTGACTGACAATTGGCGGCACCATTCGGCGCAGAGCCTGCGGCATAATAATCATTTTCAGTGTTTGAATATAGGTTAAACCAGAAGATCTGGCTGCTTCAATCTGACCCTTATCAATTGATTTAAGACCGCTCCGAATAATTTCTGACAGCATCGCGGATTCAAACACGGTTAAAGCGGCAATGGCAGAGGCTGTGATGCTTAGCTTGATGCCGATCTCAGGCAATGCAAAATACGTGAAAAAGATGATCAGCAAAAGCGGCAGGTTTCGAATGGTCTCTACAACTACCGCAAGCACCTTCGATAAAACAGGTATTTGAGCGAACCGTAATGTACCAACGACTAATCCAATGATAAAGCTCAAAATGATGGAGATAAAAGCCACTTTTAAGGTGACAGCAAATCCTTCAAGTAAAAAGGCGAGATGATCAGGCTGGTAGGCACCTATAAAATCCATGATGTTTCCTCCTTTCTAGTGGCTTCTTGCTAATCTTCTTTCTAAATAACCGACGCCTAGACTGAGCGGAATGGTTAATAGCAGATAGAACATCGCAACAAAGATGTAGACATCAAACGTTACAAATGTTCTAGACGCAATGAGGTCTCCTTGATACATGAGATCAAACCCTGCAATGACTCCTAAAATCGAGGAGTTTTTGACAAGGTTAATAAATTGATTCCCAAGAGGGGGAATGACGATTTTAATCGCCTGCGGCAAAATGATATACCGCATCGTCCCGCCATATGACAGACCTGAGGCGCGGGCTGCTTCCATTTGTCCAAGCGGTACAGCTTGTATCCCTGCACGAATGGCTTCAGCAATAAAGGCAGACGTATAAATGGCAAGAGCAATCGTTCCAGCAGTAAAGCCATCTGCTACAATACCCAGCACCGGTAAACCAAAGAAGAAAACAAAGGTGATCAATAATAACGGAATATTCCGAATAAATTCAACATAAGCCGTTCCGAACCAGTTGAGCGGCCTAAATGGCGCAATTCTCATAATGGCAATGAGTGTACCGATCAAAAAGCTTCCAATCAGAGCAATGACACTTGCACCAAGGGTATATTTAAAGCCTTCTAAATAAAGATGAACATTTTCAGTGAGAATGGAAAACCGCAGCAATCAGTTCACTTCCTTCCTGATCAACAGGGGAGCCTTTGAGCGGCTCACCTGAGGCATTGATCTTGACGAATCAAATGTTATTCTTTGATCCATTTTTTAAGAATCTTGTCATACTCTCCATTGTCTTTTAACGTTTTTAAGGCTTTATTGATCGCACCTGTTAATTCTTGATCTCCTTTTTTCACAGCAATGCCATAAGGCTCATCGGTAAAAGTGCCGCCGACCACTTCATAATTTGAATCTTCATCTGCCATACCAAATAAGATCGCATTATCAGTTGTCAGCACTTGCCCTTGGTTTGATTTTAATGCTGTAAAAGCCTCCTGATAGTTCTCAAATTCTAATACGGATGCTTCAGGTGCTTTCTCGCGGATATTTTGAGAAGAAGTAGATCCTTTCACGGCCAGCACCTTCGTTCCTTTTTTAAGATCATCAATGGATTGAATGTCGCTTCCTTTTTTCACAAGCAGTGATTGTCCTGCTTCAAAGTAAACATCTGAGAAATTGACTTCTTTTTTACGCTCTTCTGTAATTGTCATGGTCGCAACAATCGCATGGATATCCCCTTTTTGAAGCAAAGGAATTCTTGTTTTAGATGTCACTTCCTTAAATTCTGCTTTTCCTTCATCGCCGAGTATTTCCTTTGTGATGGCTTTTGCCATGTCAATATCAAATCCTTCAATATCACCGCTGCTCGGATTTTTTAGACCGAATAAACGTGTGTCATTTTTTACACCGAAAATGATTTTTTTGTCTTTCTTAATGGCTTCTAAAGAACTTCCTTGTTTTGCATCAGTTGACCCTTTTTCAGTAGATCCACAAGCAGCCAAAGCGGCGATGCAGCAAGTCATAAAGAGCAGCAGGCCAAAGCGTTTCATTTTTTTCATCAAACCATTCCCCCTAGTGATTTAATATACGGCTTAAAAATAATTGAGCACGTTTCTCTCGCGGTTTTTCATAAAATGCAGCCGGTGTTGATTCTTCAAGAATTCTGCCTTCATCAATAAAGACAATACGGTCAGCCACTTCGCGGGCAAAGCCCATCTCATGCGTGACGACAACCATGGTCATGCCTTCACGAGCCAGCTGCTTCATCACATCTAATACCTCGCCGATCATCTCTGGATCAAGTGCAGATGTCGGTTCGTCAAAAAGCATCACCTCCGGCTTCATCGCAAGCCCTCTTGCAATGGCAACGCGCTGCTGCTGTCCGCCTGAGAGTCGTGAAGGGTAGGTGTCTGCCTTTTCAGGAATGCCGACTTTATTTAAATAAAATTCAGCTGTTTCCTTTGCTTCTTCCTTGCTCACTTTTTTGACCTTCATCGGCGCAAGCATAATGTTTTCAAGCACCGTCTTATGCGGATAGAGGTGAAAATGCTGAAAGACCATTCCGATATTTTGCCTGACAAGATTGATGTTGGTCTTCGGATGCTGAACAGACACTTGGTTGACGAGAACTTTTCCCGCATCAATGCTTTCAAGACGATTGATACACCTGAGCATCGTGCTTTTACCAGACCCTGAAGGACCGATGATCACAACAACCTCCCCTTTTTGAATATGTAGGTTAATGTCCTTAAGTACATGGAACTGGCCATAATGCTTGTTGACTTCTTCGAATGTGATCATGAAGAACCTCCTCTTGTGTTTCATTGGCTAAAGCTAAAGTGGATTCTAGCACAACTTGTGTAAAAAGAAGTAAATTATGGAATATTTTCTGACGAAATTTTACAGCAAACAGTGACTTTGGATGGAGCTGTATGTTTCATGTGTATTCATTTTTAACAAAGTTAGGACAAATTTTATTTACGTGGATAATTGCAGAAGATGGTTAAACAATAAGAAAAGAGGTGAAAAAGGTGAAGAAACGTCCGATCCAATTTCTAATATATGCTGCAGGGGTCCTGCTTGTCCTTGCATCCTTGCTCATTTTACTGCAGCTCGACGAGTTATGGATGCCTGTTTTTTTATTGCTGAAGGCGGTTCTCATTCCGCTTCTCATCGCTATTTTTATTTCTTATCTGCTTTATCCGATTGTGGAAAGACTGCATGCACGAGGGCTGCCGAGAACAGTCAGTCTCTTACTCATCTATGTCTTGTTTTTTGGCGGGATTGGTTTTGCGGTATATAAAGGAGCGCCTGTTATGATCGCACAGTTAAATGAGCTGTCAGAACAAATTCCTGTCATCGCTGAAACGTATAATGGCGCTTTATCACATATTCATCATCATACGAGCCACTGGCCTGACGGACTTCATGACCGCTTGGACCGCTTCATTGTTCAATCGGAGACATATGCAGCCAATAGCGCTGAGCGAATGATTCTTAGCTGTAAAGTTTTATTTGATTACGCATTAGTCGCAGCACTCATCCCTTTTCTTGTTTTTTATATGGTAAAAGACATGAACACGATGAAGCGGGCGGCATGGTATTTAACGCCGCCGTCATTTAGGAAGAGGGGGCATGCCTTTGTCAAAGCAGTGGATGAATCGCTTGGTGATTATATTCGAGGGCAGCTGCTTGTCTGTTCTTTAATCGGGGGTGCAGCAGCCATTGTGCTTTGGCTTTTTCATATCCCGTATCCGCTCGTTCTTGGCATGCTGATAGGAACAACGAACGTGATTCCGTATTTTGGCCCGATAATTGGCGCAGTTCCTGCCATCTTTATTGCGTTTACCATCTCAGTGAAATCGGTCATCATCGTATTGATCACAGTAGCGGTGCTGCAATTTTTAGAGAGCAATGTCCTAAGCCCGATCATTGTAGGGCGAAGTCTTCATATGCATCCTGTCGTCATTATGCTTGTCTTGCTTGCAGGAGGGGAGCTGTTTGGCTTAATTGGGATGATTTTAGCCGTACCAGCAGCTGCGATTATCAGGGTGATCATCGTGCAATATATCCTGATGAGACGAAGCGTTCATTGACAAGACGAGCCGAGTTGTCTATAATAATTTCGATTCATACATATTGAAATTCAATGACGGACCCGAGTACGTTAAAAAGCTGTTGCAGAGAGAGGCTTTATTTGCTGAGAAAAGCCTTATCAGACCTTTAACGGAAGCTAGTCCCGAGTGCAGATAAACACTGCCGCTCTCTTCCTGCGTTATCGGATGTGAAGGTGATAGACGAATGTGTCTATAATCAGGGTGGTACCGCGAGAACATCTCGTCCCTGTGTAAGTCGTTTTGTGCTTGCATAGGGCGGGGTGTTTTTTCGTTTGTGTGGAGATTGATGAATGAAAAGGGAGGATTTTTGAATGAAAAATTTAACTTCAGCTCAAGTACGTCAAATGTTTTTAGACTTTTTTAAAGAAAAAGGACATGCTGTAGAACCAAGTGCGTCACTTGTGCCGCATGACGATCCGACGCTTTTATGGATCAACAGTGGGGTGGCAACATTAAAAAAATACTTTGATGGCCGCGTCGTACCTGACAATCCACGTATTTGCAACGCGCAAAAATCGATTCGTACGAATGATATTGAAAATGTAGGGAAGACAGCACGCCATCACACGTTCTTTGAAATGCTTGGCAACTTCTCTATTGGTGATTATTTTAAAGAAGAGGCCATTGAATGGGCGTGGGAATTCCTCACAAGTGAAGAGTGGATTGGCTTTGATCCGAATTTGTTATCTGTGACAGTCCACCCAGAGGACGAAGAAGCATATATTCTTTGGAGAGATAAAATTGGTGTGCCTGAAGAACGTATTATCCGTCTTGAAGGAAACTTCTGGGATATTGGCGAGGGCCCAAGCGGACCGAATACAGAAATTTTCTATGACCGCGGTGAATCATACGGTGACGACATGAACGATCCAGAATTATATCCAGGCGGAGAAAACGAGCGTTATCTAGAAGTATGGAATCTCGTGTTCTCTGAATTCAACCATAATCCAGATGGATCATACACTCCACTGCCGAAGAAAAACATTGATACAGGGATGGGCCTTGAACGAATGGTATCTGTCATTCAAAATGTGCCAACGAACTTCAATACAGACCTTTTCATGCCGATTATTCGTGCAGTCGAAACCATTTCTGGAGAAAGCTATGGTTTGGCGAAGGAAAAAGATACAGCATTTAAAGTCATTGCTGACCATATCCGGACAGTTGCCTTTGCTGTAAGTGACGGTGCGCTTCCTTCCAATGAAGGCCGCGGATATGTATTAAGACGTTTGCTACGCCGCGCTGTGCGTTATGCAAAAACGATTCATATCCACCGTCCGTTTATGTATGATCTAGTGCCAGTTGTTGCTGAGATCATGAAGGATTTCTACCCAGATGTACAAGCAAAAGAAGAATTTATTGCGAAAGTCATCAAAAACGAAGAAGAACGTTTCCATGAAACACTGAATGAAGGGTTAGCGATTTTGTCAGAAGTGATCAAAAAAGAAAGAGACAAAGGCAGCTCACAGATTTCAGGTGAAGATGTATTTAAACTGTATGACACGTATGGATTCCCTGTCGAGCTGACAGAAGAATACGCAGAAGATGAAAACATGACAGTTGATCGAGAAGGCTTCCAAGCGGAAATGGAGAAGCAGCGTGAACGGGCAAGAAATGCGAGACAAGATGTCGGCAGTATGCAGGTTCAAGGCGGCGCTTTAGGCGATATTAAAGTGGAAAGTACCTTTGTTGGTTACGAAAATTTAACTGCGGAAACTCGCATTGTCGAACTGCTTCAAAATGGTGAAATTGTCTCTGAAGCACATGAAGGAGACACGGTGCAAATCTTGTTAGATGAAACGCCTTTCTATGCGGAAAGCGGCGGACAAGTAGCGGATAAAGGAACACTAAAAAGTGCAGAAGCCATCATTGAGATCAAAGATGTGAAAAAAGCGCCAAACGGTCAGCATGTCCATGAAGGAGTCGTCGTAAGCGGTACGGCTCAAAAAGGTCTCGAGGTCACTGCTGAAGTGGAATCAGCTCTTCGAAAAGGCATTGTCAAAAACCATACAGCGACACACCTTCTGCATCAGGCGCTGAAAGATGTATTAGGCAGCCACGTGAACCAAGCAGGGTCATTGGTAAATGAAAACAGACTTCGCTTTGATTTCTCTCATTTTGGACAAGTGACGAAAGAAGAATTGTCTCAAATTGAAAAAATCGTCAACGAAAAAATTTGGGAAGGCATCTCTGTTGCCATTGACTTGAAACCAATTGCTGAAGCAAAAGAAATGGGTGCAATGGCGCTCTTTGGCGAGAAGTATGGCGATATTGTCCGTGTTGTCCAAGTGGGCGATTACAGCATCGAGCTATGCGGCGGCTGTCACGTGCAAAACACTGCGGAAATCGGTTTGTTTAAAATTGCATCTGAGTCGGGTATTGGTGCTGGAACACGCCGTATTGAAGCTGTGACTGGTAAAGGTGCTTATGAAGAATTAAATGACCAGCTGGCGATTTTGGAACAGGCAGCAAGTGAGCTGAAGTCAAATACGAAGGATGTACCAAAACGGATTGCTTCATTACAGGCAGATTTAAAAGAGGCTCAAAGAGAAAACGAATCTCTTCTTGCGAAATTAAGCCAAGCAGAAGCAGGCTCTATTTTAGAGAAAGTGACAGAAGTTGGCGGAGTGAAAGTATTAACTGAAAAAGTAAATGCTAAAGACATGAACCATTTAAGAACAATGGTTGATGACTTAAAAGCTAAATTAGGATCAGCTGTCATCGTCCTGGGAGCCGTTCAAAACGGAAAAGTAAACATTTCAGCAGGAGTAACAAAAGACGTGATCGAAAAAGGTCTGCATGCAGGGAAGCTTGTGAAGCAGGCAGCTGAAATCTGCGGCGGAGGCGGAGGCGGACGTCCAGACATGGCTCAAGCAGGCGGAAAACAACCAGAAAAGCTTGAAGAAGCACTGGCAACTGTCGAAGAATCTGTCAAATCCGTTTTATAATCAGGCAATGTAGTGTAGAATAATGGTATTAGATGAGCGGTTAGAAAAAAGCTTGCTAGTAGAATGTTGGAAGAGAGGTGCAAGAAGCAGTGAGTTCATTTGATAAGACAATGAAGTTTAACTTCTCTGATGATTCAGCTGAAACCAATGTGAATGAAGTGCTCATTACAGTTCATGACGCACTCCAAGAAAAAGGATACAACCCGATCAATCAAATTGTCGGATACTTGCTGTCAGGCGACCCTGCTTATATTCCAAGACATCAGGATGCACGCAACCTAATTCGTAAACTAGAACGAGACGAATTAATTGAGGAATTGGTTAAATCGTACTTAGAGACACATAAAGAGGCGTAAAACATGAGAATTTTGGGCTTAGATTTAGGCACGAAAACCCTTGGTGTTGCGATCAGTGATGAAATGGGATGGACAGCGCAAGGGATTGAAACAATTAAAATTGATGAAGCAGGCGGAGACTTTGGTCTCAGCCGCCTGTCTGAGATCGTTGCAGAATTTGGAGCAGATAAAATTGTACTTGGCTTTCCAAAAAATATGAACGGTACGGTCGGTCCTAGAGGCGAAGCCAGCCAATCATTTGCGAAAGTGCTAGAAAACACGTACAATGTTCCTGTTGTGCTTTGGGACGAGCGCCTGTCAACAATGGCAGCGGAAAAAATGCTCATCTCTGCAGATGTGAGCAGACAAAAGCGTAAAAAAGTCATTGATAAAATGGCGGCTGTCATGATCCTGCAAGGATATTTAGACAGCTTAAATTAAAATGAGGTGAATCAAATGGAACACGGAGAAAAGCAAATTACAATCGTTGATGATAATGGAAATGAACAGCTTTGCGAAGTACTATTTACTTTTGAAAGCGACCATTTTAACAAATCTTATGTCCTTTACTATCCAATTTCTGAACAAGACAATGAGGAAATTGAAATTCATGCATCAAGCTTTACACCGAACGAAGACGGTGAAGATGGCGAGCTAGAGCCGATTGAAACGGATGAAGAATGGGACATGATTGAAGAAACGTTAAATACGTTCTTAGATCAAGAAGACGAAGAATAGAACAAATAAAAGGCCTGTGAACAGATCTTCTTGATCTTTCTTCACAGGTCTTTTTTTACGTTCATTATGTTAACTTAATTTTATTTTATGTTGACATAATGAATTGTACCTTTTACTCTGTTTTTAACAATAAATTGAGTGAGGGGCATGGAGATTGAAAATACAAGATATGATGCAAATAGCGTTAATGACAGCGGTCATCGGGATGTTAGGCTTGATCCCGCCGATTTTACTTACATTTACACCTGTACCGATTACATTGCAAACCGCAGGTCTTTTGCTTGCTGGGGGGCTGTTAAAGCCAAAACAAGCACTGATCAGTTTATGTTTTTTTCTTTTGGTTGTGGCAGCAGGCGCACCTCTTTTGTCAGGCGGGAGAGGCGGGATAGGGGTCTTTTTTGGTCCAAGCGGTGGTTTTCTTCTTGCTTATCCTGTTGCTGCCTTCATGATCAGTTTATGGGTGAACCGGCTGAAAAAAGTAACCGCACTGCGTCTTTTTGTGATCTATGCGGTTTGCAGTATTGTGATTTTGTATATGTGCGGCATCCCCTTTCAAGCCATGATGATGCATATTAAGGTGTCGCAGGCCGCTTTCCTTAGTTTGATTTATCTTCCAGGTGATTTCATCAAAGCGGGAATGTGTGCTGTCTTTACGGTCAAAATCATACAGGCCATGTCATATCGAATAAGGGATCTGCATAAAGGGAGGCGGGCAGTTTGAACAGAATAACGGAAAGCTATGCAGTACATGCAGAAATGAAACCAGATCAGATTGCCATCATAGATGAGCAAGAAAGCATTACATATCAAGATTGGTATGAACGTGTGCAGAGATCAGCGCAGTGGTTACAAGGAACGGCTCATCAGCAAAAAAGAATCGCTTTTTTATTATCAAATGGTGCTTCTTTTTTGCAAATATTTGCGGGCGCTGCTTGTGCAGGGTGGACAGCCGTTCCGCTTGATCCGAGATGGAGTCATGAAGAATGTGTCGAAAAGCTCTTGTTAAGTGAGGCGGATCTCGCCATTATAGAGGATCGATTGATAAAGAGATTTGAACAGGGAAGCGTGGACATGCCGCTTCTTTCTTTATCTGAATGGAAGGAAAGAATGAACCTTCTCACAGACAGTCCATATAACAGCTGTGATACCGAGAAAGATCCTGTCTTTTATATGGGATTTACGTCAGGATCAACGGGCTCACCGAAAGCCTTTATTAGGCGTCAGCATTCATGGATCGAGAGCTTTCGAATGACTGCCGCTTCATTTGGAATCACTCATCAAGATCATGCTCTTATATTAGGTACACTCTTATCCTCTCACTTTTTATATGGTGCCATCAGTACATTATACTTTGGCGGCACAGTGACGCTTTTAGAAAAATTTGTGCCAGTAAAAGCGAAGAAAGCCTTAGAGACAGGTGATATCACCGTTATGTATACCGTCCCAACAATGACAGAAACGTTACTGCAAATCGATGCTTTTAGAGGGGACAATCCGCTTCTTGTCATGTCATCGGGAGCAGATTGGAGCATCTCTTCAAAAGAACAGCTCGTCACCAACTATCCACATGTCACTTTTTTTGATTTTTATGGCACATCAGAGTTAAGTTTTGTCTCTTATTTGTCTTCAAATGACTTTTTGCAAAAACCTTCTTCTGTTGGACGGCCTTTCTCCTCCATTCAAGTAGAAGTAAGGCGGCCCGATCAATCTGTCTGTCAGCCAAATGAAACAGGGAGGATTTATGTAAAGAGCCCAATGACTTTTTCAGGTTACTTACATGAGCAGAAACCGCCGGAGGAGTGGCTGACAGTTTACGATATGGGATGGCTGGATGAAGACGGTTATCTGTATATGAGTGGTCGTGAGAATGGCATGATTGTCTATGGAGGACTGAATATTTTCCCAGAGGAAATTGAGCGTGTGCTAAATGAACAGCCAGAGGTAAAACGGTCGATTGTGGTTGGCGTTCCTGACCCATATTGGGGTGAAATCCCTGTTGCCATACTCGAGCAAGTGCAGCAAATAAAGGCGGTTCGACAAGCTGTTAAAGAAAAGCTGGCGGCCTACAAGGTACCAAAAAAATGGCTTGTGATTGATCAAATGATTGAAACATCCGGCGGAAAAATAGCCCGCGCGAGCATGAAAAAGTGGGCGGAGGAGCAATTGTCATGCAAGCAGTGATTGTACAAGCAAAACGAACACCCTTCGGTGACAAAAATGGGATGCTGAAGGATTATCGCCCAGAGCAATTAGCCGCTCCCCTTATTCGTCATTTGTCTCAGGACATGACACCGGATGACGTCATATTAGGCAATGTCGTCGGAGGCGGTGGAAATATAGCCCGTCTGTCCTCATTAGAAGCAGGTCTTCCTTTACATGTTCCTGGTATGACGATTGACAGGCAGTGTGCCTCTGGTCTTGAAGCGATCCGAACAGCTTGCGTCATGGTTCAATCGGGGGAGGGCACGATGTATATCGCTGGCGGGACTGAGAGCATTTCCAGCTCACCAATGAAAGAGAGAGCCCGCTTTTCACCGGAGTGGATAGGAGATCCGCATATGGGAGAAGCAGCAGAGCTGACCGCGTCGGCATTTTCTGTCACGAGAAAAGAACAAGATGACTATGCCCTTTTAAGCTGGGAAAGAAGTTTAGCGGCATTCACACATGGTACATATTCAGAAGAAATCGTTTCGATTGACGGGATGAACATAGATGAAGCGGCTGCTAAAATAAGACCGATGGCAAAGCTGATCAAGCGGGCAAAGCCTGTATTTTTACCGGGAAAAGGAACTGTGACCGCCGCCAATAGCTGTAAGGAAGCAGACGGAGCAGCCGCTGTCGCTGTGATGGAAAGATCGCTAGCGG
Source organism: Bacillus sp. Je.9.29.b (assembly GCF_051129925.1). Taxonomy (NCBI): domain Bacteria; kingdom Bacillati; phylum Bacillota; class Bacilli; order Caryophanales; family Bacillaceae; genus Bacillus; species Bacillus sp. Je.9.29.b. The sequence goes on from NZ_JBCPSO010000002.1 coordinate 351,759, forward strand.
AAGCAAGTGGATATAAGGCAATGCTACGCTACGCCGGAAGTGCTGTGACAGCGATACATCCTCATTTTCCAGCTGCTTCACCAATTGATGCGATCAAGAAGCTTTTACATCAAGAGAACATCAAGGCAGAGGAAGTGGCGCTATTTGAAATCAATGAAGCGTTTGCGCTGAAAGCTGCACTTATTGCCCGGACGCTGGGGATACCATATGACCGGATCAATAGAAGAGGCGGTGCACTTTGCCTAGGGCATCCTTACAGCGCGTCAGGAGCTGCTATGATGGTGAGATTATTTTATGAAGCGCGCACCTTACCGAATGGAAGCTATGTCATGGCTGCTATTGGAAGTGGTGGCGGCATTGGTTTAGCCGTGTTATGTCAAGTTCTGTCATGACATGCATAAGCAAGGAATTGCCGAACTCCGTCGAATCATGTACTATAAAAGCTAGATGTGAGGAGGGCCATGCATGTTTTCAGAACAAAAGAAACGACCATTCTTCAAAAGAAAAATGGGGATCGTCCTGTTATCTGTCCTTGCTGTCATCATCATTGCAGCATTATCAGGCTTTTTATATGTTAAATCAGCACTCGGACCGGTCGATCAAAAAAGCAAACAAACCATTAATATTCATATTCCAAATGGGACATCTGTCCGCGAAATTGCGGGCATTTTAAAAGAAAATGGGCTCATTTCGAATGACACGATTTTTACTTATTATGCAAAATACAAAAAGGCGTCCGGCTTTAAAGCGGGATATTTTCATTTAAAACAAACAATGGACGCAGACACGCTGATCAAAAAGCTGACATCTGGCGGGACAGATTACGCCTTTCAGCTTGTGATTCCAGAGGGAAGACAGCTGTCTGATATTGCAGCCATTATTGCAAATCAGACGAATTTTTCAGCGAAGGAAGTTGAAGCAAAGCTGGATGATCCTGATTTTATTCAAACACTAATGAAAAAATATCCGAAAACCGTGACATCACAGGTGAATGGAAAACAGGTGAAACATCCGTTGGAGGGTTATTTATTCCCTGCTACGTATCCATTTTATCGTGAGGATGAATCGCTCGAAACGATCATTGAAACGATGATTAAACAAACAGATCAATACGTGAAAACGTATGAAAAAGACATGAAAAAGAGAAACATGTCCATACATGATGTGTTAACGATGGCATCACTGATTGAAATGGAAGCTACAGAAAAGACAGATCGGGCAAAAATCTCAAGTGTATTCTATAATCGGTTGAAAAAGGATATGCCGCTTCAAACTGATCCAACCGTTCTTTATGCACTTGGTGAGCATAAATCCCGCGTGTATTACAAAGACCTAAAAGTGAAATCTCCTTATAACACGTATAACAACAAAGGGCTGCCGCCTGGACCTATTGCAAATGCTGGTGAATCCTCTTGGAAAGCCGCACTGCATCCAGAGAAAACGGATTACGTTTACTTCCTTGCGAAGAAAAATGGAGAAGTCGTATTTACGAAAACGTTAAATGAGCATAATAAAGCAAAAGCGAAATACATCACAGGCAGCAATTAATGGACAAGTGAATCGAAAAAGACTGTAGACAATATGAGATTGCCTGCAGTTTTTTTCGTTGGAATATCCATTTTATAGGTTCGCAATTGCCACTTCTTTGTGGTAAAATATATCGGGTTGTTTTTACTTAGATGAACGAAAGATTGACGAGAAAGAGAGCTGCAATAGGCAGGACTCTTCTTTTTCAGGTCATGAAGGAGCTAGACAAATAATGACTATCGAAGATGATCGAATAAATGATTATATTGAACATTTAATTCACCCAAGTCCTGATGCAATCGCTCAATTAGAGATCTATGCAAAAGAGCATCATGTACCCATTATGGAAAAGGTGAGCATCGAGCTTTTATTGCAGCTGCTTTCGATGAAACAGCCGAAGAAAATTCTTGAGGTTGGGACAGCGATTGGCTATTCCGCTATTCGAATGGCAACAGCTCTTCCAGATGCTGAGATTTATACGATTGAGCGAAATGCAAAGCGCTATGAAGAAGCAACACGGAACATTGAGGAATTAAAGTTAAAAGAAAGAATACACGTGTTTTTTGGTGATGCGATGGAATCGGCTAAAACGGTCCAAACGATGGCGCCCTATGATGTGATCTTTATTGATGCCGCAAAAGGGCAGTACAAGCGTTTTTTTGAATTGTTTGAACCGATGCTCGCTCATGACGGAATGATTATCACAGACAATGTATTATTTAAAGGCTTAGTGGCAACGAATTATGAAGAAGAAATTGAAGATAAACGAAAAAAACAATTAATTGGAAAAATTGATCGATACAATCAATGGCTCATGTCAAACCCTGATTTCCAAACGTGCATTATTCCAGTTGGAGACGGGATCGCCATTAGTACAAAAAGAGGTGACCAATCATGAAGAAACCAGAATTGCTTGTGACGCCAAGCAGCGTGTCAGACGTACTGCCATTAATTGAGGCAGGAGCTGATGCATTCTTAATAGGCGAACAAACATACGGTATTCGTCTTGCAGGTGAGTTTTCAAGAGAAGATGTGAAACAAACGGCTTTGCTTGCACATGCCCATCACAAAAAAGTGTATGTAGCGATGAATGCGATTTTTCATAATGACCGCGTGCAGCTGCTTGGAGATTATTTAACCTTTCTCGATTCATTAAACGTGGACGGCGTCGTCTTTGGAGACCCAGCTGTGATCATGGCAGCAAAGGAAACAGGAGTGAACCTGAATCTTCACTGGAGTACAGAAACGACTGGGACAAACTATTACACTTGTAACTACTGGGGCAGAAAAGGCGCATCGCGTGCTGTTCTTGCAAAAGAGCTGAATATGGACAGTGTGATCGACATCAAAGAAAATGCTGAGGTGGAGATTGAAATTCAAGTCCATGGCATGACATGTATGTTTCAATCGAAACGTACGCTCATCGGCAACTACTTTGAATACCAGGGCAAACAAATGGATGTCGTAGGCAGAAACATGGAGGAAGGGCTATTCCTACATGACCAAGAGCGTCAAAACAAATATCCTATTTTCGAGGATGCAAACGGAACACATATTATGAGTCCAAATGATGTGTGTATGATTGACGAATTAGAAGAGTTTGTTGACGCAGGCATTGACTCATTTAAAATTGACGGAATTTTAAAGTCACTTTCTTATATGACAGAGGTGACATCACTTTATAGAAAAGCAATTGATTTACTAACGACTGACAAAGACGCGTATGAAGATCAGAAAGAGGACTGGGTGAAGCGGATTGAAGAGATTCAGCCAGTGAATCGTTCGATTGATACAGGGTTCTTCTTTAAAGAAACGGTTTATTAAGATAAGAGGAGGCAGAGGAAATGGCATTATTGAAAGATGGTATTTCTGAAATGATTGATGGGAAACGTGTCATTACAAAAAAACCAGAACTGCTTGCACCCGCAGGAAACTTGGAAAAACTGAAAATTGCTGTACATTACGGAGCTGACGCTGTTTTTATTGGCGGGAAAGAATTTGGACTTCGCTCAAATGCAGATAACTTTTCAATTGAAGAAATGGCAGAAGGCGTCGCATTTGCAAACAAATATGGCGCACGCATTTATGTGACAACAAATATCTTCGCCCACAATGAAAACATGGACGGGCTGGAGGAATACCTTCAAGGGATTGAAGGCGCTGGAGTTGCAGGTATTATCGTAGCTGATCCATTGATCATTGAAACATGTAAACGTGTTGCACCGAAGCTTGAAGTCCATTTAAGCACACAGCAATCTCTTTCAAATTGGAAAGCAGTTCAGTTTTGGAAGGAAGAAGGGCTTGAGCGTGTGGTGCTCGCACGTGAAACTAGTGCGCTAGAAATTAGAGAAATGAAAGAAAAGGTCGATATTGAAATCGAAACATTCATTCACGGTGCGATGTGTATTGCATACTCTGGCCGCTGCGTGCTCAGTAACCATATGACGGCAAGAGATTCTAACCGCGGAGGCTGCTGCCAGTCCTGCCGTTGGGATTATGATCTTTATAAACTAGAAGGTTCTGAGGAAGCGCCTTTATTTGGTGAGGAAGATGCGCCATTTGCAATGAGTCCAAAAGATTTGAAGCTTGTTGAATCCATTCCTCAAATGATCGAAATGGGAATTGACAGCTTAAAAATCGAAGGACGGATGAAATCCATTCATTATGTTGCCACTGTTGTAAGTGTATACCGCAAAGTCATTGATGCGTATTGTGCTGATCCAGACAATTTTGTCATTCAGCAGGAATGGTTAGATGAATTAGATAAATGCGCAAACCGTGACACAGCACCAGCCTTTTTCGAAGGCGTACCAGGAACGGATGAACAAATGTTTGGCATCCATGGGAAGAAAACGACATTTGATTTCGCAGGTCTAGTTCTTCATTATGATGAAAAAGAACAAATCGTGACATTGCAGCAGCGTAACTTCTTTAAACAAGGCGACGAAGTCGAATTCTTCGGACCAGAAATTGAGAATTTCACATGCAAAATTGAAACGATTTGGGATGAAAAAGGAAATGAACTAGATGCTGCTCGTCATCCGCTGCAAATCGTCAAATTCAAGCTTGATCAAAAAGTATACCCTAGCAACATGATGAGAAAGGGGAAATAACAGCCACATGAGGAGTAAACCAGTTGTCATTGGTATTGCTGGCGGCTCAGGTTCAGGTAAAACGAGCGTCACCAATTCAATCTATGAAAAATTTAAAGGACATTCCATCCTCATGCTTCAGCAAGACTTATATTACAAAAATCAAAGTCATATGCCATTTGAAGAGCGCCTGCTCACGAACTATGATCATCCGCTTGCATTCGACAATGACCTGATGTTTGAGCATTTGGAACAGCTCCTAAGATACGAATCCATTGAAAAACCAATATACGATTTTAAACTAAACACACGTTCAGAAGAGACGGTTCATGTTGAGCCGAAGGATGTCATTATCGTTGAAGGTATCTTTGCGCTCGAAGACGAACGTTTGAGAGACTTAATGGATATTAAACTGTATGTTGATACAGATGCAGACCTTCGCATCATCCGCCGCATTTTACGCGATACGAAAGAAAGAGGCCGGTCGATCGATTCTGTGATTGAACAATATGTATCTGTTGTGAGACCGATGCATAATCAATTCATTGAACCGACAAAGCGATACGCCGATATCATCATCCCAGAAGGCGGCCAAAACCATGTAGCAATAGACTTAATGGTGACAAAAATTCAAACGATTCTTCAAAACCGAGCAGAGTAAATGGTGGAGAAGAAAAAGACCTTTACACTGTAAAGGTCTTTTCAGCATCATCTTACCAAACTCTCACAAAAACTTGTCCTAAGACAGACGTTCCTTTATAAAGAGTGATAGTGGCATCGCCACGTGAATGAGCGGTCACTAGCCCACTAGAGCTTACAGAAGCAACACTCTGGTTATCTGTCCAATAACGTGTTGCTGCAGCATTATAGACTGAGCATTGCTCACCAACTCTCATAGGTAAATCGTAATTTTGAATCGAAATTACATCTAATGTTTTAAATCCCGAGGAGCAGCTATTGACTGTGAAATCCGCTGTTTCTTTGGCTGAAGCCATGCCCATTAGTGAAAAAGATAAGGTAGAGATGGATAGAACAGAGACAATTGTTTTCTTCATGTTCATTTAAAACACTCCCTAGCATGTATTTGGTCTTGCATTGATGAAATTCAACAAAAACCAAATATTTACTTGTAAATATTTGTTAATAATGTGTGAACGTTTATTTAAGCAGTATTCTCGGAAAGAATCTTGAGGGTTTGATATGATAAGAAAACAATGAAGAAAAGAAGAGATGGGGAAATCACTACCACATAGCGAAAGAATGAAGTTGAAAAAGTATATTAAAAAAACGACAAACAAATCATCACAAATTTTCAAACAATTCTTGATCAAAATGCAATTTTGTAATAATATAGCATAGACATATCGTACACTGACCATATTATGTATTGGAAGATGGAGAATGGATAAGCTATTCTTCTACATATGATCGAAATGGCCGAACGAGGTACAGGAGCTTCCTGTGCCTTTCCACAGTTTGTGCGATTTTAGACCGCTGCGAGTGGTCCTGTCTAATAAAAGGCATAATAGTTGCATCTAAAAGGGACGCCATGTAAGATGGACTTTTACGAATATGGTACAGAAGGAATGAGGGCCTGAACATGTCCTCATTCTTGTATATTTCAGTCGTCACTCACGTGCAGAAAGTTTGTATGATGAGGATTAATAGAAGGAGTGAATGATTCATGGCACAAGAGAAAGTATTTCCAATGACAGAAGAAGGAAAACGTAAATTAGAAGAAGAGCTTGAATATTTGAAAACGGTTAAACGTAAAGAGGTTGTAGAGCGTATTAAAATCGCTAGAAGTTTTGGAGACCTCTCTGAAAACTCGGAGTATGATTCTGCTAAAGAAGAGCAGGCGTTTGTAGAAGGACGTATTACAACGCTTGATAATATGATTCGTAATGCTAAAATTATCGAAGATGAAGGAAACTCAAATGTGGTTTCACTTGGTAAAACGGTGACATTCGTTGAATTACCAGACGGGGAAGAAGAATCTTACACAATTGTGGGAAGTGCAGAAGCTGACCCGTTCGAAGGCAAGATTTCAAACGATTCACCTATTGCAAAAAGCCTTTTAGGTAAACAAGTAGACGACAAAGTAACTGTTCAAACACCGGGCGGAGAAATGTTCGTCCAAATTGTAAAAATTTCATAATCACGTTTATCAGGTAAACACCTCGTCCACAATAGGGACGAGGTGTTTTTATGCGCAAAAAAAGAAGAATTCAATGGACAGGTGCGGTTATTTTTATACTATTGCTCGGTCTTCTGATGAGACTGGCAGAAATTCAGCTGTTCTTCACAGAATCGTTTTCAAAGCTTGATATCAATTTAATACAAGAAAGTGTCAAACAGCGAACAGAAGAAGTCGTTATTTCAGACGGTCGCGGTGAGTTTTTAGATCGAAACGGCCAAGCACTTCTTACAAAAGAACAGCCTGCGGTTATCTTATTTCCTTTCCTGCAATATGATCTTCCACGCTTGCAGCAAACCGCCTCTATTCTTGAGATGGAAGAGGATGAACTCAAAAAACAGTTAACAGAAACGAAAAAACCTCTCATTTTAAAAGATGACATCACGAAAAAAAAACTGAAAGACATCAATGATATGAAATATTCAGGTGTGTACGGCGTATATATGAAAGAGAAGGACAAAAAAAGACTTGCCCTCCACACATTAGGTTTCACAAGCGAAAATCCAGAACTACTCAGAAAGCGTTATCCTGACAAAAAAGAGCTTTCCATACGTACTGAAATCGGCACATTTGGGCTGGAAAGTACCTTTGACGAATTTCTATTACCCGAGCAAGACACAAAATTGTTATATCATGTGGATGGAAGGGGAAACCCTTTGTTCGGTATGGACGTCAAATATACAGCAGAAGCTCATTCCTTTTATCCACTTCAGGTACAGACAACGATAGATGAAGACATGCAGGCTGAAATGGAGAAGGTGCTCAAAGAACAAGGCGTTGAAAAAGGCGGTGCCGTTCTGCTAGACATTGAAAAAAGCAGTGTACTCGCGATGGCGAGTACCCCAAATGTCACAAGTAAAAACCGGCATGAGGCAAGAAATTACATGCTGACAGCGATTGCACCAGGCTCAGTCTTTAAAACGGCTGTGCTTGCCGCAGCAATCGAAAAAAACCTTGACCAGCCACAAACCATGTATGACTGTCGAAAGAATTTATATGGAGAGCCTGAAGGAAAACAGGAAGTGCTGAATCTGACGGACAGTTTCTCAGAGAGCTGCAATTATACCTTTGCGACACTTGCTGAAAGGCTCATTCAAACAGATGATCAAATCATCGAAAAGACGGCTGCAAAGCTTGGACTCATAGATCGAGCTGGCTGGGAAGGGGATGTCTATCATAAGCAGCACTTCAAACAGTTTGATCGTGAAGAAACAGGCAGTGTGTGGGGAGATAAAAGAGACAAGCATGTCAAAAAAGCCATTGCACAAACCGCAATAGGACAAAAAAATGTGAAAACGACTCCTCTGCAAATCGCGAATATGATGGCTACGATCGCAAGAGGAGGAGAACGAAAAGAAGTGAAAATCGCAGAAAAAGTGCTGTATCAAAACGGAACAACGATGCTGTCCTTTCAAAACAAACGGCCTGAAGGGGGCAGCATAGACCGCTATACAGCTCAAAAGCTGCAAAAATTCTTAAGGCAGGTGGTGACCTCTGACAAGGGAACCGGCAGAAGGTTTCAAGATTTGCCATACGATGTAGCGGGAAAATCAGGTACTGCCCAAACCGGCAGTCAAGACAAAAAGGGGAATTCGCTTTATCATAAGTGGTTTGCTGGATACTTTCCGGTAGAAAAACCAAAATACGCCCTTGTTGTTGTTCACCTTGATGAGACAAGTGGCCGGGCTAAGACAAATGATGCGTTTTATGATATTGTAAAAAAGGTCAATGAAATTGAAAAGAAACAGACATAGAACATCCCTTCATGACATGTTAGAATAGTAACGACTTAGGGAACAGAGGCAAAGGAGTGCAGAGATTTTGAGTAGAAATTCTCGATTTGAACATCGTGATAAGCGCAGAAAGGCGAATATGGTGCTTAACATATTAATTGGTATCGTTGTGGTGCTTATTTTGGTTGTCGCATCGAGTTTATTAATTTTTAATAAGCCGAAAGATACAGATGTAGCAAAAGAGCCATCAAAAACGGCACCTGCAACAAGTGAAAATAAACAAAACTCACAAGAAGATGTGAAAGATCCAAAGAAAGACACATCCGATGATTCAGATGCAAAAAAAGATGATTCATCTGATCAAGACGACGAAAAGAAGAAGACAGATGATGAAGAAAAACCTAATAAAGAAGCGTTAAAAGACGCCAAAGAAACAGATGGCGGCAAAACCAGTGATGTAGACAAAACATACGAAAATGATGACTGGGAGCCTGTAGGAACAGAGCAATCCGGTTCACATACAGCAACCTATGATTCCAGCTCAAAAGACTGGAAAGAAATGATCAAAGCCATGTCCTATGCGACAGGAATTTCAGAAGATCAAATGACCGTTCTTTGGTTAGGAAATAACGGAGGTCCTCAAGATGCAAAAGGAACCATCCGTGATAAATCAACAGGTGAACGCTACCGCGTGGAAATTACGTGGGTAGATGAAAAAGGCTGGAAACCTGTGAAGGTTGAAAAATTAAGATAAACATGAAAAAAAGATAGCAGATCTGCTATCTTTTTTGTTTAGACATTCGCTTTAAAATGAACAACTGCTGTATACAAAATCCGCTCATCGATCACAGTCGTTTGATGACTGACAGAATGAACAGTCAGCAGAATCGCCTGATTATGTTCAATTTGTTTTTGGATCTTTTGTTCAAGTTCTTTTAAAGATGTTGCTTCAAAAAATTCTATTTTATCCTTTAAAAAATCCAGCTGAAAATCCATTTGATTCACCTCTCTATACTCTTCATTCATCTTAATCTCTCTCCCTCAGAAGGGCAAATGTTTTTCTGTCTCTCCCAGTATTTTTTAGTAGGAAAGAAACAGAAGTTGTGGTAGGATAGGAACTGTTCGACGGAATAAAACATACTATACGCATAGGAATAAATAGATAAAGTGGAGGGAAAGAAAATGGGACGTGAATTTCTTTCTTTATTTGATCATTGGGCTGACTCTTATGACGACACGGTAAGTGGTCATGACGAGCAGTATAAAGAAGTGTTTCGTCGGTATCCGGCTATTTTAAAAGAGATTGTCCGCCTTTCAGGCCAAAATGTTCTTGAGTTTGGAAGCGGTACGGGGAATCTAACAGCGCTGCTCCTTGCAGCTGATAAAAACGTGTTTGGTGTTGAACCATCAGATGCCATGAAGAAAGCGGCTCTTCAAAAAGGACTGCCAGATCTATTTCATGATGGGGATTTTTTATCATTTCCAGCGCCGCCTTTTGAGCCAGATACGATCGTCAGTTCATATGCATTCCATCATTTAACGGATGAAGAAAAAAAACAAGCCATTCACACCTATAGCAACATCCTTCACTCAGATGGTAAAATAGTTTTTGCTGATACAATGTTTCAAAATCAAGCAGCACATCAAGCTCAGATCGACAAAGCGAGAGCCGCAGGGTTCGATCAGCTTGCAGAGGATTTAGAAACGGAATATTATCCATCCATTGATGTGCTAAAGCAAATCTTTGAAGAAGAAGGTTTTAGCACGTCCTTTCATCAAATGAATGATTTTGTTTGGATCGTAGAAGCGAAGAAAAGGGAATGAAAGGATGTTTTTGATTTGAAAATCGCAGTTATAGGTGCAATGGAAGAAGAAGTGACGATTTTAAGAGATCAACTAAAAAATGCTACACAAGAAAACATCGCTGGGTGTGAATTTACAACAGGTGTTTATGAAGATAAAGAAGTGATTTTATTAAAATCAGGGATTGGAAAAGTAAATGCAGCGGTCAGCACAACATTACTGCTTGACCGCTTTCAGCCAGATTATGTGATCAATACAGGATCTGCTGGCGGTTTTCACCACTCATTAAATGTAGGTGATATTGTCATCTCTACTGATGTGAGACATCATGATGTAGATGTGACCATCTTTGATTACGAATATGGACAAGTGCCGGGACTTCCAGTTGCTTTCATTGCAGATGAAAAGCTTGTGAAGCTGGCAGAAGAATCTGCTTTAGAAATTGATCATATTCAAGTGGCAAAAGGAACGATTGCAACAGGAGATTCGTTTATGAATGATCCGGATCGTGTAGCGTTTGTGAGAGAGAAGTTTCCAGAGCTATATGCGGTGGAAATGGAAGCCGCAGCCGTTGCACAAGTCTGCCAGCTCTTTGGTACGCCATTTGTTGTCGTTCGTGCGCTATCGGATATTGCAGGGAAAGAATCCAACATCTCCTTTGATCAATTCCTTGAGCAAGCAGCGATTCACTCAACCGACCTTGTCTTGCGTATGATAAAGCAAACACAATAAAAGAAGGGGTTCCCCCCTTCTTTTCCATACAAAGGAAGGGAATCATATGGCTGTCATAAAGGATATTACTGAATTAATTGGCCGCACACCGCTTTTAAAGCTGTCAGGGATTGGCGTCCCAGAAGGCGTTGAGGTGTATGCAAAGCTTGAGATGATGAATCCAGGTGGAAGTATTAAGGATCGTTTAGGTGACATGCTCATCAGAGAAGCATTAGCATCTGGCAAACTGCGTCCAGGCGGAACTATTATTGAAGCCACTGCTGGAAACACAGGAATTGGGCTTGCCCTAAGTGCAAGAAAGCATCAATTGCAGACCATTTTTTGTGTACCAGAACATTTTAGTCAAGAAAAACAACAACTGATGAAGGCGCTCGGTGCAGAGATTATTCATACGCCGAGAAAAGAAGGCATGAAGGGTGCGATTGATCGAGCCCTTGAATTAGAGGCAAGCCTTGACAATGCCTATTGTGTTTTACAATTTAAAAACCAAGTAAATCCATTGACTTACTACAGAACGCTCGGTCCCGAATTATGGTCCGACTTAAAAGGGAATATCGATGTATTCGTGGCGGGAGCAGGATCTGGCGGAACTTTTCAAGGTTGTGCCGCCTATTTAAAAGAGCAGAATCAGGCGTTAAAAACAGTGGTTGTGGAGCCTGAAGGATCAATTTTAAATGGAGGGGACCCGGGTCCGCATAGAACGGAAGGAATTGGCCTTGAATTTATCCCAGATTATATGGAGCAGGCTTTATTTGATGAGATTTACACTGTCAGTGATGATGATGCGTTTCGAATGGTGAAAGAAGCAGCTGAAAAAGAAGGTGTTCTCATCGGCAGCTCTTCTGGTTCCGCTTTATTTGCCGCTTTAGAGGAAGCAAAGAAAGCAGCACCTGGGACAGTCATTGTCACCATTTTTCCTGACAGCAGTGAGCGATATTTAAGTAAAGGAATTTATGAGGGAGGAAAATAGCATGAAACCAAAAACAATGATGATTCACAGCGGAACAACGGGTGATGAAAGAACAGGCGCCGTGTCTGTGCCGATTTACCAAGTGAGTACTTATAAGCAGCCGAAAGCAGGCGAACATACGGGGTATGAATACTCCAGAACAGCAAATCCAACAAGAACTGCCCTGGAAACAGTCATTCGTGATCTTGAAGGAGGAGCAAGCGGTTACGCATTTGGTTCAGGGATGGCAGCCATTACGGCTGTGATGATGCTGTTTAACAGCGGAGATCATATTGTGCTGACAGATGACGTGTACGGCGGAACCTACCGCGTCATCACAAAGGTGCTAAACCGCATTGGCATTACTGCAACCTTTGTTGACACAAGTGATCCTGAAGCAGTGAAAAAAGCCATTTTACCTGAAACAAAAGCCGTTTACATTGAATCACCAACCAATCCTTTACTCAAAATGACGGATCTAAAAGCCATCGGCGAATTGACAAAGGAAGCCAACATCTTGATGATTGTCGACAATACATTTTTCACACCGTATTTCCAAAAGCCGATTGAATATGGCGCAGACATTGTCTTGCACAGTGCGACTAAGTATTTAGGCGGCCATAGTGATGTTGTAGGCGGGCTTGTCGTCACAGCGACGAAAGAGCTTGGAGAAGAACTGCACTTTGTTCAAAACTCGACAGGCGGAATTCTTGGACCGCAGGATTCATGGCTTCTCATGAGAGGGATGAAAACGCTTGGACTAAGAATGGAAGCACATCAACAAAATGCACAGAAAATCGCTGAGTTTTTAAAGCAACATGCAGCCGTCACACGTGTTTATTATCCAGGTCTCGATACTCACCCTGGACATGAACTTGCGAAAACACAAGCATCCGGCTTCGGCGGCATGATCTCTTTTGATATTGGAAAAGAAGAACATGTCGATGTATTTTTAAGCCAGCTTAAGCTGTTTACAATCGCAGAAAGCCTTGGAGCGGTAGAAAGTTTAATTTCTGTCCCAGCCCGGATGACCCATGCGTCCATTCCAAAAGACCGCCGGGAGGAGCTTGGCATCACAGATGGTTTAATTCGAATTTCCGTCGGAATTGAAGATGTGGATGATTTACTCCATGATATCAAGCAAGGACTAAGCGCACTGGCGAATGGATAGATTTACATGCTCCTCGCTTTCTCTCACTATGTTAAGCTATGAATAGACATTGATAACTGGAAGGTGAAACAAGTGAAGAAAAAGTGGAGTGATTTAGTGACAGATTACAAGCAGTACGCTTTTATTTTGCTTGCTGTCAGCACCTTTATATATATTGGTACGATCTTACCGAACCAGCACATCGAAGCATCTCCAAAAATGCTGATGATGGGAATAGATTGTGTTTTCTTATTAGCAGCTTTTGTTTGTGTTAAACGCGCGATTTTCTTTCAAAAGAAACTGCAAGAATTAGATGAAGATTAATTCGAAAGCCTCCTCATTTGCCTGAGGAGGCTTTTTTTATTGTATTGGATAATCGGACAAGAATAACTGTAGAAATTTAGTCAAAAACACAAAATTCATCTATATGACTAAAAACAGGTTTACAAAATGGTGCTTGCTGGATATACTTACAAAGTAATTAAAAAAAACGTAAAGGAGGCTGAAGAATATGTTATTCGTATCTACTTGTGATCAATTCAACCAACAATTTCATCATGTCATCAGCCTGTGGAAGAGTTCGTGTCCTTCCTTTGCCTTATACGGTGCACGCTTCAAAACTGTTTAAGTAAACGAGGATTTCACACGTATCATCCATTGCAGGTTGGAAGACACTGTCTTTTGATCTGCATTTTTGTGTGCCCGCAGGTCAACTGATAAAGAAGATCTGCGGGCTATTTCGCGTGCTGCGAACTGAAGGGAGGTGAGCGTATATGACAATCCATTTATTTTTTATTACTTTGACGATTAAGCGGAAATACAAGGACATTGAGACCGTTCTTTACGAACAAGAAGTCGAAACAATTTATGAAGAAATGAAACAGAAACAACTAAAGTATATGAACTAAAACAGGAAATGAAAAATGTGAAAAGGAGGAGATTGACATGTTTATGATGCTTGCCATGCTTGATTGTTATACGATGGAGAAGGACCAGGTTTAGACACGCTCCACATTGATCACCTGCACATATGATACCGTAAAAGGTGATTGTGAGGTGATCAATGAATGTCGATGTCACCATATATGAGATTTCCGTCTGTGGGGCACGGGTATGCATCTATTCCGCATTCCTTAAAGCACGGATACGGCAATCCATACCGCATGCAAAGAGAGCAAGAGGAAATGCTCAGACGTTATATGTATCAGTACCGGACTTATTGGTATTAAAGAAAAGGAGCAGGAAACCATGACGTTTCCTGCTCCTTTTACGTTAGCAAATCCAGCTTGCACCAATGATGATCAACAAAATGAACAGTACAACAAGCAATGCGAATCCGCCTGCAAAACCGCCACCGTAGCCACCGCAGTAGCCTCCAGAATAACCGCCAAAGCCCATAATCTAGCACCACCTTTATCTAATCAAGATACATTTATAAATTATGCAGCTCATGCAGAAAACGAAATCAATCTGAGCACAAATAATGAAAACGCCTATTCGGGTTAAAAAAATTTTCACTTTCTGCGAAACATTTTCTGAAAAGGAGCGTCTTATAAAAGACAAATAAATTAGGACTAGGTCTTAATTTTTGTTAGGTGAGAGCCGATATGAAAAGTAAGAAAATTTGTAAATAGTTTATTTACTGGTGAAAAGCAGGTGTTAACATTGATTCAAAGCTGGATTGGAAAACAAATGAGGGAACCAAAAGGCTTGTTCTCAAAATGGGTTGCCCGCTATATGGAAAAAAATCATCATAATATCAATGAATGGACGATTCAACTCTTAAATATACAAGAAAATGACCGAATTTTAGAAATTGGGACTGGAAGAGGCATCACCTTATCAAAGGTAGCTGAAAAACTTGACCGCGGAAAAGTATATGGAGTGGATGCCTCTCGTCATATGATTAAATATGCAAAAAGAAAACATAAGAAGCTTGCGGAACAGGACAAAGCTGTCATTACGCTTGGTAAGGCTGAGCAATTACCTTTTGAAGACAGATCATTCAATAAATTATTTACGGTGCAGACGATCTATTACTTGAAGGATATTGAACAAGTCATGAAGGAAGTGTACCGCGTACTTCAAGTGGATGGAGAAGTATTTTTATCCTTCCAAAAGCAGGAGCTGATCAACGAACAAAAACGGTCAACATCTTTTTCATCGTACAGTGAAGAAGAGATCAGCCGCCTGTTTTCTGCATATCACTTTAGAGAGGTCTCGGTTTATCACTATGATACATACATCTGTATCAAAGCTTTAAAATGATGAAAATATTTCCCAGGTAATGAACAAGCACTCAAAAAAGAGGCTCTTCGTCAGAGGAGCCTCTTTGCCTGCAATAAAAAAAGGCTCTTCATCAGAAGAGCCTTTTGTATGCAATGTAGGCGCCAGCCAGGTGTGTAAGGAATGATAGTATATATAAGGAATTTGTTTGTCGATTAAGGATACCTGTCTGGCTTATTTCTTATATCGACACCGTTCTGCAAAAGTTTAGCTTTTTTTTCAATTTTTTCTTTTTTATTTCACTGGAAGACACATTTTTCTTTCTCACATAGACATGTGCCTCCTTCTTTTTCACATAATGTGCTGTTTAAAGAAGGAAATTGCTTAAGAAATAGAGAAAATTGTAGAGACTTCATTTTTAAACAAAAGGGAGGAATGAAATCATGTCGGGAAACAAAGGTGTCGTTTATAAAGGAGCAGGAAAAGTAGCAGTTGAGGATATTGGATACCCTGATTTGGTCTTAAAAGACGGCCCGGGTGTACCTAAAGCCAATGTGGGGCGCAAATGTGAGCATGGCGTCATTTTAAAAGTAGTGACGACGAATATTTGCGGAAGTGATCAGCACATGGTGAGAGGGCGTACGACTGCACCTGAAGGACTTGTCCTTGGTCATGAAATTACAGGTGAAGTCGTGGAAGTTGGGCGAGATGTGGAGTTTATTCAAAAAGGAGATCTCGTGTCCGTTCCGTTTAATATTGCATGCGGACGCTGCGTCATGTGTAAGGAACAAAAAACCCATGTGTGCTTAAATGTAAACCCGGACCGCCCAGGCTCTGCCTATGGATATGTAGATATGGGCGGATGGGTTGGCGGCCAATCCGAGTATGTCATGGTTCCATATGCAGATTTTCAACTGCTCAAATTTCCAGACAAAGATCAAGCGATGGAAAAAATACTTGATCTCACGATGCTTTCCGATATTTTCCCGACAGGTTTTCATGGTGCTTATACGGCTGGAGTAAAGCCTGGTTCGACCGTATATATTGCAGGTGCTGGGCCAGTAGGTCTTGCAGCAGCACATTCGGCTCAGCTTCTTGGCGCATCTGCTGTGATTGTTGGAGATCTGAATGAGCAAAGACTGGAGCAGGCAAGAAGCTTTGGCTGTGAGACGATCAATCTACGAAAACATGATCGAATCGGCGAACAAATTACGAATATTTTAGGGGAGCCAGAAGTTGATTGTGCCGTCGATTGTGTCGGCTTTGAAGCTTCGGGTCATGGGGACCAGGGAGAAGCACCAGCAACTGTTTTAAATACGATTATGGATATTACTAAAGTTGGCGGCAAGCTTGGAATTCCAGGGCTTTATGTCACAGAAGATCCAGGAGCAGTGGATGCCGATGCAAAAGTCGGTTCTCTGAAAGTGCGAATTGGACTTGGCTGGGCGAAAGCTCATACCTTTGTGACAGGTCAAACCCCTGTTATGCAATATCATCGCAGTCTAATGAAATCCATTTTAAGCGGCAGAGCACAGATCGCTAAAGCCGTCAATGCGACCGTCATTGACCTTGATCAAGCCCCTAAAGGATATAGTGACTTTGATTCCGGTGTGGCGAAGAAATTTGTCATTGACCCGCACGGGATGCTTTCTCGATAATTTTTAACATGAAGGAGCCGCTCAATAAAATGGGACGGCTCTTTATTGTGGAAAATCACATAGAATATACAAATCCATTTCAAGGGGGAGGAATTAGATGAATTCAGATCAAGCCAAAAGAAGGGTTGTAGAACAATTTGGGAGAAATGCAGAAAAGTATGTGACGAGTCAAACTCATGCAAAGGGAGCAGACCTGGATCTAATCGTTGAATGGACAGCTCCAAAAGAAAGCTGGATCGTCCTCGATATAGCCACTGGTGGCGGGCATACCGCAAAAGCATTGGCTCCATATGTGAATCAAGTATTTGCGACGGATTTAACGAAAGAGATGCTTTCGCATACATCACTTCATTTAAAAGCGCATCCACAAATTTTTTATGTAGTAGCGGATGCAGAAAGCCTTCCTTTTTTAGATGGCACATTTGATATGGTCACATGCCGAATTGCAGCACACCATTTCCCGCACCCTGAACAGTTTGCCAAAGAGGCATCTCGCGTATTAAAGCCAAATGGTCTGTTTTTCTTTATTGATAATGTTTCGCCAAATGATGAAGAGCTTGCACTATTTATCAATGAGCTGGAAAGATTAAGAGACCCAAGTCATGTGTCCTGTTTATCTACAGAACAATGGCGGGAATTGTTTTATAAGGAGGGAATAAAAGAAGTAAGATCAATGGAACGAAAAAAACGTTACCCTTTTCAAGAATGGGTCAAGCGAACAACGAAAACTTTAAAGGAAGAAGAGATCGTTACAAAATACATGTTAGATGCTAACGAAAAAATAAAGCAATATTATAGATTGAACATGACAGAGGATCAAATAGAATCAATAGAGGTGGATGACTGGATTGCTCTTTTCAGGAAAGGGTAAAAGTAAATCATTCATCCAGTCATAGAAAGGAATTAATCATATGCTACATTTTAAAGGGAAAACCCTCATCATCACAGGCGCAGCCAATGGTATTGGTTTCTCGATAAATGTTTAACAATAAAGAGCCGCTCCATAAATAGGACGGCTCTTTATTGTGGAATTCCATTGAATATACAATACATATCAACGAAAGAGATACTTTCTAAGGTTTCTTCATAAGGTCCTTGATGATAAATAGTCTCGATATATTTTTCATTTCTTTCTTTACTCTAGAGTTACTCCATACCTTACACTATTTCTTGTGAACTTAACATGACCTAACATTCGACCACTACGAACTTGGCTTGGTAAATGGTTGGGTTTCTCAATGAAATGGAGTAATAAGGCGGAAGGTTGAATTCGAAAATACGGAGTCTAGGCCATTATAGTCATCTATTTTTACCAGTCGGTCGAATATTTTAATCAGTTTAAAAGAAAGGGTTTTTTAGAAATGACAAAACTAAATCAACAAATGACGTTAGCACCTGTACCGCAGGACGAGCTAGCAGCATTTAAGGCAGAATTACAAGAGGCATTTATGAAAGGGTTACAAGATCGTTTTACAGATGCGGAAGATCCGGCAGAAATGGGACCAATCCCGTCTGAGGAAGATTTCAATCATTCACTTACTGCTAAAGAATCGGTTGTACGTCAACTTTTACTAAACGCCGAAAGAGTTGGTGGTGTCGTATTGAAAATGAATAACGAAACCCAGCGAAACGAAGTGGACTTCCTGTATACAAGGGCAAATGCACATGGCAAGGGTCTTGGCACTAAAATGTGGGAAGCGATAGAAGCAGCGTTCCCAGAGACGAAGGTTTGGGAGCTGCACACACCATATTTTGAAAAGCGTAATATTCATTTTTACGTGAATAAATGTGGCTTTAAAATTGTTGAGTTTTATCACCAAGGCAACCCAGGACCTAATGTTGAAGGCAAAGAGCCGGAATCGGATGAAGAGTATGAGTTTTTCCGTTTTGAAAAGGTCATGACGAAAGTGAGCAGTGAATCATAATGCAAGGGAAAATCTCACAGCTTTGGATTTTGATGAAGCGCAGTCAAATGGCGAATAGTCAATTAGTTCTTTTATTTTTTATAAGTATCGTAGAGGTGGCAGCTGGACTTGCTGTGCCCCTACTCACAATGAAGCTTATTAACCAAATTTCAGATACTGGTTTTGCATTAACATCACTCTTACCAGTCATTGGTGTTTTAATTGTACAGGCGATGCTTAGTGCCGTTACATTTTATATGATGCGTCGTTTAGGTGAAGGAGTTGTCGCGAATTTACGAACAGAAGTATGGGAGCATATGCTGCATTTACGATTAACATATTACGATGCACATGAATCTGGCGAAACGATGAGTCGAATTACGCAGGATACAAACGTCGTAAAGGAGTTTGTAACGGAAAAGCTCGTATCGTTTGTATCGGGGCTTTTTGCGATACTTGGTGCAATCGTTGTTTTATTGTGGATTGACTGGAAAATGACGCTGCTGCTACTGATCGCCGTACCACTCACAATTTTTGTGACGTATCCGCTAGGGGAAAAAATGTACGCGATTTCGAAAGCCAATCAAGATGAGTTGGCAGGATTTGGCGGACGACTAGGGAGAATTTTAACAAACATTCGCCTTGTGAAAGCTTCACAAACAGAGCAGCAAGAGCTAACAGGCGGAAAAAAGCAAATTCAGCAGCTGTATAAGTACGGATTAAAAGAAGCAAAAATTGTTGCGATTCTTTCACCACTTATGACGCTGCTCATGATGGTTGTGATCATTGCGATTTTTGGGTACGGCGGTTCACAGGTTGCTTCAGGTGCCATTAGTTCTGGCGAGCTTGTGGCAATCATGATTTATTTAGTACAAATTATTATGCCATTTACACAAATGGCGACATTCTTTACTGATTTACAAAAAACACTTGGCGCAACAGAGCGTATTGTCGAGGCTTTAGATGAGAAGCGTGAAGTCCAAGACGGTAAACCGGTAACTGCTGCGTCACAGCCGATTCATTTTGAAAATGTGTCGTTTAAGTACAACGAAAAGTACGTGTTAAAAGGTATGACGTTTACGTTAAAGCCAAATGAAACAACGGCGTTTGTCAGCCGAAGTGGTGGCGGGAAAACGACCATGTTCTCCCTTATTGAACGTTTTTATGACGTGTCATCAGGTGCGATACTGTATGGCAAAGAAAACATTGAGCAATTTAACTTAACAGAGTGGCGTGGGTTGTTTGGCTATGTAAGTCAAAATGCACCGTTATTAAACGGGACGATTCGTGACAACGTCATGTACGGGACGAATGGAGCAAGTGAACAAGAGGTACTTGCCGCATTAAAAGCAGCCTATGCCTATGATTTTGTCATGCAGTTGGACAAACGCCTCGATACAGAGGTTGGTGAAGGAGGTATTAAGCTTTCGGGTGGTCAAAAACAGCGTATTGCGATTGCTCGTGCGATTTTACGAAATCCGAGAATCTTATTACTTGATGAGGCGACATCGAACTTAGATAACGAATCAGAGCGTGAAGTGCAGCTTGCTCTTCAAGCGTTAACGAAAAACCGGATGACCATCATCATCGCCCATCGGTTATCCACGATTACAAGTGCAGACCAAATCCTTGTCTTTGAAGATGGACGCTTGTCAGGTCAAGGCACACATGAAGAATTACAAAAAACACATCCGTATTATCAACAGCTTTGGCAAAATGGTCGTTTAACTGAAGATTAGACGATGAAATACAAAACGAGTCAGTTGCTTTCGTGTATTCTTTGAAAGTAAAGACGTTAAAAAAACGAATGAAATGGAAATGGGACAGAACAACATCCTACTTCCTAAATCTTAATCTTTTTATATATTCAATTAGATTCTAAATAACAACAAATCAAGAGATGGACGACCTTTGATTTCGCTATAATACGCTTTTACTTTATCTACGATAAATGAAAAATCAATGTACTGCTCAATTTTACGAAGCAGGTGATCCTCTTTGACCAGTTGATCTAGTCATACAAATTCAGCTTTGTGCCGAGATTCCTCAAAATGATATGATAGACGACAACATCTCATGGAGAAAGGATTGGATGAATGATGAATTTTCAACATAAAACCGTCATCATCACAGGCGCAGCCAATGGTATTGGTGAAGCGATCGCCTGCGGTTATGCAAAAGAAGGGGCACGTGTGGTGCTTGCGGATATAGATGAAGAGAAGGGGAAGCGTTTGGAGGAGCAGCTGAGAAAAGAGTCCTTTGAAGTTTATTTCATTAAAACAGATGTGAAACAGGAGAAGGATATTCAGCGCTTAATGTCGTTTGCGGTGAAGCACTGCAAAACAATTGATATTCTCATCAACAATGCCGGCGTCATGTGCACAGCATCCCCTTATGAGTTAACGGTCGATGAGTGGGATCATGTGCTGCATACAAATGTAAGAGGGACTTTTTTATGTGCTAGAGAAGCAGCACGTTATATTAAAGAGAATCCAATTGGCGGTTCCATTGTGAACATTTCATCTACCCGTGCGACCATGTCAGAGCCCTATACAGAAGCATATGCTGCATCAAAAGGCGGGATTTCCGCGCTTACTCATGCCTTGGCAGTTTCTTTTAGTCAGGATCACATTAAGGTAAATAGCATTTCCCCTGGATGGATTGAAACGAAAGATGAGAAAAGTCTTCGAGAAATTGACCATCAGCAGCATCCTTCCAATCGAGTCGGTACGCCAAATGATATTGTGAAAGCCTGTTTTTATTTAACAGATGAAGACAATCAATTTGTGACCGGCACAGATTTGGTTGTTGATGGCGGCATGACTAGGAAAATGATTTATGCGGATTAACATGAAAAAACCATTGACGCTTTGATCGAGGCGCAGTACAATATGTAACAATTCAGCTGAAGATCGTGATGAAAAAAAGACACAGCGCAAATAGAGAAGAGTACATCATAGCTGCCCCACACAGAGAACTCCGTGAAGCTGAGAAGGAGCTGGGAAGCATGATGGAACCAAGCCTCTTAGCTCTGCACCGGATTCCCTCGGATGGTGGTGCAGCGAACTTCTCCCGTTACAGAGAAGGGTGAATGATCACCCGCTAAGGTTCATCTGGCAACAGATGAATGAACTGAGGTGGCAACGCGGAGTAAATCCCGTCCTCAAGACAGACATGTCTTGGGGGCGGGATTTTTTTTATGACAAATAGGGGGGACAATGATGAAAAAACATTGGCGGGATATGAGTATTTTGCTTGGAGCCATCGGGATCGCGAACATAGGAGAATGGATTTATATGATTGCCCTCCATCTGCTTATTTTTCAAGAAACGGGCTCTGTACTTGCTGTAACAGCAGTTTATTTGTTAAGACCGGCTGCTGCTCTTTTGACCAATAGCTGGTCCGGCAGTTTGATTGACAGGCTGAATCAGCGGAATGTGATGATCAGTTTAGATATTACCCGTGCTCTGCTCATTGCATGTATCCCTTTTGCCTTATTTTCAGGACATCTGCTCATTCTGTATGTCATGGTGTTTTGCATACAGATGGCACAAGCGATGTTTCATCCAGCGTCGATGGTGTATATGACAGGACTAATCCCGGCGGATAACCGAAAACGGTTTAATGCCATTCGCTCTTTATTACAATCCGGTGGATTTTTACTTGGGCCCGCAGCAGCAGGTCTGCTCTTTCTCATCGGGACTCCTGTTCTTTCAATTTATGTAAATGCAATCTGCCTGTTGATATCTGCTCTGTTATCGATGTGTTTACCGAATTTGCTCAAAACAGATGCTGCCCAAAAGCGGTTTTCCCTTTCAATGTTAAAAGAGGATGCAAAGCTTGTTCTGCGATTTAGTCTGACGTCACGCCAGATCATGACGGTATATTTATTATTTAGTGCGGCGATAACGGTCCTTCCTACGGCCATAGACTCACTTGAAACAGCCTTTGCAAAAGAAGTATTGATGCTGACTGATACACAATATGGCCTTCTTGTCAGTATAGCTGGAGCGGGTATTATCGCAGGGGCAAGCCTTAATTCGGTCATTGTCGAAAGGCTGTCAGTTTCGCTGATGCTTGGAATCGGCAGTTTGTTTGTGGCGTTTGGCTATCTTATTTATGCATTTTCCAGCAGTCTAGTTGCAGCCGCCGGTGGATTTTTTATATTAGCCTTCTTTTTAGCATTTGCGAACACAGGCTTTATGACGTTCTATCAAACAAATATCCCCGTAGAGGTGATGGGAAGGGTAGCCAGCTTTTATGCTTTGGTTGAAGCCATTCTAACGATAACCATGACAGGAATATTCGGCGGACTTGCTCATATTTTATCGATCAGAATCTCCGTCATCATTGGGTGTATATGTATGCTTCTTATCTGTCTATTGTTATGTTTTGTCATCTTTCGTCCATTGACTGTCAAAAAAATAGTGCATCCTACTTAGAAAATTAAAAAAATTATGTTATCATTATTTAAGTAAGTTAATTAAATTGATGAGAAAAGGAGTCTTACAAATGAAAGCACTACGCTGGCACGATCAAAAGGACATTCGACTAGAGGAAATTGATGAACCAACAGTTGCTCCAGGAAAAGTGAAACTTAAAGTAAAATGGTGCGGCATTTGCGGTAGTGATTTACATGAATATTTAGGCGGACCGATCTTCATTCCTGTGAATGAACCTCATCCACTTACAAAAGAAAAAGCACCAATTACACTGGGACACGAGTTCTCTGGTGAAGTTGTTGAAGTAGGAGAAGGCGTGAGCAATTACAAAGTAGGCGACCGAGTGGTTGTTGAACCTATTTTTGCAACTCACGGACATCAAGGTGCTTATAACTTAGATGAAAACATGGGCTTTTTAGGACTTGCCGGAGGCGGCGGTGGATTCTCTGAATATGTATCAGTCGATGAAGAATTACTTCATTTATTACCAGACGAAATCTCATATGAGCAAGGCGCGCTTGTCGAGCCTTCTGCAGTTGCTTTATATGCGGTTCGTTCTAGTAAAGTACAAGCTGGGGATACAGCGGCTGTGTTTGGCTGCGGACCAATTGGTTTACTTGTCATTGAAGCATTAAAAGCAGCTGGTGCTACTGATATTTATGCAGTTGAATTATCAAAAGAACGTCAAGAAAAGGCAAAAGAGCTTGGAGCGATCATTGTAGATCCTTCTCAGTATGAAGATGTTGTTCAAGAAATTGCTAGCCGTACAAACGGTGGCGTCGATGTTTCTTTTGAAGTGACAGGTGTACCTGTTGTATTGAAGCAAGCAATCCAATCAACTAGAATTTCAGGCGAAACAGTCATTGTAAGCATTTGGGAAAAAGGCGCGGAGATTATGCCGAATGACATTGTCATTAAAGAACGTACAGTCAAAGGAATTATCGGTTACAGAGACGTATTTCCATCTGTATTAAACTTAATGAGAAAAGGCTATTTCTCTGCAGACACACTCGTCACGAAAAAAATCAAGCTGGACGATGTGATCGAGGATGGCTTCCATGCATTAATCAATGAAAAAGATCAAGTGAAAATTTTAGTCAGTGCTGAATAAGTAAGATAACAAAGAGGATGGCATAAGCCATTCTCTTTTTTTATGTATTCAGATCATTTTCATAAAGGGAGCTGCGGTCGAATAGTGATAAGTGAAAAGATGTTTTTGATAAGGGAGATGACATCATGTTTTATCACATCAAAGAATTGCAATATGAAGCAAAGCCCTCAAAGCCTGACCCGGTTTATGCAAAGAAATTACAAGAAGTATTAGGCGGTCAATATGGTGAAATCAGCGTGATGATGCAATATTTATTTCAAGGCTTTAATTGCCGGGCAGACCAAAAATATAGAGATTTATTGTTTGACATAGGGACAGAGGAAATTGGTCATGTGGAAATGCTGGCGACGATGATCGCGCGTTTACTAGATAAAGCACCGGTTCAAGAACAAGAACAGGCGTATCAAAGTGATCCAGCACTTGCAGCTGTTATGGGTGGAATGAATCCTCAGCATGCAATTGTTGCTGGTTTAGGAGCTATGGCAGCGGATAGTCAAGGGTATCCGTGGAATGCCAAGTATATCATTGCAAGCGGAAATTTAATGGCGGATTTCAGGGCCAATTTAAATGCAGAATCACAAGGGAGACTTCAGGTCACAAGACTTTACGAAATGACAGATGACCGCGGCGTCAAAGATATGCTCTCCTTCCTCATTGCTCGTGATACATATCATCAAAATATGTGGCTTGCTGCAATTAAAGAATTAGAAGAGCGAGAAGGGGATGTCGTCGTACCAACCACCTTCCCTCGTTCACTAGAAAAACAGCAAGTATCCTATGACTTGTTTAACTTCTCAAGAGGGGAAGAAAGTAAGCAAGGCAGATGGGCACATGGACGCAGCATGGATGGAAAAGGAGAGTTCAGATATATTTCTGCACCTGTCGTATTCGGCTCTGCACCAAAGCTCAAACCCGCACCAAAAGAACTGTTTAACACACCAAAAAAGGGTGAATAAAAAAGTCGATCAGGTTTTTGTGCCTGATCGACTTTTTAACGTCCGAGAGTTCTTCCGTATACGCTGACACGTTTTTCTAATAATGCAAAGGCTAATTCAAAGACAATGCTCAGCAGCCAATAGATCAAAGCAGAGACGAGATAAGTTTCTAAAAACTGATAGCCGTCATTTGCAATGATCCGGGAAATACCCATGATTTCGAGTACCCCAATTGTAAACGAAAGAGATGTCGCTTTTAATAACTGAACGAGCTGATTGCCTAGGTTCGGTAAGGCTACAACAAATGCCTGTGGCAAAATAATGCGTATCATCGCCTGTCTTGTTGTCATACCTACAATTTTTGCCGCTTCAAGCTGCCCTTTGTCTACTGCGAGAAGTGCACTTCGGACCACCTCTGTTAAATGAGCGGCTGAATGCAGGCTGAAGGTAATAAGGGCCACAGCTAATGGGGAGACCATATCCGGATGAAAGGTGAGTCCGAATGTGCCGCTCAAACTGGTTAGAACAAAAGGAAGCCCATAAAAGAAAGCGAACAGTTGAACAATAAGCGGCGTTCCTCTAAAAAAGGAGACGTAGAGCGTAACGAGCTGTCTGAGTACAGGGATGCGAAAGAGGCGAATGAAAGCAAAAACAGATCCGATCACAAGACTCACAGCCATAGAAACTAGTGCAATTAATAAGGTGAAAGGAACACCTTTTAGAATATGTGGTACTTGGTCAATCGCAAATGGAATATCAATGGTTTGCATCAAATCGCCTCCTTAACGTGACAGACTGGTGCGGCCTTTTACAAATTTCTTTTCAAGTAGCATGGTGACTAGTTCAATGCTCATACAAATGAGCCAATACACAATCGCAATGATCACATACACTTCAAACATGCCGATTCCATAGTTATTTCCTAAGATGATCTTCACCTGTCCCATCATATCGATGAGCCCGATCGTAAAGGCAATCGCCGTGTCTTTCACAAGATCAATGGTGTAATTTCCGAGGTTTGGCAGGGCAATGAGAAAGGCCTGCGGGATAATGATCCTGATCAAGGCCTGTGTATCTGTCATCCCAACAATGTAGGCAGCTTCCAGCTGATCCTTCCCAACAGACGAATACGCACTGCGAAAAACTTCAGATAAATAAGCGCCCGTATGTAAAGAGAACGTCATCATCACAAATAACACACGATCCCAATGATTGATTTGAATTCCTGCCACAAGTAAAAGCTGAGGAAGTCCAAAATAAATTAAGAATAACTGAACAATTAATGGCGTACTTCGTGTAAAAGATAAATAGATAACAGCCAATTGCTTCAGCACTGGGATTTGTTTCATACGAATGCATGCAAATAAGAGCCCTATTATGATGGCGAAAAACAATGACACCGCAATAATGAGAAAAGTGAGTGGCAGGCGTTCAAGCACCTGTAAAAAAATTCGCAGCCAATCACCAGCTGTAAACGTCATGATGCTTCCTTCCTTTCTTCATATTGATAGCCTTGCTCAGAGATGTAGTCAATATCTTGAAAGAAATCAACCCCAAACCACTTTTTCGCAAGCTTAGGCAGTGTTCCATCATCAATCATCTCTTGTGTGACCTGGTCCAAATCTGCTGCAAGCTGCTTCTCACTTGGCTGTAAGACAAGATAGATCGGCTCCTTTGACACGATCCCGCCCACTTTGACCTTCAGATTCAGATGCTTTTGAATGGTATCGAAGGTCGAAATATTCATAAAGGCCGCATCGGACCGTCCGCTTTCAACACGCTTTAAGTTGAGTTCATTTGAAGGGCTTTCAATGGTTGTCAGCGGAATATCTGGATCATGTTCTTCATTATATTGATTTAATATGGAACGCAATCCGCCGCTCGGACTGACAGGAGCGAGCTTTTTTGATGTCATATCGTCAAGCGATTGAATATCCCGGTTTGATTCATTCACAATTAATCCTGTCATCGAATAGCCGTACGGAACTTTAGGGTAAAGAAACCGTTTTTCGCGTTCAGGGTTACTGAAAAACCAATTAGCTGCCATTTCAAACTTCCCCGCGCCAACACCAATTAAATTGGATTCTTCCTCGCCAAATATGTAATCAAAATGTATGTGCGGAAGTCTTTTTTCCACTTCATTTAAATAATCAATGTTATAGCCAATCGGTTCGTTTCGGTCATTTGTGGCTAAAAAGGGTGGATTGACCTCTGCACTCAGTGCGACTTTCACAATTTGTTTTCCATCATCTGTTGTTGTTTTCACACTGCTGCAGCCAATCAGAGAGAGGAGAATCAGAAGGACACCAGCTGTCATGAATGCTGTCTTTTGTTTCATATGTCTTCCTCCGATCCTTGCCACATTCCGCGATGAATCCTGGATAAAAATTGTTTTGTTCGTTCATGCTGAGGCTTCATGAGGACGTCTTCTGGTGAGCCTTTTTCAACGATTTCTCCCTCTGCCATAAAGATCACCGTATCTGCTACGTCTTTTGCAAACGAAATTTCATGCGTCACAATGACCATCGTCATCCCTTGGCTCGCAATATCTTTGATCATTTCAAGGATTTCTCCGACCATCTCTGGGTCCAGTGCGGACGTTGGTTCATCAAACAAAAGCACCGCAGGATTCATCGCAAGAGCACGGGCAATTCCAATCCGCTGCTGCTGACCGCCAGATAATTCACTCGGAAATGCATCCTTTTTATGTAGCAGTCCAATCCTCGCTAAAAATTGCTCTCCAACCTTTTCTGCTTCTTTCTTAGACATGTTTTGGGACACAATCAATCCCTCTGTAATATTTTCAAGTGCTCGTTTATTTTGAAACAAGTGATAATGCTGAAATACCATGGAAGATTGCTGCCTTAGTTTTAAAAGATCTTTTTTATGATATCGTTCAAATTGAATCGTGGCTTCTCCAACAGTCAGCTCTCCTTTGTCTGGAATGTCGAGGCTGTTTAAACTGCGGAGAAGTGTTGTTTTTCCTGATCCGCTCGGTCCAATAATTGCGACCACTTCACCTTCTTGTACGGTGAAATCAATGCCTTTTAACACATGGGTCTGCCCATAAGATTTATGTAGATTAGTAGCTGAGATCATAAAAGCATCACGTTCCTTTGACAGATGTACTTAATATTGATAAAATTTAACACATTAAATCCTATAAGTAAAGTGTGTTTTATTCATTCCGATTGGAAAAATGAGATATCATAGATTGTGAGAAACAGAGGAGTTGGATACGTTTTGTCTAAAGCATTATTTGTCGATACCGATTTTCAAAAAACATGGCTTAATCAGCTGGAATCTCTTCGTGAAACGATCGAACAAAACGCAAAAAAACATGATGAAGGCGCTTATTTTCCTAAACAGAATATCGAATCATTAGTAAACATGGGATATACAGCCCTGTCTCTTCCCGCTGAATATGGAGGCGGAGGTCAATCTGTAACGGATATGGTTCTATTTCAAGAAACGCTTGGCAGCATGGACGGAGCGACTGCCTTATCGATTGGCTGGCACCAAGGAGTTGTTGGTGAAATTTATGAAAAGAAACTATGGAATGAGAAGCAGCTGCAATTCTTTGCGGAAGAAGTGAAGAAGGGCGCCCTTGTCAACCGCGCTGTCAGTGAGGCGCAGACAGGCAGTCCAACAAGAGGCGGCAAGCCTGGGACAACAGCGATGAAATCAGGTGATCGCTGGGTGATCAATGGACGTAAAATTTTCACTACGATGTCACCAGCTCTCACATACTTTTTAGTCGGCGTATGGATTGAAGAAAAAGAGGCGATGGGATTCTTCTTAATTCACCGTGATACAGAAGGTGTTTCTATAGAAGAAACATGGGATGTTGTTGGCATGAGAGGAACAGAAAGCCATGATTTAATCTTAGATCAAGTTGTGGTTTCAGATGACATGCTTGTTGAAGTGCAAAAAGGACCTCGGGGCGGTACGTTAAACCCTTGGATCGCCCATATTCCTTCCTGTTATTTGGGGATTGCGCAAGCGGCAAGAGATTATGCAGTTCAGTATGCCATCACACATTCACCTAACAGTATCAGCGGAACGATTAGCGAACTGCCAAATGTCCAAACACTGATTGGCGAAATTGATTTACTATTAAAGCAAGCACGCCACGTCATTTATTCAACGACAACATTGTATGAAAAGCCTGAGAAAAGAGAACTGTTAATCAATGAATTCGGTGCTGTGAAGCATACAGTCGTTAATCATAGTCTGCAAGTGGTTGATAAAGCCATGCGTTTAGTCGGTGCAAAAAGCTTGAGCCTAGGCTGTCCGCTGCAGCGTTACTATCGAGATATTCGTGCTGGGCTCCATAACCCGCCAATGGATGATATGACGATTTCAAAAATCGCGAGGCAGGCCATAGAAGAGAAAAAAGAAAGCTAATATGATCAGAAAGCCGGATGAAACCGGCTTTTTTTATTTGGTAGAAAAGAGGACAAGCGTACCTTATGTCTCATCACTCAGGCATGCTACAATCGATACAAATCATAGGAAAAGGAGCGGTTTTTTGAAGAAAAAGCATATGAAATGGCTGTTTTCCACCATCATACTAATGGCACTTTGTATCGGCCAGCCTTCATCAAGTGAGGGAACATCACCAGCGTGGTCAGTAGATGAATTCATGAAAGACCGGGAAGGCACATTTGTCATCCAAGAAGTAAAAGAAAAATCGCCATGGGTGTATAACAAAAAAAGAGCGAACAAGCGCTTTGCCCCACAATCAACATTTAAAGTGGCCAATGCCCTCATCGGACTCCAAACAGGCGCAGTAAGAGATGAATATGACATCAAATATTGGGACGGAGTAAAAAGAGAAATTGATAACTGGAATAAGGATCATACACTGGGCTCTGGCATGAGAGATTCAGTCGTCTGGTACTATCAAGCCATGGCACGTGACATCGGAGAAGAACGCATGAGCCATTGGGTGAAAGCCATTCATTATGGGAACGAAGACATATCAGGCGGAATCGATCAATTTTGGTTAAGCAGTTCGTTACGAATTTCTCCAGTAGAACAAGTCCATTTCCTCAAACAGCTATATGAAGAAAGTCTTCCATTTGACCTGTCTGTCATGAGAACCGTCAAACGAATGATGATCCAAAAAGAAGAGAAACACGCCACCCTATACGGAAAAACAGGCTCCGGCTCAGGCATCGGCTGGTACGCAGGCTTCATCAAACATGAAAACAAAACCTACATTTTCGCCACAAATATCGAAGGCACCGGGCTAGAAGCAAAAGAAATCACCTATCGTATTTTGAAAAAATATCATTTGATTGAAGCATCCGTTTAGGATGCTTTTTTATATATAAAAGGTGATATTTTGATAAGATGATGATATATGGGTTAGTTTTAGAGAAAGAATGGAAAACACATGAGTGTGATAGAAAGGGGGCTTTTGCTTGAATCAGTATGAGCACTTATTTGTTCGCTCAGAAAAAGAATTCAGGATCTATCAGAATCTAGTGGATCATGTATTTGATCAAAATAAAAGGCTGCCACAACAAGTCTTCCGTAAGAATTTTGATTGTTTTTTGTTTCAAGAGTTTGAGTGGGCATTAAGTGATGATATTTTACCTACAATCAAGGATTTATTAAATTCAACAAGTGATAGAGAATTTTTGACCGCAGTCCTTAAGCCAGATCCAGTTGATTACTATTTTAAGGAGTTTGGTTATTACAATTGGCTGAAAGCGAGTGTGAACATTTCAGGCGCGGATTATGTAAATGCACTATGAACGCATCCAAAAGGTTCTATAGCGGATAATATAATTACGAACTCGAACATTGTGGTTTGATTATCTCATTCTTTGCAGTGGGCGATTCTAGCAGATAGAGATTTGGAAATTTGTATAATAGGTATGGTATCAAAAAAAGATTGTCCCCAAAATATTTTATTAGAAGAAGGATGGAAACCACTGGATCATCCTGATTTAGCAAATTGGTTAGAACTGTTATTGAAGGATCAAAAAACATTCAATGAATATTTCAGTCAATTGCTATCAAATTATTCGTAATGTTACTTGTGGTTTAAATTGGGAAGTATCAATTACGAATGATAGACAAAGAAATGATTATCAGTAATGTCTATATATAAAAAGAGCATAAGGACATGAACATCAGCCAAGATAAAACAGCATTAATCAATGATTTGAAGCAGCGCTATCAATATTGTGTTCATTCAGATTACCCTGAAGAGATCCTATCTTTTAAGGAGGAAACTGGTATGTGGTCCGATGATTTTTATGAATTTTTCACTCTTGTGACAGGCAGCTTAAGTTATGTGATCGATCATAAACGAATTCCAAAAAAACAGTTAAACATGCTGCGTCAGTCATTTGAAGAGCAATACCCTCAAATCAAATCATTTCAACACGTCCTTGAATCGTATCCTTTATTACATTCCTATGTCCAGTACCATGAAGAAACAAGAAAACGAATCATTGCATTTATACAATAACCTCTTGGAGGATAAGCTATGACATTGGTTTTTAGATGAAAAAATCCAGAATCTAATTCCCGATTTCGATGTCAACCCTCTAGAGCAAATCAATGAATTTCACCACTTTAAGGGGTATAATGAATATTACGACTTGATCACTTGTATTGCTCTGGCACATCCCATATGAATCTAGTATCAAATAAATCGTGCTAGTTATCTACATATCTGCTACTCATGCTTCCCCATCCCAACATAGAAAGGTGCAATGACATTGAATCGAACCATGAAATGGCTCTTATTTGCGGCGGTCATCGCTGGTTTATTGGTATGCGCATTCTTTGTGTTCCGTTTCAACCAGCCTAAGCCGACTACTAATATCCATTATGCAGACACACAAAACAAACACCAAACACTCGATATGTACATGCCAAAGGGCAAAGATGAAGACAAAAAGAAAAAGCATCCTGTGATGATCTATCTCCATGGCGGCGGCTGGACAGGCGGCGATAAGAATAGAGTCGCTTCAAAGGCTGATTATTTTACAGGTCAAGGGTATGTGTTTGTTTCGATGAATTACAGGCTTCACCCTGATGCTAACTACGAGCAGATGGCAGATGATACGGCAAACGCCATTAAATGGGTGAAGGATCATGCGGATGAATATCAAATTGATTCATCAAAAATCAATGTCATGGGTCACTCAGCGGGCGGTCATTTGACTGCATTGGTTGCCACAGATTCGACTTACTTAAAACGTGTGGGGCTGTCGCCAAAAGCGATCAATTCCATCGTGATTTTAGATGGGCCGTTAAACCTCAATCAATTTATACAAGCCATCCCATCGTACAAAAAAGTCTTTGGCAAACAAGAGAAGAACTGGACAAAGGCATCACCTGTCACTTATATGAATCAAGCGAATGTACCGCCTGTCTATTTGGTGACGGGCTGGGAAAATCCTGAGGTGTACCGATTTGCAGAAAAACTAAATCATGATAAAGGCTCTCGGTTTGTTTTTCGGGTTCATACGCTAAGCCATAGTGACCTGAACAAATGGTTTGGATCAGACAGAGTGCCAAAAGAAGCACAAAAAATGACAGAGGCTGTGATGGCTTTTGTTAAAAAACAAAATCAATAACGAAGACCATATGTTCGACAATCCATTTTGTTGCAGTTATGATGAAAACTAAGTGGTTTGTTATTAAAGGAGTGTATGTCGTTGTCATCACGAATGGAAAATAAAGTGTTCAACTGCGAAAAGGAGCTGACGCTGAATATTATCGGCGGTAAGTGGAAAATGCTGATTTTATGGCATCTGGGCAGAGAAGGGACAAAACGTTTTGGTGAGTTAAAGTCGTTAATGCCAGGGATTACGCAAAGAATGCTTGTCAATCAGCTAAGAGAATTAGAGGAAGATCATATTGTGCACCGGGAGGTTTACCCTGTCGTCCCGCCAAAGGTTGAGTATTCTCTCACAGAACTAGGAGAAAGCTTAATGCCGATTTTAGAGGCGATGTATGATTGGGGAAAAGAGTATCTCGACAGCAATTTTTTAAAGGACGATAAATAGTCATATCACCGATTGTAGACAAAGGGCTAAAATTACTTTATTTTAGCCCTTTGTCTTCTTTTCAATCACACTGAGATACTGCCCAAAAGACAGTATCTTTTTTGTAACCATATGCGAAAAAGTATAGTATGTAAAAAAAAAGTGCGTACTTGGATTGCGTCCATCCTGTTGTTATACTCATTTCATCGTTCAAGATGCATCAACCGCGGAGCTCTTGAAGATGAAATGAAAAACGGGAGTGAAAGTTGATGAAATTACAATTAGCATTAGATTTAGTGAATATACCAGAGGCGATTGAGCTGATCAAAGAAGTAGAAGCATCCATTGATGTGGTCGAAATCGGGACACCTGTTGTAATTAACGAAGGGCTTCGTGCTGTAAAAGAAGTCAAGCAGGCTTTTCCGAATTTACGTGTACTCGCTGATCTGAAAATTATGGATGCTGCCGGCTATGAAGTGCAGCAGGCATCCGAAGCTGGAGCAGATATCGTCACCATTCTTGCAGCGGCAGAAGATATGTCCATTCAGGGAGCGGTGAAAGAAGCGAAAGCAAGAGGAAAACAAATTCTAGTTGATATGATTGGTATCAAAGATATTGAAGCCCGTGCAAAAGAGCTGGATGCGCTCGGGGTCGATTATATTTGTGTGCATACAGGCTATGATCTGCAAGCGGTTGGTCAAAACTCATTTGCTGACCTTATGACGATTAAACAAGTTGTCAAACAGGCGAAAACAGCGATTGCAGGAGGAATTAAGCTTGATACGTTACCTGAAGTCGTGAAATTAAACCCTGATTTAATCATTGTCGGCGGCGGTATCGCAAGTCAGGACAATAAAGCAGAAGTGGCTGCACAAATGAAGCAGCTGATCGCACAATCATGAAGACCAGCGACTATGTGAAAGTCATTTTAAATGAACTTTCTGAGCATTCGTCAGCCATTCAAGACGAACAAGCAGAGCATCTGGTTACAAGTATTTTATCCGCACAAAAAGTCTTTGTGGCAGGTGCAGGCAGGTCTGGCTTGATGGGAAAATCGTTTGCGATGAGACTTACGCATATTGGAGTCAAGGCATATGTAATTGGAGAAACGAATACGCCTTCCTTTACAGAAGAGGATCTTTTGATTGTCGGGAGCGGATCTGGCCGTACAGAGTCTTTGCTTGTCCTTGCAAAAAAGGCAAAAGCAATTGGCGGAAAAGTGGCAGCGTTCACCCTTTCTGCTGAGTCACCTTTAGCTGATCTATCGGATGAAGTCATCTTATTGTCAGGTGCACCGAAGGATCAACAGGAAGGAAACCATCATACCATTCAGCCAATGGGCTCACTATTTGAGCAGTCGCTTCTTTTGACATACGATGCGGTTATTTTACGGTTAATGGAAATAAAAGAGCTCGACACACATAAAATGTACGGTCACCATGCAAATTTAGAGTAGATATTTTCAAAGCCTTTCCTTTCTTAGAAGGAGAGGCTTTTTCATTTATCAAGATCAGAATCTTGACATCATCTATTTGATGTAACTATAATTGTTACATCGTTAAAGAAAAAGTGCAATCACGGAAGGAAGATGAACATGAAAGTACAAATTTGGTCAGATATCGCCTGTCCTTTTTGTTATATAGGAAAAAAACAGCTGGAAACAGCGCTAGAACAATTTCCAGAGAAGGAGCAGGTAGAGATAGAGTTTAAAAGCTTTGAGCTTGATCCACATGCACCTACTCAGGTCGATTATGATGTCCATGATATGCTCGTCAAAAAATATGGCATGAGCCGCAGCCAGGCCATGGCGATGAATGACCAAGTGAAGCAGGCCGGCAAAGAGAAAGGAATCGATTTTCAATTCGATCCGCTCGTGTTGACCAACACCTTTGATGCCCATCGATTGGCGCAATATGCTGGTCAAATGGGGAAAGGCGATTTCGTTATGGGAGAGCTGTTTCAAGCATATTTTACAGATGGAAAGCATGTTGGTGATCGTCAAACCCTTTTACAAATTGCAGAAAAAGCAGGTCTTGATGAAAAGGAAGTACAGCAAGTTTTGGGTGGCGAAGCATTTGCCGATCATGTCCGAAAAGATGAACAAGAAGCGAGACAGCTTGGTATCAATGCTGTTCCGTTTTTCTTGATCAATGACAAGTATTCAGTTGCAGGTGCGCAGCCAGCCGATACGTTCCTGCGCGCACTTGAAACAGCTTGGAAAGAGGAAGCAGCTCAGGCAGAGAAAACTCCTGACAATGCGTTTGAAGCGGCATGTGCAGATGGCGTATGTGCGGTGCCTTCCCCTAAAGAAGAGGCGTAATAGATATGTTCCCTATCTTTTTATAAGATGGGGATTTTTTATTGTTTAAGGATGAGGGGAAACACATGTCTTTCATTTCAGCGATCCGACCCATTCACGCCTTATGCTGGAATCTAAAATAAAATGAGCCACTTGGAGTAGGGGCTCATTTTATTCGTTTGATCGTTTCACCTGGAACCAACTCAGGCTCGTAAAACGTTTGATCAGGGAGATTCTTTTTTCCTTGTACTTTTTTAATCATCCAGTCTGCTGCATCTCGGCCCATTTGCTCCTGAGGATGGGTCAGTGTTGTCAGCTTCACATGGGCATTTTTCTGGGCGATATACGAATTATCCTGTCCAATAATCGAGAGATCATCTGGAATGGACAGCCCGATTTCGCTGCATACATTGACTACTTCTAAACCCACCTCATCGTTATAGCAAACAAGGGCCGTCAGCTCATGCTGGTGCGCCATCAGGAATGTGTGAATTTGCTCCCCCAAATGCTGCTTCGATTCTGTATCGAAAAAGAGCACATGCTCAGGCAGGAAATTAAGCTTAGCTTCACCTAGCGCTTGAATATAGCCCTTCATCCGATATTTTCCTTGTAAATCATCTGTTTTTGAAATAAGTCCAATTTGTTGATGGCCCGAGGTGATCAGCTCTTTTGTGGCTAAATAGCTGGATTTTACATCATCTAAACAGAGAAAAGGAACCTCTAACTGCTCATAATAGGCATTGATCATAATGAGCGGTACATCCTGTTCTTTAA
Organism: Bacillus sp. Je.9.29.b; assembly: GCF_051129925.1. Taxonomy (NCBI): domain Bacteria; kingdom Bacillati; phylum Bacillota; class Bacilli; order Caryophanales; family Bacillaceae; genus Bacillus; species Bacillus sp. Je.9.29.b. The sequence continues at coordinate 388,306 of NZ_JBCPSO010000002.1, forward strand.
ACGATAAATAGTACGAGATATTTGGATTATATAAATTGCTTTTCGTCGGCTCGACAATAAGTCCGTCCACACCAAACGACAGCATCATTTCCAGCGCTTTTTTCTCCTGCTCAACATCGTTATTTGTACTTGCCAGTAACAAGGAATAGTTCTCTTCGTTTAAACGGCTTTCAATGCCTCGAATGATAGAGGGAAAAATGTAATCGGATATGTATGTTGTAATGACCCCAATCGTTTTCATATGTGCATGTCCCGCAGGTTTTGTTTGATATTGATTGGTCACAAATGTGCCTGAACCTTTTTCGCTGCGCAAAAATCCTTCGCTGGACAATTCCAAAATGGCTTTTCGAACTGTATGTCTGCTTACTTGATACATGTCTTGCAGGCTTGATTCGGTTGGAATACGCTCCCCGATCCGATAATCACCTGTGAGTATTTTGCTTTTTATATCATCAATAATGATCTGGTACTTCTTTTTCATCGTTTCACTTCTTTCTCAGTTGATCATCTACTCGGATTGAGAAGAAATTGTATGGACATATTTTAACATGGTTGTCGGATCAAAAACAGACGCTTTCCTTTTCTGTCATGACCCCTTCAGAAAAATGAAGGTTTTTGTCACATTGTGTATGTACAACTATATTTATTATTGACATATGTACGTACAAATATTATATTGTGATTGTACCAGAGAATCAATGAATCTCGAAAAAGAAAATTGAAACCGCTATCAAAAATGGGGGTGAACGTAGAGTGGATCACAAAGAGACGGCCAAAGCCTTGAAAGAAGGACGGACATCTTTAGGCATTGAATTTGGTTCAACACGAATTAAAGCGATTTTAATAGATGAGGAATTTCAGCCAATTGCACAAGGTGCATATGAATGGGAAAGTTTTCTCCAGGATGGAATATGGACGTACAACTTAATTGATATCATTACAGGTCTGCAAGTGGCGTATCGAGAGATGAAAGAACAGGCCGAGCAAAAGTATGGTGTGACCATTCAAACGATAGGCTCAATCGGGGTATCAGCGATGATGCATGGCTATGTAGCATGTGATCATACAGGAGAGGTTCTCGTTCCGTTCCGAACATGGCGGAACGGAACGACCATCGAGGCGAGTCAAAAGCTGACAGACGTATTTCAATTTCATATTCCAGAAAGATGGAGCATTGCCCATTTGTATCAAGCGGTATTAGAAGATGAAAAACATCTATCCCGATTAGAATATATGACCACTTTGTCTGGATATATTCACTGGCTGTTAACCGGTAAGCAGGCCATTGGTATTGGCGATGCGTCAGGGATGTTTCCGATTGATGAACAAACGAAGGACTACAATGAAGAAATGCTCCAGCAATTTGAAGCATTGATTGCAGAAAAAGGCTATCCGTGGAAGCTTCGCCACCTTCTGCCGCGTGTCTATTTAGCAGGCGAAGAAGCTGGCGTGTTAACGGCAGCAGGGGCAGCCATTTTGGATCAAGGAAAACATTTGCAGCCAGGCATTCCATTTTGCCCGCCGGAAGGTGACGCTGGAACGGGCATGGTTGCGACAAACAGTGTAGAAAGACGGACCGGGAATATTTCTGTTGGGACGTCGGTTTTTGCCATGATTGTGCTGGAGCAGGATCTAAAAGGTGTGTATCCAGAAGTGGATATGGTTACGACGCCGGATGGACTGCCAGTTGCGATGGTTCATGCGAATAACTGTACAAGTGACCTAAACGCTTGGATGAATATATTTAGAGAGGCATTTGAAGCACTAGGCATGCAAGTAGAGTCAGAAAGGTTATACGGAGCGTTATTGCAGCAAGCTTTAGAAGCAGATCGAGATGGCGGCGGACTCTTAAGCTATGGCTATTACTCTGGTGAAAATATTACGAGACTGCCAGAAGGAAGACCTCTTTTTGTCAGGTCTCCTGAAAGCCGCTTTAACCTCGCTAATTTCATGCGAACCCATTTGTTCTCCGCTTTTGGTGCAATGAAAATAGGCATGGACCGGTTAAAGGAACAGGAACATGTAGTGATTGACCGCTTACTAGGGCATGGGGGATTATTTAAAACACCGCTCGTTGGACAAAAAATGGTTGCCGCAGCGCTAAATACACCTGTATCTGTCGTTTCAACAGCGGGAGAAGGCGGTGCGTTTGGGATGGCTGTCCTTGCTTCATATATGGTCCATCATCAGCAGCAAACATTGGCTGAATTTCTCACCCATCGCGTATTTGCCCATACATCAGAAGAGCTCATGGAGCCCGACCCACTCGATGTCAAAGGCTTTAATGAATTTTTAAAGCGCTATCAAAATGGGCTTGCGATTGAAGAAGCGGCGGTAGCGCATCTCATGCCAAAGAAAGGAGTGACGACGGTATGCTAGATCGCTTAAAAGAAGAAGTGTATCAAGCGAATTTAGATTTGCCAAAATACGGACTTGTGAAATTTACATGGGGCAATGTCAGTGCATGTGATCGTGACAGTGGTTTGTTTGTGATTAAGCCGAGCGGCATAGCGTATGACCAACTATCAGCAAAAGATATGGTCGTGGTGAACTTTGATGGTGAAGTGGTGGAAGGAGAATTGAGTCCTTCGTCAGATACAGCTACACATGCAGTTCTTTACAAACACTTTGAGGAAATTGGCGGCATTTCACATAGCCATTCCATGTGGGCAACCGTCTGGGCGCAGGCAGGTCTTGATTTACCAGCAATGGGCACAACACATGCCGATACATTTTACGGCGCCGTTCCGTGCGCTCGTTTTCTCACAGAAGAAGAAGTCAATCGGGGTTATGAGGTAGAAACGGGCAAGCTGATCATCGAAACGTTTGAGAAAAGAAACCTAGATGTGATGGCGGTGCCGGGTGTATTGCTTCAAGGTCATGGTCCATTTACATGGGGGAAGGATGCTAAAAGTGCGGTCACAAACAGTGTGATTTTAGATGAAGTCGCCAAGATGAATCTTTTTGCCAAGCAATTGAACGAATTTGCTGAGCCATTGCCGCAGCGAATTTTAGATAAACATTACTTAAGAAAACATGGAAAGCATGCGTATTACGGACAAAAACCTTCAAGATAAAGAAAAGAGGGATATCTATGTTAACAAGCCTGAAAAAAGAGTTTTGGTTTATCGTTGGGTCACAACATTTATATGGTGATGAAGCACTGCAAAAAGTAAAAGCAGATGCACAAAAGATGACGGATGCTTTAAATGAGAGCGGTTTACTTCCTTATCCAGTGATCTTGCAGGAACTGGCTGTCAGTGCCGATCAAATCACAAAGCTTATGAAAGAGGTCAATTATCGCGATGAAGTTGTCGGTGTGATGACGTGGATGCATACTTTTTCTCCAGCAAAAATGTGGATACGCGGCACCAGTCTTTTGCAAAAGCCTCTTTTGCATCTTGTTACACAATATTATGAAAAGATTCCGTGGGACACGATCGACATGGACTATATGAATCTCCATCAATCCGCACATGGAGACAGAGAATATGGCTATATCAATGCACGTTTAAATAAACAAAACCAAATTGTGACCGGTCATTGGTCTAAGCCGGAAGTGCAGCAGCAAATTGCTGATTGGATGGACGTTGCGGCTGCCTATCATGAGAGCTTTCACATCAAAGTAGCCCGGTTTGGTGACAACATGCGGCATGTGGCTGTGACAGAAGGCGATAAAATCGAAGCGCAGATTCAATTAGGATGGACCGTTGACTACTTTGGAATAGGCGATCTCGTCGAATATGTAAATGCAGTAGAAGACGAAGAGGTAGATGCATTATTTGCTGAGTATTTAACGCAATATGATGTGAATTATGGAACGTATTCAGTTGAAGAGTGGGAAAAAAGTGTCAAGGTGCAGGCGCGATATGAGATCGCCATCAAACGTTTCTTAGATGAAGGCGGCTATAATGCCTTTACAACAAACTTTGAAGACTTACATGGGATGAAGCAGCTGCCTGGACTTGCGGTACAGCGGCTGATGGCAAAGGGATACGGCTTTGCTGGGGAAGGTGATTGGAAAACGGCTGCACTGGACCGCTTATTAAAGGTGATGAGTCATCATCAATCCACTGGATTTATGGAGGACTACACGTATGAAATGACGTCTGGAGAGGAAGCAGTGCTGCAATCTCATATGCTGGAAGTAGATCCAGCGCTCGCCCATACAAAACCTGTCATTGTCGTGTCTCCACTTGGGATCGGAAACCGGGAAGATCCAGCGCGTCTTGTGTTCGATGGAAAAGCAGGCGATGGTGTCGTTGTCTCCATAGCAGATTTTGGAACTCATTTCAAATGGCTGATACAAGAAGTCGAAGCCTTTGAGCCAAAGGAAGCAGCACCTCATTTACCAGTTGCGCGTGTATTGTGGAAAATCAAACCGAATTTTCAGGATGGCGTCAAAGCATGGATTAAAGAAGGCGGGGGGCATCATACAGTCGTGTCTCTCAATTTAACGGTTGATCAAATTGTTCATTTTGCAAAGCTTGTCGATGCAGAATATGTGGTTTTATAGAATGGGGAAAGGTCTTCTACTGGTTACAACAGTAGAAGCACTGGGTGAAATGAAAGCGGTTAATTAAGTGAGGGGGTCATCCACTTGGAGAAAAAAGTGTCAAGCAAATTTATCTTCTTTTTCGGGTCCTTTGCAGGCATCTTATTTGGATATGATATTGGTATTATTGCAGGGGCAGAAGGACATATTCAGGAAGAATTTCAGCTCAGCCCATTATGGCTTGGAATCGTTGTCTCTTCATTAATGGGAGGGGCCATTATTGGCTCCATCTTAAGCGGTCTCTTAGGGGATAAATTTGGCCGCAGAAAACTCATTTTGGTCTCATCCGTGATCTTTTTTGTCGGGGCGATCGGATCAGCTGTCGCACCAGAAGAGATTTCACTCACCATCGCTCGAATCTTTTTAGGGACAGCAGTAGGAACAGCTTCATCTTTGGTTCCGGCTTACATGTCTGAAATCGCTCCTGCTAAAATCCGCGGGAAATTATCTGGGCTCAATCAGCTCATGATTGTAACTGGACTATTGCTCAGCTATATTGTCGCGTTTGTGTTTGAGCCCATCCCGGACAGCTGGCGCTGGATGCTGGGAAGTGCCGCTTTATTTGCGATCGTGCTTTATATTGGTATGCTGAAGCTTCCTGAATCTCCGAGATATTTGATTAAACACGGAATGGCTCATAAAGCACGGGAAGTATTAGGATCACTGCGTTCTTCTCGTGAAGAAATCGAATCAGAAATGCAGGAAATTTTAGAAGTCGCCAAAGAAGAACGCTCGGGTATTCGTGAATTGTTTCAAAAGAAATTCAGAATGGCTCTTTTCATTGGGGTTGGAATGGCAACCCTTCAGCAAATTCAAGGCGCAAACTCCATTGTCTATTATGCAACGAGTATCGCTCGGAATGTAGGCCTTGCGCCGCAGGTCGCCGCAGGCTTTACCGTCATTGTCGGTGTCATTTTTGTCGTCACGACCGTGATCTTTTTACAATTTGTTGACCGCTTCGACCGCCGAACGATTCTCACCGTAGGAGGATCGGGCATGGCCCTTTCTTTCTTTGCTCCCGCCGCATTAGGGGCACTTGGCGTCAGTGAAGGAATTTTAAACTGGGTAACATTGATTTCACTTTGCTGCTTTATTTTGTGCTATGCCTTCTCGTGGGCACCGATCACCTGGATCATCATCGGCGAAATCTTCCCGCTTTCTGTCAGAGGTATCGGAGCAGGTATCTCTTCTGCCTTTAACTGGACCGGATCGTTAGCAGTTGGACTCGTTTTCCCTATTCTGGCTGATCAATTCAGCTTTGGGGTCATTTTCTCCTCATTCGGAGTCATCTGCTTAATCGGGCTGTTATTCACCCGATTTGTGCTAGTCGAGACAAAGGGAAGAAGCTTAGAGCAAATCGAAACCGATATGGCTGCACGTGTATAAATAAAGAAAACCATCTATCCCATGTGGGTAGATGGTTTTTTTACTCAAGCGTCTGTTTGAGCTCATTTGGCAGTAAATCAATCAATTGATCATAGGAAGACAAATCCAGCACTTCAAGCAGCGCGTAATATTTCGCATAGATTTCACTCAGCTGATCAGGATGATTTGTTTGATATTGATTCAGATGCAATTGAGTTAGTTCAAGTGCAATGTCTAGCTTGTTTCGTTCGAATGGCTGTGTCGAGTTGATCATATCGTTCACCTCTTATTTGATAATGAGTGGAAAAAATGCATTGAATAAAAAGAGCTGATGTTTTGTTTTCATGGATGACCTGTCTTCGGAAGATATCATTTGTATAATATGTTAAAATTGTCCTTTTGTAAAGAAAGAGAAAAATAGATAGAAAGTGGATTTTTTTAAAAATAGACATGCATCTAATCACGAATGATGGCTCTGACATACGATAGAGTGTAAGTGAAAGACAACTTGAAGGGGTGTTAAGATGAGCCGAAATCGATTAGATGATTTCTTCTTTGGACCTCGCAGAGGAAACCAAGGAGGAGAAGAAACGGTTGTTTTCCCCACACGTCAAATTGTCAACACAAGAACGAATGAACAAACGATCAGAAAAATTCATCCAACGCATATCACAAACGTCAATAAAAACATTAAAAGAATAGAAAACTACTATCCGGTCACTGAATCGACTCACAACGAGTATATTGTAGAAGAATACGATTGCGGCAGTGATATCAAAAACCCTTGCTGCCGTCCGGTGAAGCGCTGTAAGTGGTAGTGAAGGGGGCATCCTTTTATGGGATGCCTTTTGTATGTCTAATGCTCCATTTCATTTAATTGTCCTTGATCCAGCTGAAAGAAACGATTTCCTAATTCTGAATAAAGGTAGCGCTGATGGCTTGTAAATAAAACACATCGATGTGAGAATTCTTTTTTTAATAAAGAAATCGATTGTATTTGAGAGGCTTCATCAAGAGAGGTAAAAGGCTCATCAAGAATAATCAGCTCTGGAGATCTTGCCACCATACAATTAAAGAAAAGTTTATATCTCATGCCCAAAGAATACTGTTTGACAGGCATATTTAGGGCATGAGTTAAATCAAATGCATCACAAAGCGATAGAAAGGTCTCTTTGTATAAAACCTTTTCCGACTTTTTCATTTTCCATAAAGACTGGATAAGCTCCATATGCTCGAAACCAGTGAGCGCATCATAGACTAAAGGTTTATCTGGGATGTATGCTACCAGACTTTTATATTGAGCGGTTCCAGGATGATGCTGCTCGTTAAGTAAAATCGTTTCTGATGCTGAAGGAAGCAGACCTGCGATAATCTTTAAAAGTGTTGATTTACCGCTGCCGTTTTTTCCAATAATACAAGCTCGATCACTTTCTTTCAGATCAAATGACACATGATCGAGAAGGGGAGAATTCTCTTCTGTTGTTTCATAGCGAAAAGATAGCTGAGACACTTGAAGTTTAGCCATTGATGAATCCTCCAATAACAAACGCAGTCGTCACAAGCATATACAAGATCACAGTTGCTAAGGCAGCTTTTTTTGATCCTTCAGCATAGTAAATAATTCCATCATAAAGGATACGTAAAAGATATAAGTTGAATAAGAAGGAAACTATTTGAATCAAGAGAAAATAGTGATCTAATTGTAACACCATCACACAATAGATCGCTGCACTATTCACTAATAAAAGAAATGCATTATAAACCAAAATAACAAGATACATTTTGCGTAAAATAAAAGCTTTATGAAAAAAATACATATAAATAGAAGTTAGGACAGTACTGAGAAAATTTAAAATGAAATAAAGCGGGATTGTCAGCAAAAAGATAAAAACAATGCTGGCAAGTTGTTTCCCAGTGGATAAAGGTTCATCTACTAACAAATCAATAATAAAAAATGTTAAAAAAACAGTCGACACAAATAATGATAGTAAGACAAGGCCTACAATGGTTTTAATCGATTGATTCTGATTGAAAAATTGCTTAGGTCGTAGAAGTAGCTCCATGGAACCACATTCTCCTTTCTTCTATGGTAGATGTACATGGCTCACGTATTGCTCTAAAAGAGATGCTATGAATAAAAGAACGGCTGCTGCAAAAATCAATTGAAGCACAGTTAGGGTCAGTTTTTTTAATTCAATCGTTTCTCCTTTTATAAATCGATAAAGATAAATAAAAGGATAAGAGCTGACGATTGAGAACAGAATTAATCCAAGAACTTCTACAAAAGCATGAGGCAGGAGTCCTGTGAATAGCTGCTGCGCTTCGTGATTGACAATCAGATACTGAACGAGTTTGCCGATAATGTAGCCGTTGTAAAAAAGAATGCCTGCAGACATGATCCCGCCTGTAAAAGCTCCGATGCCTAATATTGCCATTCCAACTTGTAAATTGTTTAAGAAAATAGATAGAAAAAACATCTCTTCATCCTTTTTAAGATAAGGAATCTGATCATAAGGAAGAAGGCTTCCGATTAGCACAGCTGCAATAAAGATAGCAGCGTAGAGGTAACCGAGGCGTAGAATCAGTCTATTCTCCGATATAAAACATCTTATTTTTTTCAACATATTCAATCCCTTTATAGATGGTCTTGCGGCATAACACCCAGCAAATTACTGAAACGATCACAAAATATAAAGCAAACAGAACGCTTATGAGACTTGTAGAATGCTGCAAAATAGGTAGAAAAGAGGTCAAGATCATATAGTACATGAAAGGCAACACGAGAAAATTCCTTGCAAAGGCCTGTCCTTTATCGATAACTTCTATTTCTTCATTGGTTGTCCCTATTTCATGCTCGTGAATAAAATTGAATTTCGTTGTGAATGGAAACAAATACAGCTGAATCAATGGAAAAATGAAAAAGCCAATCCCCAATGCCACCAATTGAATGAGCATCTGAACATCAAAAAGGTGATATACACTCATGATTGATAGATTAATGAAAAGTAGAAAGAGTGATGGTATAGAAAATAAACAATAAAATAACTGGATTTTTGATAAGAAAAACTGCATAAGAGATGTTTGAGAAAGCTCATAGAGCCAAATATTCTTTTTTTCAGCACTAAAAGAAAATATAGAAGGGGTCAGTATTCTCATTTCATATGTTTGATTAGCTAAAATCATCACATTTAATGTGAATAATAGCTGAATTTGCAAAGCTTGATGATCAACAAGTGAGATCAAACCGGTCATAACCCCTACATAGAAGAAGGCTTCATATGACATGAACATATAATTAAAAAACTCTTTAGACAGCAGCCACCTTTTTTCTTTTAACACCTTAAGGTCTTTTTGAATCAGCATATTGTTTTGAAACAGCGAGCCCTGAATTTTATCAAGTGCTTGAAAGTACCAATAAAATAAATCTTTAAAATGTTTTGAGCTTTGATCATGCTCTTTTCCAGTTGGAATCCAGCGAACAGGGGTCTTCATGACGAGTGTTGCCGCTAATATCACCACAAAAAATGTGACAGGTGAAGTAAAAAGCGCTAGAAATTGTAGAAATACCGAATCCTGTGAAAATAAAGCATGATGGATTTGTTGAAGATTATTCTGATATAAAGACATCAAGTTGTTTGAAAGTGTAATCCAAAACGCATCCTCTGCAAGCGAAGAAATTGATTGAAAAAGTTGTCGGAAGGTGTAATAAAAAGGGAAAATGATGTTCGATATTAGAACTCTTCCAAAAAAGAAGAAAAGTAAAGAGATGCTTGCGAAAAAAAGAACACGAATGATCCCAATTTTTTTTACGACAATGTTATAGATGTAAGCACCAAATATCTTATTGCTGACGATAAAAAGTAAGAAGCCTGTCAATATAACATTGAGATGCTTCAACCAGAATATCCAGTCATGTGTTTGAGCAATGAAATATTGAAAGAGAAAATAGATCAAATAAGTACTCAAGCTTGTAAATAGAAGCCATACCAACTCTGAAAATAAAAGCGTTTGAAAAAGGCGTCTCGCGGAAACAGGTGCAAGCTGTATCAACTCTTCAAAAGGAAGAATATGCGTTCTTCTATAAGATTCAATTCCTTTGACAATAGAGAAAAGGAACAAAAATATCACAAAAGCACTTTCCCATTCTATTTGATAGACCGGGGAGTAAAGATATGAAGAAATAACGAATACAATCAGGCATCCTAATAAAGTATCAAGAATGCAAGAAAATAATATGTATTGTGTAGAAGAAAACGATTTGAAAAATGGAACCCTGCGTATTATAAACTGAGCTAGATTTGAATATTGTTGTTTCATTCTAATTGATAGAAGTAGTGATAATAATGGATATAACATCTTCTCACCTGCATAAAAATTTAAATAGAAGGAGAACAAAGTCTCCTTCTATTGGGTCATAAAATTGAATTACCAAGCAATAACAGCTTTACGGCCTTTTTTCTTAATTTCGTTTTTAAGGTACTGACGAATTGTCTCTTTACCAGCCGCTGCAATGAGAGAAAGACCACCCGATCCAACAGCCGTTAAAATGGAGACAATTGTTGTAACAGCCCCGCCCGCTTCAACCACGTTCAGAACAACAGCTGCAACACTGCCCGGAATACCAAATTCTTTTGCTAGATCAGCAACGGGCAGCATTTGTAGCGAGAAGGAAAAAAGAGCTAGCATAAGGAATCCTACTGCTAAAGCACCAAAAAGAACATGTAGTTTGATTTCGTTTTTTGTTTCTGTCATATCAAATTCCTCCCTTTTTTGTATTTTTATTACTATTATATCTTAAGATATCTTTTAGTGCATCGCAATCCTTTTTTTTCATTTTTTTCATGAATTAGTTATAGATTAATATAAATAAAGTGAAAGGATAAGTGAGAAAAGAATCGTTTTTGCTAGAATAAAACACGTAAACATGATCGGAAATACCTTGTTTTTACAGATGGGGAAGCGAGTCTAATTTGCATATAGGTAAAGAGATATGTGCAGAGGGGCCAATATCCTTTGATCAAAAACTCTTTTCAAGATAAAATTGGAAGTATCCATCATTCTTTCGGAGGCGATTTTCTGAATATTCGATTGTTAACACCAGATGATGCTGAAGAATATGCAGCACTCAGACTAGAAGCATTGCAATTAAGTCCAGAGGGTTTTGCGATGAGCTATGAGGAAGAGCCAATTAATATAGAGGATAAATATAAAGCGCGTTTTGCTTCGGCGAAATCTATGTGGACATTTGGCGCTTTTCATCAAGGGCAGCTTGTGGGGGCAGTCACGCTCATCCAAGAAACCTTGCAGAAGTTAAAGCACCGAGCGAATCTGACAGCGATGTATGTAACACCTAGTGCCCGAGGAGAAGGAGCAGGCCAGACCTTAATGACAAAAGCTCTTTCCTTTGCGCGAGAACGGCAGGATATCGAGCAAATGTATTTATCAGTGGTGACAACTAATCACTCAGCCAAGAGCCTCTATCGCTCTGTTGGATTTGAATCGTACGCTGTCGAAGAAAAAGCGCTAAAATGGGCTGATACATATGCAGATGAGGAAAAAATGGTTTTATTTTTATCATAGTCTGGAGGAGATAGAAGTGGATCAACAAGCCATGCGCATCACATTAGCAGCAGGACCCAATAGTGAGCTGGAATCTTTTGCACTGCGTGCAGCACTTGAAAACTTCGGTGTGAAAGTCGATATGCATTGGATTGGAAGACCGAATGATCTGATTCATGTGTTATCTGGTAGAGCTAGAGGAGAAATAGATTACCTTCTTTTATCGTTTCACGGTGAAGAAGGAGCATTTATCATGCCTGAATTAGGGGAAGATGTTTACGAAGATGGGGAGCCTAGAGATACTGCCTTTGGAGCGGATGAAATCAAGCGGTATGCCTCCTTAAAAGGAGTTCATGTCATCTCTACAGGCTGCACACTAGGAGAGAAAAATTTAGCAGATGCTTTCTTAGAGGCAGGAGCTACATCTTATACGGCACCGGACGATTACATCGATGGGAATGCAGCATTTATCTTTGTGCTGACCATGCTGTACGAGCTCATGAACAATACAAAGACGGTCAGAGCGGCATTTGATCGAGCGCGTTCCATTGATGAAGAAACAAAATTATTTCAACTATATATGCAAAAGTAATCAAAGGACTGAGAAATCAAGTCCTTTTTTTATTCCTCTCCAAAAATGTGTCGAAAATGTGACAATTGTGTGATTTGCAAACTAAAAAGGGTGCATGCAAAGTCTATCCTACAAACACACGTCATTCAGGCATGGCGGCATCACGAGAGGAGAATTTTTGTGTCAATTAAATGGAAAGTCAGTCTTGTTCTATGCGGACTTGCGATGATCATCGGAATCGCCGCGTTTTATCATAATCAGCAGGCAAGCGGGACAGAGAAGAAGAAGGTAGAACCAGATGCGAGCTATAAAGAAGTTGAAATTGTGACCCTCGTGAATGACGGGAGATACTTGAGATATGCTGTGAACTATCCTGTGTTTCATCAAAAAAAGCTAGATCAAGAGATGAAAAGATTTGCAGAAACAGCGCTGGACAAATTCAAAACATCATTTAGTGAAGCAAGTGATGTCGATGAAGATCATCGATACGAATTAAACATAGATTACGAGATTACTCATTATGCCAAACAAACTGCTGCGATCAAATTCAATACATATGAATGGAAAGGCGGAGTAAAAGGCGCACATGAAACGAAGATATTCAATTTTGATTTCAAGAAACAGCAGTTTTTATCAATAGATGATCTATTTTTATCAAAAAAAGAAAGTCTGCAAAAACTGTCTCAAATGACATTTGAGGAGTTGAAAAAAGATCGCTCTCTTGCGGAAAACGAGCATTTGCTCAAACAAGGGACGTCTCCTAAGGCAGAGCATTATCAGTATTTTGCCATCAAAGATCGTTTTATTGAATTCTACTTCCCAGCAGGGCAAATTGCACCAGACAAGAAAGGCCCTCAAGTGCTGGCGATTAAGAAAACACTGCTTAAAGGAATGTTAAAGCCAGAATACATTAATAAAGAAAAGAACAAAAACGAGAAAAAAGAACCGATCGCAAAAAGAAAGATCGTAAAACTGCCAAAACAGGGAGTGTTCAACCCAAATCAAAAAGCCATTGCCCTTACATTTGATGATGGACCAAATCCATCAACAACTTCAAAAATCTTAACAGCTTTAAAAGAAAACAAAGGACACGCAACATTTTTTGTATTAGGAAGCAGGGTTCAATATTATCCCGATATGCTAGGTGAAATCAGAAAAGGTGGAAATGAAATCGGAAATCATTCCTATAACCACCCTTTACTCACAAGACTGCCATTAAAACAAGCCATCAAACAAGTAGAAGATACGCAGCAAATCATTGAAAAAGCAGGCGGGTTCACACCGACTCACTTTAGACCGCCATATGGTGGAACAAACGGACAGATCAACGCGGCTGTCAACATGAAAGTCACGCTTTGGGACGTAGATCCTGAAGACTGGAAATATCGTAACAGCCAATACGTCGCAAATTACATTCTTACACATGCGTCTAGCGGAGAAATCGTCTTAATGCACGACATCTATGACACCTCTGCCAACGCGGCTGTCACGATCATCAAGGAATTGACCAAACAAGGATATCAATTACTAACAGTCTCGGAGCTTGAGCAGTGGAAGGAAGCTCGGGCGAAAAAGGTGAATTGAATACGTAAAAAAGATGCGAGTCTTAATGGATTCGCATCTTTTTTAAAGCCAATTATGAGAATGAAGGGAAAATATGTTAAGGTGATTGTAGAAAGGGAGGGCTTCGAATGGTATTGATGAGGTTGATCAGCATATATATGCTGACAGCGTTTAGTTTGGGATTTGTCGTAAACTATGTACCTGGTTTGATACTGCCCATCTATATTCTTGCGATGATTGGGCTCATTTTATGTCTCGCTCATATTGCGCTTCATTATATTCGGCGAATCAGAAATATGTTATTTGATGAGTAACGGGAAGATTTCCCCTATGGCAAAAACCTCCTGCTAGATGCGTGAGGTTTTATTTTTTCGGTTTTTGCTGTTCTAACAGTTGGATGATTTTCTCGTTGGACGCTTTGATTTGTCTCAAAAGAGAAACGATATTTCCTGTAAATCCCACGGGCACAACAAGTAAAATGATGATCATCCACATGCTCTGGCCTCCAATCGCTGACTACTAATACAGTATAATAAGAATGTATAAAATGAACAGTTCGTGTCATATATTCGGCAATTGATGTGAATGGAGAATGTGAAGGGGGATTCATTTGAAACGTGTAGACGTGGTTTCAGCTATTATTTATGATGAGGAAGAAAATTTATTAACGGTCAAGAATGTAAAGGGATATTGGGAACTTCCAGGCGGTGCTGTGGAAAAAGGTGAAGACCTGCAGCAGGCTGTCATCCGTGAAGTAAAAGAAGAGACAGGGTATGTTGTCAAAGTAAATGAACTTCATTCGGTTCGAGAAGCATTCTTTCAAGATAAAAAACATCACGCACTTATCATTACGTTCTTTGCGGAAATCATCGGGGGAGAGATGAACATTCTAGATCTGGATCATGATATTGAAGAAGTAAAATGGGTCAGCCCTCAAACCTTTCAAAAGCTAAACCCAAAGCTATATCACATGCTAAAATTAAACCAACAAACACAAGCCTTTTATGATTTTGAGGGAAATAGAACAATTGGTTAAATCCAAATTGATATAGCCATGAAGGAGCGATATGGATGTTTTTATACTACGGCCCCACAGGAGCTCCAGTAGAAAATCCGGGAGAAGAATTCATGAAAAGGATCTTCTTTCAGGAGGGTGAAGAGTATTGGAAACAAGGTAACGGAGAATCTTCCATTGAGATAGAGGAAGATTGGGAATGCGAGACTCTAGTTTTCTTTTATACTGAACCGTATGGATTCTTTATCATCAGATATCCAGATTTTTTAGTCCCTTTTCAAAAGGTAGAAAAGATTGAAACGATCGAGCATTTGATCGCTGGGTCACCATTGCATGTGCCATCGTGCAGCTATGTCGACCGCAATCAGGCATATCAAATCATTCAACATTTTTTGACGACAAAAAAGGTACCTGACTTTGTTGAATGGGTCGAGTTGAGGAATATTGATTTTCAGCAAGATATGAAAGTTAAGGGAGCAAGATGAAAGTGTGTACAGATGAAAGAATACATAGGTTAGATGAGAGTATGCATTTACATGTAGGGTATTATGAGCAAGGGTTTGATTATGAAGGCGTGTTTTTTAAGAGTTTAGAAACAGGAAGATGGTTATTGTTTTTTGATCAGAAAAGTTACGGGTTAACTCTTTTAAAGAGTTATGAGGAATACGATCATTTAGGCTTATTCATTGGGGAATATTCAATTGAAGATGCTCAAATCGAAGAGAAAGGTCAGCAATTATTTGAGCATTTTTTAAAAGAAAACAACATAGTGGGATAAATGAATGGATCTTTAACTGACCTTACTTTTCATAAGAATGTACTGATTTTAACTTTCTACCGATAAAATTAGCAGATACAGGTGTTAATTGTTTTTCTCTTGCCCAAACAGAAAGTTGACCGATATGGTGAATTTCGTGGGCAATTATATGATGTAATATTTCATTTTTAGTGTATTCATCTTCATCCCAAGGAACTGTTACCATTCGATCTTGTTTTTCATCTAAATGAGATTTTAAAAATTCAACTATTTCATGTCGTAAAGTCATTGAGAGTGTTTTTACTTTCGTCAGAGTCTTGTAATCATCAAAATCTAATACCACGTCTTCTTTACCCTGAATACCTCGAATCCAGCTATATTCAACATCGATAATGTGAAAAAGAGTGTATAAAATGCTCCCTACTCCACCTATGCGGTCTTGTAACAACTCTTCTGTTGTTAGTTGATTACACCAATTAACCCATTCGTCTCTAACCTGCCAGTTATACTCAAAAAACTTATTCATTACATCACTCCAAAGTTAAATTGTTTGTTTAATTAATGTTATCTCTGATCTGGTGCCAGCTTGGAACCAATCATACTATCAACCTTGTTTTCATAATACGACCCTTGGAAACTGTTACGTTTATACGGTCTCTTGCAGCAAGTTGTTCTTTTTGGTAAGTGGTAGTTTATCTATGTATTTTAACAAATTACTATACGCCTTCCTCATACTTCTAATATCCCGAATGTTTGTTCTTGTATTGATTATACTAAGCTTTCTGACAGGTATCAAATATCAACATTTACTTTTAACAGAGCCTTTTATTAAAAGACTCCTTTTTCTCTTCAAAAAAATTGATTAGCAAGAATACACGAAGCATCATATTTTATTTTTTCGTATTTAAATTTTTTAAGCATTAATGCAGAATACAATACTTATATGCAAATTGTTTCGCCTTCATTTTCTGCATATCTCTAAACAGTGGGGCATGATTAATTGATTTCCTTCATGCCTTAGTTCATGACCAAAATCTTGCCATTGTTCTTGAGGGGCTATTATCAAAAGAAATGCAGAGAGACAGTAGCTTAGTGCCGAAATCAAAAACAGACCTCACGAGGTCTGTTTTTGTTAGAAGTTAGGAAGTTTATTTTCACTTCCCCTTCTCCCTTTTCCGTTTCTCCTTCTCCGCCCGGTAAAACTCATGAAACATCTTCATAAGCGCCCGCTTCTCAATCCGTGACACATAGCTCCGCGATATCCCAAGCTCTTTGGCTATTTCCCGCTGCGTTTTTTCTTTCTTTAAATCAAGGCCGAACCTGCCGACGATGACTTCTTTTTCTCGGCCGTCGAGAATGTCGATATACTCCTTTACTTTTTCAAGCTCCATGTTGAGCTGAATGGTATCGATCACATCTTCATTTTCGGATTTTAAGACATCGATTAATGAAATTTCGTTGCCTTCTTTATCCTGACCGATGGGGTCATGCAAGGAGACGTCCTTTTTTGTTTTTTTGAGTGCGCGTAAGTGCATGAGAATTTCATTTTCAATACACCGCGCCGCATACGTTGCCAGCTTTGTTCCTTTTCCAGAGGAATAGCTTTCGATGGCTTTAATGAGTCCGATCGTCCCGATGGAGATGAGGTCTTCAGCGTCTTCCCCGGTATTTTCAAATTTCTTTACAATATGGGCGACGAGCCGAAGGTTATGTTCAATCAGCATGTTTCTTGCGTGTTCATCGCCCTGTGCCATGAGGGCTAAGTATTTTTTTTCATCATCTCCCGAAAGGGGCTGTGGAAAGGCATTGTTTTTGACATAGGACACTAAAAACACCAATTCTTTGACCATCAATCCCATCGCTGTAAATACTCCTGCCACGATTTTCACCTCCACCATGTTTAGGCCGCTGCCTATATCCTCAAATGTATGTGAAGGAGGGATTGTCTGTGTCTGTACGATGAAAAAATCATCTTTTTCAAAAAAATCGTGCTTCTGTTCGTCTCTTTTTTATGTTTGCGGTTTCTTTGCGGTGCTTGGCGGTCAAGAAGCGTGCTAAAATATGTAATATTAGACCGAAAAGGAAGGGGTAATTTCGGAACATGGGGAAGGTTCTATCTTCACATGTAGGTATGAAAATTAATGAATGGTATCGAATGATACGGCAGTTCAGTGTTCCAGATGCGGAAATCTTGAAAGCGGAAGTTGAAGCAGAAATTGAACAGATGGAAGAGGACCAGCATTTACTGATTTATTATCAGCTCATGTGTTTTCGGCACCAAATCATGCTTGACTATATACACCCTTCAAAATATCAACCTTTCTCAGTATCTAATCTAGTCGATAAAATCGAAAATTCCAATCATGAGTTATCTGATATGCTGCATTATTACCATGCATTTTTTCGTGGCATGCATGAATTTAGTCAAAAAGAATATTTAGAAGCCGTCAAATATTATCGAGTCGCAGAAAAGCAGCTGTCCATGGTGTTTGATGATATTGAGCAGGCAGAGTTTCATTTTAAAGTGGCAGAAGCCTACTATATAATGAAACAAACACATGTCTCCATGCACCATATTTTAAAGGCGCTGGAAATATACGATCAGCATGATGCGTATACCATTCGCATCATTCAATGTCTCTTTGTCATCTCAGGAAATTATCAAGATTTAAAACGAAAAGACCGGGCACTGCCTCATTTAAAAAAGGCAAAACAGCTCGCATCTCAAATTGATCACCCGCGCATATACAGTTCAGCGCTCTATAATTTAGGAAAATGTTATGGCGAGCTTGGCTATAGAGAGGAAGCGGAACGATATTTAACGGAATCCGCTGATCTTGCCCGCAAAGAGCTGCTCCCAACGCTTCCGCATACGCTCTATACGCTGGCGAAGCTGCTTTTTAGACAGAATGAACAGGCGGATGCCCTGCGCATATTAGAAGCTGGGAAATTGGCCGCAAAGAAGCATGAAGACCAGCTGTTCTGTCATATGTTTGAGTATCTGGATGCTTTATATGTTCAGGAAATCAATGAAGACCAACTGCAAAAAACCATTGATTATTTGGAAAAACTTAGCCTATACTCTTATATAGAGGATATCTCACTAGAAATTGCGACAGCCTTAGAAGCCTCTCAACAATACAAAAAGTCCAACCAGTATTATCAGAAATTATTATGGGCTCAAAATCAAATCCAAGAAGGAGAGTGTCTGTATGAATTCTAAGCAACGTTCGACAGTTGAAGAGAGAAACCAAACGTGAAACAAAGAGCGGGCCAATATGGCCGGCTTTTTTTATTTGAAAAAAAAGCGGATATGAGCATGAATTGATGAGAAAGCGGGCAATTTATCGGTAATGATGTTCGGTGGAGGAGGCGGTCGAATGAGAGGGCTGCATATCTTGATGTGTATATGGCTGCTATGTGCTATTATTCCTAATAAAATAGAGGCACGTACATTAAAACGAGTGGATCTTGAAAAAACGGGACGTGCCTTTTGGGATGTGAGAGCGGAACGGAAAAAGATTGCGATCACCTTTGATGATGGACCTCATCCAGTGTATACAAATCAAATATTGGATGTACTGAAGGAGCATCAAGTGAATGCAAGCTTTTTTGTGATAGGGAGCCGAATTCATACATATCCAATGATCGCAGAACGGATTGTGGACGAAGGAAATGAACTCGGCAATCATACGATGAATCATACGTATTTTGACCTTTTGTCGTCAAAGGAGATCAAGCGGGAATTAAAAGAATCAGCGGCTCATATCGCTTCACTCCAGCCTGGCGGTCCCTTATTATTTCGTCCTCCTGGTGGACGCTTAACAATGAAATCATTCCGCATTCTATCAAAGCAAGGGTACGATGTGGTCATGTGGTCCTTTACGCAAGATCCGAAGGACTGGTCAAGACCAGGCGCACGTAAAATTGCAAGCCGAATCATTGATCATATTCAAGGCGGCGATATCATCCTTTTACATGATGGCGGAGGAAATCGCAAGCAAACGGTAGAAGCATTGAAACAAGTGATTCCTGAGTTGAAGAAGAGGGGCTATGAATTTGTAAAAGTAAGTGAACTGCTGCACCATGATAAAGCATATATGCCTGTTCAGCTGCAATAGACAGCATTCGTCAAAAACATTCATTCATTGAAACCAAAAGTCTTGTCGTTTACTATATGAAGAGGGCTTTTGGAGGTGAATGTTGTGAAGAAATATGTTTTCCTTTTCATCCTATTATGTGTTGCTGCTGGGTGCTCAAAGCCAGTACAAGAAAGCGTCATTGCATTTGGTGACAGCAATACAAGAGGATCAAACTGGGACTTTCGAGATTATCCAACATCTGAAAAATGGGTGAATCTCATGAAAAACGTCGAGCGCGGCCAAATTCAAGTGAAGAATGCAGGCATTGGCGGGCAGACGACTGAAGACGCGAAACTTCGCTTTGAGCAGGATATTTTAAAACAGAAGCCAACTTACGTCCTCATCATGTTCGGTACGAATGATGCGGCGATTTTAGACGGGAAACATCCCCGAGTGACGAAAAAACGGTTTAAAGAAAATTTAACCTACTTCATTTCTGAAAGTAGAAAAGAAGGCATTACCCCGATTCTCATGACCTGTGTGCCTGTTGTAGAAGGCGGGAAAAAGGGCTTGTATTATTACTCCAGATATAAGTCATCTTATTTTGCCGGGAGAGGCGGGGCAAGAGCTTGGCAAAACTCTTATAATGACATCACAAGAGAAGTAGCGAAGGATGAGCAGGTGCCGCTTGTCGACAACTGGAAAGCTTTCATCCGAGAAGCTGGAGAAGATAGTGATCATGCCCTGATTCAGTCTGGCTTGATCGACCCTTCTGGCAATCATATGACACCAAAAGGGGCGAGAATTATTTATAACGAAATCAAAGAGCGTGATGTCATCAAACATTTTTAAATGATGGCCATCTGCCTAAACAAGACCATCCATCCAGCATAGTCTAACAGTATATCTTCCTAGAAGGAGGTAACTGATATGTGGGGATGTCCTTATCCTTACCCTGCGTGTTCGCCTTATCCAGCACAAGGAGCAGGAATCGGTTACGCTTTTCTTGTTGTGTTCCTTGTGGTCATTTTAGTCGTAGGCGGAGGGTTATGGTTTTGGAATGAACAGCCTTGCAATTAAGACACCTCTTCTTTCATCAGAAGGGGTGTTTTTTACGGAAAATAGTAGTAAGCCTATAGCGCAAGTGATATAATATCAGTCACCTGAGTTTAAAAAAGGAGAGTGCTCGGGAGGCATGGTTCCTGTGATATGGAATTAAGAGGAAACAGAGAGCATATGCCCGAGCGAACGTCTTTTCATTTCTGTCTCAATTAATTCAATGAAGTCGCGATTTAAGTTCATTTCATTTGCTTTATAATACGATTCTATAAGTAAATCATCTGACAGCTTTTTCATACTAGAAACCCATATGATGGGAAAAACACCTCCCCTGAAAAAGTTGGCATAAAATTTGAGGAAAAGACATATCATCATAGGTTGATCGACTGTCTTTGAAGTACCTTTAATCTACCATGAATGGGAAACAAGAACAATCGTTCTGTTATCCACATGGTTAAGTGGATAACTTGTGGGTAGAGTGTTTATAATTGAATGAAAGCGTGATGAAATATAGGTGGATAATGTGTGTAAAATTATCCACACCTGTTGAAGGTCCTCGTCATATGTCGAAAACTTTTTCATTGTATTCGATAGACAGACAAATTGTGATTTGATTCGACACAATCGCTGAAAACCAATGGAAGAAAGGGTGCAAATTGTGCTAAAGAAGTATTTCTTACCGGATGAATTTGTGAAAAGTATTTTCCACATTTCACCGCAAAAATTAAAAGAACGAAATGTAAAAGGAATTATTACCGATCTAGATAACACACTAGTAGAATGGGACCGTCCAAGTGCGACACCGCGCTTAATTGAATGGTTTCAAGAAATGAAAGATCACGGGATACAAGTGACGATTGTATCGAACAATAATGAAAAAAGGGTCAAGCTTTTTTCTGAACCGGTTCATATCCCGTTTATTTATAAAGCGAGAAAGCCTATGGGAAGAGCCTTTAATAAGGCAGTCGCTGATATGCAGTTGAAAAAAGAAGATGTGGTTGTCATTGGGGATCAGCTCATGACAGATGTTCTTGGCGGGAATCGTCATGGCTTCCATACGATTTTGGTCGTTCCTGTTGCTGCCTCGGACGGATTTTTCACAAAGTTTAACAGGCAGATTGAACGCAGAATTTTAGGAGCCTTAAAGCGTAAGGGCCACATTCAGTGGGAGGAAGAGTAATAATGGAAAAGGTTGTTTGTATTGGCTGCGGTGTAGCCATTCAGACGGAAGATAAAGATCAATTAGGATATGCGCCGGCAGCATCTCTATTGAAAGAAGATGTGATCTGTCAGCGCTGTTTTAGGTTAAAGAACTACAATGAGATTCAAGATGTTTCTTTAACAGAAGACGACTTTTTAAATATATTGCACAGCATTGGAGAGACAGATTCTCTCATTGTGAAGGTCGTTGATATTTTTGACTTTAACGGAAGCTGGATCAACGGGCTGAGCCGTATTGTCGGCGGTAATCCGATTTTACTTGTCGGCAACAAAGTGGATATTTTACCGAAATCCGTGAAAAAAGATCGTCTGATTCATTGGATGAAACGGGAAGCAAAGGAAAACGGATTAAACCCTATCGATGTTTTCTTGATCAGTGCAAGCAGAGGCCAGGGTGTGCCTGAGGTGATGGAAGCGATCGATCATTACCGCGAGGGAAGAAATGTCTATGTCGTCGGCTGTACGAATGTTGGAAAATCAACATTTATCAATCGAATCATCAAAGAAGTATCTGGCGAAGAGAACGTCATTACTACATCCCAATATCCAGGTACTACACTTGATGCGATTGAAATCCCGCTTGATGACGGGTCTGCTTTATTCGATACGCCGGGCATCATCAACCGACATCAAATGGCGCACTATGTCAGCAAAAATGACTTGAAGATTTTAACGCCGAAAAAAGAATTGAAACCGAGAACGTTCCAATTAAATGAAGCACAAACGCTTTATTTTGGCGGACTGGCTCGATTTGATTACGTAAAAGGCGGCAGAACATCATTTGTCTGCTATATGCCAAATGAGCTGAACATTCACCGTACAAAGCTGGAGAACGCAGATGATTTATATGAAAAACATGCAGGGGAACTGCTGTCACCGCCATCAAAAGAGGGAATGGAAAATTTCCCGCCGCTCGTTCCGCATACCTTTACCATTGATCAGCCAAAAATGGACATCGTCTTTTCAGGTTTAGGCTGGGTTACTGCAAATGATGCGGGCAAGCAAATCAAAGTTTATGCGCCAAAAGGCGTTCATGTGTTTATGAGACGTTCGTTAATTTAAATGTTCAAAGGGGGAGAGACCTTGAAACCTTTATACGGAGTAATCGGTAACCCTGTTGGCCACTCAATGTCTCCGGATATTCATAATGCAGCACTAAAGGACGCTGGAATTGATGGACATTATCATGGCTTTCAAGTAGAAAATGATGACCTGAAAGATGCGATTAGCGGCATGAAGGCGTTAGGAATCAGCGGCATTAACGTCACTGTTCCGCACAAGGTAGAAATCATGAAGTACCTTGACAAAATTGATGTGACAGCTGAACGCCTCGGTGCCGTCAATACGGTGCGGCTCGAAGGGGATCAGCTCGTTGGGTACAATACAGATGGAGAAGGCTTTCTTCATTCATTGCTTGAAGCCTTGGATCAGCCGTTATCAGAGCTGTCATTTCTCTTGATTGGTGCTGGCGGAGCGGCAAGAGCGATTTATACGACAATTGCTCAGTATGCACCGAAGAGCTTTGATATTACGAACCGCACCATTGAAAAAGCTGAAGCTTTAATTGAAAGTGCAGAGGGAAAAATCACATCTCAAGCAATCACATTAAATGCAGCAGAAGAGCGGCTTGGGGAATATGATGTCATTATCCATACGACCTCGATCGGCATGTATCCGAATGTTGAAGAAACCCCGATTTCTTTAGCGAACGCAAAAAAAACAGCGGTCGTTTGTGATATTGTGTATAATCCAATAGAAACAAAACTGCTCAGTGAAGCAGCAGGTTTAGGCTTGAAAACAGTGGATGGGGTTGGCATGTTTGTTGGACAAGCAGTAAGAGCCTTTGAACTGTGGACAGGCATTACGCCTGACGCCGGAAAAATGAAGTCAATTGTCATAGAGAAATTAGGAGGAACACCATGTTAAAAGGTAAGCAAAAACGTTTTTTACGTGCACAAGCACATCATTTATCACCTATTTTTCAAGTTGGAAAAGGCGGGGTAAATGACAATATGGTCAAGCAAATTTCCGAGGCGCTTGAAGCAAGAGAACTGTTAAAGGTCAGCGTATTGCAAAATTGCGACGAGGACAAAACGGAAGTTGCGAAAGCACTTGTAAAAGGTGCAAAGGCTGAACTCGTTCAAACGATCGGAAATGTGATTGTCCTTTACAAAGAATCTAAGGAAAATAAACAAATTAAGCTGCCGTAAAGGTGGATACGATATGAAAAAAATAGGGTTGTTCGGGGGTACGTTTGATCCTCCCCATAACGGGCATTTGCTGATGGCAAGTGAAGTGCGGATTCAAGTGGGGCTTGATGAAATTTGGTTTATCCCAAACCATATGCCTCCTCATAAAACTGGACGGAAACGAGCAGATAGTCATCACCGGATAAAAATGGTGGAGGCGGCGATTCAATCAAATCCATATTTTCGGCTCGAGCTCATTGAAATGGAGCGGGAGGGTCCGTCTTATACGGTAGATACAGTCGATCTGTTAAAGAAGCGTCATCCAGAAGATCAGTTCTTTTTTATGATAGGAGCGGACATGGTCGAGTATTTGCCAAAATGGCACCGGATCGATGATTTGCTTCAAATGATCACCTTTATTGGGATGAAAAGGCCGGGTTACGTTGGAAGTACGGGATATCCTCTTTTATTTGCAGATGTTCCAGCTTTTGATGTATCATCGACATTGATTAGGCAGCGAATAGAGCAGGGGAACCCTGTCGATTATTTGATTCCGAAAGCTGTTGAGCGTTATATAAAGGAGCATCATTTATATGAATCGTGAAGAAGCATTGAACTGTGTCAAAGAGCAGTTAACAGAGCATAGATATACACATACACTCGGAGTCATGGAGACAGCCATTTCATTAGCGGAACGGTTCGGTGCAGATGTGAAAAAAGCAGAGATCGCCGCTATTTTTCATGATTATGCGAAATTTAGGCCAAAAGAAGAAATGAAGGGGATTATCCAAAAAGAACAGATGAACCCTTTATTGCTTGAATATTCGCCCGAGCTTTGGCACGCCCCGGTTGGTGCCTATTTGGTCAAAAAAGAAGCTGGAATTGACGATCAAGATGTGTTAACAGCTATTGAATTTCATACTTCCGGCAGACCAGACATGACCTTACTTGAAAAAGTCATTTATGTCGCAGATTATATTGAACCAGGACGTCATTTCCCTGGTGTCGAAGAAGTAAGGGAGTTAGCAGAACATGATCTAGATCGTGCACTGATCCAATCATTAAAAAACACCATCAGTTTTCTAATGAAAAAGAATCAGCCAGTCTTTCCAGATACGCTTGCTACTTACAACTCGCTTGTGCATAAGAACAACTAAGGAGGAATTTTGGATGGATTCATCATCAATTTTAAACGTCGCAGCAGGAGCATGCGATGATAAACGGGCTGAGGATATTATTGCCCTTAATATGCAAGGAATCTCACTTGTTGCAGATTATTTTCTCATTTGTCACGGGAATTCTGATAAACAAGTGCAAGCCATTGCAAGAGAAGTAAAACATCTTGCAGAGGAAAGCGGAATCGAAGTGAAGAAGATGGAAGGCTTTGATGAAGCAAGATGGGTATTGATTGACCTAGGTGATGTCATTGCCCATGTGTTCCACAAAGAAGAAAGAGGATACTACAATCTAGAAAAGCTATGGGGAGATGCGCCGAGAGAAACCCTTTCACTTGGCATTAACTCATGATTTATCAAGGGTTTGCAGGTGTGTATGACGAGCTCATGACACATGCACCTTATGATGAATGGGTTCAGTGGATCCAGCAGTATATGAAGCCGAATGCTGCCATCATCGATGTAGGCTGTGGAACTGGAGAGATTTCTCTTCGATTAGCTGAAAAGGGCCACAAGGTCACAGGAATTGACCTCAGTGAAGAAATGCTGGCCTTTGCGCAGCAAAAAGCGCAGGCGAAAAAGCAGTCGATTCAATTTTTACATCAAGATATGAGAGAGGTTACGGGCTTTGAACAAGCCTTCCAGGCAGCCGTTATTTGCTGTGATTCCTTGAATTACTTAAAAAACGAAAATGACGTCAAAAAAACCTTTAAAAACATGTTTCAGCTTTTAGAGGCAGATGGGGTTTTACTTTTTGATGTTCATACGCCTTATAAAATGGAAGAGGTATTCCCGGGTTCGACTTATGCAGATCAAGATGAAGAGATCAGCTATATTTGGCAGAGTGATAAAGGGGATGACGTGTATTCGGTCATACATGATTTAAGCTTTTTTGTAAAAGACGGAGACATGTATCAGCGTTATGATGAGACACATGAACAGCGCACATTTCCATTTGAAACATATGCAGCGTTCCTTGAGTCCGCTGGCTTTGAACAAATAGAAGTGACTGCTGATTTTACAAATGAAGCCCCCGGTGAATTCGCCGAAAGATATTTCATCTCAGCTAAGAAACCAAAAACCATCGTTTAATAGAACGATGGTTTTTTAAAACCCTTTTTTCGCTTATTGCAAAGATGATTAATTTCTGCGATCATCAGTGAACACACATGGCGGATATTGATGCGCAACTGCTTCTAGATCTTCATCGAATTTTTTATGGGTGTTTTGAAAGAGACGGTGAAACATATCTTGCACACCTGCTTCAAGTGCTTTAATGCCTTCACCAGTGACGCCGCCTTTCACACATACTTTGTCTTGCAGTGTCGGAAGGGTATAGACTCTTTTTTCAATCAAACGGCCAAGACCAACAAGCATATCCTCTGATAAGGTGGTGGCTTCTTCTTTAGAAATATCCGTTTCTTCTACGGCTGCTTCAATCATTTTCTGAACGAGAAAACTGATAAAAGCAGGTCCGCAGCTGACAATATCGGAAGCCGCTCTTGTAATCGAATGATGGATCTCGATAGGTGTTGAAATGCACGAAGCTAACTGTCTTAACGCAGTTTTCGTCGCGGCACTGCATGATGAACCAAAAGTTAAAAGTGATGCGCCTGATAAAGCGCGGTTTGTAATGCTTGGAATCAGCCTGGCTGTTTGACAAGGAACGATATCCTGAAGCTGTTCAGGATGAACCGGACTTGTAATTATGACAATGGTTTGCTGCTCCGTTAAAAGAGGGCTCAGCTCTTTTAAAAGTGGATAAATATCAAGTGGTTTGACACAAACAAAAATGAAATCTTTATTCGTGACAGCCCCTGAAAGCTGTTTCGTTACTTCAAGCTCTGGATGGTTCTTTTTTATATTGAACGCTTTTTCAATGGTTCGGTTTGTAATGGTGATCGATGAGGGATTGACTGCCTTTGATTCAATAAATGCCTCAGTAAGTATGGTACCCATGTTTCCTGTACCGATTAACCCTATATTCAAACGTTCTCCCTCCTTAGACGCATAGGATCTGTTATCTTCTAAACAGTATGTTGAGCAGTAGGAAAATATGATTGAAAGAAGCGTGAGTAAGTGAAACGATTCATTTCATTAAAAAAATACAGTCTTTATATCGCCGCTGGACTCATAGTCGTGATCATCTTCAGTTTCTTCTTTTTCACTGGAAGAGGAGAGGGCAGCAGAGAGCCAAGTGTATTGAAGGAAAATAAAGACATACAAGTCACATTAGAAGACAAACAAGAAAAGACAGAAAAAGAGCCATCGACGATTTTTGTAGAGGTCAAAGGAGCTGTAAGGAAGCCAGGTGTTTATACGTTTCAATCTGATGCTCGGGTAGAGGAAGCGATTCAAAGGGCAGGAGGCTTTACCAGCAAAGCAGACTCGATTGAAATCAACCAAGCAGCTAAATTAGAGGATAGTATGATGATTTATGTTCGGAAGCAGGGGGAAGCGGAAAGAGAGACGCAAACAGTATCAGCTGACGCATCAACGGGCGTTGAAAAGAGTGAGGGTGTGAATGTCAATCAGGCCGATGCAGCCGAATTGCAAACCATTAACGGCATAGGACCAGCTAAAGCCGAAGCTATCATTACGTATAGAGAGGAACACGGAGAATTTCAACAAATTGAAGACTTGCGGAACATTTCAGGTTTTGGGGAAAAGACGATTGAACGGCTGAAAAGTCAATTGACCGTGAAGTAGAATTGACGTTAGAGAAGAAAGGCATGTACACTTAATATCAACCATCATTCTGGAGGGATCAGCTCGTGGAAAGAATTTCATGGAATCAATATTTTATGGCACAAAGCCATTTGCTTGCTTTACGAAGCACCTGTGAGCGGTTAGCTGTTGGGGCGACCATCGTAAGGGACAAGCGCATCATTGCAGGGGGGTACAATGGCTCCATTGCCGGTGATGTTCATTGTGCGGATGTAGGGTGCTATGTCATTGATCATCACTGTGTTCGCACCATCCATGCGGAAATGAATGCTATTTTACAATGTGCCAAATTTGGTGCACCTACAGCTGATGCTGAAATATATGTCACACATTTTCCTTGTTTACAGTGCTGTAAAGCCATCATTCAAGCGGGCATACGAACAGTATACTATGCAAAGGATTATAAAAATCATCCATATGCCATTGATTTATTCGAGCAGGCGGGTGTTCAAACAGAGCAAGTTGAATTAGATGAAATGATCATCGACTTAAAAAATCAAGAAAAATTGGCCTTTGTTGCAGATTTAATTGGGAAGCTGAGTGAATCAGGACTTAGCGAAACAGAAATTCGCGATATGCATGAGAAGGCGAATCAATTATTTACATCCTATGTTTAAATATTTGCCGTTTGGGGCAATTTCAGCAGCTGTTGGAATTGCTCTGGCTGCATATCATCTTCATATGTATTTCCTTCTCTTTCTTCTCATCATATTACTTCTCAGCCTACTGAAAAAAATGCCTCAGCTCTTTTTAATGGTCAGCCTATGCGGTGCTGTCTATATACTCATTTTTATGATTCATGAGTCTCTTGAAATGGATCAACCCGTACTAGAAAAATTCCTATCTGGTTCCGTTGTGATTGAAAGTATTCCGAAAACAGATGGCAATCGTTTTTCAGCGACTGTTTCAACAGACCATGAACAACTAGCCACTTTTTATACAATTCAAACAGAGCGTGAAAAAGAGGCATTAAAAGAGGTAGAACCTGGTATGAGCTGTCATATGACAGGTGATGTTCGTCCAGCAAAGCACGCAACCATTCCTAACGGGTTTCAATACGATCAATTTTTAAAATCAAAAGGCATTGACGCCATTTTTCTGCCACAGTCGATCAAAAACTGTACAAAAAAAGACAGTTCTTCCTATTATCTTCAAGTGATAAGGCAAAAGGGTTTGAAATTTTTAGAAGATCATGTGCCTAAACACTCTGTTGGCATTGTGCAGGCACTTATTTTTGGCGATCGTGAGTTGATAGACCCTGACACATTAAGAGATTATCAAATGCTTGGGATTATTCATTTACTAGCGATCTCAGGATTGCATGTGCAAACGCTTCTTGCATGTTTATTTTGGTGTCTCCTTCGTGCGGGCGTGACAAGAGAGACAGCACGTATTCTTCTATTATGCTTTCTTCCTATTTATGCTTGTTTGACAGGTGCTGCACCATCTGTTTTAAGAGCTTGCCTCATGGCAGGAATCTATTTAGTGATGACTAGTCTGCCAAAAGAAATGAAACAGCCTTCTGCTGTGGTATTAAGTGCAACGTTTTTACTCTTATTAGCGATTCATCCTCTTTATTTATTTGATATCGGATTTCAGCTTTCATTCGCGGTCACGTTTTTTATTTTGTTATCGACTAGGATTTTATCAAAAGCAAAAAGTTCAGTCATGCAATTATTCATGATTTCCTTTATTGCACAGCTTGCTTCACTTCCTGTTCTTTTATATCATTTTCATCAATTCTCTTTACTGAGCGTACCTTTGAACATGATATTTGTTCCTTTATATACGACGGTCGTTATGCCGCTATCCTTACTCTTTTTTATTCTCACTACCATTTATCTTCCGCTTGGACAAACATTGTTTCAGTTGCTTGATTCGGTGATTCAGCTTAGCCATCAATTGTCAGCCTATATGGCTGTTTTTGATGAATTCAACTTGATTTTTATGAAGTCTGCTTGGTGGCATATTCTTCTTGAGGTGAGCGCCTTAATTGTTCTGTTATTTGTGATGGAGTGCAAAACTTCTGTGAAATCCTATGCACTACCGATCCTTTTTCTTATTGGTGTCTTGAGTGCACACTATTTCACCCCGAATTTTTTCGAAAAAGGGGAAGTGACGATGCTGGATGTAGGACAGGGGGATAGTTTGTTTATTCAGCTGCCCTATCGAAAAGGGCACTTGCTTGTGGATACAGGAGGCAGACTTTCTTTTGAAGAAGAACCGTGGAAAAAAAGACGTAAAGTGTCTACGATCGGTGATCAAACGCTGATCCCGTTTCTGCACTCTAAAGGTATAGCGAAACTAGATGTTCTTATTCTTACACATGCGGATCAAGACCATATGGGAGAAGCAGCTCGTTTAATCAAACGAAATAAAATAAAGCGGCTGGCTATTCCAAAAGGCTTTGCACGGAGTCCAGAGGATGCGGAGCTGTTAAAAGAAGCAGCTGATCAAGGGATCATGATTGATGAATTAGAGAGAGGAGATCAGCTTCAGATTGGAGAGCAAATATTTAAGGTCCTTCATCCATCGCGTGATCGGGTAACAACTAAGAATAATGATTCACTCGTTTTGACATTTACTCTAGGCGGGAAGCAGTTTATGCTCACTGGAGATCTTGAACAAGAAGGGGAGCGAGACATTATAGAAGCCTTTCCTCATCTGCGGGCAGATATCCTAAAGGTTGGACATCACGGGAGTAAAGGGTCAACAAGCGAAGAATGGCTTCAGCATCTCAAGCCCTCACATGCACTCATTTCAGCAGGTGAACGCAATCGTTATCAGCATCCACATCAGGAAGTTTTGAAAAAATTAAAGGACCAGCAAATGAAGGTGTATCGTACAGATACCGACGGGAGCGTGACGTATGAATTTCTCGATGAGCAAGGAACGTTTTACACTCACCCTCCATATGATATCTTACAAACTCAATAAAAAAACTGCCAAAACGGCAGTCATGTAACCTTCATGAAGTTAAGATCCAACGAGGTGTATAATGGTTGCCAAAATAAACATTGAGGCGAAAAATCCGAATGTGACGATAAAACCAACGGCTGAGTCGGTCACATCATTCCGCTTGCTTTGAACATTTTTTTCAAATTCATTCATTTTCATCCCTCCTGGCTAATTTTAGTATACTTGAACTCATTTGGAATTGCTAGAAGGTAAAGTAACCGTTTTCCATTTTATGATCATTTTATGAATATCGTCTGACAGCAGGCTGACCCGGGAGCTTGCGCCGGACGTTTACTATAAATGAGGAGGCGGCACTTTCAGCTTCCTCTTTACTAATGTCTTCACACACTTTAGGATAGAGGAGGAAGTGAAAGAGAGGGATTCAATTGATGGTCTTTGATGTATGGAACAATTTAAAACGAGGGGATATCCATCCCGTTTATTGCTTATATGGGAAAGAAACATATTTACTGCAAGAAACCGCTGCTAAATTGAGACAAGCTGTAGTAGAGGAAGAAACGAAGGATTTTAATTACTCCGTCTTCGATATGGAAGAAGTACCGCTTGAACAGGCTGTAACGGATGCAGAAACATTTCCGTTTATGGGAGAAAGACGTCTCGTCGTGATCAAGAATCCTTATTTTCTTACAGCTGAAAAGAAAAAGGAAAAGATTGAGCATGAGCTTTCTGTATTAGAAGCTTATTTAGAAAAGCCAGCGCCCTATACCATTCTCGTGTTATTGGCACCATATGAAAAGCTGGATGAGCGTAAAAAAATCACCAAATTGCTAAAAAAGAAAGCTGCTGTCGTTGAGGCGAAAGAGTTAAACCCAAAAGAAACAATTGATTTCACCATCACACTGGTGAAGACAGAAGGAAAGACGATTACATCTGAAGCGGCTGAGCAGCTTGTGATGCTATGCGGCGGAAGTCTCTCCTCTCTATTCCAAGAGGTTCGGAAGCTAAGTACATATATTGGAGAGCGGGAAGAAATTGAGTTAGCGGATGTCAATCAGCTCGTTGCAAGAAGCTTAGAGCAAAATATTTTCGAGCTGATTAATCAAATTGTAAACAGACGCCGCTCTGAGGCCATGCAGATGTTTTATGATCTGCTGAAGCAAAATGAGGAACCCATTAAAATATTAGCACTCATTTCAACTCAATTTCGATTGATTTTGCAGACGAAGTACTTCGCTCAGCAAGGCTATGGACAAAAACAAATTGCTTCAAATCTAAAAGTCCATCCATTTCGGGTCAAACTTGCGATGGATCAGGCAAGACTGTTTTCAGAAGATGAGCTCAAGCAGATCGTCAAAGAGCTTTCAACGATTGATTATGAAATGAAAACGGGTAAAAAGGACAAGCAGCTGTTGTTAGAATTGTTCCTGCTTCGTTTGTTAGGCGCTTGAACATAAAAAAACGACCTTCTAAAAAGAGGGTCGTTTTTGTTTAGATGTATAATTGCCAGTCTGTCCTTAAGGCTATGCCGCTCAGGACGGACGTACAGTTAAACAGGTGCCTCATCACTGAGGCGTTGCAAGCATTATGCAGAAAGTCCGTTTACTTGTTTAGCAAGTCTTGATTTGTAACGCGCAGCTGCGTTTTTGTGTACAAGACCAGTTTTAACGGCTTTGTCAATGCGTTTTGCAGCAGAAGCAAGAGCAGCTTTTGCTTGCTCAGCATCGTTGTTAGCTACAGAAACTTCAACTTGTTTAATCGCAGTACGCATCGCAGACTTGATTGTTACGTTATGTGCACGGCGTTCGTTATTCGTTTTTGTACGTTTGATCGCTGATTTAATATTTGGCATGTGTTTCACCTCCTAAGATACAACCTAAACACAATTGTCTTAAGGTTAAATCTTCACAATAGAACAAATTGTATTCTATCAAACACACCTTTAGAATGCAATATAAATGTAAAGTATTTTTCATTGATGACGTGCTCGAATGTTTCTTTCAAGAGATGGAAAGACTACTGTTAATTACTTGGTGGAAGGAGTCTTTTTATGGAGAAACAAAAACTCGATTTAAGCGTTTATCAAATCCGGACAGACCTCGCTGTTGAAACAAAAGAGATACTAGAACAAGAGAACGATCCGAATGTCGTCAAAAAAGACGGGATCCAAGGGATTGTCGAAAAGGAAAAAGAAGAGCAAGGCATCCGCATACGTACTGTGGAAATCACGAAAGAAGGGGAGGAGCTGACCGGCAAAAAGGCAGGGACATACTTGACGTTTGAGGCACAAGGCATTCGGGAGAAAGACTCTGAGATGCAAGAAAAAGTCGTCGAAGTCTTTGCCCATCATTTTGCTCAGTTTTTAAAAGACAGAGGCATTCAGGCTGATGCGAGCTGCCTTGTAGTAGGGCTGGGAAACTGGAATGTCACGCCAGATGCATTAGGTCCTCTCACGGTTGAAAATCTGCTTGTAACCCGCCATCTCTTTGAATTGCAGCCGGAAAATGTTCAGGAAGGCTATCGCCCAGTTTCTTCTTTGTCTCCAGGGGTGATGGGACTGACCGGTATTGAAACAAGTGACATTATCCAAGGCGTGATTGAGCGATCTAAGCCTGATTTTGTCATTGCGGTCGATGCCCTTGCTGCTCGTGCGGTGGAACGAGTGAATACAACCATTCAAATTTCTGATACAGGCATCCATCCCGGTTCTGGTGTAGGGAATAAGCGAAAAGAATTAAGCAAAGAAACATTGGGAATTCCAGTGATTGCGATTGGCGTTCCGACAGTGGTGGATGCAGTAACCATTGCAAGTGACACAATTGATTATGTCTTAAAGCATTTTGGTAGAGAACTAAAAGATGATAGACCATCTCGCTCTCTTGTGCCGGCTGGTTTGACATTCGGGAAGAAAAAAGTACTTAACGAAGAAGACTTGCCAGATGAAGAAACGCGTCAATCATTCTTAGGCATCGTAGGAACCCTTCCTGAAGAAGAAAAAAGGCAGCTGATCCACGAAGTGCTTGCGCCCCTGGGCCAAAATTTAATGGTCACGCCTAAGGAAGTCGATACATTCATTGATGATATGGCAAACGTACTTGCCAACGGATTAAACACAGCGCTTCATCAAAAAATCACTCAAGATAATATGGGTTCATATAATCATTAATCGGTTCTACTTTCTCTAGCTCGCTCATAGTGTAATTACTAGAAAGCGTGCTGGAGGGAGTAAATCATGAAAAAAAGACCCCGCCGTCCTCGACAGTTGGTCGTTGCGATTAATGGAACGAAAGTAGTAAAAAGCATCTTCTTATTTATTGCCTCTCTTGTTGTGGTGTTTGTGATGTCAGGGGCTTTGACCTCTTTAAAACCCGAGCTGAGGCCGCAAGCCTCGTTATATGGTGTAGCAGATGAGCTCTCTGGCGCATTTTTTGCCACATTAATGGGCATGGAAAACCAATATTTCGCCTCAGCAGTTCCAGAAGATCAAAAAGGATTTCATTTCTCTGGGCTGTCACTGAAGCTTGCAACCAGTATTAATTTAGAAGACCCGCGCAGTTTCCTAGGAAGAGAGCTCCCAGGCTTTGAACATTTTGATACAAAAATCATCTTAGCGGGTGAAGGAACAGACTATACCAATATGCCAATGGAATCGCCGCCGCCTAGTGAAGTGATCCAAGATGAAAAAGAAGCAAATTTGGCTGAGCTGGACAAGCTCGATGATGATACGCCGAAAAAGCCTGCCAAAGAACCGGACCGGTCAACAGGAAAACGAAAAGCTGTGTACATTTATCACACACATAATACGGAATCATATTTACCATTTTTAAAAGGAGAAACGAATCCAAATAATGCACGGCACTCAAAAGTGAATGTCACCCTTGTCGGCGACATGTTTGGAAAGGCGCTTGATCAGCAAGGAATCGGCAATACAGTCGACAAAACGGAAATTGAAAAAAGACTGGTGAAAAAAGGATTAAAGTATCCGCAGTCTTATAATGAATCAAGATTGGTCGTGAAAGAAGCCTTAGCGAAAAATGATGACCTCGATTATTTAATTGATATTCACCGGGACTCAAGAAGAAAGAAAGATACGACTGTCGAAATCAAAGGGAAGAAATATGCGAGAATTGCGTTTGTTGTTGGGAAGAAGAATCAAAGCTATGAGAAAAACTTAAAGCTTGCGACAGAGTTCCACCATTTGATGGAGAAAAAATATAAAGGTCTTAGTGTCGGTGTGTTTGCCAAAGGAGAAATTGGCGATAATGGAATCTATAATCAAGATTTATCCGACAAAGCCCTTCTTTTAGAATTTGGTGGAGTAGATAATAATATGGAAGAATTAAGAAATGCATCCAATGCGGCAGCTGATGTATTCAGCGACATTTTCTGGGACGCGGAAAAGGTGGACGGCAAAGCAAAGGATGAGAAAAAACGCTCTTAAGGTGGTGACGGGTATGGGCTCATTTATTGGAAAAACCATTATTTTAGGATTGGTCTTGCTGTTTGGTGTCTTTTTAGGAATGCAGCAAGCGAATAATGGCATGCTGCAAATGAAGGGCTACCATGATCCGCAATTAAAAGGAGCTTTCTCCATTCAAATGAACGACAACGAAGAGAAGGAAGCTTCTATCTTAGGAACGGCTGTTACTGAAAAGGATCTTGCCGAAAAACAAAAACAGCTGGAGGAAATAGAGGGCTTTAATGCCTTTTCCAAGGCAGGAAAAGCCCTGTCTGATGGCATGACACATGCAGCCCGTTCTCTTTATGACTGGGTGAATGGGAAATAAACGAATTTCATGAGATCTCCCCTTTTGATCAAAGCCGCTGACCGATAAGCGGCTTTTCTTGATTTCGATTGAATCTTTACAGCCCTATTGATATAATCTAACCTAGCGCAACCCGCGTTTTATAGTAGGAGTGATAGATTGTGACAGATAAAGAAAAACGATTAGAGCGGCAATCAAGAATTCGAAATTTCTCCATTATCGCCCATATTGACCATGGGAAATCCACATTGGCGGACCGTATTTTGGAAAAAACAGCGGCGATTACTCAACGGGAAATGAAAGAACAATTGCTTGATTCCATGGATTTAGAGCGTGAACGCGGCATAACGATTAAATTAAACTCTGTCCAGCTGAAGTATAAGGCGAAGGATGGAGAAGAATATATCATGCACCTGATTGATACACCAGGGCATGTCGACTTCACCTATGAGGTATCTCGAAGCCTAGCTGCCTGTGAGGGTGCGATTCTTGTAGTAGATGCAGCACAAGGAATTGAAGCACAGACACTTGCGAACGTTTATTTAGCTCTTGATAACAACTTAGAAATTCTTCCGATTATCAACAAAATCGATCTGCCAAGTGCAGAGCCTGAGCGTGTAAGAGAAGAAATTGAAGATGTCATCGGGTTGGATGCGTCTGAAGCTGTTCTCACCTCTGCTAAGGCGGGTATTGGAATCGAGGATATTTTAGAACAAATCGTTGAAAAGGTGCCGGCTCCCGCTGGAGATCCAGAAGCACCACTTCAAGCCCTTATTTTTGATTCTCTTTACGATGCGTATCGCGGCGTTATTGCGTACATACGAATTGTCGAAGGAACCGTCAGACCTGGTCAGAAAATTAAAATGATGGCGACGGGGAAAGAATTTGAAGTACTTGAAGTTGGCGTTTTTACACCAAAAGCCATGCCAACAGACGAACTCACCGTTGGAGATGTTGGCTACTTAACCGCTGCGATTAAAAATGTCGGTGATACACGTGTAGGGGATACGATCACAAGCGCGGAAAACCCTGCGAAAGAAGCACTTCCAGGATACAGAAAGCTAAATCCAATGGTATACTGCGGACTTTATCCGATTGATACAGCGAAATACAATGACTTACGTGAAGCGTTAGAAAAGCTTGAATTAAATGATTCTTCACTTCAATATGAGGCAGAGACATCCCAAGCACTTGGCTTCGGTTTCCGCTGCGGCTTCCTTGGAATGCTTCATATGGAAATCATCCAAGAACGGATTGAACGTGAATTTAAAATTGATCTGATTACGACAGCGCCAAGTGTTATTTATGATGTATATATGACAGATGGAGAAAAAATCGTCGTAGATAACCCGTCCAATCTGCCTGATCCACAAAAGATTGAGCGAATTGAAGAACCATATGTAAAAGCAACAATGATGGTGCCGAATGATTATGTAGGCTCTGTGATGGAGCTTTGCCAAGGAAAGCGCGGGAATTTCATTGATATGCAGTATCTTGATGCGAACCGCGTGAGCATTGTGTACGAAATTCCTTTGGCAGAGATCGTATACGAATTCTTTGATCAACTAAAGTCCAACACAAAAGGCTATGCGTCCTTTGATTATGAGTTGATTGGCTATCGTCCTTCGACGCTGGTGAAGATGGATATCATGCTGAATGGCGAAAAAATCGATGCCCTTTCCTTTATTGTTCACCGCGATTATGCATATGAACGAGGCAAGATCATCGTAGAAAAGCTAAAAGAACTGATTCCACGCCAGCACTTTGAAGTGCCAGTTCAAGCAGCAATCGGTCAAAAAATCGTTGCTCGTTCCACCATTAAAGCGATGCGTAAAAACGTACTTGCTAAATGTTATGGTGGAGACATTTCCCGGAAAAGAAAGCTTCTTGAGAAGCAAAAAGAAGGGAAAAAGCGCATGAAGCAAGTGGGCTCTGTTGAAGTCCCGCAAGAAGCATTTATGGCCGTGCTGAAGATGGACGACAGCACACCGAAAAAATAACATCCTCAAGGCTACCTGCTTTACAATGTCTGCCTTGACGTTTATAGTCGATAACAAACAAAGGCGCCGCAGCGATAAACTGCGGCTCTTTACCTGTAAAGAAGGTGTCATCAAATGAAAGCAGCATACATTCACATTCCATTTTGTGAGCATATTTGCCACTATTGCGATTTCAATAAATTTTTCATTAAAACGCAGCCAGTCGACGAATACTTAGCGGCTCTAGAGACAGAGATGCAGTACACGATTGAGCAAAAAGGCGAGCAGGAACTAAAGACGATTTTTATTGGCGGGGGAACCCCGACATCACTGACTGTCAGCCAGCTAAACCAGCTCATGAACAGCATTCACCGCGTACTAAAGCCGACAAAAAACCTGATTGAATTTGCAGTAGAAGCAAACCCAGATGAATTATCGCTTGAGAAACTGCATGTGCTTAAAGCAGCCGGCGTGAATCGGCTGAGCTTTGGCGTTCAAACCTTTGAAGACGATTTGCTCAAGAAAATCGGACGAGTTCATCAAAAGAAGGATGTCCTTACATCCTTTGAGCGAGCTAGAGCGGTTGGATTTGACAATATTAGCCTGGATCTCATGTTTGGCTTGCCGCATCAAGAAAAGCATCATGTGATGAATTCACTTGAGACGGCTTTCTCGCTGGGGGCAGAGCATTATTCGGTTTACTCACTCATCGTCGAGCCGAAAACCGTTTTTTACAACTTAATGCAAAAAGGAAAACTTCATTTACCGCCGCAAGAACGTGAGGCTGAAATGTATGAGCTTGTGATGGATGAAATGGAGCGCCATGGATTAAAGCAGTACGAGATTAGCAATTACGCCAAACCTGGCTTTGAAAGCCAGCATAACCTGACCTATTGGAGCAATGAAGATTACTTCGGTTTTGGTGCAGGCGCACACGGGTATGTAGATGGCAT
Source organism: Bacillus sp. Je.9.29.b (assembly GCF_051129925.1). Taxonomy (NCBI): domain Bacteria; kingdom Bacillati; phylum Bacillota; class Bacilli; order Caryophanales; family Bacillaceae; genus Bacillus; species Bacillus sp. Je.9.29.b. Next base: position 426,758 of record NZ_JBCPSO010000002.1, read on the forward strand.
CCGAAATGTGAACGCAGGGCCGGTGAAACATTATTTGGAGCTGATTGACCAAACAGGGTTCCCGTATAAGGAAACACACCATGTCACAAAAGCAGAGCAAATAGAAGAAGAAATGTTTTTAGGTCTTCGAAAAATCGAAGGGGTAAAAAGCGCTGATTTCCAAGCCAAATATGGTGCTGCACCAGAAGCACTTTTTTCCACTGTTCTTGAAGATTTAGAAGAAAAAGGCCTCATTGTAAATGATGACAAGGGGATACGTTTAACAAGAAAAGGAAAATTGTTAGGCAATGAAGTATTTCAAGCGTTTCTCGGTGAGTTATAATTGACATTTTAATTTGAGTTTGGTAATTTTGTTTATACAATTAGCACTCGTTGAAAGAGAGTGCTAACAGGGGTGATGATGATGTTAACAAATCGTCAGCTTTTGATTCTGCAAGTCATCATTAATGACTTTATTCGTTCGGCGCAGCCAGTTGGATCAAGGACTCTTTCTAAAAAAGAAGACATTACATTCAGCTCTGCGACGATTAGAAACGAAATGGCTGATTTGGAGGAACTTGGTTTTATTGAAAAGACCCATTCTTCATCAGGAAGAATTCCTTCCGAAAAAGGATATCGTTATTATGTAGATCATTTGCTCTCTCCGCGAAAACTGTCGTCTAAAGAGCTTGTGCTCATCCAGTCGGCCTTTCAGGAGAAAATTTTTGAGCTGGAAAAGACAGTTCAAAAATCGGCGGAAATTTTATCAGATCTCACAAACTATACATCGATTGTGCTTGGTCCGAAGCTAAGTGAAAATCGATTAAAGCAAATTCAGCTTGTCCCTGTTCAGCCAAACAAAGCAGTGGCGATCATGATTACAGACAGCGGACATGTTGAAAACAAAACCATTACCTTCTCTGAGCATCTCGATGTCTCCGATATTGAGAAGCTGATGAATATTTTAAACAGCCGCCTAGCCGGAGTCCCGATGGATCAGCTGAAGGACAGAATGTATAAAGAAGTTGTGATGCTTCTTCGTACGCATTTAAAAGATTATGATCATATTTTAGATGCGCTCGGCAATACATTTACATCGACTCAAAATGAATCAAAACTTTTCTTTGGCGGGAAGATTAATATGTTGAATCAGCCGGAGTTTCATGACATTGACCGCATCCGTTCACTCATGATGCTTATTGAGCAAAAGAATGATGTCATGCAGCTGTTTCATCCAAATCAGCAAGGAATCACCATTAAAATCGGTTCAGAAAACAATTTGGAAGCGATGGAGAACTGCAGCCTAATCACAGCCACTTATTCGATTGATCAAAAATCACTCGGCTCCATTGCCGTCATTGGTCCAACCCGTATGGATTACGGGCGGGTTGTTAGTCTCTTGCATCATGTATCAAAAGACTTGTCAAACGCACTTTCCAATTTGTATGATGAGTAGGGTGATAAAAGATAGGGGCACAGCCCCTTCGTATTTTTGAATCTTTTGAGGGAGGTGAACACAATGTCAGAAGAAAAACAGACACCTGAGCAAGAAGCAGAGGTTGAAGCACAAGAAGAAGCAGTTCAAGCAGATACTGAGGAAGTAACAAATGATGAACAGTCTGCCTTCCAAGAAAAAATCGATGAATTGCAGCAGCTTCTAGATGAAAAAGAAAACAAAATTCTGCGTGTTCAAGCAGATTTTGAAAACTATAAACGCCGTGCTCGAACTGAAGTGGAGACCGTGCAAAAATATCGTTCTCAACATGTTGTCAGTGATCTTCTCCCAGCTCTTGATAACTTTGAAAGAGCGCTTGGAATTGATCCAGACAATGAGCAGACGAAAAGTTTGTTAGAAGGAATGCAAATGGTTTACCGCCAGCTGGTAGAAGCGTTGAAAAATGAAGGCGTAGAACCAATTGAAGCTGTCGGCAAAGAGTTCGATCCAAACCTTCATCAAGCCGTCATGCAAGTTGAAGATGAAAACTACGATTCAAATATCGTTGTAGAAGAATTGCAAAAGGGCTATAAACTCAAAGACCGAGTTATTCGTCCATCAATGGTAAAAGTAAATCAATAACTACATAATGGGAGGTCATCGAATATGAGTAAAATCATTGGGATTGACTTAGGAACAACAAACTCATGTGTTGCAGTACTTGAAGGCGGCGAGCCAAAAGTCATTGCTAACGCTGAAGGAGCACGTACAACACCATCTGTTGTCGCTTTTAAAAACGGAGAGCGCCAAGTGGGTGAAGTAGCAAAACGTCAATCAATTACAAACCCGAACACGATCATGTCTGTTAAAAGACATATGGGTACTGATTATAAAGTAGAAGTTGAAGGCAAAAACTATACACCGCAGGAAATCTCTGCGATTATTCTTCAGCACCTTAAATCTTACGCTGAAGGCTATCTTGGCGAAGAAGTAACAAAAGCTGTTATCACAGTTCCTGCTTACTTCAACGATGCAGAACGTCAAGCAACGAAAGATGCTGGTAAAATTGCTGGTCTTGAAGTAGAACGTATTATCAACGAACCAACAGCAGCTGCACTTGCATATGGTTTAGATAAAACAGAAGAAGATCAAACGATTCTTGTATACGACCTTGGCGGCGGTACATTTGACGTATCGATCCTTGAGCTTGGAGACGGCGTCTTTGAAGTGCGCTCAACTGCTGGGGACAACCGTCTAGGTGGAGACGATTTTGACCAAGTCATCATTGATCACCTAGTGGCTGAATTCAAAAAAGAAAATGGCATTGATCTTTCTAAAGATAAAATGGCGCTTCAGCGTTTAAAAGATGCTGCTGAAAAAGCGAAAAAAGATCTTTCTGGTGTATCTTCTACACAAATCTCACTGCCATTTATCACAGCTGGAGAAGCAGGACCTCTGCATCTTGAATTAACGTTAACGCGTGCTAAATTCGAAGAGCTTTCTGCAGATCTTGTAGAGCGTACAATGACACCTGTACGTCAAGCACTGAAAGATGCTGGTTTATCTGCTAGCGAGATTGATAAAGTCATCCTTGTTGGTGGATCAACTCGTATTCCTGCAGTACAAGAAGCAATCAAAAAAGAAACAGGCAAAGAGCCTCATAAAGGTGTAAACCCTGATGAAGTAGTTGCACTTGGTGCAGCGATCCAAGGTGGAGTAATCACAGGGGATGTCAAAGACGTTGTTCTTCTTGACGTAACACCACTTTCTTTAGGAATTGAAACAATGGGCGGCGTATTCACGAAGCTGATTGAACGCAATACAACAATTCCAACAAGTAAATCTCAAGTATTCTCAACAGCTGCTGACAACCAAACAGCTGTAGATATCCATGTCCTGCAAGGTGAGCGCCCAATGGCTGCAGATAACAAAACATTAGGCCGCTTCCAATTGACTGATATCCCGCCAGCACCACGCGGCGTACCGCAAATCGAAGTATCTTTTGATATCGATAAAAACGGTATTGTCAACGTACGTGCGAAAGATATGGGTACAGGCAAAGAGCAAAACATCACAATCAAATCTTCTTCAGGTCTTTCTGATGATGAGATCGAAAAAATGGTCAAAGAAGCAGAAGAAAATGCTGAAGCAGATGCGAAGAAAAAAGAAGAAATCGAAGTGCGCAACGAAGCAGATCAATTAGTGTTTACAACTGAAAAAACATTAAAAGATCTAGAAGGCAAAATCGATGAAGAGCAAGTGAAAAAAGCAAATGACGCGAAAGATGCGCTAAAAGCTGCGATCGAAAAAGGCGAGTTTGAAGACATCAAAGCGAAAAAAGATGAGCTGCAAACAATCGTTCAAGAATTAACGACAAAGCTCTATGAAGAAGCTGCAAAACAAGCACAAGCTCAGCAAGAAGGCGCTGAAGGTGCTCAAAAAGCAGATGACAATGTAGTGGATGCAGAATACGAAGAAGTAAACGACGATCAAGAGAAAAAATAATCACCTTTACTTTTGAAAAAGACTGCTGAAACGTACTCGTCAGAAAGTCAAAGTCAGGATCTCTTGGCTTTGACTTTTTTTCTTTTCAACGATGAAAGGAATTGAAAAAGGTTAAATCAAAATGATACAATCGTATTTATGTGAGAAAATCGGGAGTGTGAAGAGATGAGTAAGCGTGATTACTATGAAGTGCTTGGCGTAAGTAAGAGCGCCTCAAAGGACGAAATCAAAAAGGCATACCGCAAGCTTTCAAAAAAGTATCACCCTGATATTAATAAAGAAGCTGGCTCAGATGAGAAATTCAAAGAAGTAAAAGAAGCCTATGAAACCCTTTCTGATGATCAAAAACGTTCGCATTATGACCAGTTCGGGCATACCGATCCAAACCAAGGCTTTGGCGGCGGTGGTTTTGGCGGAGGAGGAGACTTTGGCGGCTTCGGCGGCTTTGATGACATCTTCTCTAGTATTTTTGGCGGCGGAGCCAGAAGAAGAGATCCAAATGCACCGCGCCAAGGAGCGGACCTGCAATATACAATGACGCTTTCGTTTGAAGAAGCGGCATTTGGAAAAGAAGCAACCATTGAAATCCCTCGTGAAGAATCTTGCGAGACATGTCATGGGTCAGGTGCAAAGCCTGGGACGCAGGCGAAAACCTGTTCACATTGCGGCGGCTCTGGTCAATTAAATGTTGAGCAATCCACTCCGTTTGGTAAAGTGGTCAACCGCAGAGTATGTAACTACTGCAGCGGAACAGGGAAACAAATTGACCATAAATGTTCAACATGCGGCGGCTCTGGCAAAGTGCGTAAGCGTAAGAAAATTAACGTGACGATCCCTGCTGGTGTTGATGATGGCCAGCAGCTCAGAGTGTCTGGTCAAGGTGAACCAGGTGTAAATGGCGGACCTCCAGGCGATCTATTTGTTGTGTTCCATGTGCGTGCGCATGAATTCTTCGAACGTGATGGAGATGACATTTACTGCGAGATGCCACTCACCTTTGCCCAAGCTGCATTAGGTGACGAAATTGAAGTGCCGACATTACACGGAAAAGTAAAATTAAAAGTTCCTGCTGGCACTCAAACTGGCACGAAGTTTAGACTCAAAGGAAAAGGTGTGAAAAATGTACGCGGCTACGGCCAAGGCGATCAGCATATCGTTGTACGTGTTGTCACACCGACAAATTTAACAGACAATCAAAAAGATATCATTAGAAAATTTGCTGAAGTGAGCGGAAATAAACCAGACGAACAAGAAATGAGCTTTTTCGATAAGGTAAAACGCGCATTTAAAGGCGAGTAAGACGGATAAGGAGTTGGTAGTATTGAAGTGGTCAGAAATTAGCGTCCATACAACAAATGAAGCGGTGGAACCGATCACCAATATTTTGCATGAAGCAGGTGCAAGTGGTGTCGTGATTGAGGACCCGCTTGATTTAGTCAAGGAACGTGAAAATGTATACGGTGAGATCTACCAGCTCGATCCGAATGACTATCCGGATGAAGGTGTCATTGTGAAAGCCTATCTTCCAATGAACAGCTTTTTGATGGAAACGGTAGATGAGATCAAAGAAGCCATCAACAACCTTCTTCTATACGATATTGACCTTGGACGCAATACACTGTCAATTTGTGAAGTAAATGAAGAAGAATGGGCCACCGCCTGGAAGAAATACTATCATCCTGTGAAAATCTCTGAAAAATTCACCATCGTTCCAACGTGGGAAGAATATACACCGGTTCATTCTGATGAACTGATTATTGAAATGGACCCTGGAATGGCATTTGGAACAGGTACGCATCCAACAACCGTCCTTTGCATTCAGGCGCTTGAGCGCTACGTGAAGGAAAACGATACGGTGATTGATGTTGGAACAGGCTCTGGAATTTTAAGTGTGGCAGCAGCGATGCTTGGTGCAAAGGACATTCAAGCCTTTGATCTCGACACCGTTGCGGTAGAAAGTGCGAAGCAAAACATCGAATTAAATGGTGTAAGTGACAAAGTGACGGTCAAACAAAACAATTTGCTTGATGGAATTTCAGGTGAGCGTGATGTGATTGTCGCCAACATTCTGGCAGAAGTGATTTTGCGCTTTACAGATCAAGCCTATGACCTATTGAAGAAAGATGGCTATTTCATTACATCAGGCATCATTGGACAAAAGAAATTACAGGTCAAAACAGCATTAGAAGAAGCGGGTTTTGACATTGTTGAAGTGCTGTCAATGGAAGATTGGGTCAGCATTATAGCGAAAAAATAAAGCGAGTAGGTGTCAGGACACGTATGCAACGATATTTTATCGATCTCACGAAAGAAGAAGTGACGTTAAAGGGAGCCATCGTTATAAAAGGTGAAGATGTACATCATCTTTCCAATGTCATGCGGATGAAAGCAGGGCAGGAAATCCTTTGTTTAACGACAGACGGCTTTGAAGCGCTCAGTAAAATTGATACAATAACAAAGGAAGAAGTGATTTGTCACCTTGAAAGCTGGACAAATCAAGACAGAGAACTTCCGATTAGGGTGACGATTGCAAGCGGTCTTCCAAAAGGAGATAAGCTTGAGCTCATTATCCAAAAAGGCACAGAGCTTGGCGCAAGTGCTTTTATCCCGTTTCAAGCGGCTCGTTCTATTACAAAGCTAGACCAAAAAAAGTCACATAAAAAACGAGAGCGCTGGGAGAAAATCGCGAAAGAAGCAGCCGAGCAGTCCTACCGGAATATCATTCCGCGTGTTTATTCAGTATCAACGTTTAAAGAGCTGACGCAATTAGCTGGTGAATTCGATAAATGTGTCGTTGCATACGAAGAATCATCGAAAGAAGGAGAGCAAAGCCGTTTTCAAACTGTGCTTCAACAGATGAAAGGCGGACAAACCTTGCTAGTGGTTTTTGGCCCTGAAGGCGGTTTGTCAGAAAAGGAGATTGAAGAGCTTGAAACGCTTGGTGCAGTCATTTGCGGGCTTGGACCACGCATTTTAAGAACAGAAACTGCTCCTTTATATGCGCTTTCTGCTATATCTTATCAAACAGAGTTATTAAGAGGTGAATCATGATGGGAACAGTAGCGTTCCATACACTTGGCTGTAAGGTCAACCACTATGAGACAGAGGCGATCTGGCAGCTGTTTAAAGAAGCTGGCTATGAAAGAAAAGAGTATGAATCAAAAGCAGATGTATATGTCATTAATACATGTACGGTTACGAATACAGGCGATAAGAAAAGCCGCCAAGTCATTAGAAGAGCCATTCGTCATAACCCGGATGGTGTCATTTGTGTAACAGGCTGCTATGCGCAAACATCACCAGCAGAAATCATGGCGATTCCTGGTGTTGATATTGTGGTTGGGACACAGGACAGACATAAATTACTAGGCTATATTGAAGAATACCGCAGAGAAAGACAGCCGATCAACGGGGTTGGCAATATCATGAAAGCACGTGTGTTTGAAGAACTTGATGTTCCTGCCTTCACAGACAGAACGCGCGCTTCATTAAAAATCCAAGAAGGCTGTAACAATTTCTGTACATTCTGCATTATTCCTTGGGCGCGCGGCCTTCTTCGTTCTCGTGATCCAGAAGAGGTCATCAATCAAGCGCAGCAGCTTGTTGATGCGGGCTATAAAGAAATTGTGCTGACAGGTATTCACACAGGCGGATACGGAGAAGATTTAAAGGATTATAACTTTGCAAAGCTTCTGAGAGAATTAGATGAACGTGTTATTGGCTTGAAGCGAATCCGTATTTCATCTATTGAAGCAAGTCAAATTACAGATGAAGTGATTGAAGTGCTTGATCAGTCAGATAAGATTGTTAGACACTTACACATCCCGCTTCAATCTGGCTCAAATACTGTGCTAAAAAGAATGCGCCGTAAATATACGATGGAATTCTTTGCAGAGCGTTTAACAAAGCTGAAAAAAGCATTGCCAGGACTTGCTGTCACCTCTGATGTGATCGTTGGATTCCCTGGGGAAACAGAAGAAGAGTTCTTGGAAACGTACAATTTTGTCAAAGACCATCAATTCTCTGAGCTGCACGTCTTCCCTTACAGCAAACGTACAGGTACCCCGGCTGCAAGAATGGAAGATCAAGTGGATGAGAATGTGAAAAACGAACGTGTCCACCGTTTGATCGCTCTTTCTGACCAGCTTGCGAAAGAGTATGCATCAGCATATGAGGGTGATGTGCTAGAGATTATTCCGGAAGAATCCTTCAAAGAACAAGAAGGAAACCACAATCTTTATGTTGGTTATACCGATAACTACATGAAAGTTGTTTTTGAAGGGACAGAGGACATGATCGGCCGTTTGGTCAAAGTGAAAATTACGAAAGCGGGCTATCCTTATAACGAAGGACAATTCGTTCGCATCAGCGATGATGTGCAGCCAGACAAAGTGAGAATGACCTCATAATAGATAAAAAACCGGCAGCCAAAAGGGCAAGCCGGTTTCTTTTATTTTGACTGATTCGGCATGAGACACAAGATCAATGCGTGAAAAGGGCGTATGAACGGGAAGAAAAGGAGAGAGCTTGCCACATTAAACAGCAGGCTGAAATGCGCAATCTGCTGGGCGGGTGAGCTTGCGAGAAGGGCGACAACCTCTGTAATCAGGGCGAGAAACGGCAGGCATAAAAGAACCCCAAGCACATTAAACACAACGTGTGCATAAGCCGTTTGACGTGCTGCGTAGCCCCCGGATATCGCAGCCATCACAGCCGTAATACATGTCCCAATATTGGATCCCAACACAAAGCTGATGCCTTCCTGAAGTGCCACAGTTCCTTCATTCATAAATCCCATTAAAATACCGATACAGACTGAGCTCGAATGAACAATTGCTGTGAAAATGGTACCCGAAAGCAGCGCTGTCCAGTCTGAATGCTGCATCATTTCAAGAAAACGCAATGTCTCAGGCTGGCTTGTCATCATCCCTGCAATTTTTGAAAAGCCTTGTATGCAAAAAAAGATCATCCCGAGCCCAAATAAACTTTTTCCTGCATGTCTAAAAGATGTCCTGCCAAAAAGGATGCATACAAGACCGGCTATGATCAAAACCCACATGAACACGTCCATTTTAATGGCGATAAATTCTGTCGTAAACGTGGAGCCGATATTGGTTCCAAGAATCATTGGGATCGATTTTTTAAAAGAGAGAATGCCAGTACTGACAAAGCCAATGACGATGACCATAAAAGCAGAACTGCTTTGTAGAACCCCTGTAAACACAATGCTGACCAAGAATGCTTTTACCGGGTGATCTGTAAAGAGAAGAAGTGATTTCTCAATACGAGACGACGCAAGCGCCATTAATCCTTTTCTCAGCAAGCCCATTGACCATAAAAAAATGAAAATAAGTGCACAAAAATAAATGATCGCCATCATAGAAAAGTCCTCCTCTTACCAATGAATATATGGACTTGTCTACCTGCTCATGACGAAAATATATTTCCAAATCACTTAGTTGACCTCACACTAGGCTTATATTATAATGTCTAGGTACATGTTTTGCATGTATATCTTTTTTTAATGCAGTCGATTGGTGTATTCGGAGGGAGGGAAAGAGAATGTCAAAAACGGTCGTTAGAAAAAACGAATCGCTTGAAGATGCTCTTCGTCGCTTTAAACGCAGTGTATCCAAAACTGGAACATTGCAAGAAGCAAGAAAGCGTGAATTTTATGAAAAGCCTAGCGTAAAGCGCAAGAAAAAGTCTGAAGCTGCTAGAAAACGTAAATTCTAAAGAGGGTGGATTTTATGAGTCTTCTTGAGCAATTAAATTCTGATATGAAGCTTATGATGAAAAACCGTGAGAAAGACAAGCTTGTTGTCATTCGTATGGTAAAGGCTTCGCTGCAAAATGAAGCAATTAAGCTTAAGAAAGACAGTTTGACCGGCGATGAGGAACTAACCGTCCTTTCCCGCGAGATTAAGCAACGTAAAGACTCCCTCCATGAATTTTCGAAAGCTAATCGCTTAGATTTAGTAGATAAAGTTCAAAAAGAGATTGACATATTAGACGTTTATTTACCTGAACAGCTTTCTGAAGAAGAACTGCAAACGATCGTGAAAGAAACGATCACTGAAACAGGTGCTTCCTCGAAGGCTGATATGGGTAAAGTTATGAGCGCTATTATGCCAAAAGTAAAAGGTAAAGCTGATGGAGCTGTCATTAACAGACTTGTCAGCGAGCAGCTGTCTCAATAAAAAAGTATCCTTCTATTGTTAGAAGGGTACTTTTTTTATGCCCTCGTGATTCTGTCATATAAAAATGAAACCTATGATACATTTGTAACGTATGTAAAGGAACGGTAAAATGGAAGAAAGAGAGGAGGGATCACCAAATAGATGAAAAAAATAAAAATTTCTATTGCTCTCTTCAGTTGTTTTATAATATGCTTGTTATTAGGGGTTCAATTGACCGCGAAATCAGCAGATCAGAAAGTACATGTTATCCCAATTGAAGATACAGTAGAAAAAGGACTTTCTAAATTCATTGAACGATCGTTTGAGCAGGCAAAGTCCGAACGGGCGAAGCATATTATTCTCGACATCAATACACCGGGTGGTGCAGTCGATGCAGCGCTTGAGATCGCAGATACTATACGTGCTTCCGATATCCCAGTGACAGCGTTTGTCAATCATAGAGCGCTTTCAGCCGGGGCCTTCATCGCGTTAAATGCCGATCAAATCTATATGACCCCGAATGGAAAGATGGGAGCTGCTGCGATCATTGATGGAGAAGGCAATGCTGCCGATCAAAAATCTGAATCTTTATGGCTTGCTGAAATGAGTGATGCTGCCGAAAAGCAGGGGCGTGATCCAAAGTATGCTCTTGCCATGGCGGATATAGATATAGACGCAAAAGAAGCCGGTGCACCAAAAGGAGAATTGCTCACCTTCAACACAGACCGGGCGCTGCAATTCGGTTATGCAGAAGGGGAAGCAAAAAATATGGATGACTTGCTTCAGAAGCTGAAATTAAAAGATGCTTCTGTTCAATACGATGAAGTGAGCTTTGCTGAAAAGGTTGCGCGTTTTCTTACGCACCCAATTGTCATTCCAATCCTTTTATCCATTGCAAGTTTAGGGTTAGTTGTTGAGCTCTATTCTCCTGGCTTTGGGGTCCCGGGCACCATGGGAGTGACAGCGCTTCTTCTATTCTTTTATGGTCATCTCGTGGCAGGTTTTGCAGGATATGAGACGTTGTTCCTGTTTTTAGCAGGGATTGCACTCATCATTCTGGAATTGTTTTTGCCAGGGGGAATCGTAGGTGTCATTGGACTGATCTGTGTCGTTGTCAGCTTATTTTTAGCAGCTGGAAGCTTTACAGAAATGGCGATTTCCATCTTGATTGCCACTGCTGTTTCAATCATAGCAGTTATTTTATTGACAAAGGTGTTGGGGAAACGTATGAAATTCTTTAAAAAGTTCATTTTAACCGATTCAACCAATAAGGAAAGCGGTTATGTCTCAAATGAAACAAGAGAGGATCTTGTTGGACAAATCGCAGTGACAGCTACCGCACTTCGTCCATCTGGTACGATCGTACTCGGAGATGAGCGCATTGATGTTGTGTCAGAAGGTGCCTTTATCGATAAAGATGAACAAGTAAAAATTGTGAAAGCGGAAGGCTCACGCATTGTCGTGAGGAAAGTATAGATATACTGATTTTAGAGGAGGAATAAAATGGATCCATCTACTTTACTATTATTTGTGATTATCGCAGCAGGTTTGATTGTTCTATCGATCTTTTTCACCTTTGTACCGGTGATGCTGTGGATTTCTGCCCTAGCGGCTGGCGTAAAAGTGAGCATTTTTACACTTGTAGGAATGAGACTGCGCCGAGTGATACCAAACCGAGTGGTCAACCCGCTCATCAAAGCACATAAAGCAGGTCTTGATGTGTCGATTAACCAGCTGGAGAGCCACTATCTTGCAGGTGGTAACGTGGACCGAGTGGTGAACGCATTAATTGCAGCTCAACGCGCGAATATCGAATTGAACTTTGCCCGCTGTGCAGCCATCGACCTAGCAGGCCGTGACGTACTAGAAGCAGTTCAAATGAGTGTAAATCCTAAAGTCATTGAAACACCATTTATCTCGGGTGTTGCGATGGACGGGATTGAAGTCAAAGCAAAAGCACGTATTACAGTTCGTGCAAACATCGACCGACTTGTCGGTGGTGCAGGAGAAGAAACAATTATTGCCCGTGTAGGTGAAGGGATTGTCTCTACAATCGGTTCATCAGATAATCATAAAAAGGTTCTTGAGAATCCTGATATGATTTCTCAAACGGTTCTTGGTAAGGGATTAGATTCAGGTACTGCATTTGAAATTCTCTCGATTGATATCGCAGATGTTGATATCGGTAAGAACATCGGGGCAATTCTACAAACAGACCAAGCAGAAGCAGACAAAAATATTGCACAGGCGAAAGCAGAAGAACGCCGCGCAATGGCTGTTGCACAAGAACAAGAGATGCGTGCGAAAGTTGAAGAAATGCGCGCGAAAGTCGTAGAAGCAGAGGCTGAAGTACCACTTGCAATGGCTGAAGCATTACGTGAAGGCAATATTGGTGTCATGGACTACATGAATATTAAGAATATCGATGCTGATACGGATATGAGAGATTCATTTGGCAAAATGACAAAAGGTCCATCTGATAATGAAAACAAATAAGCATCCTCTCACGCTTTAAGGAGGGAGCCCATTGGACATTCTATTTGAAAATCCGCTACTAATTGCGATTATCATCGGTATCATCTCTGCCGTCTTTGGGAAGATCGGCAAACAAGAGGAGAACGAAGAGCAGAATCAGCAAAAGAAGCCCGCTCCTCAGCGTAAACAGGTGCCCCAAAAGCAAACAAGTCCAGATCCAGTCGTGACGGATCAGCTGGACGATTTCGGTGATGTGCATGATCATGGCGGGATGAAGAAAAAAACTTCTCAGTCCTTACAAGATCGCTATACGGCTACACTTGCCGAAATGGAAGAAAGAAAAAACGAGCTGAACAAAGAGTTCCAATCGCTTGAAAGAGAGCTGACAAGGCCAAAGGCTGCATCTGCTGAAGAGAAGCCAAAAATCATTGAGAAGCTGAACCAAGATACAATTGTTCAAGGAATGCTCCTTGGAGAAGTATTTGGAGAGCCGCGCGCGAAAAAGCCGCACAGAACGATGAAACGGCCATATAAAAGATAAAGAAGAAAGCCCCCTTTTTCATAAAGGGGGCTTTTTTTGCCTAATGACGATTTTTCTTAAAGAAAATGCTGAAAAGGCTATTTTACGGGATTCATTAGCATGATATGAACCCCTGAGGAATAGGATGATATAGAGGCTTTCTCATCAGTCTCACCATCTTTCAGTTTGATCTCATACACATGAGGTGGGAAGGGGTTCTTATTGAATGGGAAAAAGAAAAAATCGACTTAAAGCATGGCTGACAAGAACACTTGAAATCCCTCCAGACGTGATGATGGATCTTCCCCGTATTACGATGGTTGGCAGACTCCACATTTACATAGAGAACCATAAAGGGCTTTTGCTTTTCAGTGATCAAGAGGTAAGGCTGATGCTCAAACAGGGACAATGCATTATTTCAGGGAAAGATTTTGTGATTAAAACGATTTTGCCAGAAGAGATTTTATTGGAAGGGAAAATCGATGAGGTCCGTTATATTGATTCTTAACTGACGGAGGGGAGAAGCGTGAAGAATAAATGGTTCGCCTATTTTATTGGCAGAGTGGAAGTGGAGATCAAAGGAAATGGCATTGAGCGGCTCATTAATGAGTGCACGAGACAGGGGATCACAATGTTTCAAGTGAGCCGCCGTCAAGACAGCGTGCGCTTATTTATTCGCTTATCAGATGTACATGCCTTCAGAAAGATACGCAGACATCATGACGTGACATGTTCATTTCATCAAAAAAAGGGCTTTCCATTTCTACTCCTATGGTCAAGGAAGAATATCGGATTTACCCTTGGGATTGTATGCTTTCTAGTGACGATATTGGCGCTTTCAAACATGGTATGGAAAATTGATATTAAAGGAGCCAATCCAGAAACTGAACATCAAATGAGAAAGCATTTAGACGACATCGGGGTGCAAAAAGGACGTTTTCAGTTTCTCATGGGAACACCTGAAAAAATTCAAAAATCCCTGACAACCAATATTCCAAGCATCACATGGGTCGGCGTAGAACTAAACGGCACAACCTTTCAAATGAAGGTTGTGGAAAAAAATGAACCCGAAAAAGAGAAATACACGAGTCCTCAGCATATCGTCGCCAAGAAAAAGGCTGTCATCACGAGAATGTATGTAGAAAAAGGGGAGCCGCTTGCTGCGGTTGATGAACATGTAAAGAAAGGACAGATGCTTGTCTCTGGACTCATTGGCAGCGAAGATCAGCAAAAAACGGTAGGAGCCAAAGCGAAAATCTATGGTGAAACGTGGTATCGTTCAGAAGTTTCTGTCCCTCTTCGAACATCTTTTGACGTCTTTACGGGTAAAATGAAGACAAAGCACAAGCTCTCCGCATTTGGAGGCTCACTGCCATTTTGGGGCTTTTCTTTTAAAAAGGATGATTTTAAGCAGCCAAAAACAGAAACAGAAGTTCATCCGCTTCATTTCTTAAACATGCAGCTCCCATTCTCTTATGAAAAGGAAATCACACGTGAAAGTGAGAAAATAAATCGAGAATACACAAATAAAGAAGCGGTTCAAGCAGGGATTAAAATGGGTAAAAAAGAATTAGAAGAGAAGCTAGGTCAAACAGGAGAGGTGAAAAGTGAAAAAGTTTTGCACGAGACAACAGGGAATGGTAAAGTTAAGTTAATCATCCTTTACCAAGTAATAGAAGATATTGTTCAACCAACACCTATTGTTCAGGGAGACTAGAGAATGACAGAACATTTACTTGAGATTCAACAAAAATTGGATAGCCCAAACGAAGCGATTGCTTTATTTGGCAATCAAGATGCTTATCTGAAACTAATGGAAAACGAGCTGAACGTCTCCATTATTACGCGTGGAGAAAAAGTGTATGTTTCTGGTGAGGAAGCATCGAGAGATACAGTAAGCCGTTTGATCACATCTCTTTTACATCTCATCCGTAAAGGAATTGAGATATCTGAACGGGATGTCGTCTATGCCATTAAAATGGCGCAAAAAAACAAGCTGAATTATTTTGAAAATATGTATGAAGATGAAATTACGAAAAATGCCAAAGGAAAGTCGATCAGGGTGAAAACAATCGGCCAGCGTGAATATGCTGCGGCGATGAAAAAAGATGACCTGGTCTTTGGAATTGGACCCGCTGGTACAGGGAAGACGTATTTGGCAGTTGTCAATGCGGTACATTCACTGAAAAATGGACATGTAAAACGGATTATCCTGACAAGACCAGCTGTTGAAGCAGGAGAGAGCCTTGGCTTTTTACCAGGTGATCTAAAGGAAAAAGTAGATCCTTATTTAAGACCACTATATGATGCCCTGCATGATGTGCTTGGCAGTGATCATACGGAACGTTTAATCGAGCGCGGCGTGATTGAAATAGCGCCCCTTGCCTATATGAGAGGCCGGACGCTTGATGATGCATTTGTGATTTTAGATGAAGCGCAGAATACAACACCTGCCCAAATGAAAATGTTTTTGACGAGACTTGGGTTTGGCTCTAAAATGGTCATTACAGGAGATATTACACAGATTGATCTGCCAAAGGGCATGCAGTCAGGTCTTGCGGCTGCAAAGGACATGCTTGCAGAGATCAAGGGCATCTCATTTATTGAATTAGACCAGACAGATGTGGTCAGACACCCGCTTGTGGCGAAGATCATTGGCGCATACGAAAAGCAAAAATGAACTGAGTGACCCGATCGTCTTCATCGGGTCATTTTGTTTCGATCGTGGTTTAAAGTAAAAAAGGAGGTACTTTCCTTGAGAAAGAATCAAAAAGGCAGTAAGCGCAAAAGAATGCTGTCTAAAAAAGAACCTCAGAAAATGGAGCGCTCACGTTATTTAAATGTTTTGCTGTACGCTGGTTTAGCAGCCATTTTATTCGTGGTGCTCTTCTTCCATGTAAAGCCTGAATCGCTCGACTTAGATTTATTTTCAGTGAGCGAACAGACCATCTATTCTCCGTCAACCGTTGATGATCAAGAAGCGACAGAAGAAAAGAAACAAGAAGCAACAGATCAAGTAGAAGATCAATATACGCTCAAAAAAGCGTATTCTGATAATCGCGTAGACCTCATCTCATCCCTCTTTGAAGCCATTAAAGAAGAGAAGAAAGCAGCTGATGATAAAGAGAACGCGCCATCAGATCAAGAAATGGTCAAGCGTGTCAAAGAAAAGCTCACAACAGATATGCAGGAGGCTGTTTCGGATCAATCCATCAAAGCACTGCTCCAGGCAAGTGATGAAAATCTCTCATTTACTAAGGATTCCATCATCACAGTGGTGAATTCACTGATGAGTAAAGAAATCACAGCAGCGAAATTACAAGATGAGAAAAAACAAGTCAAGACAGAGCTTAAAAACAATTCAATTCCATCAAAATACTTAAATGCAGCGAAAGAAATCGGTGAATTTGCGATCATTCCAAACTATGTATTTGACCCAGTGGCAACAGAGAAGAAAAGACAGGAAGCGGCTGACAATATTCAGCCTGTGCAAATTAAGCAAGGACAAATCTTAGTTGAAGAAGGAGAGCTCATTGACCGGGAAGTTTATCGCAAATTAGAACTCACGGGTCTGTTAAACAGCTCAAATTTATTTAAGCCTGTAAGTGGTCTTCTCATATTAATTGGACTTTTCTTAGCAGCGATTGTTCATTCCCTTGAATCGAGGAAAAAATCGATTGTCCATAAGAATAAGTCGTTACTGCTTTACTCGCTTATTTTCACGATTATATTAATTATCATGGAAGTGTTCAGCCTCTTCCAGGAAACGAAGTATACGACGATAGGCTATGTCGTGCCAGTGGCACTTGGCACGATGCTGATCAAGCTGCTCATTAATGAGCGGTTAGCGATCTTCTCCGGTCTTGTATTTGCTCTTTGCGGCAGTATGATGTTTAATCAAGGAGTAACCGGCGTCTTTAACTATGTGATCTGCGCTTATTATCTGATGAGCGGGATGGCGGGTATTTTATTTTTAAGAAAACATAATGCAAGATCTAAAATATTGCAGGCTGGGCTTTTGGTGGCTTTGGTGAATGTACTTGTGGTTTTATCCATTACACTCATCCAAAACTCTTCACCATCAGGGCTTGAAATCGGTGTGAACCTCATGATGGCGATTGTGTCAGGGTTTGCATCATCTATCTTGGTCATTGGGTTAATGCCTGTTTTTGAGAGCATGTTTGGTATTCTTTCCACAATGAAACTGATTGAATTATCCAATCCAAATCATCCGCTACTCAAAAAGATTTTAACCGAGACACCAGGTACATATCATCATAGTGTCATGGTGGCGAATTTAGCGGATGCTGCATGTGAAGCAGTCGGCGCAAATGGTCTTTTAGCAAGAGTCGGTGCTTATTATCATGACATTGGGAAAACGAAAAGACCGCAATACTTTATCGAAAACCAAATGAACATTGATAATCCGCACGACAAGCTTTCTCCTCAGCTGAGTAAAAATATTATTATTGCCCATACGACAGATGGCGCTGATATGCTGAGAGAAAAGAAGTTTCCTGAAGAACTTGTCGACATTGCCGAACAGCATCACGGGAAGTCTCTTTTAAAGTTCTTTTACTATAAGGCGAAAGAGCGTGATGATCAGGTGACAGAAGAAGAATTCCGTTACCCTGGTCCAAAGCCGCAATCAAAAGAAGCAGCGATTATTTCTGTGGCTGACAGCGTTGAAGCGGCGGTTCGTTCGATGCATAATCCAAATCCAGAGCGGATTGAAAAGCTTGTCAAAGGCATTATTTCAGATAAAATGCAGGACGGGCAATTTAGTGAGTGTGACCTCACATTTAAAGAATTAAATATTATCAGCCAAACGATTTGTACAACATTAAAGGGGATTTTCCATTCTCGGATTGAATATCCAGATGCCCCGAAGCAGAAGGTGAAGTAAATGACATTGTTAATCGATTTAATAGATGAAACAGGACAAGTATCAAAAGAGCAGCTTGAAGAAGTGGAAAAGCTTCTTCAGTTTGCTGCAGATGAACTTGAGGTCAAGGATCAAGCGGAAGTATCAGTGACGATCGTTTCGAATGAAGAGATTCATCAAATCAATAAAGAATACCGCGGAAAAGACGCACCAACAGATGTGATCTCCTTTGCACTTGAGGAAGAAGGAGAAGGGGAGATTGAAATCATTGGAGCGGATGATATCCCGCCTGTACTTGGTGACATTATCATTAGTGTGGATCGAACGAAAGAGCAGGCAGAGGAATATGGACATTCCTTTATGAGAGAGCTTGGATTCTTAACGATTCATGGCTTCCTCCATTTGCTTGGGTATGATCATATGACAGAGGAAGAGGAAAAAGAAATGTTCGCCAAACAGACAAAAATCTTGGATGATTATGGTCTTTCGAGATCATCGTAAGAAAAGAAGGCCGCTCGCCCGTTTTTTTCGGAGTTTTTACTATGCATTTAGAGGAATATGGCGAACTTTCTTGAATGAACGGAATTTTCGATTTCACACAGTCGCAGCCATCATCGTGGTGATCTGCGGCTTTTGGTTCCGCATAGACCCATTTGAATGGCTGATCATTCTTCTTCTTTGCGGGGGAATGTTTGCGCTTGAGCTTGTCAATACAGCCATTGAACATACAGTGGATCTGATGACAGAAGAAAGGCACCCGCTTGCAGAGAGAGCGAAGGACGCTGCGGCAGGCGCTGTTTGCGTTTACGCCGCGATTTCGGTTATGATTGGGTTGATCATCTTCTTACCGAAGATCATGCAATAGAACAATATTACTATTTATTAACATTTTTAGAAATGGGCGTGAAAATGTCACGTGAATTATGTAAAATATAAATGTGACAGTGGTACCATTTCTTCTGAAAGTGGGAACTAGGAAT
Organism: Bacillus sp. Je.9.29.b; assembly: GCF_051129925.1. Taxonomy (NCBI): domain Bacteria; kingdom Bacillati; phylum Bacillota; class Bacilli; order Caryophanales; family Bacillaceae; genus Bacillus; species Bacillus sp. Je.9.29.b. The sequence goes on from NZ_JBCPSO010000002.1 coordinate 445,716, forward strand.
GAACAAACAAGAGTTGATTTCAGAAGCAATCAAAGCAAGAGATTTTGCATATGTACCCTATTCTAAATTCAAAGTCGGTGCAGCATTACTGTCGAATGATGGAAAAGTGTATGGCGGCTGCAACATTGAAAATGCAGCATATGGTATGTGTAATTGTGCGGAAAGAACAGCACTTTTTAAAGCCTATTCAGAAGGCATTACATCTTTTCAAATGTTAGCAGTGGTGGCTGATACAGACCGTCCTGTTTCGCCGTGCGGCGCATGCAGACAGGTCATTTCAGAGCTATGTGCACCTGATATGCCAGTGATTCTAACGAACTTAAAAGGACATATATACGAAACAACAGTAAATGAACTATTGCCAGGCGCATTTTCACCGGAGGATTTAAATGACTAACGAAAGTTTCAAATCAGGATTTGTATCAATTATTGGAAGACCAAATGTAGGGAAATCAACCTTTCTTAATCGTGTCATTGGACAAAAGATCGCCATCATGAGCGATAAGCCCCAAACGACGCGAAACAAAGTGCAAGGTGTTTTGACAACCAACACATCACAAACGATCTTTATCGATACACCGGGGATTCATAAACCTAAGCATAAGCTTGGTGATTTTATGATGAGGGTGGCTCAAAATACACTGAAGGAAGTCGACCTGATCTTGTTTATGATCAACGCACAGGAAGGCTATGGCAAAGGTGATGAATTCATCATTGAACGACTAAAGCAAACATCTACACCGGTGTTCCTAGTCGTTAATAAAATTGACCAAATTCATCCAGATGAACTGTTCCTTTTAATTGATGAATACCGCACACGTTACCCATTCAAGGAAATTGTGCCCATTTCAGCTCTTGAAGGAAACAATATCGACACGCTTCTTCAGCAGATTGAAGGTTATCTTCCAGAGGGCCCTCAATTTTATCCGGCAGATCAAGTAACAGATCATCCAGAACGGTTTATTATTTCTGAATTAATTCGTGAAAAAGTGCTGCATTTAACGAGAGAAGAGATTCCGCACAGTATTGCGGTTGCGATTGAATCGATTAAGCCAGATGAAAACGGCAAGATCCATGTCGCGGCGACCATTGTCGTAGAACGTGATTCGCAAAAAGGGATCGTCATTGGTAAACGAGGCAGCTTGTTAAAAGAAGTGGGACAAAAAGCGCGCAGAGATATTGAAGCACTTCTAGGCTCAAAAGTGTATTTAGAGCTTTGGGTCAAAGTTCAGAAGGACTGGCGTAATAAATCCACTCACCTGCGTGACTTCGGATTTAGAGAAGACGAATATTAAAAATCGCTGCATTTGTCAGCAAATCTGACAATGGTGCGGTTCGATTAGTAAAAATTGTTTATCATGAAATGGAGGTAGCCTGGTCAAGATAAAATTAATATGTTGGATGTAGCGTTGCTGCTTCTAATAAAGAAAGGTGGGGTTTTTATGTTGAATTTTACATGGAACGTATTTTCACAAACAGGAAGCGTTGACACGTATCTGCTTTTCAAAGAGTTAGAAAAGGAGAACCTGGAAAGACCCGATGTACTTGAAGAAGAAATAGCACGATTTGATTTTCCAATCTTATAATTCTTGACCCCCTCCAGCGCTCGGAGTGTAGACAAATGCTCATTAAAAGTGAAGGAATCGTCCTTAGAACAACAGATTATGGCGAAACAAACAAAATTGTCACGCTGCTCACTAGAGAACATGGAAAAATTGGCGTGATGGCAAGAGGCGCTAAAAAATCAAACAGCCGCCTGTCAGCTATAAGCCAGCCGTTTTTATACGGCACCTTTCTCATCCAATCATCAACAGGACTTGGAACGCTCCAGCAAGGCGAAATGATTGAAAGTATGCGGGCCATTCGGGAAGACTTATTTCTGACCGCATATGCCGCATATATGACGGAATTGATGGATAAAGGGACAGAAGAAAAAAAGCCAAACCCTTATTTGTTTGAGCTTCTGCTTCAATCTCTGCGTCATCTCAACGAAGGTACAGATGCTGATATTATTTTATTTATCGTAGAGGTCAAAATGTTATCAGTGATGGGGATGAAGCCTGAACTTGATCAATGTGTCCACTGTGGTCAAAAAGAAGGGCAGTTCCATTTCTCAATAAGAGATAACGGCTTCATTTGCCAAAATTGTTTTTCGAAAGATCCATATAAACTGCCCTTATCCCCCGCAGCTGCAAGGCTGCTCCGTTTGTTTCATTATTTTGATTTATCAAGGCTTGGTCAGGTTGATGTGAAGCCGCAGACGAAACAAGAAATTCGTCAAGTGCTTGATCACTACTATGACGAATATTCCGGCCTCTATTTAAAATCAAAAAAATTCATGAATCAGATGGAATCCATGAAAAAGCTAATGGGCGGGGAAAACAAAAGTTGACATCTCCCAAGACTTTTTGTAAGATCATCTAAGATAAAATATGTTGCATTGACAGAAAGAAGTACTTACGTAAAATCCATAAAAGCGACCTTAGGGCGGTGTGAGCTAAGGATGGAGGCGTAACGAAAGGCATTCTTGAGCAACGTAAAACAAAGCGGCTGGGTGCTACGACACCAGCAAATAGGGTGGAACCGCGGGAAAAACTCTCGTCCCTATGTTTGCAAGAACCTTGCGAGCATAGAGACGGGAGTTTTTGTGTTCTCTTACAAGGTTCTAATCCCACCCGCCATACATAGCGGTTGGTGTAGAAAAGATGGAGGTGCGATCATTGAATATTCAAGACATGATTTTGACGCTGCAAAAGCATTGGTCAAATGAAGGCTGCGTATTAATGCAGGCGTATGACACAGAAAAAGGTGCCGGAACGATGAGTCCATACACGTTCCTCAGAAGCATCGGCCCAGAGCCGTGGAAGGTAGCATATGTAGAGCCTTCAAGACGCCCGGCTGATGGCAGATATGGAGAAAACCCAAATAGATTGTATCAGCATCATCAATTTCAAGTGATCATTAAGCCATCACCTGACAATATTCAAGAGCTATATCTTGAATCATTGAAGGCACTTGGCATTGACCCGCTGAAACATGATATTCGTTTTGTGGAAGACAACTGGGAAAATCCATCTCTTGGCTGTGCAGGACTTGGCTGGGAAGTATGGCTTGATGGCATGGAAATTACGCAGTTCACGTATTTCCAACAGGTCGGCGGCTTAGAATGTAAGCCCGTTTCTGTTGAAATCACATACGGTATTGAACGTCTTGCTTCTTACATCCAGGACAAAGAAAATGTCTTCGATCTTGAATGGACAGACGGATTTACGGTCAGAGATTTATTCTTAATGGCTGAATACGAGCACTCTGTTTATACATTTGAAACATCTAATACTGACATGCTGTTCGAGCTATTTACAACCTATGAGAAAGAAGCACATAGCCAAATGGACAAAGGGCTTGTTCACCCGGCATACGATTATGTCCTCAAATGCTCTCATACGTTTAACCTGCTCGATGCAAAGGGTGCTATTTCTGTGACTGAGCGAACTGGCTATATCGGAAGAGTGCGTCAGTTAGCAAGAAAAGTAGCCAAAACCTATTATGAAGAACGCGAAAAACTGGGATTCCCTATGCTAAAAGAGGAGGCGGCTTCTCATGAATAAACAAGATGTATTACTTGAAATCGGCTTAGAAGAGATGCCGGCTCGTTTCATGCCAGAGAGCACAAAGCAGCTAGGTGAAAAAGTAAAAGCATGGTTTGAAACGCAAAATATTTCATTTGAAGAGACTGCTTTATTTAACTCACCTAGACGTCTTGCTGTACTTGTGAAAGGTGTCGCAGAAAAACAAGAAGACATCAAAGAAGAAGCAAAAGGGCCGGCTAAAAAAATTGCCCAAGATGCTGAAGGCAATTGGACAAAAGCAGCTGAAGGCTTTGCGAGAGGACAAGGTGCTTCAACAGATGATCTCTATTTCAAAGAGATCAAAGGAGTGGATTATGTCCATGTCCAAAAGTTTCAAGAAGGAAAGCAAGTCAAAGATCTACTGCCAGCGTTAGGTGAAATTGCCGCTTCATTAAGCTTTCCAAAGAACATGAGATGGGGAAGCGAGGATTTACGCTATATCCGTCCGATTAAATGGATTGTTTGTTTATTTGGAGAAGAGATTGTACCTGTTGAAATTGCTGGGGTGAAAAGCGGCCGTGAGACTAGAGGACACCGTTTCCTTGGAACGACAGCCAGCATTGACACACCTGCTTCCTATGAACAAACATTGCGCGATCAATTTGTGATTGCAGACTCAGATAAAAGAAAACAATTCATTACTGAACAGCTAGATGCGCTATCTACAGAAAAAGGCTGGGTCATTCCTGTTGATCCTGAACTTTTAGAAGAAGTGAACGACCTTGTAGAATATCCAACTGTGCTGTCTGGTTCCTTTGAAGAAGAGTTTCTTGCATTGCCGGAAGAAGTATTGGTGACGACAATGAAAGAGCATCAGCGCTACTTCCCTGTGAAAAATGAGCAAGGGGAATTATTGCCGCACTTTATTACAGTCAGAAATGGAAACAGTGAGGCGCTGGAAAATGTCGCAAGAGGGAATGAAAAAGTACTTCGTGCGCGTTTATCAGATGCTGCATTCTTCTATAAAGAAGACGAAAAACTAGTGATTGAAGACAATATTAAAAAGCTTGATAAAGTGGTATTCCATGAGAAACTTGGAACAATCGGCGACAAGCTGAAGAGAGTGACTGACATTGCAACTCGTCTAGCGGCGCATGTTGGGGCAGATGACGAAACCACTAAACGTGTGGCGAGAGCAGCAAGTATTTCGAAGTTTGACCTTGTGACTCAAATGGTCTATGAATTCCCAGAATTACAAGGAATCATGGGTGAGAAATATGCAAGAGCTCTTGGTGAACATGAAGAAGTAGCAAGAAGCATCAACGAGCACTATATGCCGCGCTTTGCTGGTGACGAGGCGCCATCCACTTTGATTGGTGCGATTGTGGCAGTAGCAGATAAGCTTGATTCTATTTGTTCATTCTTCTCAATTGATGTGATCCCAACGGGTTCTCAAGACCCTTATGGACTTAGAAGACAAGCGAGCGGTATCGTTCAAATCTTGCTCGACCGTCATTGGAATATTTCATTTAAAGAGCTGTTAGCACTTGCTCAAGTAAAGGCAGAACATGAAGCTGCTCTGATTGAATTTTTAACGCATCGTTTAAAGTATGTTCTTCAAGCAGAGCATATTCGCCATGATGTTGTTGATGCAGTGCTGGATGTTGAAAATATTGAGCCATATGCAGTCGTCAAAAAAGCAGCTGTTCTTGAAGAGAGTGTGAAACAAGAAAGCTTCAAAGAAACGGCTGAAGCATTGGGACGCGTCATTTCAATCAGTAAAAAAGGGGAAGACGCAGAGATTCAGCCTGAACTGTTTGAAAATGAATATGAGCAAAAGCTGTTTGAGGCGTATCAGCAAGTAGAGAAAGCTGTAAAGGAACATGTAGCAGCAGGACAATACAGCCTGGCACTTGAGGCGCTAGATACGTTAAAAACACCGATTGTTCATTATTTCGATCATACAATGGTTCATGCGGATGATGAAAAACTGAAGCGAAATCGTTTGGCACAAATGGTCAAACTAGCCAAAGTCATTCAATCATTTGCGAATATGAACAATTTAATTGTAAAATAAATACCTAAGAACGGTTGCCTTTTCCGAAGGGCAATCGTTTTTTACTCATTTAATTCACGGTTTTTGAGTGGATTTTTGTTTCATTCGGACAAAGATGCGCTATAATATGATGAGTTATGAAAATGATATACATAAAATAAAGATTTCGCTCTCTCTATTTAAAGGTGGTGAGTACAATCGAGTTAAATAAACGGCAAGAGCAGATTTTACAGATTGTCAAAGAGAATGGTCCGATCACTGGAGAGCATATCGCCGATCGGCTGAACTTAACAAGGGCGACCCTCAGACCGGATTTAGCCATTTTAACAATGTCAGGCTTTTTAGAAGCAAGACCAAGGGTCGGCTACTTTTTCACAGGAAAAACAGGCACGCAGCTTCTCGCAGATAAGCTGAAAAAACTTCAAGTGAAAGACTTTCAATCCATTCCAGTGGTGATACATGAGAATGTTTCGGTTTATGATGCGATTTGTACGATGTTTTTAGAGGATGTGGGCACATTATTCGTTGTGGACGATCACTCTATTTTAACAGGCGTGTTATCAAGAAAAGACCTCCTTCGCGCAAGTATAGGGAAACAGGAGCTTCCATCTATCCCTGTCCATATTATTATGACAAGAATGCCGAACATCACCGTTTGCCGCAAGGAAGATTTCATTATGGATGTGGCGAAGCACTTGATTGAAAAGCAAATAGATGCACTTCCTGTGATAAAAGATACGGATAAAGGCTTTGAAGTGGTCGGAAGAATTACGAAAACAAACATGACGAAAATACTTGTCAGCTTATCGGAGAACGAAATAATCTAATGACAGAAGACTGCGAGGGGATGTTATGAGTAATCGCGTAATTTTTGTGGTATCAGATTCAGTTGGAGAAACGGCAGAGCTCGTGGTCAAAGCGGCACTTAGCCAATTTGATGGCGGCTCATCAGACCATTCAAATATTAGAAGAATCCCGTATGTAGAGGATGTTGGTACGATTAAAGAAGTCATTTCACTGGCGAAAGCAGATAATGGGATCGTCTGCTTTACTCTTGTAGTGCCAGAAATGCGCCAATTCTTAATCGAGGAAGCAGAAGCAAACGGTGTCGTTTATTATGACATCATCGGTCCACTCATTGATAAAATGGAGACGGCATATGGAAATGAAGCGAAACATGAGCCGGGTCGTGTACGTCAATTAGATGAGGACTATTTTAAAAAGGTAGAAGCGATCGAGTTCGCTGTGAAATACGATGACGGCAGAGACCCTAGAGGTATTCTAAAGGCTGATATTGTACTCATTGGTGTATCACGCACGTCTAAGACACCATTATCTCAATATTTGGCACATAAACGGCTGAAGGTAGCGAACGTTCCAATTGTACCTGAAGTTGATCCGCCAGAAGAGTTATTTTCAGTTGATCCGAAGAAATGTATCGGTTTGAAAATTAGTCCAGACAAACTAAATCATATTCGCAAAGAGCGTTTAAAATCTCTTGGTTTAAATGATCGCGCTATTTATGCGAACATTGAGCGGATTAAAGAGGAACTAGAGTATTTTGAAAAAGTGGTTGACCGCATTAACTGTCAAGTCGTTGATGTATCGAATAAAGCAGTTGAGGAAACGGCAAATGTCATTCATCAAATGCTGACCAAAAGAGGTTCCGAATAAACTCAGGATGCTCCTCCTGGGTTTTTCCTATGGTGGGAAACGGGTAAACAAAAACAATGGCATATTTGCTGCATTTGTATTATAATAAAAAATTGTGATAAAATGATTGATTTTAGGTTTAAGTTAAGTCAAGAACGAATAAACTAATATTGGCAGAAGTCAAGTGATTCTGAACATAACTTTTCGACAAAATGAGTTTTACTGTTGATTGCTTTATAGGGGAAAAGTATGGTCTTTTTGCTTCTCTAAAGCAGGAATAAGGTGGAGGGATGGAGAATTAGTCACCTGAATGAACGTAAAAAAGAGAGGACGATTTATGTCGATGCAGATGCTTGTCCTGTAAAAGACGAAATCCTTTCTGTCGCATCTCAATTTCAAGTACCAGTGACGTTCATTGCTTCATATGAGCATTTTCAAACCAAAAGATCTCCACTTGAAGATTGGCGGTTTGTAGATACACATAAGGAAGCAGCGGATTTAGTCATTGCAAACTCAGCTGCTGCACAAGATATTGTCGTCACCCAAGATATTGGTCTTGCCTCCTTACTGCTTCCGAGACAGGTCATTGTTCTGTCTGAGAGAGGACGAATGTACACAAACGAAACAATTGATTTTGATTTGGAACGCAGGCATGTTTCCAGCAAACAGCGAAGAAAAGGTGTATACGGAAAAGGTCCCAAAAAGCTTTTAGAAGAGGATAAGAAGCGATTTATGGCGCAACTACAAAAAATCCTGTCGAATCATGAAGGATTTTTAAATTAAAAGGCGAATAATGTACGACGGAGTGTTATTAGGATGAGCAAACGTATACCAGATGAACTTTTGGAGCAGATCCAAAAAAACGCAGACATTGTCGAAGTGATTGGAGAATACGTACAGCTTAGAAAGCAAGGTCGAAATTACTTCGGTCTTTGTCCATTCCATGGTGAAAATACTCCTTCATTCTCTGTTTCAGCAGATAAGCAAATCTTCCATTGTTTTGGCTGTGGTGCAGGAGGCAATGTGTTTTCTTTCCTCAGACAAATGGAGGGCTACTCATTTATTGAAGCCGTTTCACATGTGGCTGATAAGTACCATATTGATCTGCCTGAGCAGGTGGCGAATGCTCAGATGAGTTCCTCTCAGCAAGAGGACACTGCAGATCATAAAATGATTGAGGCCCATGAGCTTCTTAAGAAATTTTACCACCATTTGCTGGTAAATACAAAGGAAGGTCAAAACGCACTCGATTATTTACGGTCCAGAGGCTTTACGGATGAAACCATTGCCAAGTTTGAGATCGGGTATGCTCTTGATTCTTGGGATTTCGTGACCAAGTTTTTAGAAAAACGAGGATTTGATCCTGTGATGATGGAGAAGGCTGGTCTTTTGATTCAACGTGAAAACGGCACAGGCTTTTTTGACCGCTTTAGAGATCGTGTCATGTTTCCCATTCATGATCATCATGGAACGGTCATCGCTTTTTCCGGAAGATCGCTTGGTGATCAGCAGCCTAAATATATGAATAGTCCTGAAACGCCGCTTTTTCATAAAAGTAAGCTGCTTTATCACTTTCATGACGCACGTATGCATATTCGCAAACGCGAACGGGCAGTTCTTTTTGAAGGATTTGCAGACGTCATCTCAGCTGTTACATCAGGTGTCGGTGAAAGTGTTGCAACAATGGGTACGTCTCTTACAGAAGAGCACGTAAAGCTTCTCAGGCGGAACGTAGAAGAGATCATCCTTTGCTATGACTCTGATACGGCCGGATACGAAGCGACCATGAAAGCATCAGATTTGCTTGGAAAAAGAGGATGTAAAGTTCGCGTTGCCATGATACCAGATGGACTTGATCCAGATGATTACATTCGTAAATATGGCGGCGAGAAATTTAGGAATGACATCATAGATGCAAGTGTGACATTAATGACGTTTAAGATGAATTTTTTCCGAAGAGGAAAAAACTTATCAGACGAAGGAGACCGTCTTACTTATATGAAGCAGGTTCTCCGAGAAATCAGCCGGTTAAATGGCTCTTTGGAGCAAGAGATTTACATGAAACAGCTTGCTGGGGAGTTTTCGATCTCACTTGATTCATTAAAAGAACAACTGGAGCTGTTTGAAAAACAGCAGCGGCAAGAAACCAAAAGCACGCAGGAAGAAAACGGGCTTGAAAAACGGCGTGCACATCTGTCAACACAAGTGAGAAGAAAGCGTCTGCGGCCGGCATATGAAAATGCAGAGCGAATGCTGCTTGCACATATGTTAAAAAGCGATGACGTGATCCGCAAAGTACTTGACAGAATCGGGATTGAATTTAATATAGATTCGCACAGGGCGCTGGCAACGTACATTTATGCCTTGTATGAAGAAGGCAAAGAACCAACGCCGCAGCACCTGATGAACCGGATAGAAGATGATGTCATGAATCAGCTGTTGACGGATATATTGATGATTCAAGTCGGAGACGAACTAAGTGAAGCTGAATTAAGTGATTATGTAAAAAAAGTGTTGAATCATCGGAATTTGTCAATGATAAAGGAAAAAGAACTAGAACGTGCAGAAGCGGAGAGGCAAAAAGATTTCTTCAAAGCGGCAACACTTGCAAAAGAAATTATTCAGTTGAACCGTTCGCTGAAGTAATACGTCTATTATTAATGACAGGACTTACGGCTGGCAATGAATCCTTTACGGGAGGAGCATAAGACCGCAAGCATCTTGCCTTCATCATTATTTATTTTATTTCCTATTTGCTTCGTCATCTGTTTGATAGAGAGAGAAAAGCAGGGCGGAAGTAAATCGCAAGTTACTTTAGAATTCGTTGCAAGCTTTGGAAGGAGGGATCCATAATGGCTGATAAACAAGCCCACGAAACCGAAACTGAATTAACCTTTGAACAGGTGAGAGATAAGCTCACTGAAACGGGTAAAAAACGGGGCGTTTTAACATACGAAGAAATTGCAGAGCGTATGTCTAGCTTTGAAATTGAATCAGACCAAATGGATGAATACTATGAATACTTAGGCGAACAGGGTGTAGAGCTCATTAGTGAAAACGAAGAGACAGAAGACCCAAATGTTCAGCAGCTGGCTAAAGCAGAAGAAGAATTTGACCTGAATGATTTAAGCGTACCACCAGGTGTCAAAATCAATGATCCTGTTCGTATGTACTTAAAAGAAATCGGACGCGTCAATTTGTTATCTGCAAAAGAAGAAATTACGTATGCTCAAAAGATCGAAGAGGGCGATGAGGAATCAAAAAGAAGATTAGCGGAAGCGAACCTTCGTCTCGTTGTCAGCATTGCGAAACGCTATGTCGGTCGTGGTATGCTGTTCCTTGACTTGATTCAAGAAGGAAACATGGGTCTGATGAAGGCGGTTGAGAAGTTTGATTACCGCAAAGGATATAAATTCTCAACATATGCGACTTGGTGGATTAGACAGGCGATCACACGTGCGATTGCCGATCAGGCGAGAACAATCCGGATCCCGGTTCATATGGTGGAAACGATTAATAAATTGATCCGTGTTCAAAGACAGCTTCTGCAAGACCTAGGCAGAGAACCAACGCCTGAGGAAATTGCTGAAGACATGGATTTAACTCCAGAAAAGGTAAGAGAGATTCTTAAAATTGCGCAAGAGCCTGTATCTTTAGAAACACCTATTGGTGAAGAAGATGACTCGCATCTTGGTGATTTTATCGAAGACCAAGAGGCGACATCTCCATCTGACCACGCTGCGTACGAACTCTTAAAAGAGCAGCTTGAAGATGTATTAGACACGCTGACGGACCGTGAAGAAAATGTGCTAAGACTACGTTTCGGACTAGACGACGGAAGAACTCGCACGTTAGAAGAGGTTGGAAAGGTGTTCGGCGTAACAAGAGAGCGTATCAGACAAATTGAAGCGAAAGCTCTTCGTAAATTAAGACACCCAAGCAGAAGTAAACGATTAAAAGACTTCTTAGAGTAGAAACCGGACGGATCTTGAAAGAGATCCGTTCTTTCTTATCAAAAATGAAAACGCTTTTTTCAATCTGATTATATTTTACTGAATAACAAATGAATTTGCAACGTTCTTAGAGAAAAGATGTATAAAAAATACATCTAAATGTGCTGAAGGCTTCATTTCTCATCTTGAATCATTTTTGTCTAATCTGTGAACTTGACCAAAGTTTTGTATCATAATTCGTTTACTTTTTGTAAAATTAAAGTAGAATTAGAATTGTTTGCATAGTCTCAAAGGGGTTTTCACAAAGGGGAGGATGAAAGAAATGAAACGGAATCCACTTATACCATTTTTATTGATTGCCATTTTAGGTATTGGACTCACTTTTTTCTTATCAATGAAGGGGCTGAAAGATGAAGAAAAAATTGCCTCAGGGGGCAAAGAGCAAAAGCAAGAAGAGACAGCAAATGCAACGCCGGAAGAATTGTATAAGCAGAACTGCATAAGCTGTCACGGGGAAAACTATGAAGGCGGTGCAGGTCCTGCATTAAAAGGTGTTGGAGACAAGCTTGAAGTAGCTGACATCAAGAAGAAAATTCAAGAAGGCGGCAACGGGATGCCAGGCGGGCTGATTCCAAATGAAAAGCTCGATGAAATGGCGGAATGGGTGTCTAAAATTAAATAATCTTATACAAAAAGCTCTTTTTCAAAAGAAGAGCTTTTTTCATTTGAAAACGACTTTTAAAAAGTCCATAATTTATATAAGATAGACAAGTATGAACATTAAAGAAAAGTAGTGATACGTATGAATGAAATGAATTTATCGAAACGATTAAAAAAAGTCGCAGACTTTTTACCAGATGAGGCAGTCTTCGCTGATATCGGCTCAGACCATGCCTATTTGCCATGCTATGCGATTCTGCATCAAAAAGCAGTGAAAGCCATTGCTGGTGAAATTACCGATGGACCGCTTCAATCGGCGCAGCAGCAAGTACATAGACTTGAATTAGATGAACAGATATCGGTCAGAAAAGGAAATGGCCTTGAAGTCATTGAAAAAGGCGAAGTGAATGCAGTGACGATTGCAGGTATGGGCGGGGCACTCATCGCAAGCATACTAAATGAAGGAAGGCATAAGCTCGCAGGCAATGAGCGGCTCATTCTTCAGCCGAATATCCATGCCCACCATATTCGTTTATGGCTTTATCAAGAGGGGTATGAATTGATAGATGAAGTCATTTTAGAAGAGGATGGCAAAATATACGAAATCATCATCGCAGAAAAAGGTGATAAAGATAAAGCTTATGAAGGAATGTCACTTGAAGCAGGCATGCTAGTTGGCCCGTTTCTTGCGAAAGAGCAAAATGACGTTTTCCAGCGCAAGTGGATGCAAGAGCTACAGCATATGGAGAAGATAGAAAGTCAAATTCAGCAGGCGGCGCGGACAGAAGAAAATAAAGAACGCCTTGAAGAGCTGAATGCGAAAATAAAGATGCTAAAGGAGGTTTTGACTGTTGGCTAAAACAGTAAACGGGCATGAAATCATCCAATTGTTTGAACAATTTTCACCAAAGGCATACGCCATGGAAGGGGATAAAATTGGTCTTCAGATTGGGACATTAAATAAAAAAGTAACCAATGTGATGATCACCTTGGATGTATTAGAGAATGTAGTAGATGAGGCGATCGAGCGAAAAGTGGATCTTATTATTGCTCACCATCCGCCGATTTTTCGACCATTAAAACATGTAGCGACGGATCAGCCGGCTGGACGTATCATTGAAAAATGCATCAAACATGATATTGCAGTATATGTGGCACATACGAATTTAGACGTAGCTGATGGCGGAGTCAATGACTTGCTTGCTGAGGCCTTAGAGCTTGAAGAAACAAGAGTGTTAGTGCCGACATACGAAGATCCAATCAAACAGCTTGCTCTGTATGTCCCAGAGGAATTTGAAGAGGCCATCCGGACAGCTTTAGGAAATGCGGGCGCCGGCCATATCGGCAACTACAGCCATTGTGCGTTTTCAAATGAAGGGACAGGCAGCTTTTTGCCATCAGAAGAAGCTGAGCCGTTTATTGGTGAGTCGGGTCAATTAGAATTTGTGAAAGAAGTGCGGATTGAAACCATTTTCCCAGCAAGTATAGAAAAACAAGTGATTCGCGAAATGATCAAAGTACATCCTTATGAAGAAGTCGCCTATAGTGTACACACGACAGATCTTCCTCCTATTCAAAAAGGGCTTGGCCGTATTGGAGAGCTAAATGAGCCAATGACACTGAGAGATTTCACGCAATTTGTGAAAACGAAGCTGGATGTGAATGGTGCTCGTTTTGTAGGAGACCAAGATGCTGTTGTGAAAAAAGTGGCGGTGCTTGGCGGAGACGGAAATAAATATATCCATCAAGCGAAAAGAATGGGTGCCGATGTGTATGTGACAGGAGACCTTTATTTCCATGTTGCGCACGATGCCATGATGCTAGGGCTGAACGTTGTGGACCCAGGACATTATGCTGAAAAGATTATGAAAGAGGGCGTAAAGGCGAAGCTCCAATCGCTATGTGCGGATAAAAAGTATGACGTACAGCTCTTTGTTTCTGAATCAAACACAAACCCATTTCAATTTATGTAAACAAAAAACGTCAGAGCATATCCGCTCTGACGTTTTCTTATTTCTTTGTTTTGACGCGAGGTAAAATTTTAGAAAGAGGAACGGTTCGTTCAATCTTCCAAGTTGTTTCATCATCTGGTTCATAGTTTTCTAAGAAACGAATGACTTCCTTTGTAATAGGTGTTGGTGTTGAAGCACCAGCAGTAACGGCAACGGTTTTGACGCCCTGCAGCCATTCCAGCTTGAGTTCACTTAAGTCGCCAATACGGTAAGCCTGCGTTCCGGCAATCTCCATTGACACTTGTGCGAGACGGTTAGAGTTATTACTTTTTGGATCGCCGACAACAATGGTTAAATCGGCTTGGCCAGCTTGCTGCGATACAGCTTCCTGACGCACCTGTGTCGCAAGGCAAATTTCTTGATGATACTCGACGTGAGGGTATTTCTCTTTAATCAGCTCCATCAGGTCGTGGACATCCCATTGAGACATCGTCGTTTGGTTCGTGATGAGCAGTTTTTCTGATGTTAAATCGAGTGCCTCAATGTCAGCTTCTGTTTCGACAAGATGTACCTTGTCAGGGGCTACTCCGACAGCTCCTTCTGGCTCGGGATGACCCTTTTTCCCAATATAAATAATGTCATAGCCATCGGCTGTTTTCTCTGAAATGAGTTCGTGAGTTTTCGTTACATCGGGACAGGTCGCATCAATGGCGACAAGGCCTTTTTCTTCTGCGATTTGACGAACCTCAGGAGAAACGCCGTGAGCTGTGAAAATGACTGTTCCACTTTCAACCTGCTTTAAAATGTCTAAGCGGTTTGGTCCGTCCAGTGTGTAAATACCGTCTTCTTCGAAGGCATCAGTGACATGTTTGTTGTGCACAATCATACCTAATATATAAATTGGGCGTGGCAAGTTCTTATCAAGTGCGGCATTTTTAGCAATGACCATTGCATCCACAACGCCATAGCAATAGCCACGCGGCGATATTTTAATTACATTCATTTATTCGTCCTCCTGTAGGGAAGTGCTGCTAGAGAAGAACAATATAAAAAGCCGTAAAAAACGGCTTTTTATCATTCTCTTGCTTCCATTATAGCCAAAGTAAGCGTATATATCAAAGATTGTTATACGCAGTGAACACTTCGCCGTTAAAAGATCACTAGACATATAGTTTTGGAACAGAGCTGCCAGATCTTTTTTTCGGTTTTGCTTCAGGAGCAGGTGAAGTGTGAGGTGCTGTTTTTTTGACGAGGATGTCTTCTGGTTCTTTATTTTTTTCTATTTCGTCAGTTTGTGCTTCTTCCTCGTGCACTTCTGTTTCCGCGCTAGTCTCCGTTGATTCTGCATCAGCATCATTTGCACTTTCTTCATCATCATCCGCACTGCCAAGCTGGCTGTACAGTTTAATCATCGCAGGCAAATTTCTCACTAAAGGACCGTATTGCTGAATCATTGGCGTAAATTGCTGCGCCATCCCGAGCACTTTTTGAACATTTCCTAACATGCTTGAGAGGGTCGCAGGATTTGTGAAGCTCTGGATTCCTTGTAATCCCGCACCACCTCCAGAGACTCCAGCTCCTCCTGCGCCAGGAAGAAATTTAGAGAGCATGCCTTTAATTCCTGCTCCGCCGCCTAGTGCACGGCTCTCACCTCCTGGAATTCCGCCCATCCCGGGTAAACCGCCTCCCTGTACAGACGGGGAGCGAGGCATCATTTGCTGAAATGGATTGCCCTGCCCTTGAAAAGGCTGTTGGATAGGAGGCTGCTGCCTTCTTTGAAACATTCCGGGCTGTCCGCCATTTCCAAGGTGCCGGCGTGAGGGACGGCGCGGCTGAAAATCGCCCATAGGCCTTTGCCCTAACATACTTGTACCTCCCTTACTGCATTCTCTTTCTCTTCATAGGTTATGCAAGGAAGCACCAATTGGTTTCCTGTAGGAAAAGCGGACATGGTTTTTTTACTGAAAATCAGCTATAATGAGGAGATGAGCAAAAAGGCATTGCCTTAAGGAGTGAAAACATGAAAGAAACGAAATTTACGACATATGAATTAAAGCCTTTTATTATAGATGCTATTCATGAACTAGGCTTTTATGAGCCGACTGATATTCAAAAAAGAATCATCCCTGCTGTTTTAAAAGGAGAAAGCGTGATTGGCCAGTCACAAACCGGAACAGGAAAAACTCATGCGTACTTACTGCCGCTGATTCATTCAATTGATCCAAGCAAAGAACAGGTACAAGTAGTGATTACTGCACCTACAAGAGAATTAGCCAATCAAATTTTCAAAGAAGCTCAAACGATTTTAAAGAATGCTTCTCCAGAAGAAGAGATCAAAGCAAAGCTTTACATTGGCGGAACGGACAAGCAGAAATCAATTCAAAAGCTAAAAAACCAGCCGCATTTGGTGGTCGGTACACCTGGACGTATTGCTGACCTCATTCATGAGCAGGCGCTGAATGTTTATAAAGCGACCTCTCTTGTTATTGATGAAGCGGATTTAATGCTGGATATGGGATTTTTAGAAGATGTGGACCGTATTGGTGCACAAATGCCAGAACAGCTGCAAATGCTTGTGTTCTCTGCAACCATTCCAGAAAAACTAAAGCCTTTCCTGAAAAAATATATGGACAATCCAAAGTATGCGCATGTTGAACCAAAACGGATTACAGCTGAAAACATTCAGCACATTTTAGTTCCTTCTAAACAGCGTGATAAATTAAAATTGCTCCATGAGATGGTGACGAATGTACAGCCATATTTAGGGATCATTTTTGCCAATACAAAAACAACTGTTGATGAAATCGCAGCATTTTTACAAGAAAAAGGAATGAAAATCGGTGTGCTCCATGGCGGGTTGACGCCGCGCGAACGTAAAAAAGTCATGAAACAAATAGAAGATTTGGAGTTCACTTATATTGTGGCATCTGATCTTGCAGCTCGCGGGATTGACATTAAAGGCGTCAGCCACGTGATTAACTATGAACTTCCATCTGATCTTGATTTTTATGTGCACCGTGTTGGAAGAACAGCTCGTGCTGGTTCATCTGGAATTGCCATGACCATTTATGAGCTGGCTGATGAGGATGCACTCATTCAAATTGAGAAAATGGGCGTTGTGTTTGAAAACAAAACCATTGTTCATGGCGAATGGCGAGATGCAGATGACCGTCTGAAGCGTCAAAGACGTAAAAAAGCACCAAATGAAATTGAAGAAAAAGCAAAACGTCTTGTGAGAAAACCGAAAGCCGTCAAACCTGGATATAAAAAGAAAATGACACGTGAGATGGATAAAATCAAAAGACAGGAACGTAGAAAGTCAAAGCGTAATGGAAAGTAGGGGGAAACATTGTTAAAGATTGGTTCACATGTATCCATGAGCGGAAAACATATGCTTCTTGCAGCGAGTGAGGAAGCTGCCTCTTATGGTTCGAATACGTTTATGATTTATACTGGTGCACCGCAAAATACGCGCCGTAAAAAAATTGAAGACCTCAATATTGAAGCTGGACAAGCGCATATGAAAGAGCATGGCATGACGGATATCGTCGTGCATGCTCCGTATATTATCAATATTGGAAATACAGTGAATCCAGCGACATTTGAGCTTGGTGTAGACTTCCTTCGCTCTGAGATTGAGCGTACGGAAGCGCTGGGAGCAAGACAAATTGTTCTCCACCCGGGTGCGCATGTAGGAGCAGGGGCAGAGGCAGGGATTCAAAAAATCATTGAAGGTTTAAACGAAGTCATTGTGAAAGGTCAAGAGGTTCAAATTGCACTTGAAACAATGGCGGGAAAAGGATCAGAATGCGGAAGAAGCTTTGAAGAGCTTGCTCAAATTATCGACGGAGTGACACATAACGAAGCTCTTTCTGTCTGCTTTGATACGTGTCACACGCACGATGCTGGTTACCCGATTGTGAGTGACTTTGATGGTGTATTAGAAGAATTTGATCGAATTGTTGGTATTGACCGAATCAAAGTTCTTCATATTAATGACAGTAAAAACGTACAAGGCGCAAGAAAAGACCGACATGAAAATATCGGTTTTGGTGAAATTGGTTTCGATGCACTGAGCTATATTGTGCATCATCCGCAGCTTCAAGATGTGCCGAAAATTCTAGAAACGCCTTATGTAGGTGAAGATAAAAAGAACAAAAAACCACCTTACAAATTCGAAATTGCTATGCTGAAAGAAAAGCAATTTGATGAAGGCTTACTAGATAAAATTACGGGTCAGTAAAAAAGGATGCAACATGTTGAGGTGCCGCTAAATGCGGCCCTTTTTTGCTTAACTTGTAAACTGGTTAAACAAATCATTCACAGTCTGTGCTGTCTGTTTAGAAGTAATCGCTTCCACTTGCTTAAGAAGCCGGTTACGCTCTGAGTCATTAAAAATATTGATGTTTTTCCCGTTCATGAGTTTGGCCACCTCAGCAGCTTGATGAGACGTTAAACTGACGCCATACTGTTTCGCATACCTTAACAGATCATTTGCTGTGATCTGATTGAGCCGCTGCAGGACAATTTTTTGAATTAAAATCAATGCCATTCCTCCCCTCTGTAACAATGTATGGGCGAAAACGGAAAATGTGCAAAAAATTTTATTTTATTCTGTGAAATGATAAAATAGTAAAGTGGATAAAATGTTCATTGAAAATTTAACATGTGTAGAAGGGAGAACGTATGGCAAATAGTAAACAGCACAAAAAGGAATCAGTGCCTCATTTTATTTTGAGAATTTTTCTGATTCTAGTAGGAGCTGCATGTGCAGCAGTCAGCATTGAATTATTTTTAGTGCCAAACAATATTATTGATGGGGGCATCATCGGCATTTCGCTTATTTTGGATTATCTCTTTACAGATAACCCGTTTATTAATTTTGCGACGATTGTTGTCATTTTAAATATTCCATTTATGATATCAGGATACAAGCATATTGGGAAAACCTTTCTCATTTCCACTGTGATTGGGATTGTCAGCTTAGCCGTCATTGAATCTTCACTTCATCATGTGGAGGCATTTACAACACAGCCGATCTTAGCCACTGTATTTGGCGGGCTATTACTTGGATTTGGTGTTGGACTTGTCATCCGTAATGGAGGTTCAATGGATGGAACAGAGATATTGGGAATTCTTCTGACGAAAAAAATTCCTTTCTCTGTCGGTGAGTTTGTCATGATCGTCAATGTGTTCATTTTTATTTGGGCGGGCTTTGTTTTCGGACCAGAGCAGGCTATGTATTCTGTCATGACATATTATTTGGCAATGAAAACAATTGATGCTGTCATTCAAGGGCTTGATGAAACAAAAGCTGTGATTATTGTATCAGACCATTATGATGAAATTTCAGATGCGATTCTGCATCGACTCGGCAGGGGAACGACAAAGCTGAGAGGAAAAGGCGGCTATACAGATGAAGAAAAAGATGTTATCTACGCTGTTGTCACAAGGCTTGAAATTACAAAGCTGAAATCCATTGTATTTGAAATTGATGACCAAGCATTTATCACGATTATGGATACGCATGAAACAAAAGGCGGTAAGTTCAAAACAGCCATTCATTAGCTTTTATTTTACTTTTTTATCTTTCTTTTATATAATGAAATGCATGTATGGACAGAGAAAATGGCAAAAGCCATTTTCTTTTTGTTGTATAAATCGTAATCATTCTTTTTATATTGATTAAAGGTGGAAAGATTCATGGCAAAGCCAATTATTGAAATGAAGGACATTTCGTACTCGTATGGACAGCGAAATGTCATTGATCACATTCATTTAACAGTAGAGGAAGGAAACTTTCTAGCACTTGTTGGACCGAATGGTTCTGGTAAAACAACCTTATTAAAATGTCTGCTTGGGCTCATTAAACCGCAGCAGGGTGAATTAAAGCTATTTGGCACGCCTGTCTCAAAATTTAGAGACTGGGATCAAATTGGATTTGTTTCTCAAAAGGCGAATAGCTTTAATACAGGTTTCCCTGCTTCTGTATATGAGGTCGTCGCAAGCGGACTGACCGCAAAAATTGGTTTGTTTAAACGAATGAGCAAACAGGATAAATGGCAAGTGGAAGATGCCATTCGCTCAGTTGGCATACAGGATTTAAAGCATCAAAACATCGGTGAGCTTTCTGGCGGGCAGCAGCAGCGTGCATTTATTGCCCGTGCGCTTGTCAGTCAGCCGAAGCTGCTCATTTTGGATGAGCCTACGGTTGGGGTCGACCAGCGGACAGTAGAAGGCTTTTATCAGCTGCTCGAAACATTGAACAAAGAAAAAGGAATATCTTTAATTCTCGTCACACACGACGTTGGCACCGTTTCTGATAAAGTCACCCATGTGGCTTGTTTAAATCAGACACTGCATTTCCACGGGGATGCAGAAGCGTTTGATTCAATGGATGATCAGGCGCTATCCCAATTTTACGGGCATGACATTCAAGTGATTCATCACGACCATCACCATCATGGGGGACATGAATAATGCTATTTCCATTTTTTCATTATGAATTTTTACAAAATGCGTTTATCGCAGGTATACTGATTGGTTTTATTGCGCCCTTACTTGGTGTATTTATTGTCGTAAGAAGGCTTTCGCTTATTGCAGATGCCCTCAGTCACGTATCACTTGCCGGTATTGCCGCAAGTCTATTTCTTGATAAAAAGTTTGGCCTTTTGACAGGGGTAAGCCCGCTTTACTTAGGGATGGCTTTTTCTGTTGCAGGTTCATTGTTTATTGAACGCCTGCGCTCCGTGTATAAACATTATCAGGAGCTTGCCATTCCCATTATTTTATCAGGGGGTATTGGGATCTCCGTCATTTTCATTTCACTAGCGAATGGTTTTAATACAGATTTGTTTAGTTATTTATTCGGAAGTGTCAGTGCGGTTTCAAGACTTGATCTTTGGATTATTGTAGGGATCTCACTCGTTGTTGTGTTAGTTGTTGTGCTTTTATATAAAGAACTGTTTCTGCTTTCTTTTGATGAAGAGCATGCAAAGGCTTCTGGTATTTCAGCAAAATGGATTCATTTTATTTTTATCTTAGTCGTTGCACTTGTCATTGCGGCATCGATGCGTATCGTCGGTACACTGCTTGTGTCGGCGCTCATGACGCTTCCTGTTGCGGCAAGTATCCGCATTGCCAAAGGATTCAAACAGGCGATTTTCCTTTCGATCTTATTTGGTGAATTGTCTGTATTGGCCGGATTGATTTTAAGCTATTATCTTGATTTAGCGCCAGGCGGAACCATTGTGATGCTGTCGATTTTGATTTTAATCGGGTGTATTAGTATTGGGAAATTCAGAAGGGGGAATCAACATGAACGTACAAGAAGCGCTTGATTTATTAAAGGAAAAAGGCTACAAATATACAAGCAAACGTGAAGACATGCTTCAATTGTTTTCTGATTCTGATAAATACTTGACCGCTAAAAATGTGCTGACGGCACTAAGTGAAGACTACCCGGGTCTCAGCTTTGATACGATTTATCGAAACTTGTCACTATATGAAGACCTTGGAATATTAGAAACAACCGAATTGTCAGGGGAGAAACTATTCCGTTTTAAATGTTCATTTTCCCATCATCACCATCACTTTATTTGTCTTACATGCGGGAAAACAAAAGAGATCGATGCCTGCCCTATGGACAAGCTCGACGCCGATTTAGAGGATTATCATATTAGCGGACATAAATTTGAAATATATGGAACGTGTCCTTCCTGCGAACCGAAGGAAGTTCACTCATAAAAAAGCCAGCCATGGAGCTGGCTTTTTTGTTTTCTCTTTTGAAAACGTTTTACAAAGGGAGGCTGTTTCATTAAAATGAGATCAAGGTACTACATTTTGAAGTAAAGGGAGGGGTAAAAGTGGCCTATTATGTCGTGTTTGATGTAGGCGGGACGAGAACGAAACATGGATTAATGGATCAGGATGGGGAGCTTGTCACAAGTGGTGACTATGAAACGAACTGCCGGCAGCTTAAACCGTTTTTAGAAGCCATGGCGGATGTGGTCAGGCAATATCAAATGATGCAGAATGTCAGCGGTATCACCATCAGTCTTCCAGGCTTTGTGGACAGTGAATCAGGTTATACAGAATTTGCAGGCGCCATCATCGCCTTAAATGGTCAAAATGTAAAAACACTTTTAGAAGAGAAAACATCTCTTCGTGTAGAAGTGGAAAATGATGCGAACTGTGCAGCTCTCGCAGAAAAATACAGCGGTCATGCGAAAGATTGTGACAGCTTTATTTGTATGACAATTGGCACGGGTGTCGGCGGGGGTATTTTTGCTAATGGTCAGCTTGTGCGCGGTGCATCCTTCCGCGGTGGTGAATTCGGCATGATGCTGACAGAGACGGAAAATGGCCAGTTTACAACTCTTAACAGCAGCGCTTCAACGGCTGGATTAATTCGGAGCTATAAAGAAAAGCAAGGAATACCGCAAAGTACTCAAATAGACGGTCAAGAAATTTTTGAAAAGGCGAAGCATGATCCGGCCATTGAGAAGCTGGTAGATCAATGGTACAAGCGAATAGCCATTGGCGTTTACAATGTAGCGACTGTTCTTAACCCGGAGAAAATTCTTATCGGCGGAGGCGTAAGTGCAAGACCAGATTTATTACAAAATATTGAAAAACATTTACATACACTGCATGCGTGGAAGAACATTCAGGTGAAGCTGGAAACTTGCTACTACTTGAATCAGGCAGGCATGAAGGGGGCACTTTACCATTTCCTCATGAAAGAAGGGCAGCTTGCTCCATCAAAAAAGCCGATACATTAAATGTATCGGCTTCAGCGTGTAGACAAATCCTCGTGTTTGTTCCGCGTCGGTGCTCGCTCAGTTACATTAATAAGCAGTTTGCAGACGCTGCTCATATTGTTTGATCCACTTAGATGCTTCCTGCCAGTTGTTTACGCGTATAATTCTGTCGTCAATTGGCATCTGGTTATAAGGGGAGTTAAAAAGTATAACCGGGATGTCAGCCTCTTTTGCAATCATTGTGGCATTGCCATGATGGTCTTCAAAAAATACATCAATTTTGTGCTTTTGAACGGCTTCCAGCTTATGATGACCGCCAACCAGCTCAATAGCATCATAGTGCACATCATGTTCTTGAAACCACTTGTAGGTGATATCCGAATGCTGCTGCCTTCTTGCGGTAATATAAATCAGTCTGTGCTGCTGCTTCATTTCGTCGAGGATCTCTTTTGCACCCTCAGCAGGCTTTGCCTGTTTATAAATAAGAGGCTCGTGCTGATCCATCCAGCCCCAAAATGCTTCTTGAGAAATCTTTAAAAGCTTCGTCAAATCATACTCTGTCATATCATCTAGTGTCATGGCACATTGGAACGACTCATTTAAGTAGGGAACAAAGGTGTCCTGTGCCGTCACTGTACCATCAATATCAATTCCTAAACGTAACATGCCCACACTCCTCATTTTTATACTCTTAAAGTGTAACATAATCAATTCACAATTCCAGCAAGTTTTAGCAATCATGAAACAGACATTTTTGCTCATACTAAAAAAGCTCCTTTCTATTAACCAAAAGGGGGAATTGATCATGGAAAGAGACGAGGATTTCAGAAGAAATGATCGTGAAATCGACACACACTTTAGTAATGATGATGGCTATTTAGAGGAAACAGCTGCTGAAATTGCAGAGCCATATCAAGCTTCAAGAGATCGAGAAGATAGACGAGGACGTGACCAAGCAGGTGACGAATCAGGCAGTAAAGGGATAGGCTATACAGCACTCGCGATTGCGATTATCTCATTATTTGTCTTGCCGGTGCTATTAGGGGTAGCGGCAATCGTCGTTGGTTATATTGCAAGAAGAAAAGGAGCACATGCGCTTGGCGCGTGGTCAATTGGGATCGGAATTGTTTCCGTCATCCTAGGCATATTTATCACCCCGTTCTTTTAATAAGAACAGAAAAACGCCTGACTATGACGTCAGGCGTTTTTTGTTAGGCATTCGCTTGTTTTTCTTTTTCAGCTTCCATTTTCGCATAATGTTCTTCAGCGATTTTATCGATTTCTTTTTTCAGTTCTTCGACCATTGTTTCTTCCGGTACTTTACGAACAATTTCACCTTTACGGAACAATAAGCCTTCGCCTCTAGCGCCTGCGATTCCGATGTCCGCTTCACGTGCTTCACCAGGACCGTTAACAGCGCAGCCGAGAACTGCTACTTTAATCGGTGCTTTGATTTTAGAAATATATTCTTCGACTTCATTTGCAATGCTGATGAGGTCAATTTCAATTCGTCCACAAGTTGGGCAGGAGATCAGTGTTGCTGCATTTGATGCAAGACCAAATGATTTCAACAATTCACGTGCTACTTTTACTTCCTCAACTGGGTCAGCACTTAATGAAATACGGAGGGTGTTCCCAATCCCCATATTCAAAATAGCGCCAAGTCCAGCTGCACTTTTGACTGTACCTGCAAATAACGTACCTGATTCTGTAATCCCAAGGTGAAGAGGATAATCAAAGGCTTTAGCCGCTTTTTCGTATGCTTCAATTGCAAGGTTTACATCAGATGCTTTCATACTGACGATGATGTCATGAAAGTCTAGGTCTTCTAGAATTTTAATGTGATGCAGTGCACTTTCGACCATACCATCTGCTGTTGGATAGCCGTATTTATCAAGAATTTTTTTCTCTAATGAACCAGCGTTTACGCCAATACGGATTGGAATGCCTTTTTCTTTTGCTGCTTTGACAACAGCTTCGACTTTTTCTCTTCTTCCGATGTTTCCTGGATTGATTCGGATTTTGTCTGCGCCTGCTTCAATCGCTTTCAGTGCAAGCTTGTAGTCAAAATGAATATCCACAACAAGCGGGATGTTAATTTGTTTTTTAATGTCCGCAATTGCATTTGCTGCACGCTCATCCGGACATGCGACACGCACGATTTGACAGCCTGCCTCTTCTAAACGTTTAATTTCAGCGACTGTCGCTTCGACATCATGTGTTTTGGTTGTTGCCATACTTTGAATGACAACCTCATTATTTCCACCTATAGTTAAAGGTCCCACTTTGACGGGACGCGTTTTAGTACGATGTGTGACTTCACTCACTTGTCAATCGCTCCTTAGTGTACAAGCAATTCTTTGCCGTGTACGTCGTGTTTTACAGTTCATATTGTAACAGTCTCTTTGTATGAATGACAAGGAATTAACGTTTTATCTCTTATAGACAGGAAACTTATACGTGCTGCCTGCCCTGATTTCGTTCGCCTTAACACCTTGATTCAGCTCCTCGAAATCCTTAATGACATCATCAAGTGGCTTGCTTGTATGTACGATGGAGAGGACTGTTTCACCTTGTTTAACAGTGACATTCTTATAAGTCTTTTTCTCAGCTGTTTGAAGCGCACTTGCTGGGACAGCTGGGTTTTCCTCAACAGGGATGGTTCCATTTTTTAAATCAAAAAAGATAATAAAGAGGACAAACAAACTGATTAGTAAAAAAAGAATTCGCCGCATTTTACTCACCGCTTTTAAGAGTTTACTTCAGTCTATGCATGTCCTGAAATGATAGAACCAAAAAGAGGAGAAAAGCTGGAAAGGGTGGTTCTAGTTCGTTCTAGTATGTCTGTAATAAAACTGCTTGGGTCGTTAGTGTAAATAGGAGAGCAATCTCATATGACGGTTATGATAAAATAAGAAAGGGGGAGATTTAATGAAGAAAGTTAGTCAGCATATATATGTAAGAACACTAACAGAAAATGATGCAGAATCACTTTTAACATTAGAGCTTGAGAATCGCTCATATTTTCAGGAATTTACACCTTTGGTCAAAGATGATTTCTTCACGTTACCTCGTCAAATTGAACGAATTCAGCGGAGTAGGCAAAGAATTAAACAAGATGAATCTTACATGCATGGTATTTTCTTAAATGAAACCGATGCTTTAATTGGGACGATCTCATTAAGTTCTGTCGTAAGAGGTCCGATAGAAGGAGCTTGGCTCGGGTATGTACTCGATCAAAGGCAGGGCGGAAATGGATATATGACAGAAGCCATTCGTTTAATCATTGACTATGCCTTTTTTGAGTTGAATCTCCATCGTATTGAGGCTGGAGTAAAGCCAAGTAATAAAGGTTCCATTCGTGTACTTGAAAAGACAGGTTTTGAAAATGAGGGACTAAATCGTAAAAAAGTAAAGATTAATGGAGTGTGGGAGGATCACTATTTGTTTGCGATCATCCATCCAGATGAGTCCTAGCATGAACATACATAAAAAGCTCCTCCGAGCCGGGGGAGCTTTTATTGTGTAGACAAATCCTTGTTGGATGGATCATTTGCTTTTTTTTGCAGGTATTTCTTTAACAACAAGATATAAAAAGATAAAGTTAATGACCCAATTTAATAAAAATGAGTTTGCAACAGGCGTGTTTAATGCACTCATGATGGCGAAAAAGACCGTTGTTAATGTGAGTGAATAAGCAGAGAGCTTCCAAAGCATTTGGAAGGACAGCTCTTTTTGCTGCATTCGTTTAATAAATGTACCAAGCATCGCAAGGAATGTTGCGCTGATAAACATGAGAGCCGCAGTTGATAGATATAGCAGTACACAGATGACAGGGATGATAATCGCTTGGTTCTGATTTGTGACGCGGGCGAGTTCATCTTTTGTCAGCGTTCCACCAAGGAGCTGGTATGGAATATCTGTCATTTGTCCATCAATGGCAATCACTGCTTTTTCCTTCAACAAAGCGATAGCCGTTTGCTTTGATTCAAGCTCACTTGCTTTTATTTTTTCAGCAGGATCAAAGATGATCGTGATGCCGTTTTCTTCTTTTTCTATTGGTTCACTTTGATCCGCTTGAAGCTTTCCTTTTTCGATTGAAAAGTCGGGTAAATCTTTTTTGATCACATGCTGAAATCCTGACATCGCATTCGAGATCTCTTGGCTCATATGATACCCCTGAGGAACTGCTGCGATAATTGAGAGGATAAAAATGAATAAAATCGCTTTACCGATCCCTGTAAACCGTGCTTTAGCAATATCTTTTGGTGAATAAATTCCTTTTAACAATAGATTAAATACGTTCAATACCTATTCACTTCCTACATTCTTTTCTATTTCTCATATTGTATCAATGTCTATCCATCAAGTACAAGTATGGCCTTCATCACTGGTTAAGATAGAGGGAATGAGGCATAATGTATACAGCATATAAAAAGGAGGCGGCAGGGTCTTGGACATTCTGTATTGGATACTGATTGGCTGTGCATTTATCATTGCGTTTGTTGGACTGGTTTATCCAATTATCCCGAGTGTGGTCTTTATGGTTCTCGGATTTATTCTATATGGCTTCTTCTTTAGCTTCGAGCCGCTTACCCTGACGTTCTGGCTCATTCAAGCCATGTTTACTGCCGTCTTATTTGCGGCAGATTATGTCTCAAACCTTATTGGGGTAAAGCGCTTTGGCGGCAGCAAGGCAGCTATTTGGGGAAGCACCATTGGGTTATTAGCTGGTCCTTTTGTGATACCCATTGCAGGAATTATTATTGGTCCATTTCTTGGGAGTGTCATTGCAGAGCTCCTTGTTCATCAAAAAGATCTGAAGACGAGTGTGAAAGTCGGATTAGGCTCATTAATTGGATTTGTATCAGGTGTTTTTGCAAAAGGATTGATTCAAGCGCTGATGCTGGGGATCTTTTTATTTTATGTCCTTCGCTAAGTGAAAAAGGGTGTTTAAAACTTTTTCAAAAGGGCTAAATACAAAATAAACACTGAAATGTTTCAGAACATGAGCAATAACGTTGAAACAAGCTGTTTCTTTTGATACTCTTTGAGTAGGGTGAATTGCTGACTTACAGAGGAAGCATTTCAGTACATACATTTTAAGGAGGAATTTAACCATGGCTTTTAAACTTCCAGAATTACCATATGCTTACGATGCATTAGAACCACATATCGACAAGGAAACAATGACGATTCACCACACAAAACACCACAACACATATGTAACAAACTTAAACAAAGCAATCGAAGGTGTATCAGCTCTTGAAGATCAATCAATTGAAGAGCTAGTGGCTAACTTAAACTCAGTGCCTGAAAACATTCGTACAGCTGTACGTAACAATGGCGGAGGACATGCGAACCACTCATTATTCTGGACGCTTCTTTCACCAAACGGTGGCGGCGCACCAACTGGTGAACTTGCAGATGCAATCGAAAAAGAATTAGGCGGATTTGAAAAATTCAAATCTGATTTCGCTGCAGCAGCTGCAGGACGCTTTGGTTCTGGTTGGGCATGGCTTGTTGTGAACAATGGAAAACTTGAAATCACAAGCACGCCAAACCAAGATTCTCCTTTAACTGAAGGAAAAACGCCAATTCTAGGACTAGACGTTTGGGAGCATGCTTACTACCTAAACTACCAAAACCGTCGTCCTGATTACATTTCAGCATTCTGGAATGTTGTGAACTGGGATGAAGTAGCTCGCCTTTACAGCGAAGCTAAATAAATCATTTGATTTGAAAAGACCTGCTCTTTAGAGAAGCAGGTCTTTTTATATTTTCCCTCCTTTTTTTACATATCTGCCTTTTGATGAGACAGACTATTGTGTAGAAAAGGAGAATGAATGGTATGAGCAGATTAAAGAAAATGTTCGGGGACATGGATGTTACAAAAGATTTATTGCTCCTCCTCACGATTGGCGGGTTATACGCACTTGCCATTGCGCTTTCGAATACGTTTGTAAATGTGTACTTATGGAAACAGTCCGGGAAATTCACGGATCTTGCGATTTATAACTTGGCCATTGTGGTGCTTCAGCCCATTACGTTTTTATTCGCTGGCCGGCTCGCAAAAAAAATAGACCGGGCGTTTGTCCTTCGTTTCGGTGTCATCTTTTTAGCCGCTTTTTATTTAATTGTCTTAATGGCAGGAGAACAAGCGGCCGCACGGCTTGTTTTGTTGGGAAGTGTCCTTGGGATCGGCTATGGTTTTTACTGGCTTGCTTTTAACGTACTCACCTTTGAGATCACCGAGCCTGAAACAAGAGACTTCTTTAATGGATTTCTCGGGGTGCTTTCCTCAACTGCCGGCATGATCGGTCCTCTCATTGCGGGGATTGTCATTTCTCAGTTAACGGATGATACAGGCTACACAGTCATTTTCACATTATCGCTTTTTTTGTTTTCACTAGCGGTTGTGATGAGCTTTTTCCTCAAAAGAAGGCAGTCTAAAGGCAAATTTATGATCAAACAAATTTGGAAAGAACGTCATGCAGACGAGAATTGGCGTAGGATTACAACAGCTCACTTTTTTCAAGGGCTTCGTGAAGGGGTCTTTGTCTTCTTAATCAGTGTCTTTGTGTTTATTGCAACAAACAGTGAGCTTGCTCTCGGGACGTTTGGTTTAGTGAATTCAGGTGTTGCCTTTTTTGCTTATTTCTTCGCTACACGTTTGATTAAGAAAAAGTGGCGGAAGAAGGCCATCATGCTTGGCGGGCTGATTTTATACGGCGCCTTGTTTTTAATCGTTTTCCACTTGTCCTATGTATCACTTCTGATGTATGCGGTAGCCATTGCAATAGGATATCCGCTCCTGCTTGTTCCTTATGTATCCTTAACATATGATGTCATTGGCCATGCAAGGTACGCCAGAAAGGCCCGAATTGAATATATTGTGGTCAGAGAGCTATTTTTAAATGCCGGCCGTATTTGTTCGATTGTTTTGTTCCTGCTGTCTGTCACCTTACTAGGTGATAAGCTCGGAATCCCTGCATCACTTGTTGTGCTCGGAGCGGGACACACTCTTATTTATTACTTTGTAAAAGATATTCATTTGAAAGAAAAAACAGCTGATATGAAAGAGGCTGACGGTCAAAAGCCAGTTTCTCAAACGAACCTTATTAAGGGAGAAAGGTAAAATTTCTTACCTATGGAACATCAAATTTCTAGATAAATGATAGAAAAACCGCTAAAATGATGATGGCACCTTTTATACACAAAAAGGGGTGCCATTTCTTTCTTGATAGAAAAGGTGATGTGATGAGAAACAAGAAAAACAAAAAAGACGCGAAGGAAGGGCGCAAAACACTTCCGATCCGGCTGAATTTATTATTTTTAGCTGCCTTTATTATTTTTACCGGCGTTGTCGTTAGACTCGGATTTGTGCAAATTGTCAATGGAGAAGATTATAAAAAGCAGGCAGAAAAACAAGAGGATGTGAATGTCAGCTCATCTGCTCCGCGCGGAAAAATTTATGATCGAAACTACAATACGATTGTCAGCAATAAAGCGCTGAATGCCATTACATATACGAGAACCTCGACGACTTCACAAGAAGAGCGGCTCAAAGTGGCATCGAAATTAGCGGATATGATTCATGTGAGTACGAAAAAAATCACAGATCGTGACAAAAAAGATTTCTGGATCTTAACGCATCCGAATGAAGCGAAAAAGCTTGTTCAAAAGGAATCAGAATTAAAGGGTGACGATAAGGTCTCTGATGATAAACTATATGAGCTTCAGCTAAAACGCATCACAGACAAGGAATTAAATCAACTGACGAAAAAAGATTTACAAGTGCTTGCCATTAAAAGGCAGATGGATGGAGGCTATGCACTTACGCCTCAATTTATTAAAAATGAAGATGTAAAGCCAAGCGAAATTGCTTACGTCTCTGAGCATTTGGACGAGCTGCCAGGTGTTGATGTGACGACAGACTGGTCACGCAGCTATCCGTATAAAGGACTGCTCCGCAGTATGCTCGGCAGTGTGTCTTCGAGTGATGAAGGTCTTCCGCAGTCACTTCTTGAGCATTATCTATCACTCGGCTACAGCCGAAATGACCGTGTAGGAAAAAGCTATCTCGAATATCAATATGAAGATGTCCTGCAGGGCCAAAAGGAAAAAGAACAGAGTACAACTGATAAACAGGGCAATGTCACAAGCTCTAAAGTGTTAACAGAAGGTAAGAGCGGGAAAGACCTTGTGCTTACCATTGATATTCAGCTGCAAAAAGCGGTTGAAAAAATTATTGAAAAGAACTTGAAAAGTGCGAAACAAAGAGGGGGAACTGAGCTTCTTGACCGCGCAT
The DNA here is from genome assembly GCF_051129925.1 of Bacillus sp. Je.9.29.b. Classification (NCBI taxonomy): domain Bacteria; kingdom Bacillati; phylum Bacillota; class Bacilli; order Caryophanales; family Bacillaceae; genus Bacillus; species Bacillus sp. Je.9.29.b. The sequence goes on from NZ_JBCPSO010000002.1 coordinate 476,632, forward strand.
TTGTTGTCATGATGGATCCGAGAAATGGAGAGGTTCTCTCTGTTGCGGGTAAGCAGATTTCAAACAAAAACGGAAAATACAAATTCGATGACTACGCATTAGGAACGATGACATCCTCATATGCGATGGGATCAGCCGTAAAAGGGGCAACGGTACTGACTGGATATAAAACAGGCGCTATTCATATTGGAAGTACCCAATACGATGAACCTCTCTATATCGCCAATTCACCGCCGAAGAAATCCTATCAAAATATGGGACTTATTAATGATTTAACAGCACTAGAGCGTTCATCAAACGTATATATGTTCAAAACAGCGATCGCCATTGGGAAAAGCGAATATCGTAAAAAGCAGCCGCTCCCAATTGATCCGAAAGCATTTGATACGTTCCGCTACAATTTCAGTAAATTTGGCCTTGGCGTCAAAACCGGTATTGACCTGCCAAACGAAGCAACGGGCTACAGAGGAACGTCTACACAATCGGGGCTCTTACTTGACTATGCGATTGGACAGTATGATACGTTTACACCGCTGCAAATGGCGCAATACGTTTCAACCATTGCAAATGGCGGGTATCGTTTACGTCCGCAGCTTGTCAAAGAAGTGAGAGAGTCAGACCCGCAGCGAGGCATTGGAGCTGTGACGGAATCCGTCAAACCGGATGTATTGAATAAGCTAGACATGACAAGTGATGAGATCAAACGCGTTCAGCAAGGCTTCAAGCTTGTGATGCAGAACCCAAGAGGGACAGCCTATTCAAACTTTGGCAACAAAAAGTATAATCCAGCTGGCAAAACAGGAACCGCTCAATCATTCTATGACGGTCCAATTAAAAGCAAGCGCGGTACATCGACGTATAACACCACTCTTGTTGCGTATGCGCCTGCTGATAATCCAGAAGTGGCTATTTCCGTTGTCGTGCCATGGGTGTATCAAGATTACAACCAGCGCTATCCAATTACAAATGATATTGGTGAACAAGTATTAGATAAGTACTTTGAACTGAAATCAAAACAGGAAAGCAATGATACACAGGCGAAAAACAAAAACAAAATTGAAAATGAAGCAGAAACAAATAACTAGACCTTTCATAGGTAAAAACGCTCACTTTTTGTGGGCGTTTTTTTACGTTTTCTTCAAAAATTCCGATATAAATTGACAAAATTCATAAAAAACGCCGCAATTTCTCTACAAAACTTCGACATTTACAAAACCTTAACATTCCATTTAAACGAAATTAATAAAGAACCTTTAATGTATTACTCGTAGGACAAATTATTCAGGGGGTATTCTTGAAATGAAAAAGAACAAATTATGGCTGCTTACTTTCCTTACTATCGCATTGTTAGCATTCGTCACAGCATGCGGAAACAGCAGCTCAAGCGGAGATTCAAAAGACAGTAAAGGAAATGCTTCAAACAAAGATGAGGCATCAGGTTCCATTACCATCTCAGGATCATCTGCGATGCAGCCTTTAGTTCTTGCGGCAGCAGAAAAATTCATGGATAAACATCCAAAAGCCGATATTCAAGTACAAGCCGGCGGTTCAGGAACAGGACTTTCTCAAGTTTCAGAAGGATCTGTACAAATTGGAAACTCAGATGTATTCGCTGAAGAGAAAGACGGAATCGACGCAAAAGCTTTAAAAGACCACAAAGTAGCAGTTGTTGGAATGGCCGCAGCTGTAAACCCTGAAGTGGGTGTCAAAGACATCACAAAGGACGAATTGAAAAAAATCTTCACTGGTAAAATCAAAAACTGGAAAGAGCTTGGCGGGAAGGACCAAAAAATCACGCTTGTCAACAGACCTGATTCTTCAGGAACACGTGCAACATTTGTGAAATATGCACTTGATGGTGCAACACCTGCAGAAGGAATCACAGAAGATTCTTCAAACACAGTGAAAAAGCTGATTGCAGAAACACCAGGTGCGATTGGATACCTAGCATTCTCTTATTTAACAGATGACAAAATTACACCGCTTAGCATTGATGGTGTGAAACCAGAAGAAAGCAATGTAGAAAGCGGGAAATATACAATTTGGGCATACGAGCACTCTTATACAAAAGGTGAGCCGGAAGGTCTAGCAAAACAATTCTTAGATTACCTTATGAGTGACGAAGTACAAAAAGAAATCGTCAAAGACCAAGGCTACATCTCAGTCTCTAATATGAAAGTAGAAAGAGACGCAACAGGCAAACAATCGGATAAGTAAGAGGTCTTGAATTGCTGATGAAGGAAAAGTGGAGCATTTCACTTTTCCTTTTATGACATTCATAGGAGTGTAGAAAAAGATGAAGCAGATAGAACATACAGAAGCGAGCGATCGGCTGATCAGCTCGAAGAAAAATAGGCAAATGGATGAAGTAAGAGGAAGTATTTTGGTGAAATTCTGCGCATTCTTAATGATTGCAGTATCCATCGCCATCACAATATTCCTTGGCATTAAGGGTTTACAATCTTTCATCGTAAATGGTGTAAGCCCAATTGAGTTCTTAACCAGTATCAATTGGAACCCAACAGCAGAAAACCCGGAGTACGGTGCATTTCCTTTTATCTTTGGATCGATCGCCGTCACGCTTCTATCGGCACTTATTGCAGCGCCGCTAGGCATCGCAGGAGCGATCTTTATGACAGAAATTGCACCTGCATGGGGCCGGAAAATTCTCCAGCCAGTCATCGAATTGCTTGTAGGGATTCCATCCGTTGTTTACGGATTCATAGGTCTTACAGTATTGGTGCCGTTTATCGGACATTTCAAGTCAAGCGGCTCAGGGCACAGCGTGTTAGCAGGAACGATTGTCCTTTCTATTATGATTCTGCCAACCGTTACTTCTATTGCAACTGATGCAATGGCTTCCCTTCCAAAAAGCTTACGTGAGGGATCCTATGCACTTGGCGCTACAAGATGGCAAACGATTAGACGTGTGCTTGTACCGGCAGCTCTTCCAACATTAATGACAGCAGTCGTTCTTGGAATGGCAAGAGCATTTGGTGAAGCCCTTGCCGTTCAGATGGTCATTGGAAACACGCGTAATTTACCAGAGAGCATTATGGATACAGCTGGTACATTAACAACCATTATTACGTTAAACATGGGTCACACAACGTATGGAAGTGTTGAAAACAATACACTTTGGTCAATGGGGCTTGTCCTTCTAGTTGTATCGTTTATGTTCATACTCATTATCAGATACTTGTCGTCTAGGAGGAAGATTTAATGAATAGCAAAATGACCGATCGTTTTGCCACGTTTGTTTTTGGATTATGTGCCGCCATTATTACGGCGATCCTAGTTGGTTTGTTTTCTTATATCATCTTCAACGGTGCAAAAGAATTAAATTTTGACTTTTTGACAACCCGCTCAAGTGCAATTGGCTCTGGCGGCGGTATTAGGGATCAGCTGTTTAACTCGTTTTACATTTTGTTTATAACAATGCTGATCACAGTACCACTTGGTGTCGGCGGCGGAGTGTACATGGCTGAATATGCGCCTCAAAACAAAGTCACTGATTTTATTCGCACATGTATTGAAGTGCTGTCTTCACTTCCTTCTATTGTCATTGGTATGTTTGGTTTACTCATGTTTGTCAATTTAACAGGCTGGGGCTATACGATCATCGGAGGAGCTCTTGCGCTCACGGTGTTTAACCTGCCAGTCATGGTCAGGGTGACAGAAGACGCGCTTCGCTCTGTACCGAAGGATCAAAAGGAAGCATCACTTGCGCTCGGTGTGACGAAATGGCATACAGTGAAGACAGTCCTGATTCCTGGTGCGATTCCTTCTATTATTACCGGTGCGATTTTAGCATCAGGAAGAGTCTTTGGGGAGGCAGCAGCGCTTCTTTTCACAGCAGGTCTCACCACACCGCGTCTTGACTTTACAAACTGGAGTCCATTTTCTGATACGTCACCGCTGAATATTTTTAGACCGGCAGAAACATTAGCCGTTCATATATGGAACGTCAATACACAAGGAATCATTCCAGATGCAGAGGCCATTGCAAATGGTGCATCAGCCGTACTTGTGCTTTCAGTTTTAGTATTCAACTTAGCAGCTAGATGGCTTGGTTCATTTATTCATAAAAAGCTTACGTCAAAATAATGCGAGAGAGGTGTGAAGGGGATATGGTTCAAATGCTAGCAGAAAAAAAAGAGATTGCAGCAAAAAAGGCTCCACTTCAAGCGGAACAGATTTTACAGGTGCAGGATTTAAGCATTTATTATGGTGAAAAAAGAGCGGTCAATCACATTTCATTTGAAATTGAGAAGAACGCAATTACCGCATTAATCGGCCCATCTGGGTGCGGGAAATCAACCTTTTTACGCAGCATTAACCGCATGAACGACTTGATCCCAGGTGCGAGAAGTGAAGGTGCGATCATGTACGAAGGGCTCAATATTTTGGATGACCGCATTAATGTGGTGAATTTACGAAGAGAAATCGGCATGGTTTTCCAAAAACCAAACCCATTTCCTAAATCGATCTACAATAACATTACCCATGCGTTAAAGTATGCGGGTGAAAAAAGAAAATCAGTGCTTGATGATGCGGTAGAGGAAAGCTTAACAAAAGCGGCGCTGTGGGATGAAGTCAAAGATCGTCTGCACCGCTCGGCTTTGTCATTATCCGGCGGTCAGCAGCAGCGCCTTTGTATTGCGCGTACGCTTGCGATGAAGCCCAGCGTTCTTTTGTTAGATGAACCCGCTTCTGCCCTAGACCCGATCTCAAATGCAAAAATTGAAGAGCTATTATCAGAATTGAAAAATGATTATTCGATCGTCATTGTGACACACAACATGCAGCAAGCGTTACGTGTATCTGATCATACGGCCTTTTTCCTGAACGGTGATCTAGTAGAATATGATGCCACTGAACGTATCTTTACACGTCCTGCGCAGCAAAAAACAGAAGACTATATCAATGGTCGATTTGGATAAGGCGGGTGGATTTTGATGAATGCAGTAGCAACTGAAACAGCAAAAAAAGAAGTGTTTCGTGTGAATGATATGAACCTTTGGTACGGACAGCATCACGCACTGAAGCATATTGATTTAGACATTAGAGAGCATGAAGTCACAGCAATTATCGGTCCGTCCGGCTGCGGAAAGTCAACGTTTATTAAGACCTTAAATCTTATGGTCAAAACAGTGCCAGGTGTGAAAATCACCGGAGATATGATGTATAACGGCGACAATATTTTAAAAGGCCGCGTTGATCTAGTGGAACTGCGTAAAAACGTCGGGATGGTCTTTCAAAAAGGAAACCCATTCCCTCAGTCTATCTTTGATAATGTCGTCTACGGACCAAGAATTCACGGCGTGAAGAGCAAGCAGCAATTGAAAGAAATCGCTGAAAAAGCGCTTCGTGATGTTGCCCTTTGGGATGAAGTGAAAGATCGATTAAGTGCACCTGCATTAGGTCTTTCCGGCGGTCAGCAGCAGCGTCTTTGTATCGCAAGAGCTATTGCCACAAGCCCAGACATTTTACTAATGGATGAACCAACATCAGCGCTTGATCCTGTCTCAACATTAAAGATTGAAGAATTGATTATGAAATTAAAAGAGAAATACACGATTGCCATTGTGACGCATAACATGCAGCAAGCGGCGAGGGTATCAGATAGAACAGCCTTCTTTTTAATGGGAGAGCTTGTTGAGGTCAATGATACGAATGTGATGTTCTCTGAGCCAAATGATCAAAGAACAAATGATTATATATCTGGTCGATTTGGTTAATAAAAACCCCCTGGAGGTCAGCGCCGCCAGGGGGTTTTTGTTGTTATTTTGTTAAGGCTTTGACGATTTGTTTAAACGTCATCCCTGTTTTTAAATTGAACTTGCCTGCACGAATTTCTTTATGGTAGCCGGCGTCAATCACGTAATCATTAAAATCTTTAGACGAGTTGATGATTCCGTCCTTTTCAAGCATGTCTGAAACATCACTTGTGCTCATCCCGTTTTTAATAACAAATTTGACCGATTTGCCTTTAGGCTTGTCTGATGTTTCTTTATCATTTTTCGAATCGCCGTCTTCATTTGCCTTCAGTGCTTTTTCTTTATAATCAAGAAGCTGCTGATATGTTTCACGGCTGACAGAGACTTCTTTTTTAGAGTCTAAATAGTTTTTCACGTCGGTGTCTGTTACTTTCGCTGCGAGCGTTTCTTTTGTGGTTGTATCAGCCGCCGCTTCATCTTTTCCAGTGAGGAAAAAAACGATCGCCAGAACACCAGTTGCAAGAATCATACCTGCCGCAAACGTTTGGATGCTTTTTTTCGTCATACAAGCACCTTCTCATTGTCTTTAATGATCATGTTGACCTCATCTACAGATACATGCTCAGCGCGCGCAATGGCCTCAGGAGACATGCCATTTTGATGCTTTGAAATGATTTGTCTTGCGATAGATGGATCAATTTCTGAATGTTTGCGGACGACAATGTTTGTTTCAAGCAATTCTTCTTCAAGAACCTTCATTTTCTTTTTCAGTTTATAGATTTCTTGCATTGCAGATAGTTGAAGCGTTTCAAGTTCCTGCTCGACTTCTTTAATCGGCTCTCTTTGAAAATATGAGAATGCGATCAGTACGATACTGACAACAAGCAATCCGATAATTGCAATTTCCATGTTTCATCACCTTTTATTCATATTTTAATGCTGAAAGCCATAAAAGGCTTTCATGATCGTTTCAGACAGTTTTCGACCCTTCTTTTTTATACCATAAAAAAGCTAGTTTCAAAAGGAATTGCTGAAAAAATCACCTTTTTTTCATCTTTTTTCTTTTTATATGAAAAACGAGTATGAAAATCTTGCTCGCTGTCAAAATAAAAGAGGGTTCCTCATGTATACAGTACGACAAAGATTGAGGTTTTATAGGGGAGCAGGCCATTTTTCATGAAATGACGGTGTGATATGGATCAGAACGCGGACGGGATTGACTGAAATTCAAATTGGTGAAAAAACATTCTAGCATTCCTAAGCTAGAAGTGGTATTATAGTTAGGTCTGAATGTGAATTGATTTTAGTTTGGAGGGAAAAACATGCGCGTAAATATTACTCTAGCTTGCACTGAATGCGGTGAGCGTAACTATATTACTAAAAAGAATAAGCGAAACAATCCAGATCGCGTTGAATTCAAAAAGTATTGCTCACGTGATAAAAAACAAACTTTACATCGTGAAACAAAGTAAGCAGCAGGGAATTTTCCTGCTGTTTTTTTATGATGGGAGATGATCTGTGTGAAAAAAGAGCTTCGTCTTCAAACATTAGCCAAGCTGGACCAGATGAGTGCTGAGGAATTCAAGCGAAGCACCGCTTTACTTCATGAGCACTTGTTTCAACTGTCATCATGGAAACAAGCGAATACGATTGCACTCACCATGTCTAGAGGAAAAGAGGTACCGACAATGCCTCTCATTGAAAAAGCCTGGCAGGAGGGGAAAACAGTATGTGTACCCACCTGTTTTCCGGAAACAAAAGAGATGACGTTTTATGAATATACACCGGAAACGAAAATGATCTCCCGCTACTTTGGGCTAATAGAGCCAGACCCTCTGACGTCGGCCGCTGCATCTAAAGAATCAATCGATTTGATCATTGTGCCTGGTGTGTGCTTCGATCGAAAAGGCTACCGTATCGGATATGGGGGCGGCTATTATGACCGCTACTTAGCTGACTATCACGGCGAAACGCTTGCCCTTTGCTTGACAGTACAGCAAACCGAGCATATTCCGGCTGAAACGCACGACATCCCAGTCTCAATCATGGTCAGTGAGAAAGGTACCATATATCCAAAATAAAAGTCCGCTGCTTATACGTAAGAACGGGCTTTTTGTGTTGAGCGAAGGTGCTTGCTTATGATCAAAAGTCACATGAACGATAGCGATCAACAGTCTTCATTAAAAGGCATTTTAGCTGACGGAGGATATGTTTTGAAAAAATGTCGTGGAAAGAAAAGATACTTCCGTCATATGTGGGAGGAAGTAAATACTTGTGACTTAAAACTTGATCGTGATTCATGGTTTTATTTTTGGCATACGCACCTTGATTTTTTTGGAGTCGGGGAAAATAGTTTAAAAATAAGAAGAGAGCATATCAAAGCTCATATCGCTTGATATCATAGGCTGCTAAAACAGCTTGAAAGCTTTGAAAAGCCATACCAAACTTGGATGTGTATTCACGAACATGACCCTGGTTAAGACGCTGTATATGTTCATACACCAAATCCATACGACAGTTACTTCCCGCATAAGGTGGAGGAGTTAGAGCGGAATTGTAAGCTGCCTCATACTTTCAAGGATTTAATCGACCTTCATCAATTTGATGTTTCTTATGATCAATCAGAGTGCGGAGAGGTCTATTATATTCAATCAAAAGAACAAGGGATTAGATTGTGAAGGCCTGCTTATGAAAGGAACCTTTTAAGCGATAAAAACGATGGTTCATGCATAAACAAATCCTATTTAAGCCACGATACGAACATAGGAGGGAATATGATGAATAAAATGATTTGGAGCATTGTGTTCACACTGTTTGCATTCGTTCTCGTGCAAAATCGTTATCGGCTCATGAATTTGGTTTTAGGGCAAAATCAAGTCCGACACTTTTTGATTAAATGGCTGATGAAAATCCCATATTTTCGGACGAAATTTATTCGCCAAGCATTCTAATCCCGCAAAAGCCGGGATTTTTTTGTTTAGAAATGCGGATAAGAACGATTCTTGCTATAATAATGTAAAAAATGGAGCGCGAATGTATGAATGTCATAGATAGTTTATTTTGGCGAGTTGTTGATGAACTAAGACAAAAAGGATACGAGATGATTCAAAGTCCGTACCCAGAAGATGAAATATTTTTTGAAGCACCACGAAACTCAGGTTATGATCTCATCCGTCTATATAGAAAAGATGTGAATTTCAGGCAGGAGATCGTTCGAGATATCGAGGAGCAAACATATCGGATCAATCAGCTGAGAGAAGCTATGCGTAAACGATCTCTTCATCTCCTGCAGCTGCAATTTACAACTGATGTTCCAGTAGATGATTGGGAAGACCTAAACGGTCAGCCGCAAAAAGAGAATAAGGTGACAGTTACTCCTGTATTACTCAATGCAGACACGCTTCAAAACGATGTAAACGAACTGCAAAAATGGCTGAATACATCGCTTGCAGTAAATGTAGAAGAAGCGAAGAGAGACACAGCTGAGGATGCAATGCAGCTGAAAAGGAACGTGCTTCAGGCATTTGATGATCAGGAAAAACAGCGAGAACGAGAACGGGCCGTGTTTCAAAATGGCAGACCCATTTTTACCTACTTGCTGATCGCTGTCCAAGTGGTGATGTTTCTTTTACTTGAGCTGTCAGGCGGAAGTACCAATACCGCAACTTTAACAGCATTTGGTGCTAAAAATAATGTGCTGATTTTAGAGGGTGAATGGTGGCGCCTGATTACACCAATGTTTTTACATATTGGCTTGACGCACTTACTCTTTAATACTTTTGCTCTTTGGTCCGTTGGAGCGGCTGTTGAGAGAATTTATGGGTCGGGAAGATTTTTGCTCATCTATTTCATTTCCGGCATATTTGGTTCTATAGCGAGCTTTGTGTTTAATACGGCAATTGCAGCCGGCGCATCTGGCGCGATCTTTGGCTGCTTAGGCGCACTGTTATATTTAGCCATCTCAAACCGAAAGCTTTTCTTTCGGACGATGGGGACAAATATTATTGTCATTATCCTCATCAACCTAGGAATAGGCTTCACTGTATCAGGTATTGATAATGCAGGGCATCTTGGCGGCTTGGTTGGTGGTTTTTTCACGGCATTAGCTGTCCGTCTGCCTAAACAGATCCAGCCTGTCAAAATGCTTCTTGCGAGTGCTGCTTTGCTCTTTATTGGCGGTTTTGGATTGTATACAGGGTTTCATTCTGACGATCAAAAGGAAGCAGCGGCAACAAGTGAGGCAGCAAGTTTATTTGATGAGAAAAAGTATAGCGAAGCAAGTGAACGACTAGAGGAATATGTGCACGATAAAGATGCATCAGCTGAGGCACTTCATATCTATGCACTATCGGAAGCGCAGCAGGGCCAACTTGATAAGGCTATTCAATATTTACAAAAGTCGCTTGAAAAAGATCCAGATGATCCAAATAAACTGTATCATTTATCGCTTTTATACGTAGAAAAAGGAGAGACAGCGAAAGCAGAGGATCTATTAGCGAAAGCGTTAAAACAAGATCCTCAAAATGATCAATTTTTAAAGCTGAAACAATATATCGAAAATAGTCAAACACGTTGAATGACTTGACTGAAATCGCATTTATGAATACGCTTATCCTATCTGTTGATGAAAAGAAATGGTGGAAACAATGAAAACGTTATATGATGTACAGCAGCTGCTCATGAGATTTGGAAATTATGTGTATTTCGGAGATCGTGAAGTAGAATTAGAATTTATGGCAGACGAATTGAAGGAAATGTATACATCGGGTATCATTGACCGGACCGAATGGTCAAACGCAATGACGATTCTTCAAATGGAGCTAGCCAAATTAAATCGAAAAACAATGTGAAGGTGGAGGGCATATGACAGGGGATTGGTTTGTAGGTATTGATCTTGGCGGTACGACAATTAAGCTTGCGTTCATTAATCTATATGGTGAAATTCAGCATAAGTGGGAGATTCCTACGGATAAATCCGGGCAGACGATCACAGTCGATATTGCCAAATCAATTGACCATAAACTGGTTGAGATCAGTATGCCGAAATCAGCACTTATTGGGATCGGAATGGGTGCGCCTGGACCTGTAGATAAAGTATCTGGCATCGTCTATAAAACAACGAATCTGGGCTGGACAAACTACCCCTTGAAAGATCACCTAGAGGCAGAGACGGGACTTCCATCTGTCATTGAAAATGATGCGAATATTGCTGCACTCGGTGAAATGTGGAAGGGTGCAGGTGATGGCGCAAAAAATATCCTGATGGTTACACTTGGAACAGGGGTTGGCGGCGGCATCATCGTCAACGGTGAAGTTGTTCAAGGGGAGACAGGTGCTGGCGGAGAAATTGGCCATATTTGTGCCGTTCCATTTCAAGGAGCACCGTGTAACTGCGGAAGAACAGGCTGTATTGAAACGATCGCATCTGCAACTGGCATCGTCCGGATTGCAAAGGATAAATTAGAAACCGAGCATCATACATCTTCACTTGGCAAGCTCGCTTCGCTATCGGCAAAGAATGTATTTGAAGCGGCAGAAAATGGAGATGATCTTGCAATGCGTGTCGTAGAAGAAGTGACGACACATCTTGGACTTGTCCTAGCGAATCTTGCTAGTGCTTTAAACCCAACAAAAATTGTAATTGGCGGCGGTGTTTCAAAAGCAGGTGAGCTTCTTCGCAGTAAAGTAGAGCGCATTGTGAAACAACATGCTTTCCCGCCTTGCGCTGACGATGTTGAAGTGGTAATTGCATCACTCGGAAACGATGCGGGTGTTATCGGCGGTGCATGGATGGCAAAAACCAAATGGCTGTCTTGAACAAAAAAGTCATAATGATGTCATTTTTATTAAAAAAAGCGATAGATAGGCATGAAATTGGATGTTTAGCATATTCATAAGTTTGTCATGAGGAAAAAGACATTGATTTTCCATCATATACAGGATAAGATATACTTTAGTTATTTTTCTAGAAGCACCAATAATTAGGGTATATCTAGAGACCTGGGTGCGCGCTTAGCATAAGGAGGTTACAATGCGAAAGAATAGATTAAAGGCGATTTCATTTTTACTGATTGCGACATTGCTGATGTGGGTCAAAACCTATGTTATCTATAAATCTAGCTTCAATATTAAAATTGAAAATTTCATGCAGGAGTTTATCCTGTTTATTAATCCGCTTAGCTTTCTCTTGTTTATCTTCGGTATCGGTTTATTTTTCAAAGAAAAAAATCGCAATCGATATATTATCGTGACAAGCTTTATCCTAACATTCGTTTTGTTAGCCAACATTGTGTTTTATCGATTCTATAGTGATTTTCTAACCATCCCCGTCCTATTTCAAACAAACAATATGGGTGACCTCGGGTCCAGTATTACCTCTTTAATTGAACCAGTCGATTTACTGATGTTTGTTGATATTATCATTTTAATTTGGCTCTATAAAAAACAGCCTTCCTTTAGAACAGATGTCACAGTTTCACGAAAAGAACGAGCAGCATATTACTTATTTGTGGCAGCTACATTTTTCTTTAACCTTGGTTTAGCTGAAACAGAAAGACCAGAACTGCTTACTCGCTCATTTGACCGTGAGATGCTGGTGAAAAATATCAGCTTATATAACTTCCATATTTATGACGGGGTATTGCAATCGAAGCAGTCCGCTCAACGAGCCCTTGCTGACAGCAATAGCTTAACTGAAATTGAAAACTATGTAAGCGCAAATCAAACGGACCGTAATGAAAAGACATTTGGTCAAGCAAAAGGACGAAATGTCATTCTTGTATCACTTGAATCTACACAGAGTTTCGTGATCAATGAAAAATTAAACGGGAAAGAAATTACTCCGTTTTTAAACAAATTGATCAAGAAGAGTTATAACTTTACTAATTTTTATCACCAAACAGGTCAAGGGAAAACATCTGATTCAGAGTTTATTGTAGATAACTCTCTTTATCCACTTGGAAGAGGGGCTGTGTTCTTCACAAATCCAAGTAATGAGTTTACAGCGACACCTGAGCTGTTAAAGGATGAGGGCTACCACTCTTCTGTTATTCATGCGAATAACAAAAGCTTCTGGAACCGTGACCTTATCTACGATAGCTTTGGCTACGATAAGTTCTTTGATATTAAATCATTTGATGTGAATGAAGAAAACTCAGTTGGTTGGGGACTGAAAGATGGTCCGTTCTTTGAGCAGTCCGCTGAATTAATGAAATCGATCCCGCAACCTTTCTATACGAGATTGATTACATTAACGAACCATTTCCCTTTTGATTTAGATGAAGAAGATAAGCTCATTGATGAATATGATTCAAAAAGCAAAACACTGAACAAGTACTTCCCTACAGTGCGTTATCAAGATGAAGCCCTTAAGCTTTTCTTTAAAAAGATGAAGGAAGCTGGGTTATACGATAACTCCATTTTTGTTTTGTATGGGGATCACTACGGAATTTCTGAAAACCATAACGAAGCCATGGGACAATTCTTAAATAAAGAGATTACGCCATTTGAAGAAGTGCAGCTTCAAAAAGTCCCGTTTGTTGTACACATTCCAGGGGTAACGGATCAACATCCAAAAGAAATTGATACGGTAGGCGGTCAGGTCGATATCCGTCCAACTGTACTCAATCTTCTAGGGATTGATACAAGTAAACAAATTCAATTTGGTCATGACCTTTTATCAAAAGATAAGAATGACTTTACAGTACTCCGTGATGGAAGCTTTATAACGAAGGACAGCATTTTTACAGATGGTGTTTGCTACAATAAAGAGACAGGCGAGCCAGCAGAAGATAAAAATGTGTGTCAGTCTTATGAAGAGAAAGCGAAGCAGGAGCTTCAATTCTCTGATCAAATCATCTACGGAGATCTCCTTAGATTTTATGATCGAAACAGCCCGGACCATTCACCATCCAAAAAAGAAGGTGAAACGGAGCTGAAAAAGGCGTCCTAATAGATGAAAAAACCTCTGCTATTTTAGAAGCAGAGGTTTTCTTTTTTTGTCTGACGGCTCATATAGTATGAGAGGAGGGATGTAAATGAAGACAACGTCGTTTGGAAAAATTGAATGGCAGCTGGATGAAGCAGGGAGGGATGCTGTGGCAAAGCAGCTTGGTATTGGCAAAGCTGCTTTTCATTTATCTAATCAAACAAGCACTGATAACCTTCTTTTGCCGGGATATAGACTTCCAGAAGGAGTCCATGTATTTAATTCTATTGGTGATGTGCAGAGATTTATTGCACCTTACAGACTGCAGCAATCCGATGATTGGATTAATGGAACATTTGAATATGATAGCGCTCAATTAGAAGAAGAGCTGAGCCGCTTGAAAGCCGTATTTCCTTTTCTTCATATTAGCGTCATTGGCCATTCAGTGCTTGATACACCTATTTATGAGATCCGAACAGAGCCTGTTCAGCATTTACATTCTATTCATCTCAATGCCTCATTTCATGCAAATGAATGGATCACGACGTCTGTTTTATTAAAATGGTTGAAATCGCTTTGCTTAGCAGCGTCAGATCCCGTTCAGGCAAGACATTATGAAGCGGTTCATATCCTGCAGACCACCGCTTTATCCATCGTGCCAATGGTCAATCCAGATGGAGTGGATTTGGTTCGTAATGGACCGGAGTCACTAGGTCTTCATCGTGAAGAATTCACACTGCTAAACGATGGATATTCCGATTACCGGGAATGGAAAGCAAATATTCGAGGGGTGGATTTAAACAATCAATTTCCTGCTTATTGGGAGATCGAGTACTATCGTCATCAGTCGAAGGCACCGTCCTACCGGGATTATCCAGGGCGCGAGCCATTAACAGAACCAGAAGCGAAAGCGATGGCAAATCTTGCGTTGCGAAAACGATTTGACCGGCTGATCGCCCTTCATACACAAGGAGAAGAGATCTATTGGGGGTTTCTTGGCCATGAGCCAGCCATCTCAAAAGAAACGGTCAAACGATTCGAACTAGTAAGCGGCTACAAACCGATCCAATATCTCGACAGCTATGCAGGCTATCGCGATTGGTTTATTTATCAATTTCATAGTGAGGGCTATACAGTCGAGCTTGGTCTAGGGAAAAATCCTCTTTCCATAGATCAATTTGATTCGATCTATGAAAAAACAAAGCGGCTTTTGTGGGAAGCGTGTAAGTGTTAAAAGCACCTGTCTGGTGCTTTTTCATATTTTGAGAAACAATCAATTGCTTATGGTCAATAAAAACAATGTTGAAGCAATTGACGAAGGCCTCCTTGTAAGCTATTGTGAAAGATATGGATGTAAAAAAAAGGATATGATTTAGGGAGATGTCGACTATTGAGTGCTCAAAGCCTGTGGAAAAGAAATTTTACTTATTTATTTGTTTCTAAAATGTGCAAAATTACGGCTGATAGTTTATCTTTCAACACCATCTTGTGGCTTTTAGTACTAGGAGGGAAAGGGGCCATAGGGACAGCTTTTTTTATTGCAGTCAGCTTTGTTCCTCAAGCGATTGTTGGACCATTTATTACGCCTATGATGAAGCCGCATCAATTGAAATTTTGGATGTGTTTTGCTGATTTAACACGAGGAGCAATTATCCTTGTGATCGTGGTTAGTTACTTTTATGGTTTCACACCATTAGTCCTCATCATTGGCTGTATGCTGCTGCATTCGGCGACAGGAGGCTCCTATGAACCGGCATCTGTATCGATTATTCCAAAGCTTGTCCATGAGGACCTCATACAAAAAGCGAATGCAACGATCCAATCAGCAAGTCATGTAGTAAGACTTGTGACGGTCACGATTTGTGGTGTCATGATTGCATTTGTAGGTGTAGGTTATACAATGCTTGTGATCATTCCTCTTTACCTTTTGTCCGCTTTATTGGTGTTCATGATTTCATATCAAACAGAAGCCATCATCGATAAAGCCAAAAAAGGGTTATCTTACGGCAAAAGATTAATTCGAGGTTTTTCACTTGTTAGAAGCCACCATATTTTGTTTCCATTAGCGATTTTTTGTGTCTGCTCAAACTTTGCTGCGGCACCATGGGAAGCATTGTCTGTTATTTATTTAACGGAAGACTTACATAGTGGACCGGTCGTCTATTCATTCATCAAAGTCACAACCGCACTAGGGGCATTTTTGATGGGGTTTGTTTTGACAAAGATAAAAGTGAATCGGTATGGATTGCTGTTTATAGGTGCTGGGATTGTTGATGGAATCGCCTTCTTTATCACAGGTATGAACGCATTGTTACCACTTGTGTTTATATCAGCTTTTGCTTTAGGAGCAGCCATTAGTGCAGTTAACGTACCCGAACATACGATGATTCAATTGTCAGTAAAGGCAGAGGATCAGCCGCAAGTGTATGCGATCATCAACATGATTTCCTACTTGATGATTCCGTTAGGCGCCCTCATTGGCGGTTATATGGCAACCCTGTTTGGGTCTGGGTATGTCATTGCGGCCGGCGGCATCATTGAAGCTGTTTCAGGTATATGCCTGCTTCTGTTTACAAAGATCGGGAAGGTAGAGAGAGCAGATTTGACGATAGAACGAGACAAACCTGCCGTAAACGCAACGTAAGCATGGCATGATTGAATGAGGATAGGTTACAATGAGGACGAGAAAACATGAGAATTTAATTGAAAGGGGAAAAATTATGGCTATAGCAGACGTCACCATCATTCCAATAGGCACTGAAACACCAAGTGTCAGTGCTTACGTAGCAGATGTACAAAGAATTTTAGAAGGCTTTCAACAAGAAGGGAAAATCAAATATCAATTAACACCGATGAATACGTTAATTGAAGGCGAATTATCCGTTTTATTTGAGGTCATTCAGCGAATTCATGAAGCCCCTTTTGAGAAGGGATTGCACCGAGTAGCGACCAATATTCGCATCGATGACAGACGGGATCAAACCACAACACTTACAAGCAAATTAGAAAGCGTGAATAAGCATTTAAATCCATAAAAAAAGCCTGCTATAAGCAGGCTTTTAATGTGCAGTTGGATAACCGCTATAGATGATGGTCATGACAGTGAACCATCCAAAAACCAAAAATGTAGCGCCTGCAAAAGCGATGGCAAGTACGTTCACTTTTTTTAGTGAGCGATAGATGCCGAGCGCAGCTAAAATCGTGACTAGACCAAAAATAATGACGAGCATCATGTGAAAGTCCCCCTTTGTCATCAATCCCCTTGATTTCCTTTCTTTTCATTTTAACCGTTTTCATAAAGCTTGTCGAGTAGATTCCAGTTGACGATTGTTTGAATTTTTATTGAATAGCCTTCATAATAAAAAAGAATGAATAAAGTAGGTGATGAAAATGAATTGGAGAAGAATGCCACTAGGCTATGTACAAGCGAACGCATATATTTGGAAAAATGAGCAGGGAGAGTGCTTAATTTTTGATCCAGGCGGTGAAGCGCAAAAGCTGATTGCTTATGTAAAAGAAAAACAGCTCACACCGCTTGCTGTCTTATTGACACATGCTCATTTTGATCATATTGGCGCGGCAGATGAGGTGCGCGAAGAGTGGGGAGTGCCGCTGTATGTACACGAAAATGAAAAAGAATGGCTCACGAATGCTGAATTAAACGGTTCAGCTCGATTGATTGGGAATGGAATTACGGTCAAAGAAGCTGAAAAATTGATTACGTCAGAAGGAACGCTTCAAATTGGATCTTTTACATTAGAAATGTTCCATACACCAGGGCATTCACCAGGCAGTGTGTCTTACTATTCGGCGGAAGAGGGCTTTGTTATTTCTGGTGACACGCTATTTGAAGGCGGCATCGGGAGAACAGATTTAGTAGGCGGCAGTCAGGAAGTGCTGCTACAATCAATCCATCATAAATTATTGTCATTGCCAGAATCAACTCTTGTTTTAAGCGGACATGGCAGGGAAACGACTGTGCTGACGGAGCAGGAGCAAAATCCGTTTATTAATGGATTTTCTCTTTAATTGCAGGCATGAAAAAGCATCTCTTCTAAAGAGATGCTTTTTTCAATTAATGTCCGGTACCGGGAACCATGATGAAAATCGAATAATATGTAAATCCGGCAAAGAAAATCGTCAAGTACGCTCCGAAAATGTAAATATACATTCTTTCGGATAAATTCAAGTAGGATAAAAATACAAAAAGAACGGTTTGACCGAAGAACAGCAGCGATGCATCTTTCATATGTCCTAAATAGAACATGACAGCAAAAATACCCGTCCAAAAGCCAAGCACGCGGAACATGCGATTCATTTCTTTCCCTCCCCTTAAAAACCCCTTTGATTCATATTATAGCTGATCACCACTTGTTATGTAAACATTTACATTTTTGACATCATGTGAACAATTTATTTTGAATGTAGAAAAAATTTTTTTGAAAAAATGATGAAAAAGTGTTTATGCCGAAAAGCATGAGGGTACTTACTCCATAAGAGAAAAGGTTAACGACCTAAGGAGGAAGACTAATGAGTGACATTACTTTTTATTCATACCCGAGCTGCACGTCTTGCCGCAAAACAAAACATTGGTTAAAGGCGAATCAAATTGATTTTAAAGAGCGTCACCTTTTCAGAGAAACGCCAACACTAGATGAATTAAAAAAGATTCTTTCTTTAACAACTGAAGGAATGGATGAAATTTTAGCCACACGAAGTCAGGCTTTTAAAAGCTTAAATTTAAATATTAATGACTTAAAAGTAAACGAGGTCTTACAGCTTCTCATTGAAAAACCAAAGCTGCTACGGAGACCAATCATTATTGATGGAAATAAATTGGTAGTAGGTTATAATCCAGGAGAACTCATGAAAATATCAAAAAAGAAAGCGATTCATCAATCAGTTTCCTAATAAAAAACGAAGATCAGCTGAAACAAGCTTCAGCCGTCTTCGTTTTTGTGCTGAACTGGGCTAGCTGGGTTCGAACCAACGATCACGGAGTCAAAGTCCATTGCCTTACCACTTGGCTATAGCCCAATATCAAACGTGTAATGTTATTGTTCACCATCTGCGGTCATTTATACATAAAAGTTGTATGTCACGAGTTTTAGTGAAAAAGGAGCGAAAGAAATAAATGAAAAATGAAAAATCAAAGCAATTATACGAATTTATCCTAAAAGAAGCCCCTGTCATGACCGAAGAATGGCTAAAAACAAGAACAGAAGAAGGCTCATTATATTCTAAACATGCTTCAGAGGAAACGGAAAAGAAGCTGAAGGAACAGAACACAGCGTTTATTCAAACCATTGCAGCCACGCTTGTGACGCTGTCTGACAAAGTAGAAAACCATTTGAAAAAGTGGTCTGTTGATATTGCACGTGATCGAGCAGTGCACGAGGTGCCGTTATATGAAATCATTGGACAATTTAAGATTTTCCGCCACATTTTCTGTTCGAGAATTGAGACATTCACCCAAGAAACAGAGCTTGAAGTGACGCTGCAAGATGTGTGTCAGTGGAATCAGCACTTTCACGCCACATTTGATGACATGATTGAGCGCTTATCAGAAGAATATGACCGCGTGACAATCAGTCAGCTGAATGCACAAAGAGAGATGATTCAAGAACTGAGTGCACCTGTTATTCCAGTATCAAAGGAAATTGGGATTTTGCCGCTGATTGGAGAGATCGATACGTACCGGGCCAAAATCATTCTGGAATCCGTACTAGAACAGGCTTCAAGACTGCGTCTAACGCACTTATTTATTGATATTTCTGGTGTTCCCGTTGTTGATACGATGGTGGCCTATCAGCTGTTTAAAGTGGTCGATAGTGCGAAGCTGCTAGGAATTGAGACGATTATTTCAGGCATCCGCCCAGAGATCGCTCAAACTGTAGTGAAACTGGGCATTGATTTCTCAAAAGTAAATACTGAGCATAGCCTTGCAAAAGCGTTAGAAAAAAGAGGATTTCGTATCTTTGAAGAGCAGCCGCAAGAAGCCACATCATGACCAAAAAACCTGTACTTGTAAAAGTCAGGTTTTTTTATATGCTCTTTTCTAAAAAATGATGTAATGCATCGTGAGTTGAGGGTTTTCATCATTTATTAGTCATGAAAATGATAAATTGCTCTTTTGTCATTCACGTTCCGCCATTCTACAATGTGATCAGAGAAAGGAGTGATCCACTTGTATGGAATTGAATATTTAAGGCAAGAGCTGCTAGAAGAAGCATGCCGCATGAGGGCTTCTGATGTGCATATTGTGCCAAAAGAAAAGGAAGCTTCAGTGTCATTTCGTGTTGATTCAGATTTAATCCAGCAGCGAACGATTGATAAAAAAAGCGGAGAGAGGCTTATTGCACATTTTAAGTTTTTATCTTCTATGGATATCGGGGAAAAAAGGAGGCCGCAAAATGGCTCACTAGCTGTGATGCTAAGAAAAGGTCAAGTATTTATTCGGATGTCTACCTTGCCGACAGTGAATGATGAGAGCTTAGTGATTAGAATTTTACCGCAGGATCATGTTCCGAAAATAAAACATCTATCATTATTTCCGAAAGCCTCAGCCAGATTATTATCCTTTTTAAACCACTCGCATGGACTCATTTTATTTACTGGGCCAACAAATTCAGGGAAAACGACAACACTATATTCATTGATCCAGTTTGCAAAAAAGAATTTTAACCGAAATATTATTACCCTTGAAGATCCTGTCGAAACAAGGAATGAAGAAGTGCTGCAGGTTCAAGTGAATGAAAAAGCCGGCATCACGTATGCCGCTGGATTACGCGCTATTTTAAGACATGATCCAGATGTGATTGTGCTAGGAGAAATAAGAGATGCTGAAACGGCGAGAACGGCGATTAGAGCAGCACTGACAGGCCATTTAGTATTGAGTACGCTCCATGCAAAAAATGCAAAAGGAGCCCTTTACCGCATGCTTGAATTTGGTGTCACGATGAATGAACTCGAACAAACCATGGTTGCGATTGCTGCCCAGCGATTAATTGAGCTCATATGTCCTTTTTGCGGAGAAACATGTCAGCTTTACTGTAAATTAAATCGGCCTTTCAGACGAACAAATGTATTTGAATTGCTTTTCGGAAAAGAGCTTGGTGAGTGTATGAAAGAGGCAAAAGGAGAATATGCTCATTCGTCATATGAAACATTGCAAAAATTAATTCGTAAAGGAGTGGCACTAGGCTATTTATCGAAAAACACATATCACCGCTGGGTTTATGAAGAAGCGAGCCTCTAAAGTATGGTCTAAAAAGGATCAAGCTGAATGCCTATCAAAACTGGCTCAATTAATTCAGGCTGGATATACATTGATTGAGGCATTAGTGATGGTGAATATCCAGTTATCGAAACAACAGCGGCAGCAATTAAAACTAGGTATTCAGTGGCTGCACGAAGGCGAGCCTTTTTATGTAGTGCTGGAAAGACTCCATTTTCAGCGGGAAGTCATCGCTATACTATGTTTTTCTGAGAAGCATGGCAGTCTAGCCCGTGCTTTAGAACAAAGCGCCCGTTTTTTAGAGAAGAAAATCAAACAGTTAGACACGTTTAAACGTATGTTACGTTACCCGCTTTTCCTCATCTTCACGGTTTTGGTCGTGCTGGTACTCGTTCAGCAAATGATCATTCCTCAATTTTCTGTTTTGTACTCATCGATGGATACCCGCATGTCTTGGCTGATTCAAGGGATGTTTGGACTATTTCAATTCCTTCATGCTTTTCTGCTCATCACTAGTTGTCTGTGTATCTGTCTTATTGGATATTATGCTGTTTTTTTTAGGAAAAAGTCGACCCTTGAGAAACTGAGGGTGATGAGTAAGCTGCCTTTTTTATATAAAGGGATGCAGCTGATGCATACGTACCTTTTTTCTCTTCAGCTAAGTGGACTGCTTCAAGCTGGATTATCGATGTACGAAGGTTTGCAAGCTTTTAAACAGCAAAGCTACCTGCCTTTTCTTCAAGAAATAGGTGAACAAATGATGGAAGAGTTAAGAAAAGGAGAAAGCATGGCCCATCAAGTAAGCGTGTCTCCTTTTTTCGAAAAACATTTTGCAGCCATTATCAAGCATGGTGAAGCCAGCGGAATGCTTGCGAGAGAAATGTACACGTACAGCCAATTTCTATTAGAGAATGCAGAGCTAAAAATTGAAAAATGGATTTCTTGGCTGCAGCCAGTTATTTATGGGGTAACAGCACTTCTTATACTCATCGTGTATTTATCTATTCTTTTACCAATGTATCAACTAATGGAGCAAGTGTAAGAAGGAGGACAGAGACATGAATGATAAAGGATTTACCCTGTTAGAAATGTTAATAGTCATGCTCGTAATATCCATTCTTTTACTCATTACCATACCAAATATCACACGTCATCACCAAGCTATTCAGGCAAAGGGCTGTGAAGGGCTTAAATCAATGGTCAGCACACAAGTGATGGCATATGAATTGGAGCATGATGGGAAGACGCCATCTTTAGCTGAATTAGAAAAAGAAGGTTATGTCAAAAAGGGGTTAACTTGTCCTAATGGAAAAGCGATTGTCATTCAAAACGGCAACGTGAAGCATGAATAAATTATTTTTACATGAGAAGGGTTTTACCCTGATTGAACAGCTGTTGATTTTACTTGTTTTATCGATTGTTTTGTCGATCATGGGATGGAAAATCCCAAATATAATAGAGAGCGCTGAAGCCAAAAGACAAGTAAACATCATGAAACAAGATCTTCAATTGGCATCATATACTGCATTTATCAAAAAAACACGTGTACATGTTGGGATCGATCCGCCTCATGTATCTTATCAGGTAATAGACCAAAAGAGTAACGAAGTCATGGCTTCTTATCAGCATAAAAAGGGCAGCATCAAAACTACTACATTCTCGCAAGGTATCTATTTTAATGCAAAGGGACATCCAAGCAGCGGTGGATCTCTCATTGTCGAATTTGGCAGTCAATCGTATAAACTGACGATTTATTTAGGAAGCGGGCGAATCCATGTTCAAAAACAATAGAGGATTTAGTACGTTTGAAACGCTGTTTGCTTGTCATCTCTTTCTATTTGCTGCCCTAGTGCTCATGCCAGCCTATGAAAAACTCATGATGGGGAAAAAGGAAGTGAGAGCCAAGCTTGAAGCTTATCAGGTTTTACATGAACAGATGAATGAAGCGTTCATAAATGGGACAACATCTTCCATCAAAAAGAAGAGAGGCGAGATCACGTATGTTTTCAATTGGCGTAAACAGAAGGGATGTGTTTCATACAAAGTACAAAAAAAAGAGACCATATGCTTTCGGCATGTGGAGCGATGACCAAGCTTTTACCCTTTTACAAGCTTTGTGGCAATTGCAGCTATTTCTATTTCTTTCTTTTGGCTGTGTGCTGATCTTTTCAGCAGCTGAGAAAGCTCGTCCATTTGAAGACATCAATCGATTTTCCCAAATGGAGTGGAAACAGACTGTCCTGCAATTAGATGAGGAATTAAGTCGTGCAGCTGCTGTCAAATCGGTGAAAGGAGGAAAAGTGTTAGAGTATATTTCCGATCAAGGGCGAGTGGTAACGATTGAGCCATACCAAGAGATGCTTCGAAAACGAACGGATCAAGCTGGACATCTTCCTTTATTGCATAAGGTGAAACAATTTCACGTGAGAACGAGTCAGCATAGAGCGATTCTTAAAGTCACAGATGGATCTGGTAAAGTGTATGAAGCCGTTTTTTTCACATATAAAGGAGTGGTTCGTAAATCGTGAAAAGAGAGGAAGGGTTTATCTATCCGCATGTACTTGCGGCAATTTTATTTTTTCTCTTGATCCTAGGGGCGGTAACGATGGGGTTTCAAAAAGAACTGAAAAGTGCAGAGCTGACGATTTCTTTTTATAAAAAACAGCAGCTTTTTAGGGTGGGTGTGAGTGAAGCTGCCAGCACAGTAGAACGTATTTGTGCGAAACAGAAAACCCATATTGATACTGAAGAAGGCCGTGTGACACTGAAGCGGATGAAATGCGATTTAAAGAAAAAACTTGTCCTTGTTTTGGTGAAGGTGAAAACAAAAGATGGTTTATCCGATGAGCGTGAACTGATGCTGGATTGGAAGACCGGTGAAATCATGAGATGGGCAAATCCTGATTAGCCAGTGTATAAAATCATCCTCTTCCTGGTAACACTTGAAGGAAGAAGAGGTGAATGTGCTTGAAAACAAATGACTATGTAAAATATATGACGCAGGAAATCATTAAATATATGAATACACCACGTGACGAACGGAAGGAACACAAACAAGAAAAAATGGAAACGAAACCGCCGTTTTCACAGCGTTTATTTGGGGTTCTGCCGTTTGGCTTCTCCATGATGCTTAAAAAACGCCAGCGCCATCGACGAAAGTAAAAAGCCGCCAGCAGGCGGTTTTTTTATGCCACTTTAGCTGTATTCCTCCACAACAATCACTTTATTCACCTTGTTTGAGTAAGGGTTATAGGAAATGGTGACGAACACCCCAAATTCCTTTGTATGGTCTTTTAACGTAATATGATACTGTTTCACAGATTCCTTATCGCGGTGGCGGTCCCATACTTTTTGTTTAAATAATACTTGCGTTAGCGGGTATCTTTTTTTTGCTTCTTTGACTGCCCGCGTTTCCCATTGATCTGCGGCGGCAGTCAAACCTCTCGCATCAACGGGTTTGTCCTCTAGAATCATAGGACTCAGCAGTAAACTGAGCATGATTATGCTTTTTCCATATTTCACTTAACATCACCTCACCTTCTTCATATCCTGACCAAATCCTGCATTTTTATGTAAGTTTTAAGAAGTACAAATGTCACACAAAAAAATATTGAATATGGTGAAAAAATGAGGAAATGGGAGAATTTTCTCGTAATGGTTCTTGTTTAAGAACAAAATGGACTAATTTGACGTTTTGGGTTTTATAGGTATTTCCTTATACTGTATATAATCGTTCTTTTTAAAGAACAAAAGTTCAAGGAGTTGAAGGAATGAATGAAACAGTCGCTCTTTGTACTCTTTTGTGCCATTTGTTTGATTTTGACATCTTCCATTATGACACCAACGAATGCTTCTTTTAACGATGTCGAGCACAAAAGCTTTGTCATGAAAACATATGAAAATTTTGAACAGACAGATCAGCATTGTCAGCCTAAAAAATGGGATCAAAGTCAATTGGAGCTTATCGATCAAACGATGATCGAAGGAACAGTCTGCGCACCTCAAAAGCTGAGCATGACACTAAAAAATAGTGGACAGCCTATTGCGTACTCTGAATGGAAGTGGGAATTACATAAAATAGGAAATGGTCAGAAGCCATTACAAGATGGTCATATTCTTGAGAAGGGCTTCATAAAGTCCCTGTTGTCGCAAGAAACAGCGACTGTCACGACAGATAAAGCAAAAACAAATGGCAGCTATGCATTTAAAATCTATTATCCTAAAGGGTTTGGCGCATCTGATCAGGCGTACTTTTGGTCTAAACCGATGGTGCTCTCAAAGTGTCAAGAAAAGGCGTCCTAAATGGAGCTGTCTTTTAAAGTGAAAAAATGATAGGCGAAGGGGAGAAGGGGTTATGAAAAAATGGATGAAGATGTCTGGGAGTATTCTTTATGTGATGGTGTTCACGGTGATGATAGCCTCTATTATTGTCGTGTTGTCATCAAGAACAACAGGAGGAGAACCTCAGATCTTCGGTTATCAATTGAAGCAAGTATTATCAGGTTCGATGGAACCAGAATTTTCAGCTGGGTCACTGATTGTCGTAAAACAGGTCGCCTCACCTGAGACGCTCAAAAAAGGAGATATTGTTACGTTTCAAACAAAGCAGGATCAGTCCTTTGTGACCCATCGAATTGTTGGGGTGAAGGGAAAGGGTGCAAATAAAGCGTTTGAGACGAAGGGTGACAATAATATGTATCAGGACGGCACGCTGGTAAAAGCGGATCAGGTAACTGCGCAGTATATGGGAGTGAATATTCCTTATGCAGGAAAGCTTCTTTCGTATGCAGGGACATCTGCTGGAACTGCTTTGCTCCTTATCATACCAGGTGTCATGCTGCTCGTTTATTCAACCATTCATTTTGTGGGCGCAGCGAAACATCGTAGACACACGGCTGATGTACATATGAAAGAGGAACAAGCTTAAATCGTTTGTAACCTAATCAGGTTTCAATAAAACAATAAATTAGGGGGTTTATTATTCATGGCAATGAAGAAATCAATTCGTTTAGGTGTATTATCAGGGGCTTTAGGTCTTGCATTAATTGGCGGGGGAACATGGGCGGCGTTTAATGATATTGAAAAGGCAAACGCGGTCTACTCGACAGGAGAGCTGGATTTATCTGCTAAAGAGAACTCCGGCGCCATCAACCTTTCGAACTTAAAACCTGGTGATCGGATCAAGAAAGAATTTCATTTTGATAATAAGGGATCCCTAGCGATAAACCAAGTGCTGATGAGTCTTGATTATAGCCAGTTTACTGATGGATCTTCCGCGAAGAATGGCGGTAAAAATACAGCTGAAGAATTTCTCAGCCAGTTTCAGGTGAGTGTTCTTACGGTTGGAGCCGAAGGTGGAAATGGTTATCCGAAAAATATTATTTTAGACCATGCAAACCTGCTTGACTTGCATCAATTAACGTCAAAACAGGATCAGACCGCATTTGAAAAGCTTCGTCATGCCGTCGATGAGAAGTTTTTACATGAAAGTGGGAAAATTAATGTAGCAACTGTTGATGGAACAGTGGCTCCAGAGTATGACGGCATTCCAAAGAATCCGTTTGATTACGATAAAGTGGAAATGATCATTGAATTTATCAATGACCAGACGAAGGATAAAGCTGGTCACTATATCCAAAATAAATACCAAGGCGATGCGATTCAAATTGATCTTTCCTTCGAAGCGACTCAGTGGAATGGTTTAACGATCAATCCAAAAAAGCATACGGATGAAAAAGGCTACGTGAAAGAAAACGAAAAAGCACACAGCGAAGATAAAAAATAAAGCCAGTCTTTAGGCTGATATCAAGGTCTGCATAGCAATTGGAGGAGTATGCGCTAAAACGTGCGCTTTACTCCTCTTCTTGCTTTTTTCTCCAGATTTGATAATCTAAAAATTCACGAAATTGCTTTTTCGAAACCCCTGATGTCATTGCATCTCGAACTAGTTTTTCCCATTCACTATCTAATTGACCATCGTATTCGGTTTCATCTTTTTCGTTTAAAAGTGTATGAACCGAGACGTCCAGAACAGCGGAGATTTTTTCAAGAAATTGAATGGAGGGGTTTGTTTGCAAGTTTCTTTCTATTGAGCTTAAATAAGACTTCGCTACCCCAGCCTTTTCGGCCAGTTCTGATAGTGAGTAGCCTTTTTCATTGCGGTATTGTTTAATACGCTGGCCAATCAATGTCATCACCTTCCTTTCGATATTATAGCACATTCAGAAAGGTTTGATAGAATGACTTCTTACCAGAGGGGGAGACTCAGAGGACTTTTCATTTGATTTGAGGAAATGACGGACTTCTTCAACTGTTAGTCCTGCCTTGCGAGCTTCGCGTAATAATTGAATCCATTCACTGTCTAATTTGTTCGTTTTCTTTTCCATACAAATACCCTCCTAAAATACTGAATCATGTATTTCAGGCACTTAACGCATGAAATGGAAAGACATAGGTGGTAAGACCTCATAGTTTGCTTGCGTCATGTTTCCGCCCAATACAAACAGACAAACTTAGCTTTAGACTGATCGAAAATTGTATGTCACATAAAAGGGGAGGGGGACCATGAGTCAACCTCCTCTTTTTTGCTGTAAGTAAAAAAGTCCGCCATTTTCAATCGTAAGACTGATTTTTGGTTCATATAAAGTTTTAAGTGCTTGTCTTTCTATTTCATATTCTACAGATGTGTCTGAAGTCCCTTCATAAAATTGGTTTAAAAGTTCGAAGTCTTCCTTCCATTTTTGAACGGCTCGCACTGCCCAGTCGTCCGGCTCCTCATGGGCATAACGCTCCATGAGGCTGTAGAGCCGTTTGATTCCGCTTTCAGGCTTAATCATTGTACTCATCGTAAAGCAATAATCGGGAATTTGAGACGACAGCTCACGAGCTTCCAGCTTCTCTTGAAATTGTTCAATGACTTCTCCGCGAATGAGATGAAGGCCTAATGATAAAAGCTTATCCTTCTTGCGGTCTGCAAGGTAAGAAATTTTTACATTGAGACCAAGCCATGGCTCAAGGGCGATCTGGTTGTTCGTGAGCGGGCTGACTCGTTCATAAAGCCGGATAAAACGGCCCTGCTCTTTGACCGCCTCAAATATTTGAAATAACCGGGGGGAGCCGAAATGGATAAATTCACCACTGGTCGTATCACCCGCTTTTTTTTGATCTGTGATGAATGTCAATTGCCGCGGTTCAGGTACACCGCCAGTTTTTTCAAGCCAGTGCCAATAAAAAGGACGGTTCATAATCAATTTATCCATTTCGATTGTCAGCTGTACGGTCATATGTCCTGCACTTTCTTCTAATATGCTGCATTGATTCGCTTTGAAAAAACGGAGAAGAAAGGTGTGAATGTCATGCTGCTCCATTGATCAACTCTCCTTTATGAGCCCTGCTGTCTTTTTTCTAAAAGTGGTGTTTGTGCTTCAGTTAAATAAGAAGCAAACTGGGTTAATTTCTTTTTCATGTCTCCGTCCGGTTCATGCTGGAAGAGGATTTGATGCAACTTTGTTTCGACATCTTCAATATCAATCCTCGTTAAAATATCATCTAAATCGCCTATGACGTTTTCAAACAGCTGAATTTTCTCATATAAAAGCTTTAAAATATGCTCTTCAACTGTTCCGTTTGTTGACATATTGTAAATGTGGACATCCCGCTCTTGGCCAAGGCGGTGGATACGTCCAATTCTCTGTTCTAAACGCATCGGGTTCCACGGGAGGTCGTAGTTGATGATTTGGTTACAAAACTGAAGGTTGATCCCTTCGCCGCCAGCTTCTGTCGCAATTAACACTTGCGCCCGTTCTCTGAATAAATCTTTCATCCAATCTTTTTTGCCCCGCTTAAAGCCGCCCCGAAATGGCACAGAGCTGATGCCATTTTGCTGTAGAAACCATTGTAAATAAATTTGTGTGGCGCGGTATTCGGTGAAAATAATGACCTTCTCATTTAACTGCTGAATGAGTTTGACGACTTCAAGCGCCTTTGAGTTTTGCTCCACTTGATTGATTTTCTCCATGATTTGCGTTATAGCAGAAGATCCGAGAATATGCTTTTCTTCTTCCTGCATTTTTTTAATCGTCATATAAACTGCTTCACGGCTTGAACAGCATTCTCGTTCCAAGGTCATAATGGAAAACATATGCTTTGTATAAGACGGATTCTCTTTCAGCTTGCAGATTTCATCATACAATGCTTGTTCTGTCGGAGAGAAATCAATGGAAATCGTTTTGACATGCCGTTTTGTCCACTCGATGCCTGTGTCTTGTCTTCGGTTTCGAATCATCACTTTATTGACGAGCTGTTTTAATCGGTCATGGTCTTCAAGCTGCAAGTCCTTTTTGGCAAAGATATCTTTAAATTGATGTTCATTTCCTAGGTGTCCTGGCTTCAGAAGGGAAACAAGATTAAATATTTCTCCGATCCGGTTTTGAATAGGTGTCGCTGTCAGCAGCAGGCAGAATTTCTTATTCAGGTTTCTCACAAATTCATAGTTTTTCGTTTTATTGTTTTTCAGTTTGTGTGCTTCATCGATAATGACCATATCGTAGGCAATCGATAAAATCGTGTCTCGATGCGGCTGTCTTTTGGCTGTGTCAATAGAGGAAACGACAACGTCACACTGCTCCCACACATAGCTCTTTTTTTGTTCAACAGCATCAATATAAAATTTCGTCCGCAGCTCCTGTACCCACTGAGACACAAGGGAGGCGGGGACGAGAATGAGAATCTTTTTGGCAAGTCCACGAATCATGTATTCTTTGATAATGAGTCCTGCTTCTACGGTTTTTCCAAGTCCCACTTCATCTGCTAGAATGGCTTTCCCATTCATTTCTTCTACGACTCTTCTGGCTACTTCGAGCTGGTGCTTTAAAGGTGTGAACGCAGGCAGGTGCTTGGGAGCTTGCAGCCCCTCGAATGAATCAATGGCTGTGACTTTTTGAACCTGCGTCGCTAAACGATACATATCCCAGTTCGCCCAGGGGCCGTCTGCTGAAAGCCGCTGCTGAAATTCATTTGCCCATTCCTGATCAAAAATCGTTTGAATATTCAATGTGGTCGCCTGCCTTTCTTTCTAGTAGGATCTGATAAAATTGTTCTGTTTTTAAACGCTTCATTTTTTTAGAGGTCTATAAAAGACTAGATATATGAATAAAAGCGAACGATATCGAAAGGTTATTTTAAAAATGTTAATGATTTTTCTGTTGCTCTTCATCCATTTCTAATGGTAGGATGTTGATAAGTGATCTAGAAAATAAGTCACCCATTTTGATAGTATGTCCAATAAATGTGAAAAATATGAGCGGATGATGGTATGGGGAGAGACTTGGCGGTTATTTTGCACTGGCAGGCGCCGAAGGAGCAAGCTGAATGATTCAGTGAATCTCTCAGGCAAAAGTACTCTTACCGGACGCAACTCTGGAGAGTGTTTGCTTAAGGGTTTTAGCAAACCACCAAAGGGGAAAACGCACAAGGATATTGTGCTGTAAACTTTCAGGTGCAAGGACAGAGACTTCTTTTTGATAAAAGGGAGCGCTCTGTCCTTTTTTGCTGTGATTTTTTTCTGAAAATTCAGCTTGCATTTGCACTGTAAGAAAAAAGGGGGAAACGATTGATGTTGAAACGAACACCGCTTTTTCATGCGTATGAAACGTTTGGCGCAAAAACCATTGACTTCGGGGGCTGGGAATTACCTGTCCAATTTTCTTCCATTAAAGAAGAACATGAAGCTGTTCGAACAAAAGCAGGGCTTTTTGATGTGTCTCACATGGGTGAGGTGGACGTCAAAGGTCAAGATGCCCTTCCATTTTTACAAAGGTTATTAACCAATGATGTGTCTAAGCTGACAGACGGTAAGGCACTATATACAGCCATGTGTTATGAAGATGGCGGAACGGTAGATGACCTGCTCGTCTACCAAAAAGAAAAGAATCACTATTTACTTGTCATCAATGCATCAAATATCGAAAAAGATGTGGATTGGCTATTGAAGCACCAAGAGAAGGATGATGTATTGATCAAAAATATTTCTGATCAAACCGCCTTGCTAGCGCTTCAAGGACCTCTTGCAGCTGACATCATCAAAGAGGTGGCAGATGAAGAGGTGACATCGCTTAAGCCATTTACGTTTTTATCAAAAGCTGAGGTCGCAAATAAAGAAGTGCTCGTTTCCAGAACAGGCTACACAGGGGAAGACGGCTTTGAAATCTACTGTCAGTCAGAAGATGCGGTCCACCTTTGGTCAGCTTTATTAGAAGCGGGGCAGCCAAAAGGACTCATTCCATGCGGACTCGGTGCACGTGACACCTTGAGATTTGAAGCAAGACTTCCGCTTTATGGCCAGGAGCTGACAAAGGATATCTCTCCATTAGAAGGCGGCATTGGTTTTGCTGTCAAAACGGATAAAGAAGCTGATTTTATCGGAAAAGCTGCACTTAAAAAACAAAAAGAAGAGGGACTGAAACGAAAGCTTGTCGGCATTGAAATGATCGATAAAGGGATACCGCGTACAGATTATCCAGTCTTTTTAGGAGAAAAGCAGGTTGGGATTGTTACAACGGGCACTCAATCCCCAACATTAAAGAAAAATGTCGGGCTTGCTTTGATCGAAACCTCAGTGGCGGAGCTTGGGGCAGAGGTGGAGGTACAAGTTCGCAAAAAACGTCTAAAAGCCAAAATCGTCGCAACACCATTTTATAAAAGAGCCAAATAACGAGGGGGAATAGAGGATGAAGCACAGGTATTTGCCGCAAACAGAGCAGGATCAAAAAGAAATGCTGGATGTCATCGGCGTTCAGTCGATTGATGAGCTTTTTTCAGATATCCCAGAGAAAGTTAGATTCAAAGGAGCATACAACATCAAAGAAGCCGCATCTGAAACAGCACTTGTCAGGGAATTATCCCGACTAGCTGCAAAGAATAAGGATACAGTTTCCTATGCATCGTTTCTTGGAGCTGGTGTATATGATCATTACCAGCCTGTCATTGTCGATCATGTCATCTCACGCTCTGAATTTTATACAGCGTATACACCTTATCAACCTGAGATTTCGCAAGGTGAATTGCAAGCAATCTTTGAATTTCAAACAATGATTGCTGAGCTGACTGGTATGGATCTTGCCAACTCCTCGATGTATGATGGCGGGACGGCACTGGCTGAAGCGGCAATGCTCGCTGCGGGACACACAAAGAAGAAAAAAGTGGTTGTTTCTGAAACGGTTCACCCTGAATCAAGAGCGGTGCTAAAAACATACGCCAAAGGACAAAACATTGAAGTTGTTGAAGTGCCTGCGAAAAAAGGGCAGACAGATCTAGCTGCATTGGAAAAGGCGGTCTGCGATGATACAGCAGCAGTTCTCGTGCAATATCCAAACTTTTTTGGTGTAGTCGAGCCGTTAAAAGACATTGAACCCATTGCACATAAAGGAAAAAGCCTATTCATTGTCTCTAGCAATCCCCTCGCACTCGGATTATTGACGCCTCCTGGAAAACTCGGGGCAGATATTGTCGTTGGTGATGCGCAGCCGTTCGGCATCCCGGCTGCATTTGGCGGACCTCACTGCGGATATTTTGCCGTGACGAAAAAGTTGATGAGAAAAGTGCCAGGTCGTTTAGTCGGGCAGACAGAAGATGAAAATGGTGTTCGTGGATTTGTCCTGACCCTTCAAGCGCGTGAACAGCACATTCGAAGAGATAAAGCGACGTCAAATATTTGCTCAAACCAAGCATTAAATGCGTTAGCTGCTTCTGTTGCCATGACGGCACTAGGGAAAACAGGCATAAAAGACATCGCCTATCAAAACGTGCAAAAAGCCCATTATGCCAAGACGCAAGCAGAAAAATATGGACTGCAGGCGGATGTAGAAGGAGCTCATTTTAATGAATTTGTGATCAAGTTACAGGAGCCTGTGAAAGAAGCCAATAAACGATTGCTTGAAAAAGGAATCATCGGCGGCTACGACTTAGGGCTAGACTACCCAGAGCTTCAGCAGCACATGCTTGTAGCCGTGACAGAGTTAAGAACAAAAGAAGAAATTGATACGTTTATCAAGGAATTGGGGGATCGCCATGAATAAACAAGATCAGCCGCTTATTTTTGAATTATCTAAAGAAGGAAGAATAGGGTACAGCCTGCCTGATTTAGATGTACCTGAACAGGAGATCCCGTCTTTATTTGATGAGACGTACATCCGTGATGAGGATGCTGAGCTTCCTGAAGTATCTGAGCTTGATATTATGCGTCATTATACAGCATTATCAAGACGCAATCATGGGGTTGATTCCGGATTTTATCCTCTTGGCTCTTGCACGATGAAATATAATCCAAAGATTAATGAAAAGGTTGCACGCCTTGCAGGGTTCTCGCAGGTTCATCCGCTACAAGAGGCAGACACTGTACAAGGTGCATTAGAATTACTATACGATCTAGGTGAACATCTTGAAGAAATTACGGGAATGGACGCTGTGACATTACAGCCTGCGGCAGGAGCACACGGCGAGTGGACGGGACTCATGATGATCCGTGCGTACCATGAAGCAAGAGGAGATCATCAGCGTACAAAAGTCATTGTGCCTGATTCTGCTCATGGAACGAACCCGGCATCTGCGACAGTCGCTGGATTTGAAACCATTACCGTCGCATCTGACGAAAACGGGCTTGTTGATTTAGAAGATTTACGCCGCGTTGTTAATGAAGAAACAGCTGCTTTAATGCTTACTAACCCGAATACACTAGGCCTCTTTGAAGAAAATATTTTAGAAATGGCTGAAATCGTTCACGGAGCGGGTGGTAAGCTTTATTATGACGGAGCCAACTTGAACGCTGTTTTAAGCAGAGCAAGACCAGGAGATATGGGATTTGATGTTGTCCACTTAAATCTTCATAAAACCTTTACAGGCCCGCACGGAGGCGGAGGTCCTGGCTCAGGTCCTGTTGGCGTTAAAAAGGAATTAATTCCTTATTTGCCAAAGCCGGTGCTTGTGAAGAAGGAAGGCCGTTTTTACTTTGATCATGACCGTCCAGAATCAATTGGGCGCGTGAAGCCATTCTATGGCAACTTTGGCATTAACGTCAGAGCCTATGCGTACATCCGCTCGATGGGGCCAGACGGCTTAAAGGCTGTAACCGATAATGCTGTGTTAAATGCGAATTATATGATGCGCCGCTTAAGTGCTCATTATGATTTGCCGTTTGATCGTCATTGTAAGCATGAATTTGTCCTTTCAGGTAAACGTCAGAAAAAATTAGGTGTGCGGACACTGGATATTGCCAAACGATTACTTGATTTTGGCTATCATCCGCCAACGATTTACTTCCCGCTCAATGTAGAGGAATGTATCATGATTGAACCGACTGAAACAGAATCAAAAGAAACACTTGATGCATTCATCGAAGCAATGATTCAAATTGCGAAAGAAGCAGAAGAGAATCCTGAAGTGGTGCAGGAAGCGCCGCATACAACGGTCGTCAAACGTATGGACGAAACAAAGGCCGCACGGAATCCAGTTCTCGTTTTTGAAAGAAAATAAAGAAAAAAGACTCAGGGGGAATCATGCTCCCAGAGTCTTTTTTGTTAGTTTTTCGTTTTAATGCGGCCGCCCCATTTTTTAAAGCCGCCTTTTAAATTATAAATCTCACGGCAGCCGTTTTTACGTAAAGTTTGGGCTGCTTTTCCGCTTCTAAAATTATTTTGACAATAGAGATAAACAGGCTTGTCAGGACGTATTTCATTTTTGCGCTGCTTTAGCTGGGAAAGGGGAATATTTCTAGCCCCTAAAATATGTCCGCCTTCAAACTCATTTGGCTCTCTCACATCAATGAGCTGGGCTTTGCGGTAACCTTTAATAAATTCTTCTTCCGTCAGCGTTTTCATAATGCGCTGCTGATAAATGTAGCTGCCGATGGAATAAAGAACGAAAAGTCCACAAAGTGAGAGGACGATATAGTTGAATATTGACAATACAACTCGACTCCTTCTTGAGCATCAGCACAGTAGCCTGTCTGATGGTACGTTTTAGACAAATACTATTATAGTAAAGCATAAGAAACTTGTCATCATAAATGGTAAGAATTATTTTCAATTCCGTCCCTATTTGATAGACTGATGAAGAGAGAAAACCGGTGGTCACCACCATCATCTAACATTGACTACGTAAAAGAGAAGGGATTTTATATGCAAAAAGAGAAATGGTGTTTCATTGATTCAGGAAACCAAGACCCTGCCTTTAACATGGCAATGGACGAAGCTTTGCTTTATTGGCATAGTGAGAAGCTCATCCCGCCTGTTATCCGTTTTTATGGATGGGATCCGGCGACATTATCTGTTGGGTATTTTCAGAACGTTGAAAAAGAAATCAACCTAGAAGCCGTCAAGCGATATGGTCTTGGATTTGTCCGCAGACCAACCGGAGGACGGGGAGTACTTCATGACCAGGAGCTGACCTACAGCGTGATTGTGTCAGAGGAACATCCAGAAATGCCAGCGACGGTGACAGAGGCGTACCGCGTTATTTCAGAAGGCATTTTAGAGGGCTTTAAAGAGCTGGGACTCGATGCGTATTTTGCCATTCCTCGTACAGATAAAGAAAAGGAAAGCTTAAAGAACCCAAGATCATCTGTATGCTTTGATGCCCCTTCTTGGTACGAGCTTGTTGTAGAAGGCAGAAAGGTAGCGGGCAGTGCTCAGACGAGACAAAAAGGTGTCATTCTCCAGCATGGATCTATTTTAATTGACCTTGATGAGGACAAATTGTTCGATTTGTTCCTTTATCCAAACGACCGGGTGAGAGAACGGATGCAGCGAAGCTTTAAAAACAAAGCGGTTGCCATCAATGAAATCTCAGACCGAACATGTACAATAGACGATGCGCGTGCTGCGTTTAAAAGAGGGTTTGAAAAAGGATTAAATATTGAGCTTGAACCTTATGAGCTGACAGATGAAGAATTAGCGTTTGTCCATCATCTTGCAAAAACGAAATATGCCTCAGATGATTGGAATTACAAGCGTTAAGCCGATGGACACTCCTTGTTTTTTAATGAACGATGGTGTAGAATTGGGTTGATTATTAAGTAAAGGTGCATTATGGAGGGGTTTTATGACTACACCTAGTATGGAAGATTACATTGAACAAATTTATATGCTGATAGAAGATAAAGGATATGCCAGAGTCTCTGATATTGCAGAAGCACTCGCTGTCCATCCCTCCTCTGTAACAAAAATGGTTCAGAAGCTAGATAAAGATGAATACCTCATTTATGAGAAGTATCGTGGTCTAATTTTAACCCCGAAAGGCAAAAAAATTGGAAAACGTCTCGTATACAGACATGAACTGCTAGAGCAATTTTTAAGAATCATTGGTGTAGATGAAGAGAAAATTTATGATGATGTAGAAGGCATTGAACATCATCTCAGCTGGAACAGCATTGACCGCATCGGCGATCTCGTTCAATTTTTTGAAGAAAACGATGAGCGATCTGTTCAGCTGAAAGCGATTCAAAAGAAAAACGAACAAACAAATCAAGAATCTTAATCAAAAAGGACACCCTCAGCATGGGTGTCCTTTTTGATTAAAGTTCTAATTGAAAGCAAAAGCTCCTACACTATTATTAGCGTGAAATCAAAGGGGGCTCCTTGATGAAGATAGATGGTGTGTTCTCAGGTGGAGGCATTAAGGGGGCAGCGCTTGCAGGTGCCTATGAAGCGCTTGAAGCAAGAGGATTTCAATTTGTCCGTCTTGCTGGTACAAGTGCTGGAGCAATCATTGCTTCACTCATCGCAGCAGGTTTTACAAGCCAGGAAATTCGCACGCTTTTAGATGAAATGGATGAGCATCAATTGCTTGATAGGAGATGTCAATTCATCCCGTTTAAAATGCTCAGGTGGGTATCCATTTACTGGCGTCTCGGTCTTTATAAAGGAGACCGGCTGGAAAAATGGCTGACCGATGTGCTAAAACGAAAAGGGGTCACCGTGTTTGGAGACCTCAAAAAAGATTCACTGAAAATCGTTGCGTCCGATTTAACGAATGGAAAAATCCTTGTTCTGCCAGACGACCTTCCTTCATATGGATTAAATCCAGAACGGTTTTCTGTGGCGAGGGCCATTCGAATGAGCTGCAGCTTGCCGTATTTTTTCGAACCTGTCAAACTGAAGTCATCAAAAGGCATTTGTACCATTGTAGATGGAGGAGTGCTGAGCAATTTTCCAATTTGGCTGTTTGCTGAAGAGAAAAAAAGACCGTTCGTCGGTGTCACATTAACGCCAAACGAAAAAGAACGCCCTCAACACTCCATCCGCAATGCGTTTGAACTGTTTGGCGCTCTTTTTGAAACGATGCGTGGTGCTCATGACGAAAGACATATCGCCACAAAACACGAACGTCATATTATTTTTATTCCTGTAGAACACGTCATTGCCACTGATTTTCAACTCATGACAGAAAAGAAAAAGGCGCTCGTCGATCTAGGCAGACAGAAGGCCGAGCAATTTTTAAAAAGCTGGACATTTTAAAATAAGGCGCGATTCTTCTTTTTGTTTTTCTTGCCTTCAATCACAGTCAAATGTGTTTGGCTTTTCTTTTTGAGAAGGACGGGCTTAGACTTGTGGTCAGTCGGCACGCTTCGCAAATGAGTGACCCGATTTTTCATCTGGCTTTTCGTTTTTGGTTTAGGCTGCTGGTAGCGACGTTTTGATTGTTTGACTGCTTTACGATAAAGATTGCCCTCTGTTCCAGTTCTTCGATTCATCAGCCATCTAAATAGGAAAAATAGAGCCGCTCCAACGATCACAACAGACAGCAGCATGGTAAAAAGTCTGCCTGGGTTCGTTGTGAGTAAGTACACAAATCCCAAAACACCTAAAGCGAAAATAATGGTAAAAGCAGGATGTACTCGGCGATTCATAACTGTCCACCTCCGAAGGAATTTACCGGATTTATAAGTTAGATCACTTGATGAGCAGAATCTGACGCTTGTTTCAGTGACGCTTCCTCTAAACGAAGAAGTTCATTAAAACTTGCAATGGCTACCTCGACTTGATCGTCAGAAGGTTCTTTTGTTGTGAGCAATTGCAGCCAAAGGCCAGGATAGCCAAGCACTTTAAGCACAGGCACTTCTCGGAGTCTGTTCGTGAGCTGAAGCACTTCAAATGAAATGCCCAGAACAACCGGAATAAGTGCCAAGCGGTTCAGAACTCTCACCCATAAAGGATCTGTCGGTACGAGTAAATAGACGAACATTCCAACAATGACAGTGAATAAAATAAAGCTGCTGCCGCATCGATAATGCAGACGGGATTGCTTTTGGACATTTTCCACTGTGATGTCAAGGTTCTGTTCATAGCAGTTTATGACTTTATGTTCTGCCCCATGATATTGAAATACTCTTTTAATTAAAGGGGTCATGGAAATAAAGTAAATATAGCCTAATAAAAGGACCAATTTGAAGAATGTTTCCACTGCGATTTGTGCGAAATTCCCTGAAAAGATGGGGCGCACAAGCTCTGCTAAAAAGACAGGTACCAGGGTAAAGACAAATTTACTAAAGAGTAGAGAGAGAACTCCGATCACAGCAATGCCGAAGATCATGGATAATTTCGAGCCTTTTTGTTCTTTTTCAAGAGTATGATCTTCAGAAGGATCTAAGTCATATCGCTCACTGGAGAAGTTTAAGTGCTTACTGCCGTTTGCGCTTGCTTCAACAAGTGCAGCAACACCCCTGACAAAGGGGATTTTCTTGAGAAAGGCGGTTCGTTTATTGGAGGTCCGGGGAAGCTTCAAAAACTCAATGGACTGGTCCTTTCGCCGAATCGCTGTCACATAGTTCTTCTTACCTCCGAACATGACACCTTCGACAACTGCCTGCCCTCCATAAGCTGGAGGTTTTGTTTGATTGGACATATTTCATCAACCTGCCTGTTTCCTGTAATTTACATGCATTTCCTTATACCTTTATTGTACAGGAAATGAGGGGAAATCACTAGCTCACAGGTCGATTATCTACTAGAATTCTATCTACCTCTTTTTAGCCAGTATACCCTGTTTTAAAAATTTTACACTCACGCATGGAAATCCTTTTTTTTCATGACATTTTGGACATACTACTGTTTGGAGGTGTTCACAAATGAAACGTGATGAAAAGAAAAACCAAGAAGAAAAAAATCAGTCCGTGCAAACGACATCACTTGTGGCAAGAGCGGCTGCTACAGGCTTTGTCGGCGGTGTTTTTTGGGGCTTTATCGGGTTTCTAACCCATGTGTTTCATTTTTCAGAGGTGAGTCCCAATATGCTGCTTCAGCCATTTGTGCTTGGAGAATGGAAAAAGGGAGGACTTGGTATTTTTATCAGTATTGTGCTGTTAGGAATTTTATCGATTGGAGCCGCCTTTATTTATTTTGGGCTTTTAAAAAGGATCAAAGGCTTTTGGATGGGTTTAGTATATGGCGGGCTTTTATGGCTGCTCGTTTTTTACGTATTTAATCCCATTTTCCCAGATGTAAAGCAAGTACAAGAGTTGCAGCAAAGCACCATTGTCACGACATTTTGCCTATATATTTTATATGGCATGTTTGTCGGGTACAGCATTTCGTTTGAATATAATGAATTGACGAGTCAGAAGCTTGCGAGGGCACTCGGGAAAAAGACAGAATAAAGTGTAAATCACCTATTCATATGATAAAATATTTTTGGAAACGAAAGGTTTCTAAGGAAAAAGAAACAGATCTCGATATAGATTGAATTAGGGTGAAGGAGTGGTCATATGCCTCATTTTCTTGTACTGAATGGACCCAATTTAAATAGGCTTGGCAAAAGAGAGCCTGCTGTTTATGGAAGTAAGACGCTGACAGATTTAGAGACGGATTTGTTCCAGTTCGCAGAACGAGCAAACATCCAATTAACGTTCTTTCAATCAAATCACGAAGGGGATTTGATTGATGCGCTCCATGAAGCAGAAGATCAGTACGATGGTGTCGTGTTTAACCCGGGTGCATTTACCCACTACAGCTATGCGCTGAGAGATGCCATTGCAAGTATTTCTTTATCAGTCATTGAAGTACATATCACAAATGTTCATAAGCGAGAGGAATTCCGCCATCATTCTGTACTTGCTCCAGTATGCCAAGGACAAATCGTTGGGCTTGGCTTAGAAGGGTATAAATTGGCGATTCGATATTTAGTCAGTGAAGGGGGAGCAGCATCATGAAACTTGAAAAACTAAGAGCACTTTTAAGTGAATTAGAGATCGATGGCCTTGTCATTACAAGCAGTTTTAATTTACAGTATATGACCAGCTTTACCGGATCAGCCGGTCTTGCTGTCGTTTCAAAGGACCGGGCAGCTTTTATCACGGACTTCCGCTATACAGAGCAAGCGAAGGATCAAGTCAAAGGCTATGACATCATTGAACATAAAGGAAACGTTGTGGAAACGGCTGCTCAAACGGCAAAGGCATTTGGAGTGAAACGCCTTGGGTTTGAACAAAACCATATGACATTTGCCACGTATCAGCAGTACGTAGCCAAAGCAGGCGGTATAGAGCTTGTTCCAGTCTCTGAATCAGTTGAAAAGTTGCGCTTGATTAAGTCTAGTGAAGAGATTAAGATATTAGAGGAAGCTGCGAAGATTGCAGATCACGCCTTTGATCATATTCTCACTTACATCAAGCCGGGCCTGACGGAAATGGCTGTCATGAACGAGCTTGAATTTTTCATGAGAAAAGAAGGTGCTGAAGGATCTTCATTCGATATGATAGTGGCCTCAGGTGTTCGTTCAAGCCTGCCTCACGGAAGAGCGAGTGAAAAGGTGATTGAATCTGGTGATTTAGTGACACTCGATTTCGGTGCTTACTATAAAGGCTATTGTTCTGATATGACAAGAACGATTGCTGTCGGAACACCAAGCGACAAGCTAAAGGAAATTTATCATATCGTATTAGAAGCAGAAAACGCTGGTGTGGATAGAATCAAGCCAGGCTTAACAGGAAAAGAAGCTGATCGCATCACACGAGACATCATTGAAAAGTATGGCTATGGTCAATACTTCGGGCATTCAACCGGGCACGGGCTAGGTATGGAAGTACATGAAGCGCCAGGCCTTTCCTTACGATCAGAGGTCGTCTTAGAAGAGGGAATGGTCGTCACAGTTGAGCCGGGGATTTACTTGCCAGATGTCGGCGGCGTGAGAATTGAGGATGATATTGTCCTGACAGCTGACGGCAATAAACGATTGACCCACTCACCGAAAGAACTTATCATATTATGATGGTGAAATGTAGGAGGATGACAAAATGATTTCAGTAAACGATTTTCGTACTGGCCTGACAATTGAAGTGGACGGCGGTATTTGGCGAGTAGTGGATTTTCAGCACGTAAAACCAGGAAAAGGCGCAGCGTTTGTTCGTTCGAAACTGCGTAACCTGCGTACAGGTGCCATTCAAGAAAAAACATTCCGCGCAGGCGAAAAAGTAGCGAAAGCTCAAATCGAAACAAAAACAATGCAATACTTGTATGCAAATGGCGATCAGCATGTCTTCATGGATACAAGTTCTTATGAGCAGCTTGAACTAAGTGAAGCACAAATTAAAGATGAGCTGAAATATTTGCTTGAAAATATGTCGGTTCAAATCGTGATGTACGGTGCTGAAACACTTGGAGTAGAACTTCCAAACACAGTAGAACTAGAAGTGGTAGAAACAGAGCCTGGTATTAAAGGTGACACAACATCAGGCGGCTCAAAACCTGCAAAAACTGAAACTGGTTTAATCGTCAACGTTCCTTTCTTTGTGAACCAAGGAGATAAACTAGTGATTAATACATCAGACGGCTCATACGTTTCAAGAGCGTAATGAACGAAAAAAGGCTGTAAACCTCGTGTTTACAGTCTTTTTTATTGGAAAAATGACTCCTCAAGGCAGGCCTTCTCTCAATTCTCTCATTCATCTCTCTTCCCTCCTGAAAAACAAGACTACTTCCAGCTGGTCAAGCATATAGTGTAAAAAAAGCTGGAGGTTCTATATGAAACAATTTCTCCCAGGTCTACACCCGTCAGTCGCTGCAATGGCAGGCATGAGATTCTTATCCGCCGCCATTGAACTGACGGCAGCCATCCTTATTTTAATCACAAATGATGTACGGAAAGCGGTAGTCATCAATAGTATATTGGCAATCATCGGGCCGCTCATTTTTATTATCACGATGACGATTGGAATCTATCAAATTGCCGGGCAGCTATCCTATGCAAAGCTCGTGTTCATTTTCATTGGTGTCGTGTTTATTCTTGTTGGGATCTATAAGTGAAACGGCTTGGCATAATTAACGGCTCACATCATACATTTTAGAGAAGAAAAAAAGGAGGGGAATTCGTTGCGGAGTTTGTTGGATATTCTCCCGCACTCGATTCGACAAGAACTCAGGCTGCTGAAAGAGGCAGAATGGGCGCAAATAGAAGAAATCCGCATTCGCACGGATCGTCCTATTGAATTAATGCAGGGAGGAAAACCACGTTTCCTTTCTTATCACACAACCTGGGAAGATGCGTCTCAGCTATTAGGCAGGCTGAGCAATTACAGCATGTACACACTTGAGGAAGAGCTAAAACAGGGCTATATCACTATATCTGGCGGACACCGGGTAGGACTTGCTGGAAAGGTGATCGTTGAAAACGGATTTGTCAAAGGGCTAAGAGATATCTCTTCATTTAATATCCGCATTGCCAAAGAAAAAATCGGGATTGCGCTTCCTTTTCTTCCTTATTTATATGAAGAGCACTGGCACAATACACTCATCATTGGTCCCCCGCAAACGGGAAAAACCACATTGCTCCGGGATATAGCACGTCTTGCTAGTACAGGCACAAAGACAATTCCTCCTAGAAAAACAGGCATTATTGATGAGCGTTCTGAAATCGCCGGATGTATCAGAGGAGTGCCGCAGCACCATTTTGGCCACCGGATTGATGTACTCGATGCGTGTCCAAAGGCTGAAGGATTGATGATGATGATTCGGTCTATGAGCCCAGAGGTCATGATTGTCGATGAAATCGGAAAAAGTGAGGATGTCGAGGCACTTTTAGAAGCGATTCATGCCGGAGTCAACATCATCGTCTCAGCTCATGGATATTCACTTGAAGATGTATATAAACGACCTTCATTTAAGCCGTTATGGGAGCTTCGTGTGTTTGAACGATATGTTGAATTAAATCGAAACAATGGGCCTGGCACGATCGGGCGGATGTACGGCGGGGACGGCCAAGAGATGAAATGGAGGCGGGGAGTGGACGTATGTTAAAGCTCATTGGCGCTATTTTCATTGTCGCGGCCACGACTTGGGGAGGATTCGAGTTTGCCAAACGATATAGCGACAGACCTAAACAAATTCGGCAGCTGCGGTTTGCTCTCCAGTCTCTTGAAGCTGAAATTATGTATGGTCAAACCCCTTTAGCGCGGGCGGCAGAGCAAATTGCAGCGCAGGTAGGTCCTCCTGTCAATCAGCTGTTTGAACAATTTGCAGAAAAACTGAAAGTGGGAACTTTTTCTGCACGCCATGCATGGAACGAAAGTCTAGAGTATGTTTGGAAAAAAACCGTATTGAAAAAAGGCGAATATGAGGCGCTGAAACACTTTGGAGAAACACTTGGCCAGCATGATGTCACTTCTCAGCAAAAGTATATCAAGCTTGCTTTAGGCCATTTGGAATCAGAGGAGAAAGAAGCTGAAATCGCCCAAGCGAAAAATGAAAAAATGGTCAGAAGCCTCGGATTTTTAAGCGGATTACTACTGATTCTTTTATTGATGTGAGAGGAAGGGAGTCGAGAGCATGGGCGTTGATGTAAACGTCATTTTTCAAATTGCCGGAGTAGGCATCGTCGTGGCCTTTCTCCATACGATTTTAGACCAAATGGGGAAGAAAGAGTACGCTCAGTGGGTGACGCTGCTTGGGTTTATCTACATTTTGTTTATGGTGGCAACCATTGTAGACGATTTGTTTAAAAAGATTAAAGCCGTATTTCTATTTCAAGGATAGGGGAGGGCTTACAAATCGAAATCATACAAATTGTTGGACTTGGTTTAATCGCTACTTTTTTAGCATTAATCGTCAAAGAACAAAAGCCAACCTTCGCCTTTATGCTTGTTGTTTTTACCGGATGTGTGATTTTTCTTTATTTAATTGATCAAATCTATGCCATTATCTCGATGATTGAAAAAATTGCAGCAAGTGCCGGCGTCAATATGAAGTATGTTGAAACCATATTGAAGATCATTGGCATTGCCTATATTGCGGAATTTGGCGCTCAGCTGACGAAGGATGCTGGACAAGGGGCCATTGCATCCAAAATAGAGCTAGGCGGCAAGATTCTCATCTTGGTGATGGCAGTCCCGATTTTAACAGTCATCATTGAGACGATTTTAGGAATGATCCCGTCCATGACGTAAATGAAAAGAGGTGATGACAATGAAACGGGTGACCGCTTTAATGGGATTGATGCTTTTCTTTTGGCTGATTGCTCCGCATGCAGGGGCAGAAGAAAAAGAACCTTTATCTAATGAACAGCCAGCAGCACAGGTAGTGGCGAATGGACAGGCTGATGCACTTGA
The DNA here is from genome assembly GCF_051129925.1 of Bacillus sp. Je.9.29.b. Taxonomy (NCBI): domain Bacteria; kingdom Bacillati; phylum Bacillota; class Bacilli; order Caryophanales; family Bacillaceae; genus Bacillus; species Bacillus sp. Je.9.29.b. The sequence continues at coordinate 521,103 of NZ_JBCPSO010000002.1, forward strand.
GCTTCATTCCATCAGTGACTTTTGGGAAACCATTTTGGACGAGTATGGCGGCTTTTTGCCAGAAAGCCAGAAGGGCACAGTGAAGGAAATGATTGACGGCGATAAAGAGCTGTCTCCCCAAACATGGCTGAAAGCCTTTGTACATTATCTATTTCACGAGATCATTGCAAACGGAAAGCTCCTAGGTACTCTGATTTTACTTACCATCTTTTGTTCGCTTTTGCAGCTTTTGCAAAATGCCTTTGAACAAAGCACCGTCAGCAAAGTCGCATATGCTCTTGTTTATATGGTGCTGATTATTATTGCACTCAACAGCTTTCATGTGGCGATTTCCTATGCCACAGAAGCCATTCAAACGATGACCAGTTTTATTCTTGCTCTTATTCCTCTTTTACTAGCGCTTATTGCTTCATCAGGCGGACTTGTCTCAGCCGGATTCTTTCATCCCGTTATTTTATTTTTAATGAACACGAGCGGTGTTTTCATTCAGTATGTCGTTCTCCCGCTCATCTTTTTATCAGCAATATTGAGCATTATCAGTACGCTGACCGAACAATACAAGGTCACCCAGCTTGCCCAGCTGTTAAGAAATGTGGCAATTGGCGGGCTTGCCGTTTTTTTAACCGTTTTTCTCGGCGTCATTTCCGTTCAGGGTGCATCTGCGGCCGTTACGGATGGAATCGCTCTTCGTACAGCCAAATTCATTACCGGAAACTTCATCCCTGTCCTAGGCAGAATGTTTACAGATGCGACCGATACCGTGATCAGCGCCTCTGTTTTACTCAAAAATACAGTCGGACTAGTTGGGGTCGCCATTTTGATTTCAATTGCCGCTTTCCCGGCGATTAAAGTACTTTCGTTAGCCCTTATCTATAAGCTTGCTGCTGCCATCCTTCAGCCGTTAGGGGGCGGACCCATCATCAGCTGTCTTGATGTTATTTCAAAAAGTGTACTGTATATATTTGCCGCACTTGCTGTTGTGTCGCTCATGTTCTTTTTAAGCATTACCGTCATCATCACTGCGGGTAACCTGACCATGATGATGAAGTAAGGAGGGGACACCTTTTGAGTTTTCTCACGGAATGGATCACAAGTATTATTCTTTTTATTTTATTTGCGATTGTTATTGATCTTCTGCTTCCCAATTCGAGCATGCAAAAGTATGCAAAAATGGTCGTCAGCCTGCTGCTAATCGTGGTCATGCTCAATCCGATTTTTGCTTTATTTCGAGCAGATCCTGATCAAATTTTTTCAGTATTGATGAAAGGGAAGGAAGAAGCGCAGTCAGAAGAAATAAAAAATCAGATGAATTTAGAAAAAAAAGAAATACAAGCCTCTCAGCGTGCATATATTTTAAAGCAAATGGCTGTCCAACTAGAAAAAAGCGCAAAGGAGCCACTGGAGAAGGAGAGCTATGTAATGAAACACGTAGAAGTGCTGGCTGATGAGGAGCATCTGGATCAGAATATGGAGGCGGATCAATTTCGCATCAAAGCAGTTCTTTCCCCGCTCACAGGTGATGCTGTAGAAACGGTGGCAAAGGTGGACATTGATCTCTCCAAGCAAAAGGAGGAAAGCGCTGGATCTTCTAGCAAAGAGATCACGAGGGTGAAAGAGACACTTGCTGATGTTTGGAATACGAGTCCTGAGCACATCGCGCTGAACATTGAGGGAGGTGACGCAGCAGATCATGAATAACAAGGACTGGAAACAAAAGCTGAAATCATTCTTCCAGCCGCCAAAAAAAGGTGAAGGGAAACCCAAATTAACGAAGCACCATTACTTGCTGCTTGTATTCATTATCGGCGTATCTTTCATGTTAGTCAGTCAGATCTTGTCACCGCCATCAAGCAAACAACAAGCTGCGGTTCCTGCTTCTAAAAAAACATCCTTAGAAGAGCAGGAGGTATTCAAACCGGCATCCTCAGGTAAACCAAAAAATTCAATTGAGGACGTGGAGCAAGAATACGAAAATCAGCTGAAAGAAATTTTAGAGACCATCATCGGCGTTGAGGATGTATCAATTGTGGTCAATGTAGATGCAACGTCTTTAAAAGTGTTTGAAAAAAACAAATCCAATAAAAGTACAACGACCGAGGAAACAGATAAAGAAGGCGGCGTGCGAAGTGTCACCGATCAAACAAAAGAAGAAGAAGTCGTCATCATCAAAAATGGCAATGAAGAAACACCAGTCGTTGTTCAAACGAAAAAACCAGAAATCCGAGGTGTCCTCGTTGTTGCTCAAGGAGTAGACAACGTTCAAATAAAGAAAACCATCATTGAAGCGGTTACACGAGTGCTTGATGTACCGAGCCATAGAGTGGCTGTTGCCCCTAAAAAAATCAAGGAGGATTCGGAATGATGTTAAAAAAACAAACGGTTTGGCTATTAACGATGCTAAGTTTAGTTGTCGTATTAAGTGTGTACTATATCATGTCTCCACAGGGTGAAAATGCAGTGACAGTAGAAGATACGAAATCAAAAGGCACTGAAGAGAAAAAGGTTGAAACAGAAAAAGGGACGGACAAAGGCATGGAAAAAGGCGCTGATAAGAAATCCACTGACAAAGAAACAAACGGCAAACAAGAGGATATCGAAACAAGCGGTGAAGAAGGAAAGGCTGTGTCAGAGCAAACAGACGATGAGCTTTTTACAACATACAGACTAGAGCTTGAAGATAAACGAAGCAAGCAGCGCGAAGAATACAATGAAATTGTCTCCAGTGACGATGCAACAGCACAAGAAAAAAGTGAAGCATACGATCAAATGACAGCGCTCAGTGAAGCAGAAGGAACTGAGCGTCAGCTTGAGACCTTGATCAAAACAAAAGGCTATAAAGATGCGCTCGTAAGTGCTGAAGGGGATAAAGTGAGCATCACGGTTCGTTCTGATAAAAAATCAAAGTCTCAAGCGGCCGATATTATTGATATGGTCACAAAAGAAATGAGAGGTCTTGATAACGTAGCTGTCACTTTCGAGCCCACTAATCAATAAAAAAGAACTGGCGCCCTTTGCGGAAAAGGGCGTTTTTTGATGCGGCTTGACACCCCCTCCAAGATGCTTTCGCGAGGCCTTTCGCCACAATAGTAGTTGAATTCATTGAAATCCTCCTGTAAGATGGTTATAGTATGTACTTTTAGTACTAGCCTATAATAAAAAGATAAATCCATACATAGGGGTGCAAATCCATGTTAAAAATCGAAGAAATTCATGAACTGATTAAATTAATTGACGACTCTACAATTGATGAGTTTACGTACGAAAACGAAGGTGCAAAAATCAAACTGAAGAAAAATAAAGAAGTCGTTCAGCAAGTTGCGGCACAAGCACCAGTGGCTCCTGTCCAAGCAGCTCCAGCTCAACAAGCTCCTACAGCACAAGCTCCAGCTCAGACCGAAGCCCCTGCACAAGAGGCAGCTGCGTCTGAAAATCTGCATAAAATCACATCCCCAATGGTTGGCACATTTTATGCTTCATCTTCACCAGAAGCAGATCCATACGTGACAACAGGCTCTAAGGTGAAGGAAAATTCAGTTGTATGTATCGTGGAAGCGATGAAACTGTTTAATGAAATCGAAGCAGAAGTAAAAGGTGAAATCGTCGAAGTATTAGCTGAAAATGGTCAGCTTGTAGAATTCGGACAACCCCTCTTTCTAGTGAAAGCAGAGTAAGGAGTACGATCATGATTAAAAAGCTATTAATTGCAAACAGAGGAGAAATCGCAGTTAGAATTATCCGCGCTTGTAAAGAGCTTGGAATTGAAACTGTTGCGGTATTTTCTGAAGCGGATCGCGATGCGCTGCATGTACAAATGGCTGATGAAGCATATTGCATCGGACCGACTGCTTCTAAAGATAGTTATTTAAATGTCACGAATATTGTCAGTGTAGCAAAATTAACAGGAACAGATGCCATCCATCCAGGATACGGCTTTTTAGCAGAAAATGCAGACTTTGCAGAGCTTTGCGAGGAATGTAATGTAATCTTTGTTGGACCAACTGCGTCAGCGATTTCCAAAATGGGAACGAAAGATGTCGCGCGAGAAACAATGAAGAATGCAGGCGTTCCGATCGTCCCTGGTTCTCAAGGAATTGTAAAAGATCTTGATGATGCTGTTTCAACAGCAGCTAGTATTGGGTATCCTGTGATTATTAAAGCAACTGCAGGCGGAGGCGGTAAAGGGATCCGTGTGGCTCGTACAGAAGAAGAGCTTATTAACGGAGTCACCATCACGCAGCAAGAAGCGGCGCAAAACTTTGGGAACCCTGGTGTCTATTTAGAAAAGTTCATTGAAGACTTTAGACATGTGGAAATTCAAGTGCTTGCAGATCAGCATGGCAATACGATTCATTTAGGAGAGCGTGATTGCTCGATCCAAAGAAGAATGCAAAAGCTTCTTGAAGAAACGCCATCACCAGCACTAAATGCAGACATCCGTGAGCAAATGGGTGAAGCAGCCGTAAAAGCAGCAGAAGCTGTTGAATACACAGGTGCTGGAACAGTCGAATTCATTTATGATTATAATGAAGAGAAGTTCTACTTCATGGAAATGAATACTCGTATTCAAGTAGAGCATCCTGTGACAGAAATGGTCACAGGTGTAGACTTGATCAAAGAACAGATCAAGGTTGCATCAGGTGAGAAGCTTTCTCTTACACAAGAGGATGTCGTATATGAAGGCTGGGCGATTGAATGCCGCATCAATGCAGAGAACCCAGAGAAAAACTTCATGCCTTCAGCTGGTGAAATTAAAATGTATCTTCCGCCAGGCGGTTTAGGTGTACGTGTTGATTCTGCCGCTTATCCGGGCTATGTGATTCCGCCATATTATGACAGCATGATTGCAAAAGTGATCACATATGGTAAGACAAGAGAAGAAGCGATTGCAAAAATGAAACGTGCGCTTCAAGAATTCGTCATTGAAGGAGTCTACACAACGATTCCATTCCACCTTAGATTGCTCGAGCATGAAACATTTGTGAGCGGTAACTTTAATACGAAGTTTTTAGAAACATACCAAATCATGAAATAATCACAGCTTTCGGAGGTGAATGATCGTGTCAGAAAACAATTTGCTTGAAATGAACCTTGATGAAGATCAATTGGGAAAAGTGCAAATTGCACCAGAAGTGATTGAAGTCATTGCTGGGATCGCCGCTTCAGAAGTCGAAGGCATTGCCGAAATGCGCGGCAATTTCGCTGCTGATGTAGCAGAACGCTTTGGAAAGAAAAATCACCGTAAAGGTGTAAAAGTAGATGTCTCTGATGAAGGCATCACAATCGATGTGTATTGTGTGGTTGAATTTGGCCTATCCATTCCAAAGGTATCCACTGCTGTACAAGAAAATATCCGTCAAACCCTTTTGAACATGACTGCCTTAACGATTAATGAAATTAACATTCATGTCGTTGGCATTCAATTTGATACAAAAGCACCTGAGGCTGAAGTAGATCAAGAAATGTAAAAAAGGGGTTCAAGTGAAACCAAGGAGGCATTGCCTCTTTGGTTTTTTAAAGCCCATTTTTGGGTGATTTCCGAATATTGATAACGTGACGCGTTGATTGATTCGTTTTTCGTCACAGCTCGCATGGATCTTGGTGCGACCACGGTCAAAATATGTTATGATCTCTGTATGGCTTAACGACAAGCGGATAAAGTGGTTAAAGGAGTAAATAATGAAAAGAAGAACTGCAAGAGAAAAGGCGCTACAAACATTATTTCAAATTGATGTGAGCAATATTGATCCGAAAGAGGCCATTACACATGCGCTGGATGAACAAGAATCAGATCCTTTTTTCGAGGAACTGGTTTTCGGTGTGCTTGAACAAAAGGACAAGCTTGATGACATGATCTCACAGCATCTAGTGAATTGGAAACTCGATCGTATTGCAAACGTAGACAGGGCCATTTTAAGGCTGTCTGTGTACGAGATGGTGTATCAAGAAGACATCCCAGTTAGTGTCTCAATGAATGAAGCGATTGAACTCGCCAAATTATTCGGCGATGATAAAGCACCGAAATTTGTAAATGGTGTACTTTCGAACATTAAAAACGACCTAAAGCAGCAATAGGAGGATTCGACATGACAGCAACAATCATCGATGGGAAAGAAACAGCAAAAGAAAAACGTGAACAATTAGCAAAAGAAGTAGAAGAGCTAAAACAAAAAGGAGTCACACCTGGTCTTGCCGTTATTCTAATCGGTGATGATCCGGCCTCACTTTCTTACGTACGCGGGAAGAAAAAAGCAGCAGAAGCAATGGGCATGCATTTTCAGCTTGATCATTTAGATGCTTCTTTAACAGAAGAAGAATTGCTTCAGCTGATTGATCAGTACAATGCGAACGATCAATTCCACGGGATTCTTGTTCAACTTCCACTGCCAAAACATATTTCTGAAAAAGCCGTCATTGAACGTATTTCACCTGAGAAAGATGTAGATGGTTTCCATCCATTAAATATCGGGAAAATGCTGCTTGGAGAGGATACATTCCTTCCTTGTACACCAGCAGGCATTATTGAATTACTGAACAAAACGGGTGTCAGTCTTTCTGGAAAAGAAGTAGTTGTTGTTGGACGCAGCAATATTGTCGGCAAACCAGTTGGACAATTACTGTTAAACGAAAACGCAACGGTTACTTACTGCCATTCAAGAACGGCGAATATTTCAGAACATACGTTAAAAGCGGACATTTTAGTTGTTGCCGTCGGTCGAGCAAACTTTATAAAAGCTGACCAAATCAAAGAAGGCGCAATTGTCATCGATGTAGGAGTCAATCGTTTGGATACTGGGAAGCTTGTTGGGGATGTTGATTTTGAAGAAGCAAAAGAAAAAGCTTCTTACATCACACCAGTCCCTGGCGGAGTCGGTCCAATGACGATTACGATGCTTGCACATAATACGGTTAAATCAGCAAAACGTACATTAGCATAAGCTTTATCCATTCATCCACCTGCATGCTGCCGGTGGATGAATGTGCGTTTTTGAAGAGGAGGAATACGTCATGAGTGAAAAAGCCTTTGTGACGGTCACAGCCCTTACAAAATACATAAAAAGAAAATTTGATGTTGATCCGCATTTAGAAGATATTTGGATCAAAGGTGAGTTATCCAATGTGAAGATTCATTCAAGAGGTCATGTGTACTTCACCTTAAAAGACGAAAACGCACGCATGCAAGCCGTCATGTTCCAGCGTTCCGCAGCAAAGCTGCCTTTTTCACCAAAAAGCGGAATGAAAGTGTTTGTACGCGGCGGGATTCAAGTATATGAACCAAGCGGCAACTATCAATTATATGCAAAAGAAATGCAGCCTGATGGTGTTGGTGCTCTTCATCTCGCTTATGAAGAGCTGAAGAAAAAGCTGGCAAGTGAAGGCTTATTTGATGCGCGCTATAAAAAACCAATTCCTGAATATCCAGAGGTTGTTGGTGTGATTACATCCCCAACTGGAGCGGCTGTTCGAGATGTCATCACAACGATTAACCGGCGCTATCAGCAGGCGAAAATCATTGTGCTTCCGGCGCTTGTCCAAGGTGAAAATGCCATCCGTTCAATCGTAGAGCGGATCAAAGAAGCAAATGAAAAACAAATCTGTGATGTCTTGATTGTCGGAAGAGGAGGCGGTTCGATCGAAGAACTTTGGGCCTTTAATGAAGAAGCTGTCGCAAGAGCGATCTTCGCATCAGACATTCCAATCATTTCTGCAGTGGGGCATGAAACGGACTTTACGATCAGTGATTTCACTGCAGACATGAGAGCACCCACACCAACAGGAGCAGCCGAGCTCGCAGTTCCAAGCACAGCCGATTTAATAGAACGAATCAAATCCATTGACATTCGGCTTACAAGAGCCGTGAAGAACCGAACATCACAAGCAAAAGACCGTCTTGTGGCGCTGCAATCCTCTTATGCCTTCCGTTTTCCAAAACGATTGCAGGAGCAAAAAGAGCAGCAATTCGATTTGGTATTTGACCGTTTTCAAAAACAGCTGACGAGACAAATTGAACAAAAACGCAGTCAACTAGACCGCCAGACATACAGGCTGAAGCCGCTTCATCCAAAAGAGCAGCTGCTTCAGGCGAAAAAACGCCACGCCAATGAAACAGAACAGCTCATCCGCAGCATGAATGTGCAAATGAAAACAATTCATTCGCAGTTCCAATCTGTTCTTGGTAAACTAAATGCATTAAATCCACTTCAAGTGATGGAAAGAGGCTACAGTTTAGCCTATAAAGACGATGAACTGATTAAAAGTGTAAACCAAGTCGATACGAAGGATCAATTGGCTATCACCATGAAGGATGGACGTCTGATTTGTGAGGTTATTGAGAAGGAGGGGCAATCATCATGACAGAATCAAATAAACAAAAAGAAGAACAAATGACATTTGAAGAAGCGATGAAAGGTCTTGAGGAGATCGTTGGGAAGCTCGAAGAAGGAGATGTACCACTTGAGCAAGCCATTCATTATTTTCAAGAAGGCATGACACTTTCAAAGCTTTGTCATGAAAAATTACAGCACGTTGAAAAGCAGATGGATTTCATTTTAAAAGAGGACGGTGAGCTGGCTCCTTTCTCAGTGAAGGAGGCAGATGCTGGTGACAAGTAATTTGCAGGATTTTTTAACAACACGAAAACAGGCCATTGAAGATTATTTATTTACATATGTTCAGGAATTGAAGATTCCAGAAGAACTAAAATCTTCGATGCTTTACTCTCTTGAAGCAGGAGGGAAAAGACTTCGCCCTGTTCTCGTTCTTGCTTTATTACATGCCTATGGAAAAAACGAAGAAGATGGCATACCGGTTGGCTGTGCTGTAGAAATGATTCATACGTATTCATTGATACATGACGACCTTCCTTGCATGGACGATGATGACCTTCGTAGAGGAAAGCCGACCAACCATAAAGTATACGGAGAAGCAACAGCGGTTCTTGCTGGTGATGCACTTTTAACGGAAAGCTTTCGCCTGATTACATCGCAGCTATCTAGCAGCGTCTCTCCTGACCAAAAGCTTAGAATCGTAGATGAGCTTGTGAGGTCAGCAGGTGCACTAGGAATGGTTGGCGGTCAATTTGATGACATGGAAGCAGAGCAAAAACAAGTCCCGCTTGCTGAACTAGAATCCATTCATGCCCGGAAAACAGGAAAGCTTCTCACATTCAGCGTCACAGCAGGTGCAATGCTGGCAGGAGCATCAGATGACGATATCGAAAAACTAAGAGAATTCAGCTATCATATTGGCATTGCTTTTCAAATCCGTGATGACATTTTAGACCTCGAAGGTAGCGAAGAAAAAATAGGAAAACGGGTCGGCTCTGATACAGCGAATGAAAAGTCGACATATCCTTCTTTATTAACGCTTTCAGGAGCAAAAGAAAAGCTGCACGAGCACATCACACGTGCAAAAGAAATTGTCTCAAATCTTGAATTAGAGCAGCAATTGCTGCATGAGTTATGTGATCTGATCGCTTCAAGAGATCATTAAAAACAGCCTAGATTTGAGGGTCTTCGAGCAATTGTGGTAAACTGTAAACAGTTTATCATGATAAGACAACTCTTATTCCCGCTTGGTTTTCATAGGAATAAGGCATTATATATGTAGATAGAAATTTTGTTGAAAGCGAGTTGATCCTGATTGGATCTTTTATCAATAAAAAATCCAACGTTTCTAAAAGGAATGTCAAATGCAGAATTAGAGGAGCTTAGTGCTGACATTCGCATGTTTTTAATTGAGTCCTTGGCTAACTCTGGCGGGCATATCGGTCCGAACCTGGGTGTCGTTGAACTCACGGTTGCCCTTCATAAAGTATTTGACAGCCCGAAAGACAAATTTCTTTGGGATGTTGGACATCAGTCTTATGTTCACAAGCTGTTAACTGGAAGAGGGGCGGAGTTTGATACACTTCGTCAATATAAAGGACTTTGCGGTTTTCCTAAACGAAATGAAAGTGAGCATGATGTTTGGGAAACAGGCCACAGCTCAACGTCATTATCTGGCGCGATGGGTATGGCGGCGGCGCGGGATATTAAAGGGACAGATGAATATATCCTGCCGATTATCGGAGATGGTGCATTAACCGGCGGTATGGCTCTTGAAGCTCTGAATCATATCGGTGATGAAAAGAAAGATATGATCGTTATCTTAAACGATAATGAAATGAGTATTGCACCAAACGTCGGTGCAATTCACACCATGCTTGGCAGACTGCGCACAGCAGGCAAGTACCAATGGGTAAAGGACGAGCTCGAATATTTATTCAAGCGGATCCCAGCTGTAGGCGGAAAGCTTGCTGCTACAGCAGAGCGTATTAAAGACAGCCTCAAGTATTTACTAGTGTCTGGCATGTTTTTTGAGGAAATGGGATTCACTTACTTAGGTCCTGTTGATGGACATTCTTATGAAGATCTTTTTGAAAACCTTGAATATGCAAAGAAAACAAAAGGTCCTGTTCTGCTACATGTCATCACGAAAAAAGGAAAAGGCTATCAGCCGGCAGAATCCGATAAAATTGGGACATGGCACGGCACAGGTCCATACAAAATTGATACAGGTGATTTTGTAAAACCAGCTGCAGCTGCACCGTCATGGAGTGGTCTTGTCAGTGAAACAGTCAGAAAGCTTGCGCGGAAAGATGAGCGAATTGTGGCCATCACGCCTGCGATGCCTGTTGGCTCAAAACTTGAAGGCTTCGCCAAGGAATTTCCTGAGCGAATGTTTGATGTAGGGATTGCTGAGCAGCATGCAGCCACAATGGCAGCTGGGCTTGCGACGCAGGATATGAAGCCATTTTTAGCGATTTATTCAACGTTCCTGCAAAGAGCTTATGATCAAGTGCTGCATGATATTTGCCGCCAAAACCTCAATGTATTTATCGGAATTGACCGTGCGGGTCTTGTCGGTGCTGATGGAGAAACGCATCAAGGTGTGTTTGATATTGCCTTCATGCGTCATATGCCGAATATGGTGCTCATGATGCCGAAGGATGAAAATGAAGGCCAGCACATGGTCAATACAGCCATTCAGTATGATGACGGTCCAATTGCCATGCGTTTCCCGCGCGGAAATGGGCTTGGCGTGAAAATGGATGAACAGCTCAAAACCATTCCGATTGGATCTTGGGAGGTTCTTCGCCCAGGGAAGGATGCCGTCATCTTAACATTCGGTACGACGATTAAAATGGCGCTGCAAGCAGCTGAGGAACTTCAAAAAGAAGGGAAATCAATTCGTGTCGTCAACGCTCGGTTTATTAAGCCGCTTGATGAAGCGATGCTAAACGACATTCTTTCTGAAGGGATTCCGATTTTAACGATTGAAGAAGCTGTGCTCCAAGGCGGGTTTGGCAGCAGTGTATTAGAATATCTACACGACAAGAAAGCATCACATATCAAAGTAGAACGCATGGGTATCCCAGATCAATTTATTGAGCATGGAAGTGTTGATGCCCTGCTTGAAGAAATTGGACTGACGAAAGCACATGTTGCTGAGACTTTACGTGACCTGCTTCCAGCAGCACCAAGAAAAGGAATTGGATCATGACATCAAAGAAAGAACGACTTGACGTTTTATTAGTCGAACAAGGACTAATGGAAACAAGAGAGAAAGCAAAGCGTGCCATCATGGCAGGGATCGTTTACTCAAATGAAACCCGTTTGGATAAACCAGGAGAGAAAATTGCTCGTGATACGCCGCTTACAGTGAAGGGGAACCCTCTCAAATACGTAAGCCGCGGCGGGTTAAAGCTTGAAAAAGCGCTTAAAGAATTTGATCTGACAGTTGAAGGGAAATTGCTGATTGATATTGGCTCATCAACAGGCGGATTTACAGATTGTGCTCTTCAAAATGGAGCAGTCAAATCATATGCTGTAGACGTTGGCTACAATCAGCTTGCGTGGAAATTAAGGCAGGATGACAGGGTCATCGTCATGGAGCGCACTAATTTCCGCCATTCCGTCCCAGCTGATTTTACTGAAGGATTGCCAGAAGTGGCATCGATTGATGTATCTTTTATTTCACTTAAACTCATTCTGCCGGCTTTAAAGCATATTCTTGTTCCGGGTGGTGACTGTATTGCACTCGTCAAGCCTCAATTTGAAGCAGGCAGAGAGCTTGTTGGGAAAAAAGGCATCGTACGTGAGCCCTCTGTCCACCTTGGTGTACTAGAAGAGATGAATCAATTTGCTGCAAAAGAAGGCTATGATGTAAAGGATGTATCATTTTCGCCTATCACCGGTGGAGACGGAAATATTGAATTCCTTCTCCATCTAGTGCTTCATCCTGATCAAGAAAAAAATGCGGCACTTCCTGCTTCAGAACTTGAGAAGGTTGTGAAGGAAGCCCATTCTGTATTGAAAGAAAAGAAAAACAGCCCTGAGCCGGCTGACACATGAAATCATTGAAACAAAAGGAATAATAGCTCGCTATTATTCCTTTTCAGATTGTTGACAAAGGGTTAAAATGATCTTTATTTTAGCCCTTTGTCTTCTTTTCAGCGTGATAGAAAACCTTTGAAGTCTAGGAAGTTCGAGCACTGGAGCGGAGCGAATTTGACATTCGTGAGCACCAGCGCGCAGGACTGACACCGAATGCGAGGGTTTGTCTACACGCTGAAAGGAATAATAGCTCGCTATTATTCCTTTTTACATGGTCAAAAGACAAGAATTGGCCGTATCTCACGTAATGCTTGTTTTTTGAACTGTGCATCATATAACATAGAACGTAAAGACAAACTGAGAATGAAACGCCTAGGGGGGTCAAATATGAATAAAGGTCAAAGGCATATTAAAATTAGAGAAATCATTGCAAGCCAAGAAATCGAAACACAAGATGAATTGGTCGATATTTTGAAAGCCGATGGATATAACATCACACAAGCGACCGTTTCTAGAGATATTAAAGAATTACATTTAGTGAAAGTTCCGACGAACAATGGAACATATAAATACAGTCTTCCTGCGGATCAGCGGTTTAATCCACTGTCAAAGCTGAAGCGTTCCCTAATGGATGCATTTATTAAAATGGATGCTGCCAGTCATTTAATTGTTCTTAAAACAATGCCGGGTAATGCTCAGGCGATTGGTGCTTTAATGGATAATTTAGATTGGGAAGAAATTATGGGAACGATTTGCGGGGATGATACCATTTTAATCATTTGCCGCACCCCAGATGATACAGAGACAGTTTCGAGCAAAATTTTAGAGCTTCTATAAAGAATCAGGTTTACTAAAAGAGGTGTCAAATGAGTGTTAGCAGAACTAACCATTAAAAACTTTGCAATCATTGAAGAGTTAACGGTTTCATTTGAAAAAGGACTCACGGTTCTAACGGGGGAAACAGGTGCTGGAAAATCCATCATGATTGACGCTGTCTCACTTCTCGTGGGAGGAAGAGGGTCCTCTGAATTTGTCCGCTACGGTGAAAAAAAGGCAGAGCTGGAAGGGCTTTTTCTTGTACCAGCCGATCACCCTGTATTTGCTCTATGCGAAGAGCAGGGAATTGACGCATCAGATGAAATGATGATCCTCCGCCGTGATATTAACAACAGCGGGAAAAGCATATGCCGGATTAATGGAAAGCTTGTCACCATCTCACTTTTACGGGAAGTAGGACGGCTTTTGCTTGATATACATGGACAGCACGATAACCAGCTGCTCATGGAAGATGAAAATCATCTGCATTTGCTCGATCAATTTGGAGCAGAAGAAATTGCACCGGCTCTCTTGCAGTATCAAGAAGCATATGATCAATATATGAAGACGGCTCAAAAGCTCAGGCAGCTGTCTGAGAATGAGCAGGAAATGGTGCACCGCTTAGATTTACTCCAATTTCAGCTAGAGGAGATTGAGGCGGCACAATTAGAGCCGGGAGAAGATGAGAGGCTTCAGGAAGAGCGACATCAAATCAGCAACTACGAAAAAATCTATTCCTCACTCCAAAACGCGTATAACGCTTTGCGTAATGAGCAAGGAGGACTAGATTGGGTTGGTATGTCCTCAAGTGAGCTTGAGCAAGTGTCTGAGATCAACGATGATTTGAAAAAGTTATCTGAACAAGTGTCGAACTCCTACTACTTATTAGAGGATTCAACCTTCCAAATGCGAAGCATGCTGGATCAATTAGAATTCGATCCGGCTCGTCTTGATTTTATTGAATCCAGGCTGAATGAAATGAAGCAGCTAAAACGAAAATACGGTACAACCGTTGAGGAAATTTTGGAGTATGCGGCGAAGATTGAAGAAGAAATAGATCAAATCCAAAATCGAGACAGCCATCTGCAGACGCTCAAAAATAAATTAGATGCGATGAGCCGTGATGCCCTGCTGGAAGCACTTAACGTTTCGGAACTGCGTAAAAAATGGGCCAAAAAGCTAGCAAAGCAAATTCAAACAGAGCTCAAGGATTTGTATATGGAGAAGTCATCATTTGACACAGCTTTTTCTGTTCGATATGCGCCATTTGGCAGCACCGATTGTCCGCTATTAGACGGAAAACCTGTCCAGCTCGGGAAAAATGGAATCGACCAAGCACAATTTGTCATTTCTACAAATACAGGCGAACCGATGAAATCTTTATCGAAAGTAGCCTCAGGTGGAGAAATTTCACGTGTCATGCTCGCTGTGAAGAGTATTTTCTCAGCTAAACAAGACGTCACATCCATTATTTTCGATGAAGTTGATACAGGTGTCAGCGGTAGAGTGGCACAAGCCATTGCTGAGAAAATTTACAAAGTTGCGTCTGGATCACAAGTGCTCTGTATTACACACCTGCCTCAAGTAGCCGCAATGGCTGACACGCATCTCTTCATTTCGAAACGCTCGAAAGCGGGCAGAACACTGACGAGTGTCAAACCATTAAGTCATGAAGAAAAAGTGAGTGAAATTGGGCGGATGATTGCCGGTGTGGAAGTGACTGAGCTGACAAAACAGCACGCAAAAGAACTATTGCACCAAGCAAATGATGTCAAAACAACAGGGTAGCTGAATCATCAGCTGCCTTTTTTTATGTTGTGTAAAAGCCGGCGTATATACCCATAAAATCGTCTTTTTCTTTTATCAATTTATCCAATCATTTTCTAAAGCTGCCGGTTATAAATCCTCTCGAAGAAGGCAAAAGTAAAGATGTAGCCAAAACATGAGTGTTCTGGTGTGGGTAAGGAGCGAGGAGAGTGAAAAATGAATGCCCGAAAAGATGAGAAAAGCCATTGGTGTGATTCTCCTTGTTTCTTTAATAAGTACAGGGTTTATGAGCATAGTGAAGGAATATATCAGCATTCCAACAAATGTTGCTGTATTTGAAAAACAAAAGCACTCAATTGACACATCGATTGAAGCGTCAGCCAATGCTTCTTCACCAGCCTTTAGCCTTTCAGAGAAAAAGAATCAGCTGGATATTACAGGACAAAAGGCGGGAAAAGCCGAAATTGTTTATGATTTTAAAGGATTTCCTATTAAGAAAACAAAAGTTGACGTTCTCCCTGAATTAAAAGTCATTCCTGGAGGACAATCCATTGGCGTCAAGCTCCACTCTGTAGGAGTTCTCGTTGTAGGTTTTCATCAAATCACAACAGCAGACGGCAAAAAATCACCAGGTGAAGCCGCAGGCATTCAATCAGGGGATATGATCATTGAAATCAATGGTCAAAAAATGGAGAAAATGAATGACCTCACCCCATTTATTCAGAAAGCAGGGAAAACGGGTGAAACGCTTCGTTTGCTCATAAAGAGAGATCATAAAACCTTTCAAACAACATTAACACCCGCAAAAGATGCAAGTGAAGGCATCTATCGAATTGGTCTTTACATTCGTGATTCTGCAGCAGGAATCGGCACGATGACCTTTTTTGAACCTTCATCTAAAAAATATGGTGCCCTTGGGCATGTGATTTCTGACATGGATACAAAAAAACCAATTGTTGTCGACAATGGTGAAATTGTTAGATCAACCGTGACATCGATTGAAAAAGGCACAGGAGGCAATCCTGGAGAAAAATTGGCGAGATTCTCTTCCGAAAGAAAAACAATAGGAGATATCTCCCGCAACAGCCCTTTTGGTATCTTTGGTACGTTAACCGAAAAGCTTGAAAATCATGTAGCAGATAAACCACTTCCAGTCGCTTTATCAAATGAAGTAAAAGAAGGCCCAGCAGAAATTTTAACCGTTGTGGATCATGATAAAGTGGAGAAGTTTGATATTAAAATCGTCAGCACAACACCGCAGAAATTCCCAGCAACCAAAGGAATGGTATTGAAGGTAACAGATGAGCGGCTCTTAAGCAAAACGGGCGGAATCGTCCAAGGAATGAGCGGAAGCCCCATCATCCAAAATGGCAAAGTCATTGGAGCTGTCACACACGTATTCGTCAATGATCCGACTAGCGGGTACGGCGTACACATTGAATGGATGCTGTCAGAAGCAGGAATCGACCTTTATCAAAAAAACAAAAAAGCAAGCTGATCATCAAACTGCCGCGAATCTTCCGGCAGTTTTTTTCTACCCTTTCTTTCTCTTCCATCATGTTATAAAATAAGGAAAAAGAGATTTTTCGACAAAATGGAAAAAAGCTTGTTGTCAAATTGCAATAATCGTCGATTCGTTAAGAAAAACGTAGAAAAAGCTAGATAATGCTCTATTATTCGGAAAATTAAAGTTTTTTAAAGGTGATAGCATGGTTTTGTCGAATTGAACACTCAGAAGAGAAATGCAAAAGACTAAAGGAATCGACATTGGGGAGGAAAGAACGTGGAGAAAATTAAAGTGTGTGTAGCTGATGACAATCGAGAGCTTGTTGGCCTTTTGACAGAGTACATTGAGGGACAGGAAGATATGGAAGTACTTGGCGTGGCGTATAATGGTCAGGAATGCCTGACATTATTTAAAGATAAAGAGCCCGACGTTCTCCTCTTAGACATTATTATGCCTCATTTAGACGGTCTTGCTGTACTAGAACGCCTCCGTGAAAACAATGAAATGACAAAACAGCCAAGTGTGATTATGCTAACGGCATTTGGACAAGAAGATGTCACGAAAAAAGCAGTTGATTTGGGCGCATCCTATTTCATTTTAAAGCCATTTGATATGGAAAACCTAGTCGGTCATATTCGTCAAGTCAGTGGAAACGGCACACAAGTTACCCATCGCTCTTCATCAATCCAAAACAGTGTTCTTCGTAACAAACCTGAACCGAAACGTAAAAACTTAGATGCGAGCATTACGACCATTATTCATGAGATTGGCGTGCCCGCTCATATTAAAGGCTATTTATACTTAAGAGAAGCGATTTCTATGGTGTACAATGACATTGAGCTTCTCGGAAGCATTACTAAAGTGTTGTACCCAGACATTGCAAAGAAATTTAACACGACTGCCAGCAGGGTAGAACGAGCGATTCGTCATGCCATTGAAGTCGCTTGGAGCAGAGGAAACATTGATTCCATTTCCTCACTCTTTGGTTATACTGTCAGCATGTCAAAAGCGAAACCAACCAATTCAGAATTTATTGCCATGGTAGCTGATCGTTTGCGATTAGAGCATAGAGCAAGCTAGTATCTTTTTCATGAAAAAACGTTTCTTCATTGAGACGTTTTTTTATTTTGAAACATGTTGTCAAAAATTGGTTAGGTTGATAAAATCATCTTAATGTTTAAATTGGACAAACGGGCTGCTTTATTTTCAGAATAAAATGAAAAATAAAGCATGAAAAAAATAAAAAAGACATAAAGTAGTGGTAATCAGCTACGCCAATCGATCATGAAGTCTTCAAAATAGAAGAAGAAAACGCTCATTCGTAAGAAAAGGATGAGAGGAAAAGGTCTCATGGATTTGGTAATTAAAGCAAACGAGATCGAAAGTTCTATTTCTATTGACCTGATTGGTTGGCGTTTTAAAGTCACTGGCTTCTTAGAGATTGTGCCATTTGAACTGAATATTCCCATTGTCGAATTTAATAATTTTCACATTCTTTTACTATGCTATAATAATGAAAAGAAGAGGGTGAGGTTATGGGAAAGCTGAAAATCCACTCTGCTGAGGTAGCGAACGAAATTAGCAAGTGGACGAGGGTCATTTCTCAGAATGACTTAGAAAAATCTGCTATCTATAAAGAGAAAATTCAGAATTTGCTAAAAAATACAGATGAAGACCGTGAAGTTCTCCTTTATTATCAGCTTGTTGACGGCAGACATGAAATGTTACTTGGAAATATTGAAAAAGCCAATCAAATTATGAAAAGTGTCGGAACGCTCGATGAGAAGGCAGATGACATTATTAATTTTTATTTTTACTTTTACAAAGGCCAATATGCTGCATATGTGAAAAAGTATGATGAAGCCATTAGCTTTTACAAAATTGCAGAACAGCGGCTAAAACGTGTGAATGAAGACCTGGAAGTAGGAACTTTTCACCATAAGGTTGCTTCGATCTATTACGAACTAAAACAAAATTTCATATCCATTAATCATATTAAAAAAGCCATCGATACATTCAAAGCGCATGAAGAGTACACAGCGCAGGCGATTGACAGCTTAATTTTACATGCAAGTAATTGTATTGATTTGTTCCAATTCGATGAAGCAGAGAAAAAGTATAAAGAAGCACTTGAGAAAAGTAAGCGCATTAACAATGAAGTGCTGATTGGGAAATGCTATCACAATTTAGCGGTTCTTTATTATGCAAAGCATGATTATGAAAAAAGCGCACATTATGCCAAAAAAGGGATGGGCATTCAAATTCACCGTGACAATAGCCATTATTACATCCAATCTTTATATGTTCTGGCGAATGCCTTGGTTCATCTAGGAGATCAAGAGGCGAGGGAATATATTAAAGAGGGTATTTTGTATAGTTGTGATATCCAAAATAATGAATATATAGTAAAATTTGAAATTTTGGATTTGATGTGCGAGAATAGTGGGGCAGCAGACGTATTCTCTGAAAAATTAGACTACATAGAAAAAAATAGATTATATGTGGAGCTTGAGGATTTGTCTGAACAAATATCGAAATACTTCAAGGAACGAAATGATTATCAAAATGCCATTCGTTTTCTTGAAAAGAAATTCGATGCACAAATACTTCAAAAGAAAGTGGAGGTTATCTTATGAAAAAGTTGTTGTTAGGTGTAACCGTTGTTACAGCAGTCGCAGTTGTTTCTTCCCTTTTTGCTCTTGACGCAGAGACGACAGAGCAAGCCATCAGAGCGATTACGTGATCGAATTTATCTGTCAACCTCTTCGTATGAATCAGAAGAGGTTTTTTTTATGCGCTCAAAACTGGAAAAACGAAAAAAGACACGTCATAATGTAAGGAAGCATCATATTTAGAGGTGACCTATGACGAAAATTTTTGCACACAGAGGCTTTAAAGGCATTTATCCTGAAAACACCATGATAGCCTTCGAGCATGCACTCCATTCGGGAGCTGACGGAATTGAGCTGGATGTTCAGCTGACGAAAGACGGCAGACTTGCTGTCATTCACGATGAGAAACTGAACAGAACAACGAATATGAAAGGTTTAGTGAAAGACCATACATATGAAGAATTAAAAGCAGGAGATGCGAGTCATTCTTTCTACGAAGAAACCGGTGCTGTATCCATTCCTCTTTTAGAGGAAGTATTAGAGCTAGTAGCGCAGCAATCATCACTCATCATCAATATTGAACTAAAAAACTCCATTTATCGATATCCGGGTATCGAAGAGAAAGTAAAAAAACAAATCGAGCATTTTCAAATAGAAGACCGTGTACTTGTTTCATCGTTTCATCACGGCAGTTTAGCTCTTTTTCACAAACTGATGCCGCATGTTGAACTTGCTGTTCTCACAATGGATGTGATTCATCAGCCGGAGATGTATATAAAAACAGTACCAGCAAGGGGCTACCATCCAAATATCAAGGGTGCCGGCGTGACCAAAGAGGTTGTGGCGGCTCTCCATGCATCTCAGCAAGTGATCAGGCCGTTTACAGTAAATAGTGAAAATCAAATGAAAAACATGTTTTCCTTAGGTGTCGATGGCATTTTTACTGATTTTCCTGACCGAGCCGTGAAAATAAGAGAAGAAATGAAATAAAGACCTGCTCTAAATCAGCGGGTCTTTTTTCACGTTTTATCTCTGCTTAAAGCGAGCAGTCACTTTATTTCGTTTACGGTCTCTATATAAAATAAAGCCAGCCACTACATAAAGACCTCCCCCTAAAAATAATAACCCTGCAATTCCTTGCAGCCATAAATATGGAAATGGTGCAATGATGATGCCGAAAACAGTGTCACGCAGCAGCTTAATCCCAAGTGCTGCAAGCGCGCCAGGTATTAAAATAATCACTAGTGCAAGTATTCTCCCCATCAAATGTCCCCTTAAACGTCATTTACTTCCATTGTCTAATTCAAAAAATATTTTGTCAAGAAAGGAAAACGTGGTAATATAAGAGTTGTGCAATTTTTTGCAACGGAAAAATATGGTGTGCAAATTTTTTCATATAAAGGGGTAACGGGATGCAGAGAGTCTTGATTGTCGGTGCAGGACAAGGTGGATCAGCATTGCTGGAAACATTGCTGAAAACAAATACGATTCAAATCATTGCGATCGCCGACCTTGATCATGAGGCACCGGGGATGGTAGAAGCGAAAAAGAATGGAATTGATACGACAACGGATTGGAAAGAATACATAAAAGATGACATTGATATCATCATTGAAACAACAGGCAGTTCAGCAGTGCTGAAAGAACTGATTGAAAAAAAGCCAGAGCACGCAGTCATTGTGCCAAGTTCAATGGCTTACGTTATATCAGAATTAATGTCAGAAAAACAGCAGCTGATCCAAATATTAAAGGAACAAACCTATAAGCATGACCGCATTTTTAATGCAACGAACGACGGGATGATTTTTATAAACATGGATGAAGAAGTTGTCCTGTTTAATCGATCAGCGGCCAAAATGGTTGGATGTTCGCAAAAAGATGCGATTGGCCGTCATATACGAGAAGTGATCCCAAATACAAAGCTTCCCGACATTTTAAGATCGAGAGAGCCAGAATTTAATCAAAAACAATTTCTGAATCAGCAAATACAAATTGTGACAACGCGTTTGCCAATTATTGATGACGCGGGGAGAATGCTAGGTGCTTTATCCATCTTTAAAGATATTACAGATGCCGTTGAGCTTGCGGAGGAAGTGACCAATCTTAAAGAAGTACGAACGATGCTGGAGGCGATCATTCAATCGTCGGATGAAGCCATATCAGTTGTTGATGAGCAGGGAAAAGGGATCTTAATCAACCGGGCATATACGAAAATGACTGGATTAACAGATAAAGAAGTTGTGGGGAAACCAGCAGGTGCAGATATTTCTGAAGGAGAAAGCATGCATTTGAAGGTACTTGAAACAAGGAGACCCGTTCGAGGCGTCAGAATGAAAGTCGGACCGAATAAAAAAGATGTGATTGTCAACGTAGCGCCAGTCATCGTTGATGGCATTTTAAAAGGCAGTGTCGGGGTCATTCATGACGTTTCAGAAATTCAATCACTCACGAATGAATTAAATAAAGCAAGGCAGCTCATCCGGACACTTGAAGCAAAGTACACTTTTGAAGACATCATTGGAGAAAGTGAGCAAATGCTTGTGGCGCTTGAGCAGGCAAAGCTAGGCGCGAAAACGCCAGCCACGATTTTACTCCGGGGAGAATCAGGTACTGGAAAAGAGCTGTTTGCGCACGCCATTCACAATGAAAGTGACCGGAAATATAATCGCTTTGTACGGGTCAACTGTGCGGCCTTATCTGAGACCCTTTTAGAGTCAGAGCTTTTTGGCTATGAAGAAGGAGCGTTCTCTGGTGCAAGGCGGGGCGGGAAAAAAGGGCTGTTTGAAGAGGCGAATCAAGGCAGCATTTTTTTAGATGAAATTGGTGAAATGACGCCAAGTACACAGGCGAAGCTGCTTCGTGTGATGCAGGAGAAAGAAATAGTAAGAGTAGGCGGAACAAAGGCTATACCGGTCGATGTTCGTGTGATCACGGCGACAAATGTCAATATTGAAAAAGCGATGGCGGAAGGAAAGTTCAGAGAAGATTTATATTATCGAATGAACAGATACCCGATCTCCATCCCGCCGCTAAGGCAGCGCCTTGAGGATATTGACTCGTTAAGTAAACGTCTCATCCAAAAGATCAATTTAGACTATGGACGGAACGTGAGCGGGTTAACGGAACAGGCACTTAATAGACTGCGATCATACAAGTGGCCAGGAAACGTAAGAGAGCTTGAAAATGTACTTGGACGAGCCATGATCTTTTTGAACCCGCAAGAAGAATGGATTGATGAAGACCATATTTCTTTCATGGAGTCAGAAGATCAGGAAGAAAAAGAGCAACAGGAACTGACTGTCAGTCAATTTGAGGGAGAGACACTTTCGGATGCTGTTGAGGCATTTGAAGCGCAGCTGATTAAACAAACCCTTGAAAAGCATCAATTCAATCGCACGAAAACAGCGAAAACGTTAGGGATCAGCATTCGGAACCTTTACTATAAAATGGACAAATATCAACTTGCAAAAGATAGCATGCAATAAAATGCATGTAACCTGCAAAAGATTGCACGAATGTCATGCGAATTGCCTCATATTCACTGCATTTCAAACTGGCACGGAACTTGCATATAAAACATGAACCGAGCACAAGGAAAGGTGGGCATATATGAAGCTTGACGATCTGATTATGAAAGCCGCCCAGCTGCAGAATAAAACGGCGGCTGTGGCTCATGCAGAAGATGAAGAAGTGCTTCATGCCATCAAGATGGCAATTAAGCGAAAGGTCGCTCGCTTTCTCCTGGTTGGGAACAAACGCAACCTGAAGGAGCTAGTGAAGCAGCATGAAATCAATGAGGACTGGATAGATATTATTCATTCTGATTCTCCCGAAGAATCTGCCAAAATTGCCGTTCAGGCAGTGAGCGAGAAGCATGCAGATATTTTGATGAAGGGGCATGTCCCGACAGCCGTTCTTTTAAAAGCGGTATTGAATAAAGAATATGGGCTCAGGACGGCAAGTGTCCTATCACATGTCGCGGCATTTGAAGTACCGGGCTTTGACCGCTTTATTTATGTCACGGATTCTGCGATGAACATCGCGCCCGATTTAAATATGCTGAAAGAGATTACGATCAACTCTGTTCAAGTAGCACAAGCTGTCGGAAACGACATGCCAAAGGTTGCAGTGCTCTCTGCGGTGGAGGTCGTGAATCCGGCAATGGATTCAACTTTGACTGCGGCAAGTCTTGCGCAAATGAATCGGCGGGGGCAAATTTCTGGCTGCCTGATTGATGGGCCTCTTGCTTTAGACAATGCCATTTCTCAAACGGCAGCTTCTCATAAAAATATTACGAGTGATGTAGCCGGCCATGCAGATATTTTGCTTGTGCCAACAATTGAGGCAGGGAACATTCTTTATAAATCTCTCATCTACTTTGCACATGCAAAGGTGGGAGCTGTGGTGGCAGGAGCGAAGGCGCCGATTGCTTTAACAAGCCGGTCTGATTCAGCCGAAAGTAAGCTTTATTCAATTGCGCTTGCCATCTGTACATCAAATTAAGCGGAAGTAATAGGAGGAATAACACAATGGAACTTTTTAAATATATGGAACGATACGATTATGAACAGCTTGTATTTTGTCAGGATGAGCAGTCTGGCTTAAAAGCGATTATTGCGATTCATGATACAACACTTGGGCCGGCACTAGGCGGAACGAGAATGTGGACGTATGAAAACGAAGAAGCAGCCATTGAGGATGCACTGCGTCTAGCAAGAGGAATGACTTATAAAAACGCGGCAGCAGGACTTAATCTTGGCGGCGGAAAAACGGTCATCATCGGCGATCCGAGAAAAGACAAAAATGAAGAAATGTTCCGTGCATTTGGACGTTACATTCAAGGGCTGAATGGCCGCTATATTACGGCAGAAGATGTCGGTACAACGGTAGAAGACATGGATCTCATTCATGAAGAAACAGATTTTGTCACAGGGATTTCTCCTGCATTTGGTTCATCCGGAAATCCGTCTCCAGTCACTGCTTACGGTGTATACAAAGGGATGAAAGCCGCTGCCAAAGCAGCATTTGGGACCGATTCATTAGAAGGAAAAACAATTGCCGTCCAAGGTGTTGGAAATGTCGCTTACAACCTGTGTAAACATCTGCATGAAGAAGGCGCGCAGCTCATTGTCACAGATATCAACAAAGACTCTGTCAAGCGAGCTGTTGAAGACTTCGGCGCAAAAGCAGTCGACCCTGACGATATTTACGATCAAGCATGTGATATTTATGCACCGTGCGCACTTGGTGCAACCATTAACGATGTGACCATTCCTAAGTTAAAAGCAAAGGTGATTGCCGGTGCAGCAAATAACCAGCTAAGAGAAACGCATCACGGTGACCTTATCCATGAAATGGGGATTGTATATGCTCCTGATTATGTGATCAATGCAGGCGGTGTGATTAACGTTGCTGATGAGCTTTATGGCTATAATGCAGATCGTGCGATGAAAAAAGTCGAAGGCATTTATCAAAATATTGAACGTGTGATTGAAATTTCAAACCGTGATGCCATTCCTACTTATAAAGCGGCAGACCGATTGGCTGAAGAGAGAATTGAAAGAATGCGCAAAGCAAGAAGTCAATTCTTGCAAAATGGTCAACATATTTTAAGCCGTCGCTAATTTGAAGAATGAGTTGAAACGGAGGTTTTGTTTTTGCTGACAAAAGAATGGCGTATTCTCACGATTAATCCTGGCTCTACTTCAACAAAAATTGGTGTGTTTCATAATGAACGTTCTATTTTTGAAACGACACTAAGACATACAGATGAGGAATTAAAGCAGTTTCCTCATATCATTGATCAATTTTCATTCCGTAAAGAAACCATTTTGAAAACACTGCATGAACAGGGGATGAATATCTCAAAGTTTGATGCAGTTTGCGCGCGGGGCGGTCTCCTTCGTCCGATTGAAGGAGGCACATATGAAGTCAATGAGCAAATGGTGGAAGACCTAAAAGAAGGATATGCCGGCCAGCACGCATCCAATCTCGGCGGAATCATCGCGAGAGAAATTGCACTTGGCCTGAATATCCCAGCTTTTATTGTCGATCCAGTTGTAGTGGATGAACTAAAACCAATTGCTCGTATTTCAGGGCTGCCAACGATTGAAAGAAAAAGCATCTTTCATGCATTAAATCAAAAAGCAGTCGCAAGAAAAACAGCGGCTTCTTTTGGAAAAAGTTACGAAGATTTGAACATGATTATTACTCATATGGGCGGCGGTATCACTATTGGTGTTCATGAAAAAGGAAAAGTCATCGATGTCAATAACGGTCTGCATGGCGAAGGTCCTTTCAGCCCTGAGCGCGCGGGAACCCTGCCGACAGGTGATCTTGTGAATCTTTGTTTTTCGGGTGAGTATACCCAAGAGGAAATGCTCAAACGCATTATTGGTGAAGGCGGGCTTGCGGGCTATCTTGGCACGACAGACGCTGTGAAAGTGGAACGCATGATTGAAGCGGGTGATGAGCGGGCAGCGCTTATTTATGAAGCAATGTGCTATCAGATTGCCAAAGAAATTGGAGCGGCTAGCGCTGTCTTAAAAGGAGCAGTTGACGTCATTGTATTAACAGGCGGACTTGCGTACAGCAAACAAATTACGTCAAGTATTCGCGGCTATATTGACTGGATTTCAGATGTTGTCGTCTATCCAGGTGAAAATGAGCTTCAATCGTTAGCAGAAGGTGCGCTTCGTATTTTAAAAGAAGAAGAATCACCGAAAGAATACCCAAATGATCAACAGGAAAAGAAAGGAGTGACAAGTCATGGCAACTGAATATGACCTCGTCA
The DNA here is from genome assembly GCF_051129925.1 of Bacillus sp. Je.9.29.b. Classification (NCBI taxonomy): domain Bacteria; kingdom Bacillati; phylum Bacillota; class Bacilli; order Caryophanales; family Bacillaceae; genus Bacillus; species Bacillus sp. Je.9.29.b. Next base: position 546,972 of record NZ_JBCPSO010000002.1, read on the forward strand.
TTCTTGGTGGAGGCACAGGCGGCTATGTAGCGGCCATCCGTGCCTCACAGCTTGGATTGAAAACAGCAGTTGTAGAAAAAGAAAAGCTCGGCGGAACATGTCTTCATAAAGGCTGCATCCCGTCTAAAGCGCTACTCAGAAGTGCAGAAGTTTATCAAACCGTCAAACGCGCAGCTGATTTTGGTGTTGAGGCAGACGGCATTGCCTTGCAATTTGCCAATGTGCAAAAAAGAAAAACAGAGATTGTCGAAAAACTAGCAGGCGGCGTCAAACATTTAATGAAACAAGGAAAAATTGATGTATATGAAGGGATCGGCCGTATTCTTGGTCCATCTATCTTTTCGCCAATGCCAGGAACGATCTCCGTAGAAATGGCAAATGGAGAGGAAAATGAAATGCTCATTCCAAAGCAGGTTATCATCGCGACAGGATCAAGACCGCGTGTGCTGCCAGGGCTTGAAGCAGATGGAACACACATCCTCACTTCAGATGATGCACTTGAACTGCCAGAGCTTCCGCAGTCAATGCTGATTGTCGGAGGCGGAGTGATCGGAATCGAGTGGGCTTCCATGCTCAATGATTTTGGTGTGAACGTCACTGTGCTTGAGTTTGCAGACCGCATTTTGCCAACAGAGGATCATGACATTTCTAAAGAAATGGAAAAGCTATTATCTAAAAAAGGCATCACTTTTGTGACTAATGCGAAGGTACTGCCAGATAGCGTAGAAAAGCAGGAAAATCTCGTGACAATTCAAGCGGAAAAGGATGGAGACATTCAGACGTTTGAAGCGGAAAAACTCCTTCTTTCAGTCGGCAGAGTACCTAATATCGAAGGCATAGGTCTTGAAAACACGGACATCCAAACCGAAAAACAAGGCATTGTCGTGAATGAACATTATCAAACGAAAGAATCGCATATTTACGCAATAGGAGATGTCATTGGCGGGCTTCAGCTGGCACATGTCGCTTCTCACGAAGGTATGATTGCTGTAGAACATATGGCTGGGAAAGATCCAAAGCCGCTCGATGAAACGCTCGTATCTAAATGTGTTTACTCTCACCCAGAAACCGCTAGTGTTGGACTCACTGAACAGGCGGCAAAAGAGCAGGGCTTTGAAGTGAAAATAGGGAAATTTCCATTTATGGCGATTGGAAAAGCGCTTGTGTACGGGGAGTCTGATGGATTCGTCAAAATCATTGCCGATCAAAAGACAGATGATATTTTAGGAATTCATATGATTGGTCCTCATGTAACAGATATGATATCTGAAGCTGGATTAGCCAAAGTACTTGATGCAACCCCGTGGGAAGTGGGGCAGACGATACACCCGCATCCGACCTTATCAGAGGCGATTGGCGAGGCAGCCCTTGCTGTTGACGGGAAGGCGATCCATTTTTAATCAAGGAGGGAAACATGATGAGTAACATGCGTCATCAGGAATTAGGATTATCAGATGAACAAGCAATTGATATATACAGAACAATGCTTCTAGCAAGAAAAATCGATGAACGGATGTGGCTTTTAAACCGTTCTGGGAAAATTCCATTCGTCATTTCTTGTCAAGGGCAGGAAGCGCAGCAAGTCGGCGCTGCATTTGCTCTTAATAGAGAAGAAGATTACGTCTTACCTTACTATCGTGATATGGGGGTTGTCCTTGCTTTTGGGATGACAGCAAAAGATTTAATGATGTCTGGTTTCGCAAAACAAGACGACCCAAACTCAGGCGGAAGACAAATGCCAGGGCATTTTGGGCAAAGAGCAAATCGAATTGTGACTGGGTCGTCACCTGTCACAACGCAGGTTCCTCACGCGGTGGGAATTGCCCTTGCTGGACGATTAGAGCAGAAAAACTTTGTCAGCTTTGTCACGTTCGGTGAAGGATCATCAAACCAAGGTGATTTCCATGAAGGTGCTAACTTTGCTGCTGTGCATAAACTGCCTGTTATTTTCATGTGTGAAAACAATAAGTATGCGATTTCCGTGCCATATGATAAACAAGTAGCCTGTGAACGCATTTCAGATCGTGCGGTTGGATATGGGATGCCTGGCGTAACTGTTGATGGAAATGATCCGCTTGAAGTATATGCCGCTGTCAAAGAAGCGAGAGACCGTGCGGCTAGAGGTGAAGGTCCGACATTGATTGAAACAATCTCTTACCGTTTAACTGCGCATTCAAGTGATGACGATGATTCAAGCTATCGAGAAAAAGAAGAAGTGCTCGAAGCAAGAAAGAAAGATCCGCTCATCCAATATGAAACGTATTTAATCGAAGGAAACGTCATGACTTCTGAAATGAAAGAAGAGATGACAAAAGAAATTATGCAAATCGTAAACGAAGCTACTGATGAAGCGGAAAACGCAGCTTATGCTGAGGCAGAAAGCGCACTTCGTTACGTGTATGCGGAGTAAGGGGGAAGAAAAATGCCTGTTATGTCATATATAGACGCCATTACACTGGCGATGAAAGAAGAAATGGAGCGAGATCCGAAAGTGTTTGTGCTCGGAGAGGATGTCGGGAAAAAAGGCGGCGTATTTAAAGCGACAGCTGGTCTTTACGAGCAATTTGGAGAAGCGCGCGTCATGGATACACCTCTTGCAGAATCAGCCATTGCGGGTGTAGGTATTGGGGCAGCGATGTATGGAATGCGCCCAATTGCAGAAATGCAATTTGCGGATTTCATTATGCCTGCAATCAACCAAATCATTTCAGAGGCTGCAAAAATTAGATACCGTTCAAATAATGATTGGAGCTGTCCAATGGTCATCCGCGCACCTTACGGGGGTGGAGTACACGGGGCACTTTATCATTCACAATCGGTCGAAGCTATTTTTGCTAACCAGCCTGGTTTGAAGATTGTGATGCCTTCTACACCTTATGATGTCAAAGGTCTTTTAAAGGCTGCAGTGCGTGATCCAGATCCTGTATTGTTCTTTGAACATAAACGTGCATACCGCCTGATTAAAGGAGAAGTGCCTGAAGAGGATTACACTCTTCCGATTGGAAAAGCAGATGTGAAGCGTGAAGGCGATGATATCACGGTCATTACATATGGCCTTTGTGTCCATTTTGCGCTGCAAGCAGCAGACCGCCTTGCAAAAGACGGCATATCCGCTCATATTCTCGATTTGAGAACAGTGTATCCGCTTGATCAGGAAGCGATTATAGAAGCGGCTTCTAAAACAGGGAAAGTGCTTCTTTTAACGGAAGATACAAAAGAAGGCAGCATCATGAGTGAGGTTGCGGCAATCATTTCGGAGCATTGCTTATTTGATTTAGACGCACCAATCAAACGCCTGGCAGGACCAGATATTCCGGCAATGCCTTATGCGCCGACAATGGAGAAATTCTTCATGGTCAACCCGGATAAGGTAGAAGCTGAAATGAGAGAACTAGCGGCGTTTTAAGAAAGAGGAGGGTTTCAAAGTGGCAATTGAACAAATGAAAATGCCTCAGCTGGGTGAAAGTGTAACAGAAGGAACCATTAGCAAATGGCTCGTTTCACCTGGCGATCATGTGAATAAATACGATCCGATTGCGGAAGTCATGACGGATAAAGTGAACGCAGAAGTCCCGTCATCTTTTACAGGAACGATTACAAAGCTATCGGCTGAAGAAGGCGAAACGCTGCAAGTAGGAGAAGTGTTCTGTGAAATAGATGTCGAAGGAAGCGAGCAGCAGAGTGTGAAAGAAGAAGCAGCACCTGAGCAAAGCGAAGCGCCTGAAGCAGATCAAACAAATGAGAATCAAAGTCAAAAGAAACGTTATTCTCCAGCCGTTCTTCGTTTAGCAGATGAGCATGGCATTGATTTAGCGGCTGTTCAAGGTACAGGAGCAGGCGGCCGAATCACTAGAAAAGATTTGCTGCAGCTCATTGAAAACGGCGGCGTCAAAGAGAAGGCAGCACCTGTCAATGAACGAGCCGTTCAACCGGAGCCTGTGCAGCCATCTCAAGCAAAAGCGGCACCTGCCGTCCCTTCTATGCCTGGTGATGTTGAGCTGCCAGTCACGCCGATCCGCCAGGCAATCGCGGCCAATATGCTGAGAAGCAAACATGAAATTCCGCATGCATGGACGATGATGGAAGTCGATGTGACAAATCTTGTGACAAGAAGAAATCAGCTGAAGGATCAGTTTAAAGCAAAAGAAGGATTTAATTTGACGTTCTTTGCGTTCTTTGTCAAAGCAGTGGCTCAGGCCTTAAAGGAATTCCCTGAAATGAACAGCATGTGGGCCGGAGATAAAATTGTGCAGAAGAAAGCGATCAATGTTTCGATTGCTGTCGCTACAGATGACGCTCTATTTGTTCCAGTCATTAAGGATGCGGATGAAAAGACCATTAAGGGCATTGCCAAAGAAATTCATGAGCTGGCGTCTAAGGTGAGACAAGGAACGCTCAAGCAAAGTGATATGGAAGGCGGTACCTTCACTGTCAACAACACGGGATCATTTGGTTCGGTACAATCAATGGGAATCATTAATTATCCGCAAGCGGCGATTTTACAAGTAGAATCGATCGTGAAGCGTCCAATGATCGTAAACGGAATGATTGCGGCAAGAGACATGGTCAATCTTTGTCTCTCATTAGATCACAGAGTACTAGATGGTCTTGTATGCGGCAGATTCCTTCAACGAATTAAACAAATCCTTGAAGGCATCGACGAGCAGACATCTGTTTATTAAAACAATCATTTTCCCCCTCCTGGCATGAGAGGGGGATTTCCACATCTAGGAGAAAGGAGCGATGATATGTCTGGACTAGATTTTTTTGCTTTTCTCACGATTGGTCTCATGTTTATCACAGCGATTGCGTTCGCTTTTCTGCGGTACATTTCTAAATCACGCAATCATCCTGAACGATTACTGCTTATCATATCGATCGTTTCAATCATTCAAATCGTGTACTGTCTGCTGATTGTCGGCGGGTTTAAAGGAGCAGCCAATAGCTTTTTAGGAATATCACTTCTCGCCGGAACGCTTCTCGGATATGCACTTGAATATTTATACAGACTCTATATCAAAAAAACGCCCGAATCAAAATGATGTCGGGCGTTTTTTTATTCTGCTGGAACAATAAAGGTCAAATGGTGTTTTAACACTTCTAAAGAAGAGGGGGCCGTCATATAAACCTCACCATCTGTATCAGCATCCATTTCCTCTTTTGTGTGGATATGAATACTGGACGCTTGAATGAGAGACAGGTCGCCGGTGAAATCCTCCAGCTCTTCCCGGTTCATTGAGAAGATTTCTTTTAAAGCAGAGAAACTCGTATTTCTGCAAATTAAGATTTCTGCTTTTCCATCATCTATGGCTGCATGAGGCAAATCAATTTTATTTGTACCGATAAAATGTCCATTCATGACAAGAACGATGACAGCTTCCTCTTCCCAGCTTTCCTCTTCTGTCTCAATGCGTACGTGAAAAGGATCTGTTTGCTGCAGGGTGCGCAGCGCACTTGTGAAGTAGCTGATTTTGCCAAGTACGGCTTTTTCCTTGTCATTAATATTGTTGGACGTGTCTGCGATCAGCCCAATTCCCCAAAAGTTTAACACGTATCGATCTTCTGCTTTGATTAAGTCGACCTTTTTCTCTTTGCCGTCTACAATCATTTGAGCGGCTTTTTGCATTTGTTGAGGAATACCTAGTGTTCTAGAAAAATCATTGCATGTCCCGCCTGGTAATATCGCTACAGCGGGCCTTTTTTCTAAACCGCCAATGCCGTTCATGCATTCATGCACGGTACCGTCTCCGCCTAATATGATGAGCAACTCCACCGTCTCATCAATTTGACGGCAGAAATCATAAGCATCATTTGGCTGCTTTGTTGGTTTCAAAATGAGTTCATCAATATGTAGAGAAAGAAGAGGCACTGTTTGACCGAGTGTTTTTTCCATGTTTTTTTGTCCAGCATTTCCATTATAAATGAGCATCGCTTTTTTGAATTGTGCCATCACGCAGTTCTCCCTTTCATCTCTTTATCATCACTTTTCCCCAATTTGACAGCTCATAAACGATGTGCGGAAAAAGGGGCGAAGGAAAAGACAACACATTTGCCCGCAGGCGTTTTCCTTGATATGATGGAGTTAAAATGGTTTTGGTACGCAAAAGGAGTGGACAGACATGAATATTGATTTTAATTTATTTATGAATGATATTGTGAAACAAGCGAGAGAAGAAATTAAGCAGGCGGGCTACACTGAGCTCACATCAGCTGAAGAAGTAGACGAAGCACTGACTAAAAAAGGAACGGCACTTGTCATGGTGAATTCAGTATGCGGCTGTGCAGGCGGTATTGCAAGACCAGCTGCCGGCTATTCTGTTCATTACGATAAGCGTCCAGATCAATTGCTGACAGTGTTTGCTGGACAGGACAAAGAGGCAACGGCAAGAGCCCGTGAATACTTTGAAGGCTTTCCGCCATCTTCACCATCTTTTGCATTATTAAAAGATGGAAAAATCATTAAAATGGTCGAGCGTCATGAAATTGAAGGGCATGAGCCAATGGAAGTTGTGTCAAAACTACAAGCCGCTTTTGATGAGCATTGCGAAGAAATCTAACATATGACTTTTGAATGAATAAATATAAAGCAGTCCGGTCTTTAGATCGGTCTGCTTTTTGTTTTATAAGACAATAGAATCAAAATAATTTTAGCAAAATACTATTGCATCTTAAAAAGAAAGTGTTTAAAATACATTATAGTGAATAAATATTCAAATCAATACATGATTTTAAATACTGGGAGGCATCATCATATGAAAAAGTGGTTATTATTACTTATGACAGCTGGTCTTGCAGCTGCACTCGCAGCTTGCGGAACTTCTTCTAATAATTCAAACGCATCAGGAGATGACAAGACACTCGTGATGGCAACATCAGCAGATTATCCGCCATTTGAATCAAAAGACGGAGATAAAATTGTCGGTTTTGATGTAGATCTTGCAACAGCACTAGCGAAAAAGAACGGCTACAAGCTAGAAATTCAAGATATGGACTTTGCTAGTCTTGTATCAGCCCTCAAAACAAACAAAGCTGATATTGTCCTTGCAGGAATGACACCTACAGAAAAACGTAAAAAGCAAGTTGATTTCTCTGATGTTTATTACAATGCTAAAAACTTGGTTGTATCAAAGAAATCTAGCGGTATTAAGGCAGAGAAAGATTTAAAAGACAAAACAGTGGGCGTTCAATTAGGTTCTATTCAACAGGATGAAGCAAATGGACTGCAAAAGAAATATAACCTAACAGTTGAAGACCGTAATAAAATTTCTGATATCATTCAAGAGATTAAAGCAGGCCGTTTTGATGCAGCAATTATTGAAGATAAAGTAGCTGCTGGTTACTTGAAAAAGGAAAAAGACTTCCAAGCATTTGGATTGAACAGCTCAAACGAAGGTTCAGCCATTGCATTCAAGAAAAACAGCGACTTAACAGCGAAATTTAATAAATCATTAAAAGAAATGAAAGATAATGGCGAACTTGATAAATTAATTAAAAAATGGTTTGCTGATGAAAAGTAAGTCAGGAAAAGGATCAGCGTCATTCCAGAAAATCAAGTAGAAAAGCGCTGAAAAGTTCAACTCATGTTGAACTTTTTTCCTGTTTTGTATGAAGGCAAAAAAAAGGAGAATGTCATGTTTGATTTTAAAGATGTAATACCTCAGATGCCCTTTATTCTAGAAGGACTTAAGGTCACGCTTTCTATAGTAGTGGTATCCCTTTTACTTGGATTTATCTTAGGAATTTTATTAACGCTTTGTAAAATTAGTGTGTTTAAACCGCTCATTTGGCTTGCAGATTTTTATACGTCAATTTTCCGAGGCACACCGCTTGTGCTTCAATTGCTCATTATTTATTTTGGTCTGCCTCAGCTTCTTGGGTTTCAAATCGACCAATACTGGGCTGCTGTAGCGGCCTTTTCACTCAACTCGGCGGCATACGTATCTGAAATTATTCGTGCGGGTATTAATGCCATTGATAAAGGTCAAAAAGAAGCAGCCGTTGCTTTAGGCATCCCTTATGCTAAAATGATGAAGGACTTATTGCTTCCGCAGGCGTTTAAAAATATTTCACCTGCACTTGTGAATGAGACGATTACACTGACAAAAGAATCAGCGATTGTAACAGTCATCGGACTGGGTGATGTCATGAGACGAGCCTATCAAGCAGGGGCCGTGACGTATAATTATCTTGAACCGCTTATTTTTGCGGGTCTTATCTATTATGTCATCGTGCTTGTTCTCACCTTTGTCGGCAAATCGGTGGAAAGGAAGTTAAAATCAAATGATTAAAATAGAGAAACTCACAAAATCTTTTGGTAAAAACGAAGTTTTAAAGGGGATCGACACCACCATTAAAGAAGGGGAAGTTGTTGCGGTTATTGGACCATCTGGTTCAGGAAAATCGACGTTCCTCCGCTGCATGAATTTACTTGAAAAGCCGACTTCTGGTGTCATTACAATTAAGGACACCGAAATCACCAATCCAAAAACGAATGCACTAAAAGTGCGTGAGAACATCGGAATGGTGTTTCAGCATTTCCATCTCTTCCCGCATAAAACCGTGCTGGAAAATATCACGTATGCGCCAATGAATGTGAAGAATCAATCGAAGGAAGACAGTATCAAGCAAGCTGAAGACCTGCTCAAAAAGGTAGGGCTTTTAGAGAAAAAAGATGATTTCCCTAACCGTTTGTCCGGCGGTCAAAAGCAGCGTGTGGCGATTGCGCGTGCGCTTGCGATGACACCAGACATTATGCTGTTTGACGAACCAACGTCTGCTCTAGATCCAGAAATGGTCAAGGAAGTATTAGAAGTCATGAAAGAGCTGGCTCAATCTGGAATGACACTCGTCATCGTCACACATGAAATGGGCTTTGCAAAAGAAGTGGCTGACCGCGTGATCTTTATGGATGATGGGAAAATTGTAGAGGATGCAAACCCTGTGCAATTTTTTGAATCACCGTCTTCACAGCGTGCGCAAGACTTCTTACAAAAAATATTATAAAGAAATAAGAGAAGGAGACTTAACATCTCCTTCTTTTTTTGATTATAATGGGGAAAGTAAAAAAAGTTCATCATTTCACAAAAATGAATGGAAACAAGACAGAAAAGAGTGAATCACATCATGTTTAAAATCGGCTACCGAACGCTGAAAACAGCATTAGGAACAGCGATCGCTATTTATATTGCACAATTGCTTGGCTTGCAAAATTATTCAGCTGCCGGGATTATTACGATCCTGTGTATTCAGGTGACAAAGAAAAGATCCCTCTTAGCATCGGGAGCCCGCTTTGCAGCATGCAGTCTTGCTATTTTATTTTCTTATTTATTTTTCGATCTGATTGGGTATCATCCTTTTGTGATCGGTTTGATGCTGCTTGTCTTTATTCCGACAACGGTTTTGCTTCGAATTAAAGAAGGGATTGTCACAAGTTCAGTCATCATTCTCCATTTATACATGTCTGGCGGGATTACCCTGCATCTCATCTGGAATGAACTGCTGCTGATTACCATTGGTGTTGGGGTAGCGCTGATTATGAACCTCTATATGCCAAGTGTTGATAAAAAACTCAAACGCTACAGCGAACAGATTGAAGCCAACTTTGCTAAAATCTTTGAGGAAATCGAGCAATACTTAATGACAGGGAAACAAGACTGGACAGGAAAAGAAATACCAGAGACACATCAATTGATCAAACAAGCGAAAGCTCTTGCATATCGTGATGTTGAAAACCATGTATTAAGACATGAAAACCTGTATTACCATTATTTCAACATGAGACAAAAGCAATTTGAAATCATTGAGCGTGTGCTGCCCAAAATTACGTCGATTTCTGTCACAACGGAGCATGGACAAATCATTGCAGAATACATTAGAGACTTACGCGAACATATTCACCCAGGGAACACAGCGCATAAGTTTTTAAGACGTCTCATTGATATGAAAGAAGAGTTCGAAGCACTTCCGCTCCCGCAAACAAGAGAAGAATTTGAGGCAAGAGCGGCACTCTTTCATTTCCTTGGTGAAATGGAACAATATTTAGTACTGAAAAGCTATTTTAAAGGGATGAAAGAATAGAGACGCATGAGTTCCTCCTTCATTGGTCAATCTAATGAAAAAGGAGGAGCCTATGCGTCTTTTATTTTATACCGTACTGACCATGTCCCTTTCACCTATCTGGCCGCTTGGACAAAACCCGCTTCCAGGTGACCCGTTTGTCATTATTAATAAACAAACGAATGAACTTGCCTTCATTGATCAAGGAAAAATCCAAAAAGTATATCCTGCTTCAACAGGAAAAACAGCGGATTTAACGCCAGAAGGTGAATTTACGATTATGATCAAAGCGAAAGATCCCTATTACAGAAGAAAGAATATTGAAGGCGGTGCGAAGAATAATCCTCTTGGGCGAAGATGGATTGGATTTGATGCACGAGGAACAGATGGCAGAACCTACGGAATTCATGGAACGAGTGACGAAACATCGATTGGGAAATTTATCACGGCAGGCTGTGTGAGACTTCATAATCAAGATGTAGAGCTTTTGTTTGATCAGCTTCCAATTGGCACCAAGGTATGGATTACAAAATCAAGTGCTTCCTTTGAAACACTTGCCAAAGACAAACAGGCCATTCGTTGATATCGCGAATCACCTGCTTGTCTGCTTTTATTCAAACCTTATAAAAAGGCTGCTGCTCCTGCTAAAAGTGAAGAAACTAACAGCAGGCTAATCATAAGCAATACCATAAATTTCATGAATTTTTGAGACATATCGCACCCCTATAACCGAAGATTTTTGCGACAAGCGCACTTGTCTTTATTTTATCTGGTTTTTTCATATGCGACAAGTGATCAGCAAAGGAAGTGAACGGATGAACCAAATCGATCATATTGCCATTGCCGTCTTTTCTATTAAAGAAACATCTCAAACGCTTCATCAGCTATTTAACTGGCATTTTTCAGACATACAAGAGATTCCTGAGCAGGAGATTAAAGCGTCCTTCGCTTCACTTGATAATCTGCACATTGAATTAATTGAGCCCATCTCAGCCCGCAGTAAACTACATACCTTTTTAACAAAAAGAGGAGAGGGCCTTCATCATATTGCGTTAAAGTCAGATGACATTCAAACGGATCTTAGCCGTCTCGATCACCTTGGCGTGCAGCTTCTCCAAAAAACAGCACAGATGGGCGCCAGCGGAAAGCAGATTGCCTTTATTTCACCTAAAGAAACGTCAGGTGTGTTATTTGAATTGTGCGGGTCCTTGAAAGGAGAGAAATATTGCGATGAATGAATCGTTCAATGACTTGTCTGAATGGCGGAATAAAGCGTTAATGGGCGGCGGCGAAAAACGAGCAGCGGCTCACAGAAGCAAAGGAAAGCTGACGGTTCGAGAGCGGCTGCATGAACTTCTTGACGAGGGCAGCTTGATGGAAATTCAGTCATTTGCAACAGGCGGTCTGTCAGAGCATGTTGGTGACGGCGTCGTCATTGGAACGGGACTCATTCACGGTAAGCCTGTCTGTGTTTATGCACAAGATGCAACCGTATATGGGGGCTCATTAGGCGAAATGCATGCAAAAAAAATTGTCTCTTTAATGGATTTGGCAGCTAAAAATCAGATGCCGGTCATCGGTCTAAAAGACTCAGGTGGTGCGAGAATTCAAGAGGGTGTGGTATCATTAGAAGGATACGGACAGATTTTTAAACGGAATGTGCTGTACTCTGGTCGAATCCCGCAAATATCAGTTATTTTAGGTTCATGTGCTGGAGGAGCAGTTTATTCTCCTGCTTTGACTGATTTTGTCTTTATGACAGAGCAAACAGCTCATATGTTTTTAACTGGACCGAAAGTAATAGAAAAGGCAACAGGAGAAACGGTCTGTCCTGACCGTCTTGGCGGTGCAAGTGTTCAGCATCAGACGAGCGGGAATGTGCACTATACTGGGGAAGATGAGAAGGACGTGTTAAAAGCGGTTCGAACTCTTTTAACGTACATACAAACGAAACAGCAGGATGTCATGCACGCTGGGGCACGAAAGCATGATACCGCCGATCCAGGCAGAATTTTGCCAAAGGATCCCTCACGAACTTATGATGTCAAACAAGTGGTGACAGCGATAACCGATCCAGACTCATTCTTTGAAACGCAGCCTTGTTTCTCAAAAAATATTGTCACAGGTTTTGCCAGATTACAAGGAGCCTCCATTGGTGTTGTTGCCAATCAGCCAAAGGTGCTGGCAGGCAGCCTTGATCTTGACGCTGCCGATAAAGCGGCCAGGTTTATTCGATTTTGCGATGCGTTTCATATTCCGATCTTAACCCTTGTGGACGTTCCTGGTTTTTTACCAGGAGAAAAAGCCGAGCATGCGGGAATTATCCGCCATGGGGCAAAGCTTTTATATGCGTACGCTGAAGCAACTGTTCCAAAAATCACTGTGATTTTAAGAAAGGCGTTTGGCGGTGCATATGTCGCGATGAATAGCAAGGGCTTAGGAGCTGACTTTGTTTATGCATGGCCAGAAGCCGAAATTGATGTTATGGGGAAAACGTTCGCAGACGAAATCGTTCATCCTGCTTCGCGCAAGTCTGAAAACAAACCAAGTGTATGGAAAGCGGCTCAGGCAGGTCTGATAGATGATATTTTCATGCCGACTGAAACGAGAGAGCGATTGATCCGCTCATTTGATGTGCTTCGCAGTAAGGAAGAAGATAGACCGTTAAAAAAGCATGGCAACATGCCGCTATAAGAGGAGGAGCATCATCCATGATCAATGAAAAACGCTTACTAGACGAATTTTTAGAATTAGTTCAGGTTGATTCAGAAACAAAACACGAAGAGAAAATTGTTGAAGTATTAAAAGGAAAATTCTCGCAGCTTGGTCTAAAAGTGGTTGAAGACGATTCAAAAGCGGCAACAGGCCACGGTGCAGGCAATCTTGTCTGTACTTTAGAAGGGAATCAAGAGGCAGATACAATTTATTTCACTTCTCATATGGATACAGTTGTACCAGGGAATGGCGTAAAACCAGTCATTGAGGACGGCTATGTGAAAACAGATGGAACAACGATTCTTGGTGCTGATGATAAAACAGGACTTGCTGCTATGTTTGAGGCGATCCGCGTACTGAAAGAGAAAAATTTACCGCATGGAACAATTGAATTTGTGATCACAGCAGGCGAGGAATCAGGACTTGTTGGAGCAAAAGCGTTAGATCCGAATTTGATGACAGCGAAATACGGCTATGCCCTTGATTCAGATGGCAAGGTCGGTACGATTATTGTAGCTGCACCAACACAGGCAAAAGTACGCGCAACGATTTACGGAAAAACCGCTCACGCTGGTGTCGCGCCTGAAAAAGGTGTGTCTGCGATTACCATTGCATCAAAAGCAATTGCTAGCATGCCGCTTGGCCGGATTGATGAAGAAACAACGGCGAATATCGGCCGTTTTGAAGGCGGAACACAAACGAATATTGTGTGCGACCAAGTTGATATTTTGGCGGAAGCACGCTCTTTAGAACCAGCAAAAATGGAAGCTCAAGTAGCGAAGATGAAAGAAGCCTTTGAAAAAACCGCTAAAGAAATGGGCGGAAGTGCCGATGTACAAATTGACATCATGTATCCAGGCTTCAAATTCTCACACGGCGATCAAGTCGTAGAAGTGGCGAAAAAAGCGGCAGCAAAAATTGGCCGTCCTTCAGAACTGCAGACGAGCGGCGGAGGCAGTGATGCAAACGTCATTGCAGGCAACGGCGTCCCAACTGTCAACCTAGCTGTTGGATATGAAGATATTCATACGAAAAATGAGAAAATGCCGATTGAAGAATTAGTCAAAACAGCTGAAATGGTTCTCGCCATTATCGAAGAAACGACAAATCCATCGTAAAGGCAGGAGACTCTGTGAGCACGCAAAAGATTATTATTTTTCAGGTGGGGCAAGAGGAGTTTGGCATCAGTGTAGAGCATATTCGTTCGATTGAGAAGGTCCCTTACTTACAAGAAGTATCGAACCTTCCAAAAGAAATTAAAGGGCTGATGTCACTAAGAGGAGAGGTCATTCCTGTCAGTGATACAGGCGTGATGCTTCACGGAAAGCCTCTTGATGTGAACGAGCAGTCCAAGGTGCTGTTATTTGAAGTAAACGATCAAATGATTGGCTGTCTTGTCTCAGATGCAAAAGATATCATCGATATCGAGCAAAGCGAGATCAAGCCATTTCATATGAACACGAAGGCCTCAGAATATTTCTTCGGCGTTGTGGAGAGAGAAAACAAAATGATTTTACAAGTGGACCCAAATAAGTTCCTTGGGAAAATTGAGGACCTCGATCAATTGCCAGACCGGTTGAAAGAAGAATTGGCATAATGAAAAACCCCTTATCTTTAGGGACTGACCCCCGTTTTTGAGACAGGGATCAAAACACCTTTATAAAACAGCCAGTTGCCGAAACTCTTTTGGTGACTGGCTGTTTAATTTCAATTGAATTCGGATATTGTTATAATAATCAATATA